>JANNWM010000063.1:0-40146 GCA_031408435.1 Bacteroidota bacterium
ACTCGACCTGACAATTTTGCCAGTTACAATATCAGTGACTCAAAATAATGTTGTCTTGACTGCCAATACGAACGCAACCAATGTTACCTATGAATGGTTTGTATGTGCTACTCCAAACAATATTCTAATTCCAAATGAAACTAGTAGTACTTTTACTCCGACAACATCTGGAAGTTATGCGTGTAGAATTAAAATTGGTGGCAACAGCGAAGCTGCCTTACGTAGAACTTCAGATTGTTTCGATTTCACATTTCTTGCTAACAACACATTTTCTGGAATCGCAGGAATAGATTTATATCCAAACCCAAGCACTGGAATTTTCAATTTGAAATTACCAAAGGATTTGCAAATAGAGGTTTACAACAATCTTGGTCAATTATTATCGTCAGAAAAAATGTTTTCTGGTTCGAATGTTATCAATATCGCTGATAAACCAGTTGGCGTTTATTTCTTGAAAGCCAATGATGGAAATAATGTAAGTACATTTAAAATAATCAAAAACTAGAATTTTTAAAATCAGGGGTTTCCCCCTATATGAATTTGTTATCTTTTGTAACAACTTTGTAATCTGAATTCGAATTATTGAAACAACAAATCAAAAATTCAAAACTAAATTAATTTTTAAAACCAATTTTTATGAACAAAATCTTACCCCAAAAATCATTTTATTCCTTTATAAAAGGAAAAATCTGGACTACCACATTGGCTATGCTAATGTTATTTATGGCGATCGGAACTTTTAAAGCTCATGCGCAAGACCAAATTTTGTGTGGTCCAGCCACGGTTTCAAATTTGATAAATACTGGACCATCAGGTTCAACAGCAAGTTGGTTTACTGATGTTTCTGGCGGATCCGCATTAGCAACTTCAACCGCAATTGCTACAGGCACGTATTATGTAGAACAGAGTATTCCGATTGGCACAGCAACGCTTGGCAGTGGTTTTAGAGGACCAACAGGGGTTGCAGTACAAGCAGACGGAAAAATTATTGTAGCAGATTTACAAAACAACCTTGTTAAAAGAATGAATGCCGACGGAACAGGAATAGTAACGTTAGGTTCTGGATTTTTCCAACCAATTAATGTTGCTGTAGAAGCTAGCGGAACAATTTTAATATTAGAGTTCGGTCCAAGTGCCGTTAAACGAATGAGTGCTGACGGAACAGTTATTACAACAGTGGCAAGCGGATTTAATAATCCAGGAGGTGTTACTGTTCAAAGCGATGGTAAAATTTTGGTTGCAAACTCTGGTGCTGGCACAATCATAAGAATGGATGCTGATGGTTCTAATTTAGTGACACTTGGTTCAGGATTTAATTTCCCTTATGCAACTGCTGTCCAGTCAGATGGTAAAATAGTTTTTGCCGATGCAGCCAACAGTTTAATCAAAAGAATGGATGCCAACGGAGGCAACATAGTAACGCTTGGAAATGGGTTTAATAATCCACGTCGAGTTGCTATTCAGCCTGACGGAAAAATTTTGATTGCAGATTTTGGAAATAGTGCCATAAAACGAATGAATGCCGACGGTACTGGAATAGTTACATTAGGATCGGGATTTGGTAACACATTTGGAGTTGCACTAGAATCTGTAGGGAAAATATTAGTTGCCGACTTTTCTAACAATGCCATCAAACGCATTACCGAAGCTTATACTACAACTAGAACTGCAGTAAATGTTATTATAAACACCATAGCAGTGCCTACCAGAGACATGAGTATAACTGGTACACTTTGCAACGGAGCAACTATTGGTACATTAATTTCTAAATTTAATAATAGTGCTAATGTATCTTGTTATGCAACCGAAACTGGTGGTGCACCATTATCAACAACTGATTTAATTGCACCAGTAAATGCCAATGTGCCTTTTTACTTAACACAAACTATCGATGGTTGCGAAAGTGCTAGAGTATTGTACAACGCTGTCGTCAATTTTATAACCCCACCAACCGCTGCAGCAAACCAGAGTTTTTGTACTGGTGCAACAATTGCCAATTTAGTGGCAACACCAGGAAATAGTGGCAATGGTAACAATGCATTCATAACAGGTTGGTACACTTCATCGACTGATGGAACTGCATTGCCAAGTACTACAGTTTTAACAAACGGTAATTATTATGTTGGACAAATACATATTTCTGGTTGTACATTAGAAAGAACTATGGTAACAGTAAACATAAACAACTTTTCCGAAAATGTAACAACTGTTTTTAATTGTAATTCCTACACTTGGGCTAACAACGGAATGACCTATTCAAGTTCTGGAGTTTATTCAGGAACAACGACCAATTGTGTTGCCGAAAAATTAGATTTGACTATTACCAATACTCCTGCTCCAACAGGGCTTTTAACTCAAATTTATAGAGGTAATGTTGGTCTTCAAGAATTAACAGTCAATGGAATTGCCATAAAATGGTACGACTCTCCGATAAATGGAACTGAAATTTCTTCTTTACTATTTTTAGTTGATGGCACAACTTATTATGCAAGTCAAACTTTAGATGGTTGCGAAAGTCAAACCAGACTAGCAGTTAAAGTTACAGAAATAAGTGAGGAAACACAAACGTTTTGTGGTAATGCAACTGTTGCTGATTTAGTTACAAATCCATCAGCTGGACAAACTGTTCAATGGTATTCAGATGCAGCAGGAACAATGCCAATATTTAATACCACACAATTATCAACTGGTACTTATTATGTTGCTCAAAAAACACCAGCTATTGTTTCTACATTTGCTGGAACTGGAGCAATTGGAACAGCTAATGGTTCTGTTGAAACTGCACAATTTAACAAACCAAGAGATATAGTTGCAGACACTGACGGAAATTTTTTTATTACAGATTATCAAAACAATAAAATAAGAAAAATTTCTCCTTCGGGACTAGTTTCTGATTTTGTTAATTTACCTTCAACAATTAGTTTTCCTCATGGAATTTCGATCGATGGGTTTAATAATCTTTATATTGGAAGTTCAGGAAATAATAAAATAATTAAAGTAACACCTGCTGGTTTAGCAACTACATTTGCTGGCGACGGTGGTCAAGGTGCAATTAACGGACCAGCAAATACTGCTCAATTTTCAAATTTAAGTGGCGTAACATTTGATAACTCAGGAATTGTTTATGTTGCCGATAGTGGAAATCATAGCATAAGAAAAATTTCGACAACAGCCGAGGTTACTACAATTGCAGGAAGTTCAGATGGATACACTAATGCTCAAGGAACAGCTGCTCAATTTTCATTTCCGTACGATGTTACATCAGATTCTTTTGGTAATATATATGTTGCAGATATAAATAATCACCTAATAAGAAAAATAACTCCAACAGGAGATGTAACTACTTTTGCAGGAAGCACAATGGGTTATGAAGATGGTATAGGATCAACGGCAAAATTTAATAGCCCAAGAGGTTTAGCGGTAGATTCAGGTAACAATATATATGTTATGGATGCAGTTAACCGAAGAGTTAGAAAAATTTCTCCATCAGGAAATGTTACAACAATTGCTGGAACTGGAACAACTGGATTTACTGATGGTGCTGGTAATATCGCAGAATTTGGAATTGCTTGGGGACTAACCGTAGATGCAAATGGAATAATATATGTAGCTGACACGAACAACAACAAAATTAGAAAAATAATTCAATCAAACGAAATAAGTAATCTCGTAGATGTAAAAGTAATTATAACACCAATTACAGAAAATATTACAACAATTTCTTCTTGTGATTCTTACACATGGGTAAGCAATGACAGTCAAACTTATAACGAATCAGGAACTTATACTGGATTTTCAACAAACTGTGTTACCGAGAAATTAGTGTTGACAATTATTCCTTCAAGTTCAAACACTACAACAGTAACAGCAATAGGCAATTATCTTTGGGCTGTAAATGGTTCGACTTACAACACAAATATTAGCAATTATGATTGGGCAGTAGGCAATTGTTTTACAGAATTTTTGAACCTAACAATTATTCCAGCCACACTTTCTGTAACTAATGAAAATGGTGTTTTAACAGCAACTACCAATGCGCCAAATGCAACTTACCAATGGATTGATTGCATAAGTCAACAAGCTATCCCAAACCAAACTGGAGCAACATTTACACCAACACAGTCAGGTTCTTATCTTGTTAACTTAGTTATTAATAACCAAGTTTTAAATAATTCGGGTTGTTTGCCTTTCACATTTCTTGATAACAACACGTTTTCTGGAATTGTAGGTATCGACTTATATCCAAACCCAAGCAACGGCATTTTTAATTTTCAATTGGTCAACGATTTGCAAATAGAGGTTTACAACAATCTTGGTCAATTGTTGCAATCAGAAAAAATGTTTTCTGGTAATAATACCATCAATATTACCGATAAAGCAGCAGGGATTTATTTCTTGAAAGCCAATGATGGCAACAATGTTAGTACTTATAAAATCATTAAAAACTAAAGAATTTTAATGATTTTGGCTTAATTCTGCCAATAACCGCATTTAAAAAATGTTAACATATAAGTCATATAAGTTGTAGTCTTGAAAAAATAGTGACTTGGCTAAACACCAATTTTCTGATTTGTAAAAACGTTTTTGTATTTTTTTAAAATTATCAAATAATCAGACAAGGCAACTGTTTTTATAACTTATATGACTTATCTGTTTTAAAATGATTAAAAACTAAATTTTGTATTTATTTTTAGTTTTTTAAATCCTGTTCAGCGTAAAAGTTGGGCAGGATTTTTTTATTAAATCGGTACGAATAAAATTCAAAATAAATAGTAAGTTTGTATTTCAATGAGCAAAAAACTTTTTATAATTTTTACTTTTCTATTGAGCTTAACAAATTTTGTAAATGCTCAAGAAAATTTGCTTATTTATAAATCTCGAATAGAGCAATATAAATATTCTAAACATTTTGATTCTACTAAATTTTATTTTAAAAAAGCACTACCAATTGCTTTAAAAAACAAAGATTCATTATCTGTTTTTTATATCTATAAAAGTATGGGCGATGCATTTGAACACCATCTTTTTAGAGATTCGACCTTATTGATGTATGATTTTTGTGAAAAATTTATCCCGAAAAAGAACACAAAACTTAAATCTTTTTTACTCAACGACCGTGGTTATACTTATGATTTACTTCACGATTATGAAACAGCAACTCAGTTGAGGTTAAAAGCACTAAAAATAGCTGAAAAGTCTGGAAATAAAGACCAAATTGCAAACGTAATGATCAATTTGGCAGACGATTTGTCAAAGTTAAATCTGAATAAAGAAGCCGAACAATATTATAAAAAAGCAATCGAAATAAGCAAGCTTACCAAACGTGTCGAACTCATAGAATATTCGCATCGCTATTATGGCTCGCATTTATTAAAAAAAGGCGAAAACGATTTGGCTTTTTTTAATTTAAAATTAGCATCAAAATATGCATTGCAAACTAATGATTCTATAACAATGGCATTTGCTTGGAGTAAATTGTCTGAATGTTATTGGAATAATAAAAAAGTTGACAGCAGTTTTATTTACGCAAAAAAAGCAGAAGGAATCTGGGAACGCCGAGCAGAAAATATCGACTTGTCTGAAATATGCATGCAACAAGGCAAATATTACATAATTTTAAAAGACTATAAAAAAGCAGAATTTTATTTAAAAAAAGCAGAAAAATACATTTTGTCTGATTTGTATTTCAATGAAAAACTGTTTTCGAATTTTGCCGATTTGTATATTAATCAAGGTAAATCCAAACTAGCATTTGACTATTTGCTAAAAGCAAAAAAAACAATCGAAAAAATAAAAGACAACGAAAACAAGTCTAAAGTTGCAAGTCTAAACATAAAATTCGAATCGGATAAAAAAGAAATATTATTAAAAGAAGAAAAACAAATTTCTGAATTAGCCAACTTGAAAACTCAACAGCGTTCGTATCAATTAAAAATTGCAGCTTTAGTTGTATTTATTTCTTTAATATCGTTGACGATAATTGTTTTTGCATTAATTAAAATCAGAAAAAGCAACAAATTGCTTTTTGACGCAAATAAAAATCTTGAAAATTTAGTAGGTCAAAAAAAAATATTACTCAAAGAGATTCATCATCGCGTAAAAAACAATCTTACGACTTTAAAAAGTTTATTGTTTTTGCAAGCCAAAGCCACAAGCAGCGAAGAAGCCAAATTGGTGCTCAAAGAATGCCAATTGCGCATACAATCTATGGCTTTAATCCATCAAAGTTTGTATGAAGATATAGAAAACGACGATGTAGATTTTGATAAATTTTTACAACAATTGCTGGAATCATTAGAAGCATCTTTTAAAATAGATGATAAAAATATTAGAATAAATATTAAAAAAAACGATGTTGTGCTCGATGTTTCTATTGCAGTTTTTTTGGGTTTAATTCTAAACGAGTTGGTTACAAATTCTTATAAATATGCATTTGCAAACCAAAATGAAGGAGAAATAAATATAAAATTGTCGAATAACAACGATCAGTTTGTATTAATTTATTCCGATAATGGTTGTGGTTTACCAAACGGATTTGACGAAAACAATGGTGGTTTTGGATTTAAAATCATTAGAATATTAGTACAGCAAATCAAAGGTAATTTAGTTTATGAATATCAAAACAATCTTTCTACTTTTACAATAAACACAATAAATGTCAAATAAACTAAAAATATTAATTGTTGAAGACGAGCTACTTATAGCCGAAATGCTAAAAGAAACACTTCTTGAGTTGAACTATAATGTTTTGGCAATGGCACGAAATTTCGAAACAGCAACACGAGAATTAGAAAAAAACCCAAACATTAATTTGGTTTTTTTAGACATAAATCTTTCTGAACAAAAAACAGGGTTTGATGTCGCTGCAAAATTAAATCTTAAATTTAATATTCCGTTTATTTTCTTGACCTCTTATTCTGATTCTAAAACCATTCAAGAAGCAGTTATTTATCAACCGCAAGCTTATTTGATAAAACCTTTTACAAAATCGGACTTGTTTATAACTCTTGAATTATACAAATCTAGAAATCTTTCAGGCGAAAAAACATTAGAAATAAAAGATGGACATTTTAATGTGAAAATAAAACACATTGACATTCTTTGGATTAAATCCGAAAATATTTATATCGAGATTAAAACCATTAATAAACTGTATGTGATTCGAAACAGTCTTGAAAAATTTCTTGAAAAAATTGACGACGAAAATTTTATGAGAATTCACCGTTCCTATATTGTCAATCTGCAACATATAAAAGCTGTTAATCGAGTACATATTATTGTTCAAAACGAAAAATTACCTATTTCTAGAATGCACCACGAAGCATTAGTTGAACGATTTTCAAAATAAAATAGCTTAATTTTTCTTAAAAAACCGTTTGTGTGTCAAACTCATACAAAAAGTGGTCAAACTCAACATTTTTTGCAATCGATATTTTTTTTAAAATACATTTGAAAATTAATGAAAAAAAAAACTATGAAAAAATTTCTATTTTTAGCATTCTTATTTTGCAACTTGACTACTCTTTTTGCACAAAATTTTACTTTTAACGGCTTAAAATATGTTGTAATAAATCAAACAAATCTATTGGTCGCAGTTGATACTAATCCAGGCAAAACAGGTGTTGTTACTATTCCTGCAAGTGTAACAAATTCGGGTACTACCTATTCGGTCGTAAGTATAGGATATTACGCATTTTATCAATGCTCGGGACTAACGTCAGTAATAATTCCAAACTCGGTAATAGATATTTCTACGGCAGCTTTTGACTCTTGCACAGGTCTAACATCATTGACTATTCCGAGCAATCTATTGTCTATTGGTACTAGTGTTTTTAGAAATTGTTCTAGTTTAACATCAATCACAATTCCAAATTCGGTTACTAATCTTTTTGAACAGACGTTCGAGGGATGCAGTGCATTGACATCAGTCACACTGCCAAGTAATTTAAATTATTTAGCTTCTTATATGTTTAAAAATTGTTCAGCATTAACATCAATTATTATTCCAAATTCGATAACAAGTATTGAAAATAATGTTTTTGAGAATTGCAGTAGTTTGACATCAATAACAATTCCAAATTCGACATTAGGCATTGGCAACTACGCATTTTCTGGTTGCACGAATTTAGCAAATATCTCAATACCCAACGCTGTTACTAATATTGGTAACTATGCATTTTCAGGTTGTTCTGGTTTAACATCAATAAATCTTCCAAATTCATTGACAATTATCCAAAATAGAACTTTTTACAATTGCACAGGTTTAACATCTATAACCATTCCAAATTCAGTAGTGAATATTGATGCCGAAGCTTTTGAAAATTGCACTGGATTAACATCGTTAGTCATCCCGAATTCTGTAAGATATATTGGCACTGTAGCCTTTGGGAATTGCTCAAGTTTAACGACTTTAACAATTTCAAGTTCTGTAACCAGTATAGATAGTTATGCATTTTATGATTGTACGGCTTTAACTTCGGTAGTAGTCAATTGGACAACGCCTTTAACTGTTGATACAAACATCTTTCAAGGTGTTCCATTTGCAAACGTTACATTAACCGTTCCAGCAGGTACTAGTGCGCTATATATCACGGCACAAGGTTGGAACAATTTTACTAATATTGTTGAGGCAGTTTGTACAACTTCAGCTCCAACAATAGCTGCACAATCTTTGTGCAATGGTGCCACGGTGGCAAGTTTGCCTGCAGCTGGATTATTAAAATGGTATATTAATGCAACTGGTGGAACAGCGTTGGCAGATACAACATCATTAACTGCAGGCACCTATTATGCTTCGCAAACAATAACTTGCGAAAGTATTTTAAGAACACCAGTCACTTTAACACTTAGTCCAAGTTCAGATAATGTTGCTGTTGCATCAGTTTGTGATTCTTATGTTTGGAACGGCACAACTTATTCACAATCTGGAACTTATACTGGAACAACAACCAACTGTGTTACTCAAAAATTAAACTTGACAATTACACCAAGTGCAGACAATATTACAAATGTTTCTGGCTGTGATTCTTATACTTGGAACGGAACAACCTATTCAGCATCAGGAATATACACTGGTGCAACAACCAATTGTATAACCCAAAAATTAAATTTAACCATAACGCCAAGTACCGAAAATGTAACATCAATTACAACTTGCGGTAATATCAATTTTAATGGAATCAATTTTACTTCATCAGGCATTTATGTACTGTCAACAACGAATTGTTTTAGTCAAAAATTAAATTTAACAATAACGCCAATGGCAATGGTTACAGGCGATTGCGAACAAAACTTTAATGCAACAAATACTTTGGCAGATATAGTTGTGACGCCAACAAATGTAACTTGGTTTGCAACAATTGCTGATGCTACAACAAAAACATCGCCACTATTAGCAACACAAGTTTTAACAAACGGTGCAACTTATTATGCCGTTACAGCAGGATTTTGCCTTAGTAGTCCGTTTGCGGTAACTGTTGGCACAACATTGACAATAGCTAATTTTTGGGACAATGGCAAATTAAAAGTTTATCCAAATCCTTCAAACTCAATTTTTAATATCGATATTGATGTTAATGCTACTGTCAAAGTTATTGATGTTCTTGGCAAACAAATAATAAATAAAAGTATATTGTCTGGAAATTCGCAAATAGATTTAACAAATTATACATCTGGTATTTATTTAATGAAAATCACTAATGAATTCAACCAAACTAAAACAATAAAAATCATAAAAGAATAAAAAAGAAAGTAGTATTCCTGCCTGCAGGCAGGTTTTTAGTTTTTTAAATCCTGTTCAATGTAAAAGTTGGTCAGGATTTTTTTTATGTAATAATTCTTGTGATTTATTTTAGCTGTTGTCAAACTCATACAAAAAGTGGTCAAACACAACATTTTTTGAAATTTTACAATATTTTTTTTCATTTTTGAATTGAATTTAAAAACACATCAAATGAAAAAAATTGTACTTCTTTTATTATTTACAATAAGCAGCTTTTTTGCAAATGCACAATGTTGGAAAGAAATTTCGGCAGGCTGGAACAACCACACTCTGGCATTGCAACCAGATGGCTCTTTATGGGCTTGGGGTGCCAACAACAGTGGCTCGATTGGCGATGGTACAACTACACTGCGAAACATACCGGTTCAGATTGGTAGTGCAACCAACTGGCTAAAAGTAGATGCAGGTCGAAACTGCTCATCAGCAATTAAGTCCGATGGAACACTATGGACTTGGGGAGTCAACTCGTCAGGTCAATTGGGCGACGGAACGACAACATCTAAAAGTAGCCCAACGCAAATAGGGACTGGCACCGACTGGTCAATATGTGCTATTGCAGAAAGTCATACACTTGCTATAAAAACAGATGGTACTTTATGGGCTTGGGGATTTAATGGTTCAGGACAGTTAGGTAATAATTCAACTACTAATGCTACTGCACCTATTCAAATAGGAACCGAAACCAATTGGGCAAAAATAGATGGAGGTCAAAATTTTTCAGTCGCTATCAAAACAGATGGTACACTTTGGGGTTGGGGCGTAGGTACTCGCAACGGCAGTACTAGTAGCAATTTAGTACCAACACAAATTGGTTCCGATACAAATTGGAGTAAAATAGCTACAGGAAGTGTTCACACTATTGCAATAAAAACAGATGGAACATTATGGACTTGGGGTTCTAATTTTACAGGACAATTAGGCAATAATTCAACAACAGCAAATAGCACTCCAACTCAAGTTGGTGTTGCTGCAAATTGGTTAAATATTGCAGGTGGTACCGAATATTCTGTTGCATCGACAACTGCTGGTACTTTTTGGGCTTGGGGTCGAAACGTTTATCGCAATCTTGGTGATGGAACAACAATTAATAGATTACTACCCGTACAAATAGGAACTGAAACTGACTGGACCAAAGTTTCTGCTGGAGAAAGCCACACAATTGGTTTAAAAAACAATCGCTCTCGTCAAGTTTGGGGAGACAACGCTGTTGGTCAGTTTGGAAATGGAACCGCAATAAGTAGCACTGTTCCTGTTTTGGTAGGTACTTGTGTGACACCTGTTGCTCCAACTGCGACTTCGCCTCAAACATTTTGTGGTTCGGCAACTGTAACAAATTTAGTTGCAAATGGCAATAGCATTCAATGGTATTCAACTGCATCAAATGGGGCTGCACTTTTACAGGAAACTGCAATAGTAAATGGTACGTCTTATTTTGCTTCACAAATCATTGGAGGTTTAGAAAGTACAACCAGAGCAGAAGTTGTGGTCTCAATCACGCCAAGTTCAGATAATGTTACAAATATTTCGGTTTGCGATACCTATACTTGGGCAAATAACAATCAAGTTTATACACAATCAGGCACTTATACTGGAACAATAACCAATTGCGTAACCGAAAAATTAAACTTGACAATCACGCCAAGTTCAGATAATGTTACAACTATTTCGGTTTGCGATACTTATACTTGGGCAAATAACAATCAAGTTTATACACAATCAGGAACATATACTGGAACAACAACCAATTGCGTAACCGAGAAGTTGAATTTGACTATCACACCAAGTTCTTCAGGTCCGAGTGCTAGTGCTTATCAATTTGTTTCTACTGGTGCAACAATTGCCGATTTAACGGCAGCCGGCACTGATTTAAAATGGTATGCAGCGATGACAGGCGGTTCGCCATTAGCAACTACAACCAGTTTAACTGGTGCAACAGCATATTATGTTAGTCAAAATACAACCACCTGCGAAAGCAACAGAACACAAGTTGTAGCAAACTTTACTGCAACAGGCGTGGCGCTTAATTTTATTACAAGTCAGGGCAGTCAACTTAAAGTAAACAACACAGCATTATTGAACCCAACAGCAGCCTTGACAATAGAATGTTGGGTGCGCAGAAACAACGATACAGCAAATTATGATATGATTGTTGCTAAGACATCAAATGATTCGGCTTGGGCAAGCGGTTATGGACTTTATTGGGGCGATCAAGGTAATATCGGTTTTTTTACTAGTGGCTGGAATTCAACTTATTTTACAGGAAATTCAACCATTCCAATAAATACATGGACTCATGTTGCAGCAACTTATGACGGAACTGTCAGAAACATCTACATCAATGGCGTTTTGGATATGAGCAATACACTACAAGGAACTGTTGGTGCTAATAATTTAGATTTGTTTATAGGGTCTAATGATTATAGCAGTTATTTTGCCTCGTGCGACATAGATTTAGTAAGAATTTGGAATACTGCACGCACACAATCAGAAATCGATGCCAACAAAAGCAATTGCATAACGCAAGGTACAAGTGGTTTAATAGCACAATATGATTTTGAAGAACAAGCAAGCAGCACAGCGTTTCAAGACACATCTGGAAACAATCTTCATGGAACTATAAACAATATGGTGGCTTCAAATTGGATAGCTGGTGGTACTTGCGGCGCAACACTATCTGTACCAACCAATACTTTTAATAGTACATTAAATGTATATCCAAACCCATCGAATAGAATTTTCAATATTGCAATAGATACCGATGCAACTATAAATATTACCGATATTCTTGGAAAACAAATATTGAACAAGACTATCCAATCAGGAAATTCTCAATTAGACTTATCCGATTTAGCAAATGGTATTTATTTGATGAGAATCACAAATGAATCTAACCAAACTAAAACAATTAAAATAATCAAAAACTAATATTTTGTAGTAGTCCTGTCCGCCAGAAGGCAGGTTTTTAGTTTTTTCAAATCCTGTTTAACGAAAGTTGAGCAGGATTTTTTGATTTGAAATAATTATTTTATAAAATTATTTGAATATAAAAAACATAATTATTAAAAAAATCATATTTAATTATATTTATTAGTTATGTTTTAGAAAATTGAAGATTTTAAAAGTAATTAGTTTATTTAATAAATAATTAGGTTTTGTCATTTCGACGGAGGAGAAATCTCATAACTTGAGAAACTAATGTGATTTTTCCTCCGTCGAAATGACAAAATCGAGTTAAATTTGGTTAAAACCTACAATTTTCTAAAACAGAACTTATTTATTAAACCAAACTATTATTGAACATTCCTTAATTTAAAAGTAAAAATCAATGGCGAATAAGGATCAATTGAGGGACCTGGCGACTGATTATAATAGGCCAAGGCAGACGGCAAAAACATTACTCCAGAACCAAAATCAGTAGAAGTGTTTATTGAAGAATCAGAATTTTCTGAGTAATTACCAGATTTGAATAGGGGCAGAATTTCTTGCCAACCTCTAATTACTCTTGATAAAGGAAAAGTTGCATACGTATCTTTAAAATCAAAAACATTATCTTTTAAAGTAAGACCTTTATAAGCACATTTAATTGAGCTTTGATTATTTGGAGATGTCAATGTGCCTGTTCTTAATGTTAAATAATAAATTTTATGCAGCACATTTTCAATTAAAACTTCTTTTACTAATAACGGATATTGGGTTTGATTTTTTATTGAAACTTTATCAGTATCTGTAGAAAGAATTTGTTTAAAAGTTATGTCAAAATCACTGCTAACATTATCAATATAATGGCTACTTAAATAAGATTCAATTTTTTGTATATCCAGCGGATATTGTGTTGCAATAGGTACTATTTTTATTTCTTGAAAGCTATTGTTTTCAGAATTATTACAAGAGTAAATTCCGAATATTAGCACAAACAATAAAGAGAAATATTTTAATTTTAATACCATTGTTTATTAATTACATTTAGTCAAATGTCTTCTTAATCTGGCTGGGTTTGTACCGTTTCCGCTACAATCTGGAATTCCCGACTGAGTTTCGTCAAATGTTGTTGCGGGATCGTCTGTAACATTATTGAACGGAAAAAAAGGCCCACTCAATGTACCAGAAACACTTGTTTCTAGCTTTGTTGTTAAAAAATCGTTGTCGTCGTCAATGTCAATAAAATCTGGAATTCCATCAGAATCTGTATCGTCGTTTGAGGTGAATGTTCCAGTTGAACTATCCAAAGAATTATAAACATATCCATCAGTTCCTGGACTACCATCTTTTGTTTTATAATCCTCTAAATATGAAAATATTCCATCATTATCTTGGTCAGTTCGTTCTAACTTGAACATTTTGAACTTGAACATTAATGATGAATAAGTAGTAATGCTTGAACTTGGCGAAAAATTATAATAGGCTAATCCTGAAGGAATAAACATTATTCCCGCTCCAAAATCATTATAAACACTTGACCCATCAGGTGCTTTAGTAATTGTTCCTATTCTAAATTGTGGCAAAATGGCTGACCAGCCTTTGATAACGCTGTTTTGACCAAACAAAGCAAATTTGGTTTCGGTATTGTTGCTAGAATCAAAAATATCGCCAAGAGTGGCAAGTTCGTTGATTACTTGCCCAGAATAACCCATAAAAACGTTATCGACATTACAGGGTTGCACTCCAGAACCTTTTCTTAACTCTAAATAATAAACTTTGTAAGTTATACCATTTGCTAGCACATCAATAAACTTTAGATTTGGCATGTCATAGATACTTGTTTTGCCAGTATCGGTATATAAAATTTGTTTAACCGTAACGTCTTGATCGTTTTCTGCTCCTGGATTATTAATTACTTCTACATAATTATTTTTTAAAAAATTTACAATTTTTAGGTTGTCTGCGTTTTCTTGAATTTGAAAATCTCTCAAGACTTCGGGTGTTAATGTAGGCAATTGTTCGTCATCATTACAACCAAAAGCAAAAATTGAAATTACAACCAAAAAAAATATTTTTAAAAACTTGTTCATTATTTATTAAAATTTAAGTGCGCAAGATACAATATTCGTTTATTTTTGTAAAGAATTTAACTTTGATTTTAGAAAAAATATGAGAGTCGATAAATACTTGTGGTGTGTACGATTTTATAAAACCCGAAATATGGTTACCGAAGCCTGCAAAAAAAACCATATTACAGTCAATGGACTAGTTGCAAAACCATCGAAAGAGGTATTTGCAACCGATAAAATTACTTTTAGAAAAGACCAAATAACTCAAAATATTTTGGTGCTCGATGTTCCCGAAAATCGTGTCGGAGCCAAACTAGTCGAAATGTATTGCAAAAACGAAACTCCAGCCGAGGTTTATCAGCATTTAGAATTGATAAAATTATCCAAAGAACATTATCGCAAAAATGGCGAAGGAAGACCAACCAAAAAAGACCGACGTGATATTGATGGTTATAGTAACGAGTCAGAATAAATCTTTAAAATTAAACTATGTCTAAAAATATAATATTAAACCACCAAGAAATCGAACATAAAATCAAGCGAATTGCATATCAAATTTATGAAACTTTTATTGATGACAATCAAATTATTATAGCCGGAATAGCTGCAAACGGATTTGAATTTGCCAAAAAAATAGCTTTGGAACTCGAAAATATTTCGCCAATGAAACCAGTTTTGTGCGAAGTTTTTATTGATAAAAACAATCCAAAGTCAATAATTAAATCTTCGATTACTTTAGAAAGTTGTCAAAACAAAAATTTGGTTTTAGTTGATGATGTACTAAATTCTGGAACTACTTTGGTTTATGCCGTTAAATATTTTCTTGATGTCGATTTAAAAAGATTCAAAACTGCAGTTTTAGTTGACAGAAACCACAAAAAATATCCAGTAAAAGCCGATTTTAAAGGAATTTCATTGTCTACATCACTGCAAGAACATGTTAATGTTGTTTTCGAAACTAACAACAATTATGCGTATTTAAGCTAATAATTTTTCAATTTCAAAGATAATTTCTCTAACTGGTTTATTGTTGACATCAATTTTATATTTGGATTGGTTGTAAAAATAACTTCGTTCGAATAAATGTTTTGCAATAAATTCTTTTAGTTCAGATTGAGTTTTATTTGCAATAATAGGTCTTTTAGATTTTTCTAAAATTAACCTGTCATATAATGTATCGATTGAGGCATTCAAATAAATAGAAATTACTTTTTCTAGAGACAACATTTCGTGATTATTGGCATAACAAGGCGTACCTCCACCAAGACTTAAAATAAAACTATTTTTATTTAGCATTAATTCTTTAAAAATAAAGTGTTCTTTTTTACGAAAATAAATCTCGCCTTGAGTTTCAAAAATTGTTTTTATAGAACAATTTTCTTGACTTTCGATAATTTCATCGAGATCTAAAAACAAAAGTCCTGTTTTTTCTGACAATAATTTGCCGATAAAAGACTTACCCGAACCCATATAACCAACTAAAATAACTTTTTGCATTACAATAAAATGTTATAAACTAAGGTGTTAAGAACCTTTTGTTAAAAAAGACAAATTTAATATAAAAAACCTTTGAAATATTAAAAATTACTTCTTATATTTGCACCCGCATTCAAAAGCAAAAAAAAGACTCGATAGCTCAGTTGGTAGAGCACATCACTTTTAATGATGGGGTCCTGGGTTCGAGCCCCAGTCGGGTCACAAAAAATTTGTAGAGACGTAGCGATGCTACGTCTCTACAAGTTTTAGGCCACGTGGAGAAACGGTAGACTTGCCAGCTTGAGGGGCTGGTGCTCGCAAGGGCGTGTGGGTTCAAATCCCACCGTGGTCACTTTAAAAAATCGTAAATTACTTATTTTAAAGTGTTTACGATTTTTTTTATGTTACGATAATATATCAATTTACAAAACTTATCATAATGTTATTGAAATTATCAATCAAAAATATGCCATTTTGACACAATTTTGACTTGTGGCAACAATTTTGTTATTATTAAATAAAATAAAAATGTTCAAGAATTTATTTCCAAATAAAAAAGATAAAACAAAAATGACAACTGAAAATACTGAATTAGACCAAGAATTTGATGATGTTACTTTAGAAAGTAATGCAAACGGAGAACAACATATTGCCGAAGAGGTAATCGAATTATCTGTTGAAGAGCAATTGACAAAAGATTTAGCAAACGAGAAAGACAAATATATTCGCCTTTTTGCCGAATTCGAAAACTACAAACGCAGAACCACAAAAGAAAGAATTGAATCTTTTAAAACTGCCAACCAAGAAGTGCTACAAGCCATTTTGCCAGTTGTAGACGATTTTGACAGAGCATTGACCGAAATCAAAAAAACTGATGATAACGTTTTGATTGTTGGTGTTGAACTAATTTACGAAAAATTAAAATCAACATTGTTTTCTAAAGGTTTAGAAGAAGTAGAAATAAAAGCCGGCGATATTTTTAATGCCGATTTCGCAGAAGCTATTACGCAAATTCCATCTCCAAGTCCAAATTTAAAAGGAAAAATTGTTGATGTTATCGAAAAAGGATACAAGTTAGGAGACAAAATTATCCGTTTTCCAAAAGTTGTAATCGGAATGTAATGACCCACGTAGAGACAAGTTGCGACTTGTCTCTTTTTATTAAAAAAAAAATGAAAAAAGATTTTTACGAAACATTAGGCATTACAAAATCGGCAAACGAAGCCGAAATTAAAAAAGCCTATCGCAAGAAAGCCATAGAATTTCACCCTGACAAAAATCCAGGAAATGCTGCAGCCGAAGAAAATTTCAAAACTGCTGCCGAGGCTTACGAAGTTTTGAGTGATCCTCAGAAAAAAGCACAATACGACCGTTTTGGTCACCAAGCATTTGACAATGGTGGCGGTGGCGGACGTGGTTATGGCGGTGGAGGCATGAATATGGATGACATTTTTAGCCAATTTGGAGACATTTTTGGTGGTGGAGGAAGTTTTGGCGGATTTAGTGGCGGTGGCGGTGGTCAACGTCGTGTAAAAGGTAGTAGCCTAAAAATCAGAGTAAAATTAACTTTAGAAGAGATCGCAAATGGTGTTGAGAAAAAAGTTAAAGTAAAACGTAAAATTCAAGCACAAGGCGTAACCTACAAAACCTGTTCGACTTGCAACGGTCAAGGTCAAGTAATGCGTGTTACAAATACAATTTTAGGCAGAATGCAGTCTGCATCGACATGTCCAACATGTGGCGGTGCGGGTCAAATGATTGACAAACGACCAGCCGATGCCGATGCACAAGGAATGATTCTCGAGGACGAAACGGTTTCTATAAAAATTCCTGCAGGTGTTGTTGACGGCATGCAACTCAAAGTTTCTAACAAAGGAAACGATGCTCCTGGCAACGGAATTCCTGGTGATTTGATTGTAGCAATCGAAGAGGCCGAACACGAATTCTTGAAACGCGAAGGCGAGAACCTTCATTATGATTTATATATTAGTTTGCCAGAAGCCGTACTTGGAATATCAAAAGATATCGAAGCTGTAAACGGAAAAGTAAGAATTAAACTCGAAGAAGGAATTCAATCTGGAAAAATATTGAGGTTAAAAGGTAAAGGTATTCCGTCTATAAACGGTTATGGAAACGGTGATTTATTGGTTCATGTGAATGTTTGGACACCAAAACATTTGAATAAAGAACAACGAATTTTCTTTGAAAACAATTTATCTAACGACAATTTTATTCCACAACCCGAAAAAACAGACAAGTCTTTCTTTGAAAAAGTAAAAGATATGTTTTCATAAATATTGAATATATTTCATTAAACTCGAAATAATTTTATGAATTCAGTTGAATTTTCAGGCAAAATAGAAAAAAAAAAGTATTCCAAAACGATATCAAGAATTTGATAATGAAAACGTTAGAGTAATTATGCTTTTTGATGAATCTAAAAAAGTAATGTCAAAAAAATAAAATCTTCTTATTACTTTGAATAAATTGAAAGCTAAAAAAATGTTTGACTCAATCGAAAACCCAGTTTTATAGCAAAAAAAATTGAGGAATGAATGGGAATAAAATTCTTTTAGACACCAATGTTATCATTTTTGCTTCAAAACATTTTATTGACATTGAAAGATTTGTCAATTAGTTATTTTTTTTATACTTCAATCATAACATATATTGAAGTTTATAGGTTTGATTTTAAAGACGAAAATCAAAAATACGGATATGGTCTAGTTGATATATGATATTTGTTTAGCCACAGATTACACAAATTATCACAGGTTTTTTTTGTTTCAGAATATTAAAAATCCTTTAAATCTTATAAATCTGTGGCAGAAAGTTTTTACTTAAAATACTTTCTAGACCAGAGACAAAAATATTAATTGACGAATTGTTCAAAAGTATAGAAATTGTTGAGGTAAATAGAATTATTTCTGAAATTGCAATTTCAATTAGAAAAAATAAAATCAGAAAAATAAAATTGCCAGATGCTCTAATATTCGCAACAGCAAAATATCTAGAAATACTTTTATTAACAGACGATTGGGATGATTTTTTGAATGAAGTGGTTTAAACTTTTAGCATTTAAGCGAAAATTTAGGATTTTGGAACCAATTGAAGTCTTTTTTAAGATGCATAGTTGGTCTACGGAGCGCAAAAAAGGCTAAAAGTGGATGCAAAAGACAAATTTTTTAGCAAATGGGAAAAGTTTAAACCACTTCAATGTTTATAATTAAGTAATTTTCTCAAATATGGATTATTTTAAATTATAATTTTTCTTGAATAGATTTTAAAATATATTCTCTTTTCCCATCTTTATGAAAATAGAGATGGGTTTTTTGTAACAAATAAACACAACTTCTTACTAACTTTGTACTTTATCAAAAATTAATTTTTTTAGAATGAATCCAATTCTCGAAGTCAAAAATGTTATCAAACAATATGGCAATTATACTGCACTCAATCAAGTTTCATTATCGGTTCAAAAAGGAAGTATTTATGGACTTTTAGGACCAAACGGGGCAGGAAAAACATCACTAATACGAATTATCAACCAAATAACGATGCCCGATAGTGGTCAAATTTTTCTTGATGGAGAAATTTTACAGTCCAAACATGTGCAACAAATTGGTTATATGCCCGAAGAACGAGGCTTGTATAAATCGATGAAAGTTGGCGAACAATGCTTGTATCTGGCACAACTAAAAGGATTATCAAAAACCGATGCAAAAAAACAACTAGATTATTGGTTCAATAAACTCGAAATTCAGGGTTGGTGGAATAAAAAAATTGAAGAGCTTTCAAAAGGAATGGCACAAAAAATTCAATTTGTGGTTTGTGTTTTGCACCAACCAAAACTGTTGATTTTCGACGAACCATTCTCAGGATTTGATCCTGTAAATGCCAATTTAATCAAAGACGAAATTCTTGAATTAAAACAAAAAGGAGCCACCATAATTTTCTCGACTCATAGAATGGAAAGTGTCGAGGAATTATGTGATGAGATTGCATTAATTCACAAATCGAACAAATTATTAGACGGTAAATTAATCGATATTAAGAAACAATTTAGAACGAATACTTACGAAATTGGAATATTAACCGAAAATAACGATAATTTAATTTCGGAATTATCTCGAAATTTTAAAGTTTCAAGTACTAATTTTAAATCTCTTAACGAAGAATTGAAACTCGAAATAGAAATTGAAAATTCAAATCCGAGTGAGTTGCTAAAATTTTTGATCAATAAAGGTCAAGTTACCCATTTTGTAGAAAAAATTCCGAGTGTGAATGATATTTTTATACAAACTGTTAGCTAATTATTTATGGTTATTTTTTAGAAAAATGTAGGTTATAAATGTTATTAATTTATTTAATAAATACTTAAGTTTTGTTTTTTCGACGTAGGTTAAATGTCATAACGTGAGCAACTAATGAGATTTGCTTCGCCAGTCGCAATTGCAGGTTCTAGTCTCCTACATCGAAAAGACAAAAAACAGCCTTGTTCAATTAAAACCTACAGTTTTCAAAATACAACATTATTTATTAACAATAATAATTAAACCTAAATTAACTTTAAGCTTCAACAAAAGCTAATTTTTTTTAGATTTAAAAGAATTTATTTTTTAAAATCAAATAAGTAAATGCTAGGTTTTATTAGGTTATTAACAATAATCAAGCTTTTATAAACATTTATTTCTGATAAATCAATTTTTAAATTTTTTATATATAGCTTAACTTTGCAACATGGAAAGTTTTAAGAATATCAGCCCTCAAAAAATAGATAAAACAACAATAATAAATCTAGAAAAAGGCAAATTACAACCTCAAGCTCTTGAACTTGAAGAGGCTGTATTGGGCGCAATGATGATTGACAAAATAGGAGTTAACGAAGTTATTGATATTCTGCAACCTGAAGCTTTTTATAAAGATTCTCACAAACATATTTTTGAAGCCATTTTTCAATTATTTGTCGATTCGCAACCCATAGATTTGTTGACTGTTTCGGCTCAATTAAAGAAAAATGCAAAGCTAGATTTGGCTGGTGGCGATTTATATTTAATTCAATTAACTCAAAAAATATCATCATCTGCCCACATAGAGTTTCATTCTCGAATAATTCTTCAAAAATTCATACAACGAAGTTTAATTAGAATATCATCAGAAATTATAGAAGAATCTTATGACGAGACAACCGATGTATTTGATTTGTTAGACAAAGCCGAATCTAAATTATATGAAGTTACGCAAGGAAATATTAAACGTAGTTCCGAAACGGCTCAAAGTTTGGTACTTCAAGCCAAGAAAAGAATAGAAGAAATTGCCAATAAAGAGGGTTTGTCTGGAATTGCGACTGGTTTTCATTTATTAGACAAAATTACATCTGGTTGGCAACCATCAGATTTGATAATTATTGCAGCAAGACCCGGAATGGGTAAAACTGCATTTGTACTTTCGATGGCCAGAAATATAGCTATAGATTTTGGTCATCCGGTAGCTATTTTTTCTCTTGAAATGGCTTCAGTTCAGCTAATTACTCGATTAATCTCCTCAGAAACTGGACTTTCGTCAGAGAAATTAAGAACTGGAAAACTCGAAAAACATGAATGGGAACAACTATCGATTAAAGTAAAAAATCTAGAAAAAGCACCACTATTTATAGATGATTCTCCGTCATTATCAATTTTCGATTTGAGAGCAAAATCTCGACGTTTAGCATCGCAACACGGCATAAAACTTATAATTGTAGACTATTTGCAATTAATGACAGCTGGCGGAAGTAATGGAAAAGGTGGCGGGAACCGAGAACAAGAAATATCTACAATTTCTAGAAACTTGAAAGCATTGGCCAAAGAACTGGAAGTACCAGTTATTGCACTTTCGCAACTTTCGAGAGCAGTAGAAACTAGGAGCACAACCAGCAAAAGACCACTTTTGTCAGATTTGCGTGAATCTGGTGCGATAGAGCAAGATGCTGATATTGTATCGTTTATTTACCGTCCAGAATATTACAAACTCGACGAATGGGACGACGAAGAAGCCAGCCCAACTGCGGGTCAAGCAGAATTTATTATTGCTAAACACCGAAATGGTTCACTTGAAAACATTCGTTTAAAATTTATTGGAAATCTCGGAAAGTTTGACAATCTCGAAGATTATTCTGGTGGCGACGATTATTTACCATCGACAATGAATACGGCACAAGACGATAACCCTTTTCAAACCAAGAACTTACCAACCGCCAACGAGGCTTTTGGAAGCAATATGAATAATAATGATGATGATAGTGATGTACCTTTTTAAATAAAAAAAATCCTGAAATAAATATCAGGATTTTTTTTTATTTTAATCAATCGCAATCTTCTATTTTTTCAGGAAAAGGCGATAAACTTAACTGATTGACCAGCAAATAAAAGCTCTCTTGTTTCATAAAATAATCAAATTCTTTTGAAGTTTCTAGTAAAGTTAAATTGATTCGAAAACTAGTATTGTTATAAATTTCAATTTCTGGTTTTGTAGCATAATTAAACGAAATAACCGAATTGTAATTGTTTTTAAATTGAAGTTTAATATGGTTCATTTCTCCGTTTTTATCCAAAAAAACATACCTGTATTCAATATTTTTATAACAATCGGTTTGTTTCCATTCGGTCCATTTCTGGGTTTGCGAAAAACTAATCGATGCTGTAAAGATTAACAATAAAATAGTTATTTTTTTCATTTTTTAAAATTTAATTAAGTAAAACACTTATTCCAAAATAATCTAATTTTTGAGTTTCGAATGATAATCCAAAAGATTTTGTAAATTTATATGATAATCCTAAATTGTAATCGGTCATTGTTTCGTAATCAGAATCAAGACTTCCATTATCAATTTGAGTGAAATAAATTGCTAATTTAACATAAGGAAAAAAACCAGTATTTCTTTTGTCTATCTTTCCAAACATGTAATTAATCGGTAAGTATCCTAAAGCATATCCGCCAATTTGTACCAAATCATATCGTGTTTCTGGCAAAATTAAAGTCGGATTATAATAATTTGTAAAACTCAGATATTGGTCGAATTTTTTTATTTCTAATCCAAGATTAAAATAATTTAAATTTGTAGCTGGTCTAATGTCAAAAGCAGCACCATAACCATAAGACCTAACTTGGTAATCGCCAAAATATTCTAAAGAATTATTTTGTGTTGTTGGATAATAATAGGTAAGCCGAATGGGTTTGAATTTTACATATTTTTCATTAGTGAGGTTTGGATTGGTTATGGGTTGTACAATGTTTTCTTGTTTCGAAAATACATTTGTAGCATTAAGTTCTGAGGTAGGTTTTACAGTATTTTGCATCCGTGAATTAGTATTAACTGAATTTGAAGCAGCGACAGATGTTGTATATCCTTCGGTTGATCGTCCTAAATCTGAATAATTTACAATTTGTAAACCTTTTTTATAGTCAATAAAAATAGAATCTGAATCGACACCAAGTTGGCTATATTTTTTCATGACAAAACTATTTTTGCCTTCTTTAATCGGAATTCTAATATAGCTAATTGTTGCAGGCAAAGTTTGCCAATTTCGAGTATCTGCCTTTTCGGTAGCGGTATTTACGGCATCGACAGCAAGGCTTGTCAAATTACTTGCATAACTTGGCAAAAATTGATTTGCCAAAAAACCAAGTCCTTTCGAAACTGCTTTTTTGGTTCCGTATCTAATTGCAATTTTAATAACTTCTCGCAACATTCTATCTTTAAGGCATTGTTTAGCAATTGGATACAAGCTTTGACAAGTTTCGAATTTTTGTTCTATATTATTGACTATCAAACTGGCTTTTGAATAATAACTTTTTCTTTGCTTGTATTTAGGTATCGCAATTGCATTGATTCCTAAATTGGCATTTGCTGGAATCGGAATTATAATTTCTGACATGTCATCATCATAGGTTCCAACAAACATTCCGCCAGCTCCAGAAGCTGTCAATTTTATTTGATCTTTGGCAGGACCAAGACCATTTTCCCAAAAAATAATCGCTTCGTCGTTTGAGATTTTTTTTGACAAATCTTTTTTGCCATACTTTTTGACCATTTGGTTATAATCTTCGGTAAAACCCAGAGTTTTGGCCGTACGCTGTAAATCGATTTTGAGTTGCTCAGGAATTGGAACTTCAAAATAAACACCATTATTTTGGGCATAAATCTCTTCGGCATTTCTGTAAGCAATAAAAGCGTCGTTTATTTCATTATTAGCTTCAAACAAAATGCCTAGAACAATTTGCGAAAAAGCATCTTTGGCATAATTGTTTTTGTTCTCGTTGTAATTTTCGTTTAACTTTAATAGCCTAATATTTATTCGTTTTGCCTCTACAATTGCCGCCTCTCTATCGCCTAGTTGAAAAAAATTGAGCGCTTTGTAATAATGAATTAAAACTTTTTCAAAATCTTCGCCTTTGTAAACCTCAGCCATTGGACTTGTCAAGTTTGATGCAATTGCTTGCCCAACATTGTTACTTATTTTATCGTCAATTAGAATATATGCTTGTTCGAATAAATCGTTACTTACTAGATAATTAGCGTTTAAATGTTCTATTTTTCCTTTTTCTAATAGATATAAAAGTTTGTTTCTTTTTTTAAGAAGAAAATCATTTTTATCTATAGATGTGCTTGCTGCTTTAAAATTTCCATCAAAAACGCTTGTTTGCATTTCGGTGGTTTTGTCTTGATAAGATGCGCAAGAAGTAAAAATCAAACCAAAGGCAATTACCACCAATTTCCAAAACGAAAGTTGATTGTTTTTGCTGGCTTTCATATTAGTTTACATTTATGGTTTGTTGCTTTTTATTGCCTAAATATTTTTTAATTTCTTTATTTCCGATCCAAACAATTTCGTTGGATTGCAAATTGGTCAATTCAAGATTTATTTTATAAAAAACAGTTTTTTGTTTTCCATTTTCGTCAACAATAGAGTTAATTGAGCCTTGAAGAATAAAATCGGCTCCAGTTGCTTTTCCAAATTTTTTCATAGTTGCATCTGATGCAAAATTTTGTTGGTCAGCAATTTCGGCTCTCAATTCGGATCTTTTACCGCCGTTTTGAACCAGTTTCATTCGTCCAGAATTAACAATAGCAGTTTCAATATCTTTGCAAAAAACTTCTGCTTCGATGTGTTCATGCGATTTGTTTGTTATCATTCCGACAATAACAACAGGCTTTTTCCCTTTGTTTTCTGCCGAAAAATCGTTGTACCAAGCGTGTTGTTGCAATTCGTTCGAAATTTGTTCTGCTGTCAATCTAGCATCGGTTTCGTTCCAACGACCACTTAAATCATTAACAGATTTTTCGCTAACTCTTTGTACAGTTGGTGCACAACAAACAATCCCGAAAGCTAAGAGGAGTAATAATAAAGATTTTGTTAAATTAGTATTCATAATTATTTTGATTTTAATTGGTTAATTTTTAGTTTAATGAAAATGTTCTGCACTGACCATCATTTGCATAAGTAATCGTATAGGTACTCCAAGTGTACAATGAATTGGTTGCAATAAATTGGTGTGTACCAACAATACCCGATGTTGCAATTCCAAAAAAATTGGTCGTACATGTTGGGCTATTGTTGTTTATATAATCTGTTAAATAATAATTTTTATCAAAGTCATTTGATACGTTTGACAGTTTTAAAACTTTTATGGTTATTGGTCCACCAATAATTTGGTTTTGAGCATTTCGCTTGGTACATCTAAAATAGACAATTCCGTAATCAAAAATATTGGTATTGGTTGCAGAACAATTCAAAGCATCAATTTCTTGTTTTTTGGCAATTAATTGATTGCTTGTTTTGTTAAGTAGATTAAGATAATCCCAGCAAACATAAAATGCTGCTTTATAAGTTGCGCAATTTTGTTGCGATTTGTTGGCTAAATACTGGTTTTCTGCTTTTTCGAATTTCAAGGAATTATCAAAAACAATATTATCATAGTCAGAAAAAGTAAATTTCTCTTGATCGGTTTTTTCATCTTCACACGATATACTTATCGAAAACAAAAATCCGATTATTAATAAAAAAGTAATTTTTTTCATAAAGTTTTAGGTTATTTGTAAACAAACTTGAATTGTTAATTATTCTAAAAACAATTTTAGCTTTTATTAACATTTCAAATCTATAACATTGCAAAAACGTGTACAATGGTAAAAACCCTAATTCGTAATAGGTTTTTACCTAAATTCTAAATAGGGTTTTAATCTTAAAAAAAATACAAAAAAGAGTTGATTTTATTGACTTTACTATCAATTGAACACGAATTTTAATCTCAATTTATTAAAATTTATTGCTAATAAATATAGTTTTGCCTTATTGTAAAATAAAAAAAAAACCGAAAAATAGTTTTTAATTTATTTGTGAATTATAATTTATATGTTCTATTTGAAATAAAAATAGTAATGTATAAATTATGAATAGGAATCTTAAAACAAGAAAATTAATAATTATTAGAAAATTTGAAATAGAAGTGGTTTAAACTTTTTTGATTGAAGCGAAAAATTAAGATTTTTGTTTCAGATTTTGGATTTTTTATTGGATAGCATCGCTATCGAATAAAAAAATCTGAAATATGGGGCAAAAAGACAATTTTGCAGCCAATTAAAAAAAGTTTAAACCACTTCATAATTAATTTCTTAATTTTATGCTTGCAAACCAAATTATTTGAAATAATAATATAACTTAGCAAAACTGATAAAAAATTCTTTAAAATTAAAGTACCCTAAAAATATGCTTTTACCAAAAATTCCAGTTTATTTTATGCCAGGATTAGCAGCAAGTTCAACAATTTTCGAAAAAATTAAATTGCTAGAATCCGAATTTGAAATGTTTTATTTAGAATGGATTTTGCCTGAAATAAACGAGAGTTTGAACGATTATGCGAAACGAATGGCTGCGTTTGTCAAGCACGATAATGTGGTTTTAGTAGGCGTTTCGTTTGGAGGAATATTGGTTCAGGAAATGAAAAAATATTTAAATACACGAAAAGTCATCATTATTTCTAGCGTTAAATCGAATGAAGAATTGCCACCAAGAATGAAAATTGCAAAATCTACAAAAGCATACAAATTGTTGCCAACGGGTTTAATGTCAAATTTAGATTCGTTAACAAAATATGCTTTTGGAACCATGATAAAAGAGCGATTAAAATTGTACAAAAAATTCTTAACAATGAAAGATAAAGCCTATTTGGACTGGGCCATCGAACAAGTTATTTGTTGGGAAAGAACCGAAATTGATCTTGAAATTACACATATTCACGGCGATGACGATAGTGTTTTTCCGGTTTCTGGTATCAATAATTATATCAATGTAAAACGAGGAACACACATCATGATAATCAATCGATACAAATGGTTCAACGAAAATTTGCCAAAAATTATTTTAGAATAAATCTAAATCAAAATATCGCTTTCTAAGTCGGATTTTTCGATTTCGATATTAAAATCAAGTTTCGAAACCAGTTCTATAACCAAATTTTTATACCAATTTTCGGATTTTGGATGAATGTATATTTTTTCGATTAATTGCGAAATATCTACATCGATTTTTAAACCATCGTTTATTTTGATATTCGCTGATGAAGTATCAGAAATAATGCGAACTTCTCGTTCATATTGAAAACTTTTTCGCTTGAAAAGAAACGGAAAAAACAAATCATCAAAAGGAATATATTCTTTTTTGTAATCTATATAATTGACTTCGCCGATGTATTGTTTATAATTTTTTTCTGGATTCAATGCGTTTTGCAATCGCCCAATCGTTGATTGAATTGCTAAACCTTCGCTGTTTTGAGTAAAAATTTGCCACATTGCAAAACTTTCATATTCGTTAATATGCCAACTACTAACAACCACTTTTTCTCGATGATTTTTGTAATATTCTAAAAATTCAGGATTGTCTTTTGATAATTTCTTGATTTCTTCGAAAGTTGGTTCGCTAAAAGTCCCTTCGTATTGGTCTTCGAATTTGTCCGATCGAGACATAAAAAGTTTTTGCGAAAGCAACAAATCCAAAAATTTAGACA
Source organism: Bacteroidota bacterium (assembly GCA_031408435.1). Classification (GTDB taxonomy): domain Bacteria; phylum Bacteroidota; class Bacteroidia; order Flavobacteriales; family Flavobacteriaceae; genus Flavobacterium. The sequence continues at coordinate 28,291 of JANNWM010000063.1, forward strand.
AGTCCAAATATTTCCAAACAATTGTGTTTGGATCGTCTGGAAGTTTTATATTTGGATTGTTGTGGTACATTCGTTTTAACTTTTATATTAAGATATATTTGAATGTTGATTAACGATTCTTGATTTCAGATTCGGTTTAATAAACTTAAAAATACTTTTAAATTCTATATTTGTAAATCTGATACAAGAATCGTTAATCGAAAATCTGCAATTATTTTGAATTTTTTTAGCCTAATTGATTTTATTCAAAACTTTGCATCGTTACCAAATTATTATAGGTTCCGTTCATCGCAACTAGTTCGTCATGTTTGCCTTGTTCAACAATTCTTCCTTTTTTCATAACAACAATCAAATCAGCTTTTTGAATGGTCGATAATCGGTGTGCAATAACAATTGACGTTCGATTTTGCATCATATTTTCCAAAGCAACTTGAACAAATTTTTCACTTTCGGTATCGAGTGCCGAAGTTGCTTCGTCGAGAATCATTATTGGTGGATTTTTTAAAACTGCACGAGCGATATTCAATCTTTGTTTTTGTCCGCCTGATAATTTATTTCCAGCATCGCCAATATTGGTTTCTATTCCGTAAGGCAAATCTTTAACAAATTCATAAGCATTGGCAACTTTCAAGGCTTCTATAACTTCTTCATCGGTTGCATTTTCTTTGCCAATGAGTATATTTTTTTTAATAGAATCATTAAAAAGTATAGAATCTTGAGTTACTAATCCTAACAAATCTCTCAAAGAATGTAGGTTCATATCTTTAATTTCGATACCATCAATGGCAATTGAGCCTTCGTTAACATCATAAAAACGAGTCAAAAGATTAGCAATTGTACTTTTGCCTGAACCTGATTGACCAACAAGTGCTACGGTTTGTCCTTTTTTGACTTTTAATGAAAAATCTTTCAATACATTCTCATCTTCAAATCTAAAATTGATGTTTTTAATTTCCAAAACATCATCAAAAGTAGATTTTATAATTGCATTTTCTTTAGATGTAATTTCGTTATCAACTTCAAGAATTTCAAAAACTCTTTCTGCAGCGGCCAAACCACTTTTAACTGAATAAGTCGCTTTTGAAATTGCTTTTGCTGGAGTCAAAATATTGTATGCCAATCCCATATATGCCAAAAAAACTGCTCCGTCAAGTGTTCTATCTATTAAAACCATGCTGCCACCGTACCACAATAAAACAGCAATTGTAATAATTCCCATGAACTCGCTTAGAGGCGAAGCAAGATTATTTTTACTTCCAATGCTGTTGGACAATTTTAACAATCTGGAGGTCGAACCTTCGAATCTTCTTTTAAAACTATTTTCTGCATTATAACTTTTTACGACTTTCAAACCTGATAAACTTTCCTCGACAATGGAAATTAAATAGCCGCCTTCTCCTTGAGCTTCAAGCGATTGTGCTTTTAGGTTTTTTCCTATTCTAGAAATAACTAATCCCGCAATTGGAATAAAAATAAATACAAACAGTGTCAACTTAAAACTAATTAAAAACATGCCAACAATCGAGAAAATTATTGTCATTGGTTCTTTGACAATTAACTCTAAAATAGCGAAAAATGAGTTTTGAACTTCGCCAATATCACCGAGCATTCTTGCCATAACATCTCCTTTTCGTTTTTCTGAATAGAATGAAATTGGCAATTCTATGATTTTGTCATACATGGTTTTTCTTAAATCCTTGAGCACTCCATTCCGCAAATGCATGATGTGAAATGAGGCAAAATAGTTGGCAACATTCTTCAATAAAAAGGTAAGAATAACAAGGCTTACAACAAGCAATAATGCCATTTGCGAATCGTTGTCTTTGGTCAATTGAGTGATCTTGAAGTACAACAAATCTTGAAAATAATTAACCGAATGAAAAACATCTGTCCAAACTGGTTGGGCATCAATTTTTTTGGCTTTATCGAACAAAACATTCATCATTGGAATCAATGTAATGAACGATAATGTGCTAAAAAGTGCATATAAAATGTTGAAAAATATATTCCAAATCACATGCGATTTATATGGAATTATGTATGGAAATATTTTTCGGATAATTTTTTTCATTTTTTAAGAATGTTGTTTTTTGTTGTTGTTTTCTGCCACAGCAATTGCTATTTCTAGTTTTTCTAGCAATATTTGTTCATCAGGAAGTTGTGTTAAATATTCGGCAACTTTTATTTGTTCATTTTTATCTAGCATTAGATAATTTATCTGCTCTGGTGATTTTTCACTGCACAAAATTAGTCCAATTGGTTTGTATTCTCCTTCTTTTTGTTCGTTATCTTCAAGCCAAGCCAAATACAATTCCATTTGACCTTTGTATCCAGCCTTAAATTTTCCTATTTTTAAGTCAATAGCAACCAATCTTTTCAGGCCTCGATGATAAAAAAGTAAGTCAATATAAAAATCTTCGTTATCAATAATTATTCTTTTTTGACGTGCCAAAAATGCAAATTCGCTTCCCATTTCTGATATAAAAAATTGGAGCTGTGCCAAAATCGAACTTTCTAAATCTTTTTCAGAATAAGTGTCGTGAAGTCCCAAAAAGTCTAGAACATAAGGATCTCTAAAAGTCAAATCTGCTGTGATTTTCTTTTCTGTTTCAAGTAATTTCAGTTCATTTAGAATCGTTTCGTCAGGTTTTTGACTGATAGCTGTTCGTTCAAAAAGCTTTGTGTCGATTCGCTCTTGCAAAGTTCTAACGCTCCAACGTTCGTGAATTGACATTTGAATGTAAAATTCTCTTTTAACGGGATTTTCGATATACATAATATCCCGCAAATGAGACCAACTCAATTTTGCACACAGTGCGTGCAAAATCGTAATATCTTGAAAAACAATATTTAACTTTATAAAATTTTGTAAATTTCTTTTGTTAAAACCAGTTCCGTATCGTTCGGTAAGTTCTTCACTTAAAAACGGAATCACCTTTTTTCCATAATCAGCTCGATTATTATTGAGAATATCGTCGTTAATACTTTTACCGATATTCCAATACAATAAGGTCAATTCTTGATTAACAGTTTTCGCAACATTCTGGCGTGTAATATCAATCAACCCAATGATTGAATCTAACAAATTGACGTTAATGTTTGGAAATTTTTCCATTAAATAATTTTCAAATCTTCTAGTATATTTTTGATTTTTTTGTCTAAAAACACTTCCGTTTCCGGAATTTCATTAACAGCATTAACTTTAGTATTCACACTTACATAAAACTTAATTTTTGGTTCGGTGCCACTTGGTCTTGCTGCAATTTTCGAACCATCTTCGGTGTAATAAATCAAAACATCAGATTTTGGTATGTCCATTGTTTCAACTTCATTTGTAAAAAGATTCAAAGCCGTCGATGATTTATAATCTTCCATCATCACAACTCTTTCTCCATTAATTTCTTTTAATGGATTGGTGCGCATATCGACCATCATCTGGTTAATTTCTGCCAATCCATCTATTCCCTTTTTTGTTAATGACACCAAGTGTTCTTTATAAAAACCGTGTGCTACATATAGATTTTGTAATTCTTTGTAAATCGAACTTCCGTTTGCTTTGGCTTGAGCGGCAACTTCACAAATCAATAAAGTGGCAGCAACGGCATCTTTGTCGCGAACTGCATCTCCAACCATAAAACCAAAACTTTCTTCTCCTCCGCCAATAAATTGTTGGTTCGGAAAATCTTTTATCATTTTGGCAATCCATTTGAAACCTGTTAAACCAACTTTGCATTCAACGTTAAATGCTGTTGCTAATTCCATCATCATCGGTGTCGAAACTATCGTTGAACCAATGAATTGCTTGCCATCAATTTTGCCTGATTTTTTCCATTGTTTTAGTAAAAAAGCAGTCATCAAAACCATTGTTTGGTTGCCGTTTAGCAAAATCATATCACCATCATTATCTCGAACCGCCACTCCAAGTCTATCGCTATCTGGATCGGTTCCAACAACTATATCAGCATTTAATTTATCAGCAAGTGCCAATGCCATTGTCAACGCTTCGGGCTCTTCGGGATTTGGCGAAACAACCGTCGGAAAATCTCCATTTGGTTCGGCTTGTTCGGCAACAATGTTTACGTTTTTGTAACCAGCATTGGCCAAAACATCAGGAATTGATTTTATTGATGTTCCATGCAAAGACGTAAAAACAATATTCAAATTGTCTTTTGCATCTTGCGAAGTATTGAAACTCGCATTGTCGATAGAAGATTTTATGAAAGCTTCGTCAATTTCGGTATCAATATAATGTATCAAACTTTCGTTTGGCTCGAATTTGATTTCATCGTATTTCAAATCTTCAATGACTTGAATAATCGCTTTGTCTTCTGGCGGAACAAGTTGCCCACCATCTTCCCAATAAACCTTGTAACCATTGTATTCTGGCGGATTGTGACTTGCAGTCAAGACAATTCCAGCTTGACATTTCAAGTGTTTCAAGGCAAAACTCAACTCTGGAGTTGGTCGCATATCCGAAAACAAATAAACCTGAATGCCATTTGCAGAAAAAACATCAGCAACTGTTTTTGCTAAAGTATTGCTGTTGTGGCGGCAATCATAAGCAATTGCAACTTTCAAATCACGATTAGGAAAAACTTGGTGCATATAATTGGCAATGCCTTGCGTGTTTTTGCCAAGCGTGTATTTGTTGATTCTGTTGGTGCCAACGCCCATAATTCCGCGCATTCCGCCAGTTCCAAATTCAAGATTTTTATAAAAACTTTCTTTAAGAATTTCTGGAGACGAAGTCATTAATTTTGTGACTTCTTCTTGCGTTTCTTGGTCGAATGTTGGCGTTAACCATTCGTTTACTGTGACTAAAATGTTTGGTGGTATGTTCATTTTTTTATATTCTTTTTTGAAGCTATTTCCCGCTTTTCATTCCAATCTTTAATTTTTTTAAAGAAAAAAAATTAAAGGATTTCCATTGCAATCGGGGCTAGGGTATTATTTTAATTATTAAATCTAGTTTTTAAAACCAATTTTTGTTCTTTCGTCAGTTGATACAGCGATATTATCTTTATCTACCAAGTAATTCAAAGTATTATAAATCTCTGGGAATTGATTTTCTATCTCTTCAATCTTATTTTTTAGTTCATTATAGTTTAATGTAAATTGTCTAAAAGTTACAAATGCACGAATTATTGCAATGTTAACTTCAATTGCTTTTTCAGAGTTCAATACACTCGAAAGCATTGCAATTCCTTGTTCGGTGAATGCGAAAGGCATATATCTAGAACCGCCACGGTTTGAGGTCGCAATTTGCGACCTCAAACTTTTTAATTCTAGTTTGGTAAGTTCAAACATAAAATCTTCAGGAAATCTAGTAATATTTCTTCTAACAGCTTCTTTAAGTCTTTTATTTTCAAATTCATACAATAATGCTAAATCAAAATCAAGCATTACTTTGCAACCTCGAATCTCATAAATTTTATTTTGAATTACTTCTATTTCCATAATTTTTTATTGTTTAAGGTCGCAAATTGCAACCTCAAGTTTGTCAATATTTTCTTTAAGGGCAAAAATTTAGTCCTTAAACATTTTTTAATAATTTCGAGGTCACAAATTGTGACCTCAAGTTGGTATAACAATTTGTGATACCATTAATTGACAAAAGCAGCAACTTTATAGCGTTCCTCATTATTCTTGGTTCGCAAAATTATTTCTCCTAGAAAACCAGCCAAAAACATTTGAGTACCAATAATCATTGTGGCTAAAGCGATGTAAAACCAAGGATTATCAGTCACTAAAATTGTTTCTTGATGCAAAACAAACAATCTAACCAATTTAGAAATTCCAATATAACCTGCTGATAAAAATCCAATTACAAACATTACAGTTCCAACTGCACCAAAAAGATGCATTGGTCGTTTGCCAAATCTTGATAGAAACCAAATGGTTATTAAATCCAGAAAACCATTAATAAAACGGTTCATCCCAAACTTGGTTTCGCCATATTTTCTTGCCTGATGAATAACCACTTTTTCGCCAATTTTAGAAAACCCTGCATTTTTGGCCAAAACAGGAATGTATCGGTGCATTTCGCCAGAAACTTCTATGTTCTTGACTACTATATTTTTATAAGCTTTTAAGCCGCAATTAAAATCATTCAATTCCACTCCAGATGTTTTTCTTGCAGCCCAATTAAATAACTTCGATGGTAAATTTTTGGTTACAACCGAATCGTATCTTTTCTTTTTCCAACCCGAAACCAAATCGAAATTTTGGTTAACAATCATGTTGTACAAACCCGGAATCTCATCGGGTGAATCTTGCAAATCGGCATCCATCGTAATAATTACATCGCCTTGTGCTTTGGCAAAACCTGCGTGCAATGCTTGCGATTTTCCGAAATTTCGTTGAAAACGCAATCCTTTTACCGATAAATTTTCAATTGAAAGTTGCTCGATTATTTGCCAAGATTGGTCATTGCTGCCATCGTCAATGAAAATTATTTCATAAGAATAATTATTCTCACTCATGACTTTTACAATCCATGAGTGCAATTCTGGCAACGACTCTTGTTCGTTTAATAATGGAATGATGATTGAAATTTGCATTAAATCTCTTGACTATTTGGAGTTTTGAAAAATGCAGCAAGAATTAATCCAAATATTGAAGACACAACAATGCTTGTAAAAATTCCTTTTATTTGTTGTAAAACCGAAAACTGATCTGTTTCTTGAATTGTTTTTAAAGCTTTGCTAATATCCGAATTGTTGCTTCCGAATTTTAGCATCATTTCAGAAACACTTTTTAATGTTAATTCTTTTATCGATTCTTTTAATGAAGGATCAATCACATTAAATAATATAATTCCGAAAGTTGTTGACATCAATATACCAATCAAAGCCATAATAAAATAAGTAGTAAATGCTTCTTTAAAATTGAGATTTCCATTCAATTCTTTTTTTGTTTTTGATAATAAAACGCAAGCCAAAATAACAGAAATTGCAATCCCTAACAGTCCAAGCCACCAAGAAACGAAAAGCTTAATATCAATTACATATATTAATGTAGTTGTCAAAATAGAAATAATCCCGGACAAAATACCGAATGTTATTCCGTTTTTCTTTATAATTTCATTCATTTTTAAAAATTTAAATTAATGAACAAATATAACAATTCTTAAATTTTATTGCTGAATTTTATTAAATAAAAAAAATGCATTAAATAGTTGATTATTAAAAAATAATTGTAAATTTGCATTCTCAAAATAATAAATAAAAAAGTTATAACGAGTTGATACCTTTTTGAAAAACAAAAGCATCAAAACAAATTATAATTATCACAGAAAAATAAAATTTACAATGAAAAAAGGAATTCACCCAGAAAATTACAGATTAGTTGCATTTAAAGACATGTCGAACGAAGACGTTTTTATTACTAAATCTACGGCAGATACAAGAGAAACAATTATACACGAAGGTGTTGAATATCCAGTTGTAAAAATGGAGATTTCTAGAACTTCTCATCCTTTTTACACAGGTAAATCTAAACTTATTGATACCGCAGGACGTATTGACAAGTTCAAAACTAAATATGCTAAACACACTAAATAATACATTTTGTGTTCAAATTTTTATAAAAACCTCTCAAAGATCTGAGAGGTTTTTTTATGGAGTTTATTCTTTAAAAATTTTTACAATAGCTTTAAATCCAGTTAATAACGCCCAGTTATCTTGACAAATAATTACGTCAGGAGATGTTGAAAACAAGAATTCGGCTGTATTTGGGCTTACACTACCAACATTTAAAATTTCAAAATCAATTTTATTAAAACCATTATCCAATTTAATTTTCATTTCTTGGTAATATCCCTGTAAAGTTACTTGACCCGTAATGTCTTTTCCATTCATGATTATTTTAAATTTATCACCATCGACTTCTCCAAAATCTCTAAATGTAATATAAAGATAATCAGCATCGGTTTTAATATCACAAAACTCTTTGTCACCCCGCAATGCAACAAAGTTCTCTGAAACTGGTTTTGGTGTTTTGTTATTTAATTTATCTAAAACATCTAAATTCGGATTTACAAATGCAGGCTGATTTAAAACTTCGGTTCGATTATCGCCAATTACAAACGACGGTTCTTTTTTATTTGAAAAAATACTTGCATTCGATACATATAATGGTGCTTCGTTTTCAAAAGTTTCTTGACTTGAAAAAGGATTTTGTTTTTCTGGTTTTAAGTCCAATGGTTTTAGGATATTATTAAATTCTGGTTTTGCAACAATTGGAAATTTAGAAAACTTCGACGATTTTTTTCCGATTTCAGATTGCGAGAAAACAAATGACGAGTAAAATAAAATTAATAATAAAATATTTTTCATATTAAATTTCTTTATGGAGTTGTAAAATTAGTCAATTAAATTAAGAGTGTTTCTTAATAAATTGTTATTTAAAATCGATAAAATATCGATAAAATACACAAATAACAGATTATCAACATTTTGTTGTTGATAAGTTAATATTAAAAAACATACACTTTGTCGATGTTATGTGTACTTTTGTCGAGTAATAAGTTTAAAACATTTTTTATTCTAAAAGCAGATATTAAATTACAAAATACTACCACCATGAAAATCAATATTTTATCTTCCCGAATTTTATTATTAGCTGTTTTTTTTATTTGTCAAATTGCAATGGGGCAAACTCCAAAAAAAGAATTTTATAAAAATGGTCAAAACGGAATTGAATTAATTTCACAAAGTAAATCTGGCACGGTAGTAATTAGTACTTATAATGCTAAAATGACTATAAAAGATGAAATTGCTCAGAATTTTTACCAAAAATTCTTAAAAAATGAAGTCAAAACAGATTCTATGTTGGTTATAATTGGCAAAACTGCAAAAGTAACTGGAAAATGTAAAATTATTAAAAAAGAAAAATTAACCAGTGTCAATTTTTATTACGAAAAAATAGAATGGGCATCGGGTCTAATCGAGGAACATATCAATTAAAAATTGAATTCGATAAAAAAAGCTACTTTGAAACAAATCAAAGTAGCTTTTTTTATGAGTTTAAAATTTTGTTTTCAGTGAAAATCACTAAATCAATTGGTTCGAAAATTGCAATCTTACATTTCCGTCATCATCGATTTTTGTTAAGTAAATTTCTTGCAAAGTGTTTACTAATTCTGGATTCCAAGGCGTTTTTACTTTTACATAATTTTCTGTAAAACCATGAATGTAGCCTTCTTTATTTTCAGATTCGAATAAAACCGTTCGGTTTGAACCAATTTGAGACTCATAAAAAGCACGTCGTTTTTTGACAGATAATCCTCGTAACATTTTGCTACGTTTTGCTCTAACATTGGCAGGAACTATATTTTCCATCAAAGCGGCTTCGGTGTTGCCGCGTTCAGAATAGGTAAAAACGTGCAAATAAGAAATGTCTAATTCATTCAAAAAATTATATGTTTCAAGGAAAAACGCATCAGTTTCTCCAGGAAAACCAACGATTATATCAACGCCAATGCAGGCGTGAGGCATGACTTCTCGGATTTTATTGACACGCTCAACATAAATTTCTTTTTGATAACGGCGTTTCATTAGTTTCAATATTTCATTACAACCTGATTGCAACGGAATATGAAAATGTGGCACAAATGTGCGACTTTTAGATACAAATTCTATTGTTTCGTTTTTCAATAAATTTGGTTCTATCGATGAAATTCGCAATCGTTCGATGCCGTCGATTTTATCTAATTCTTGAACCAATTCCAAGAATATATGTTCGTGTTTTTTGTTTCCGAATTCGCCTTTGCCATAATCACCAATATTAACGCCTGTCAAAACAATTTCTTTTATGTTTTGTTCTGATATTTCTTTAGCATTTTTTAAAACATTTTCTAAAGCATCAGAACGCGAAATTCCTCTTGCTAATGGAATTGTACAATAAGTACATTTGTAATCGCAACCATCTTGGACTTTCAAAAATGCTCTGGTTCTGTCGCCGATTGAATAACTTCCAACATAAAAATCGGCTTCGGAAATTTCGCAAGAATGCACTTCTCCGTAATCATTTTTTGATAAATCATTTAAGTAACTTGTAATATTAAATTTTTCGGTGGCACCCAAAACCAAATCAACACCATCAACTGCGACCAATTCTTCGGGTTTTAATTGAGCGTAACAGCCAACCGCAGCAACAAATGCATTGTTATTCAATTTCATTGCTTTTTTAACAACTTGCTTGAATTGTTTGTCGGCATTCTCGGTAACCGAACAGGTATTGATTACGTAAATATCTGCAACCTCCTCGAAATCTACCCTATCAAAACCTTCGTTAGTAAAATTTCTGGCTATTGTAGAAGTTTCTGAGAAATTCAATTTGCATCCTAATGTATAGAATGCTACTTTTTTTTTGTTTTCCATAAGTTTGCTCAATTGATGAAACTTGCCTGCAGACAGGCAGGTCGTTGTCAAAAAATTGACAGTGCAAATTTAAAGGTAAATTTTGATTTTTGAATAAAAATGTTGAATTTTAATCTTTTAAAGTATTTGATATCTAAAAAAATATACTGGAATTAGGTAGTGATTTTTGAATTAGGAATTTTAATTTTGAGGTTATGATAAAAAAATATGTAACGTTGGTTTTGATTTTATGTTTTTCGATTTCGTCTTTTTCCCAAAGTAAAGCAATAGATTCTTTGAAGCACATTATTAAATTTACTAAAAGTGACACAATTAAAATAAATACCCTTTGTTTATTGAGCCGAGAAAGTGCCGATTTTGATTTGAATGATAGTAAAATGTATGGTTTTCAAGCATTAAAAATTGCAAAAAAAATTAAAAAAAACCGATTAATTGCTAATAGTTATCACAGAATTGGATCATCTTATTTTTATTCGGGAATTTTAGATTCATCTTTATTCTATAATAATAGAGCATTAAAAATTAGAGAAGCATTAAAAATAAAAAAAGATTTAGGTGCATCTTACAGCAATCTTGGGAATTTGCATACTGAACTTACAAATTATAAAGATGCTTTGTTTTACCATCAAAAAACCGTTGAAATAGATATGTTTTACAAAGACAAATATAATTTAGGTGGTTCGTTTGGAGATATGGGGATTATCTATCAAAAAATGCGAGATTTTGATAATTCCATAAAGTGTTATTTGAAAATTCTTAAAATTGCACAAGAATTAAATGATGAAAAAGGAGTTTGTTATAATTTTATAAATCTTGGAATTCTTTATCATTTAACTAACAACAAATTATTAGCTCTAAATTGTTATAATAAATCGTATGCAATTGCAAAGAAATTGAATATTCAATTGGTTGAGGCTCGTGTACTTAATTCAATTGGTCAATTGTATTCGGAATTATCAAATAAAGAACATAGTCTATTAGATAAAAAAAGCACGAAATTTCAAAAAAGTTTAGACGCATTACAAAAAGCTTTAAAAATTTCTAAAAAAATAGACGACAAATATCAAATTGCTACATGTTACTCTGAATTAGGAAACATATATTTACAAAAAATAAAAGACGGTAATAAAGATACAGAAACATTTGAATTATCAAAAAAATATTTAGACTCAAATTATGTCATAGCAAACAAAATAAGTAGTATTTTGCAGATTCCTATAGCTTTGAGTTCGATCGGTGAGTTATATTTAGAAAAAAAAGAGTATCAAAATGCAGAAAAATATTTAATTAAAGGACTTAATAAGTCAAATAATATCGACTCCTATGACATTAAAATAACCCGTTGGGTGCAATTATTTTTGTAAATAAAGATAGTTAAATATTGGGACAAGACACTGAAATTCAGTATCTTGTTGTCGTCAAACACCCAATATTTATGTCAAATATAGTAAAAAATTATCAAAAAGTTTTAGAG
>JANNWM010000064.1:0-27814 GCA_031408435.1 Bacteroidota bacterium
ACACCAATGGATGCAATCGAAAAATGGTACAAATTAAAACCCGAAATATTTAAAACAACACCAAACGAATTTAAAAATAAAATACTAACTTTGAATCAAATTTAAATCAACTTTCATCAATAATGTTATGAAACTTGACAATTATGTACCAATTCATAATAACTACCTTTCAAAATCACTAACTCATTATGGTTGCCAATTTCGACAATTTTGCCTTTTTCTAGCACTACAATTTGGTCGGCATTCATTACGGTGCTCAATCTATGGGCAATTACGACAACGGTTTTGTTTTTAAAGAAAATATCCAGTTTTTGCATAATTTCTTTTTCATTATTAGCATCGAGTGCAGATGTGGCTTCGTCGAAAAACAACATTTCAGGGTTTTTATAAACCGCTCTAGCAATCAACAAACGCTGTTTTTGACCAGTACTCATTCCTATGCCTTCCATTCCGATTTTGGTATTGAAACCCAACGGATAAGCTTGAATAAACTCCTTGATATTTGCCACATCAGCTGCATAAACCAGTCTTTGTTTATCGATAATATCTACACCAACCGCAATATTATTGGCAATAGTATCGTTAAAAATGTAACCTTCTTGCATGACTGTACCAACATGGTTGCGCCATGATTTTTGAGTAATGTTTTGCAACCCCACCCCAGCCCTCCCCGAAGGGGAGGGAGCCGAGGCTGGATAAGTTTTGTATTTATTATGGTTGTTTTTTTCTTGCGAAATTACATTTACAAATTCAGAATTTTTATAAATAGATTCAACTCCAAACATTCCAGTATCGGCTCCCATCTCCTTCGGAGAGGAGCTGGGTGAGAGGAAAATTTCCCCACTATTCGGCTCATAAAACTTCAACAACAACTTCATTAAAGTTGTTTTTCCGCTGCCGCTTGTGCCAACAATTGCGGTCACTTTATTGGCTGGAATAGTTAAATTTAAGTTTTCAAGAACCAGAATATCCGAGCCGATGTACCGGAAACTTAAATCTTTTATCACAATATCGCTATCTAATGGAATTTCGTTAGTTTGAGTATCGCTTTGTTGCAATTCGTCTTCTTTTTCGTGAATTTCTGACAATCTGGCTAATGATATTTTGGCATCTTGTGCCTCGCGAATAAAATTAATAAGCTGAATAATTGGGCCATTCAAACTGCCAACAATACTGCTTATTGCGAGCATCATACCCAAAGTAATCGAACCATCGATAACCAGTTTGGCTGATAAGAAAATAATAATAATGTTTTTTAACTCATTGATAAAATTAGAGCCAATGTTTTGGGTTTGTTCTAGCACCAAGCCTTTCATCGAGACTTTGAATAATCTGGCTTGAATAAACTCCCAACCCCAACGTTTTTGTTTCTCGGCATTGTGCAGTTTAATTTCTTGCATGCCGTTAATCAGTTCTATGACTTTGCTCTGCTCTTGAGACACTTCGCTAAAACGCTTGTAGTCTAATTTTTCTCGGCGTTTCAAGAACAATAATACCCAAAGAAAATACAAGAAACTACCAGCAAAAAACACTGCAAATATTTTCAAGTTATAATATGCCAAAACGCCACCCATAATAACCATGTTGATGAGCGAGAACAAAACGCTGAGCGACGATGTTGTCAAAATGCGCTCTATGCGGTGGTGGTCGTTAATGCGTTGCATGATGTCGCCCGTCATGCGAACATCGAAAAACGAAATGGGCAAGTTCATTAACTTGATAAAAAAATCCGAAATTAACGAAATATTTATTCTAGTCGACAAGTGCAACAAAATCCAACTGCGAATGAGTTCGAGTGCCGTCTTGCCCAAAAACAGAAACAATTGTGCAAACAAAATCAAATAAATAAAACTAATATTTTGATTCTGAATGCCAACATCGACAATGCTTTGGGTCAAAAACGGAAAAATTAAATCTAGTAAACTAGCGGCTAATAAGCCAATGACCAATTGTGTTAAAAAACTCTTGTAGGGTGTTATGTAATTAATGAGTAAAGAAAAACCAAAAGACCTCTCCCCCGACCCCTCTCCAAAGGAGAGGGGAGCGTCTTGCTGAAAGAATTTTGGAGTTGGTTCTAGTAGCAAAGCAATACCTTCCTCAGTTTCTTCATTAGCATTGTTGCCAATCCAGAATTTCAAGAATTCTTGTTGGTTGTAGGTTATTAGACCGATTGCTGGGTCGGAAATTTTGAATGTATATTGTAAATTGTCATTTGTATATTGTTTGTTTTTAAATACATTTTTTACATTATACTTGTTACTATTTACAATTTCATAAAGCACTATATAATGTTCCTTGTTCCAGTGCAATATGCAAGGCAAAGGTGCTTCTTGCAAATTATTTAAACTAAGTTTAACGCCCAAACTCCTGAACCCAATTTTCTCGGCTGCATCGCTAATATTGAGTAAGTTGCTGCCTTCGCGGTTGGTCTCGGACAAGTCACGCAACTCTTGAATATTAATTGTTTTGCCATAATGCTTGGCAATAATTTTTAGGCAAGTTGATCCGCAGTCTTTGGAATCGGCTTGGAGATGGGTTGGGAAGGGTTTAAGCATTATTCGACTGTTAAATCCTTTTTATAAATCATTTCGTTATTGGCAGTTTTTATTTTTATTTTATAAGTACCGATTGGTAGCGATAAAACTATTTTATTAGTTTTTATTTTTTCAATTTTACTTAAAATAGGTATTGTTTGTTCTTTTAATAAATTATATTCTTCGTTATCGAAAACTTGAATAATAACCTCTTTATTTTTTAATTCTGAATACTTTTCAATTTTAATAATTATAGATTTGAATTCTTGATTTTTATAGATTGATTTCAAACTGGGCTTTAGATTGTTAACTAAAAAATAATCAGCAGTTGATTTTGTTTTGTCGTCTTTAACAAAATATTTTTTGGGTAATAAAATTAAACTATCATTAGTCTGGGCGCAAATAGCAACTTGATTAATAGTTATTGGATCAATATTTGTTAATTCTTTAAAATATTGTGCCATCCATTTTTTTGAGCCTTCTTCTTCTATGTGTGAATGTCCAACGTAAACAAAAATTTTTGCATTCACATCTTTATCTATTATTCCTTTTATATTAAGTGCTTGACCTTTTTCACGATCTATTTCCTTATTATTATTTTCATGTCCTAGAATAGTAAATCCTAATTTTTTTGCATTCCTAATAAAATGAGCAAAATAAGGTTCAATAATATATGAGCCATTATCGTAATTTGGTATTGGTTTCGAGTTTTCAGTTTCAACAAAATCTTCAATTGATAAATATTGAAAACCATTTTGTTTTAAAACATTAAGAAGATTCATTGCAAAAAATCTATGTTTAGGATAATAATGATCTTCGTTTAATATAATTACTTTGTTTTTTGCTACAATATTTGCAATTTCATTGTAAACGTCTTGATTTTTGAAAACATCTGAATTTAAACTAAGCGAATCAAGCGTTTTATTATAATATTGCTTCCTGCCTTTTTCATAAATATTTATTATTGAATCATATTTATAATTATTAGACAAAAACGAGTGTGCCGTAAATAATAATTGTTTTTTAATACTATTATTTTCGTTCTCTTCTTTGATATGTGCAGTATTTATTTTATAAATTGCCTGTAAACTGTTTTTATACCGTTTAGTATAATTTTCTAAAATTTTGAAATAGTTTAATTTAGACTTATCAACTGAATCAATAATCGTACGATTAAGTAAATCTTTAACTATAATATTTGCATAATTATTGTTGTTTTCGAAAGTCTTTACATAGCAAATAATTTTAGTTTTGTTTTTAATTTTGGTTCCAATGCTTATTTTATTTACAGAATCATAAAAAATAATTTTTGTTTGTTCTTTGGTACTCTCTGAATAATCAAGTTTATCATGAAAAAAGTAAATATTGTATTTGTCTACTTTTGAGCTACAATTTAAAAAAATGTTTTTATAAGGAATTTCTTGATGGTCTTTGAAAATTTTCTTTGCTGTTGCCAGTTTGAATTTAGATAAATTATCAAATTCTAACGCGCCCCAAAAATCAATACCTGTTTGTAGCGAGTCGTTTACAAAATAGTTATGATTAAAATAATTTTTTTTTATAACATCTTGTTTAATTGTTTTACAACTAATCATAAAAAATACAAAGAGGATTGTTAATAAATTTTTAATTCCAAGTGTTTTCATAAGGATTGTAATTACATTCTTCGTTTTTGTGGGCTTGATTCAAATAATAATAAAACAATGCCAAACCACTTAAACCGTCAAAAAAACCAATTCTGTTTTCTGTTTCGAATGCATTCCAGATAAATTTTTCGATTTTTTCGATTTCTTGTTGCATAGCTTTTATTAAGGCTTTTTTAAAATTTATTTTCCAGTTTCAATAAATTGCAAAGCTCTATCCAAAACTTCGTCTCGCCCTTCTTGAATGCCTTTTATGGTTGGTTTGACTTCAATATCTGGTACAATACCTATTCTTTGAGTTTCTCGACGGTCTGGGTAGTAAACTCCTATACCAGTAAAATGAGTCGTAAATCCTTTTATAAATTCAAAACCACTATTATTGCCATCTGCACCAGCTGTTTGGCTACCAATGATTGTTGTGTTCGGAGCCGTTTGAAAACACATTGCCGTCCATTCCGACTGACTAATAGACTCTTCATTAAGTAATACAATAACTTTGCCTTTGTAATACTCGTTGTTTTCAGTACCACAAGTTGATCCAGCGGTATCCCAAATGTACCTTCCTGGATAAGTTAAATCTGGTTTTGTATAAATTGCGAATGTTTTTTGTTCTTTGTTTAAAAATTTAGAAATTTCTTCCCAAGTTTCGTTTGGATAGTTGCGCATATCGAAAATAATTGCTTTGGTTTCTTTAAATGTTGTTACCATTTCAGCTATATCTTTAACTTGTAATTTACCCATATTTACATATCCAATATTATTTTGAAGCATTTTAATTTTTTCGCTTTTATTTTTTTTAAATAAATTACTTCTAGCTATTTGCACGTCATACCAATCTATTGTTTTTTCAGTTGTTTTTCCATTTCTTGTACTTTCAATAGTAACTTTTGGGCCAAATCCCATTGTAATTTGGTTGCTTAAATAATTAAGGTAGAATGCGTTATTAGAGGCAAATACAAGATCTTTGTTGTGTTGAATAATTTCTTTTGTTGTTTTTCCGTTTAACTTTATAAAAACATCACCAACTTTAATATCATTTGATGCTGCAAGTGTATCGTTTAAAATTTTAGTTACAATTATTTTTTCTTCAATAATTTTTAAGCTATTTGGCAATAATCTGATTTCATCAAATTCGTTTTTATTTAAACTTCCCTCAATAGCTGTATGACTATCATTTAGTCGAACAAATAATTTCCTCATAGTTAAATGAAAATCTTTTTCTGTAGTTGCATCAACTAAATTTGGTAACATTTCTACAAGTGATAAGTCCCATTTAATATCCATTAAGTATTTATGTGGAAAGAAATATTCAATTACATTCCAGTATCTGAAAAATAACAGTATTCGAAATTTTTTTTCAGAAATATTAATGTTTAATTTATTTTCATTTTTTGCGAAAACATTGCCAGCACCATCAAATGCCTGAATATAAAATTGATTACCTTGAAATCTATTTTTTTCGATAAAAATCAGTTTGTCTGAAAGTTTTTTAGAAAAAAATTTATTGTTACTAATCCATAATAAATCAAAATTTTTATCGAAATATTCAAGATTTTTCTGTATTATAATTGGTGCGATTTTTCTTATTTCACCTAATGAATCTATCCAATTTTCTAAAACTAACGAAAAAGCCTCTTGGGTTTTGGCTTGTTCAATTTTAGGCAAAACCTCAAAAAGTTTTTCGTCCCAATTGAATTCCCCATTGGCGACCTTGGGGTGATAATATTTCAAGAATCCCCAAACTTTGCAGGTTGAAGCTAGTTTTTGGGTTTCGGTAATGTTTGTTTGAGCAAATCCTAAATTAACTTGCAGAATTATGTATAAATAAATAAAAATTTTCATGATTTAATTTAAAATTAAATTTAATAATTGATTTTAAATAAGATGATATTTCAAAATATCAAATAATTTTATATTTAATATATTAATAAAACCCACATTCAACAAGCCATACTGATATGGATAACAACAATCAGAACAACAAGCTGTAGCTCCTGTTTTACCTCTCTTAATCTTCAACTTATCTTCTTTTGAATGCTTAATCACTTTCAAGTTTTTTAATTCTAGTTTTTCCATATTTTTTTGTTTAAAAAAAATTAAATAAAGCAATTTTCAAAATTGAAAATTGCTTTAAAATTATTTTTTAATTTCCACCACCGCATCTCCAACCATAGGTAACTGTGCATTCAACAGGCCAAGAAGAAGCTAAATTGCATGGTCCAGATGTTACAGGCATTCTTCCACCATTAACTTGTCCTTTTTCATCTTTAGAAAGTGCTTTCACTTTCAAATTTTTTAATTCTAACTTTTTCATAATTAAATTTTTAATTTATTAATAATTTCTCTTAATCAAAACCACTACAAACAAAAAATTTAGAAATAAGCCTCGTGCACTAGGTCATTGCTAAACGAATGTAAGAATAATTTTAATTAAAACAAACTTAGGCAAATGTTAAATGTTAAAAAATGCTTTTTCGAGCAAAAAATATGCTAATTAAAGCATATTTATTACATTTGTCAAACAAAAATTGATAGACGAGAGAACAAAAAGGTTTACGCAAGCAGAATTTGCTTTTAGGCTGGGCATGGATACTTCTAATTATGGTCGTAGAGAAAACGGTTTGACCAAAATTTCTAAAAAAGAGTGGGACAAAATGGCAAAAGAACTAAATGTAAAATTCGAAGAAATTTATGACCCAGAAGACGGAGTATATGTTATAAATGGTGATTATGCTCATGGTAATTTTGGCAACAACCATACTTTTAACAATAATTCTGAGTTTGTTTTTGAAACAATGAAAAAATATATTAATAAGTTAGAAGAAGAAAATGCTAGTTTGAAACATGAAATTGCTTGTTTTAAAAAATAATTAATGGCAATGTTTAAAGACAGGTTTGATTAAGGTTTTAAAGGTTTTAAAAAAATTATGCAAAAACGAAAAATTGGTTGTTTTACTAGGAAGTAAATTTACTTAAAACAAATAGATTGAAAAATAATATTTTTTAAAACAAAAAAACTAACTTTGTTTAAAATTAAATCATTATGAAAACAGGTGATAAAGCAATTGTAGATCCAAAATTGACAGGTTTAAGTTATTGGATTGAAGGTATTGTTATAAAAATAAGAAATAATCCTTTTCTTGGAAAAGAAATTGCATTGAAAGACAATTCTGGCAATATTTATTTTGATGCTATTAAATATTTTAAACCCTTAGCGAAATAATGTTTGCAATTTCATTTGATATGGTCATCGTTGACCTGAAGAAAAGTTACGGTGAACCATATAATAATGCCTATTACGAAATAAGTTCCATTCTTGAAGAATTCAATTTTTATAGAGCTCAAGGAAGTGTTTATTTGACTGATAAAAATGATATGGTTAATTTAACTCGTGCAATGAACAAACTTAAAACAATTGATTGGTTTCGAAATTCTGTTCGAGATATTAGAGCATTTAAAGTAGAAGATTGGTCAAATTTTACAGAATTTATGAAAGAATAACTTAAATATTCCAATAAATCACGTCGCAAGTCGCCAATTCTCGACGACGAGTGGGAACATTTTGCCAAAGCACTCAACGTGCCTGTCGAGGATATTAAGTTTGAGTATGAAGGTTGGTCATTAAATGATAACTCAATAGGAACTCAACATGTCAACATTCTTTATAATATTTTTACATTATTATTAAATACAACACCAAACTCGAACAAGACCACCAACTAAAAAATCTTGCAATCGAGAGATTGCTATAAGAAATTGTTTTTTTTGAAGGATAAAGTTACAAAATCTGTGAAATTTTATTTTTTATATCTTCTTTTTAATGCCAAAATCCAAATTATTAAAAATTTCGAGAACAAAATTTGAGGATTAATCAAAAAAAAACCTAAATACTTAAAATTAAAGTATTTAGGATTTTATAAAGTTGGTCTACTAGGACTCGAACCTAGAAAGACTGCACCAAAAACAGTTGTGTTACCATTACACCATAGACCAATATGGTTCTTTAAGCGAGTGCAAATTTAATACTTTTTTTATTTTATACAAACCTTTTTCTAAAAAATATTAAAAATAAATCACTGTAACATTTCATTAAAATTAGTGTCATTAAAATCGACCTTAAAATTTCATTATCTATTTAATGATTATGATTAGAAATAATTGTTAATCTAAATCTAATTTCACAAAAAAATAGTTTCTTTGTAGCTTGTATAAATTTTAAACATTTTACAACGAATTTATAATTTAAAATTCAATTTTAATAAAATTATGACAGCATTTGACTTCAAAAAATGGAATACTATAACCGGTTGGATAGTTTTTGCAATTTCGCTTGTAACTTTTTCACTAACGGTCGAACCAACAATGAGTTTTTGGGATTGTGGCGAATATATTTCGACGGCTGCCAAACTTGAAGTTGGACACCCACCCGGAGCACCATTGTACCAAATGATAGGAGCGTTTTTTGCGATGTTTGCTTTTGGCAAAGAAAATATAGCACTAATGGTCAACATGATGTCGGTTTTCTCGTCAGCTTTTACTGTTTTATTTGGATTTTGGTCGTCGACGATTGTACTTAAAACAATGATTTCGTCGTTTTCAGAAATTGATAAAAACGGATTTATTGCTATTTTAGGCAGCGCTGCTGTTGGTGCATTGGCATTTACTTTTTCGGATAGTTTTTGGTTCAATGCCGTCGAGGCAGAAGTTTACGCAATGGCAACATTACTAATTTCGTTGTTGTTTTGGCTCGGTTTGCGTTGGGAACTAGATATGAATACGCCTCGTGGCAACCGTTGGTTGTTGTTAATATCGTTGGTTGTTGGATTGTCATTTGGTGTTCATTTTATGGCATTGTTGACCATTCCGTCAATCGGACTGCTGTATTATTTTAAGAATTATAAAACAATAACTATCAAAAATTTTATAATTGCAAATATTGTTGTTGTAGCTGTCTTGTTGTTTATATTTAAATTATTGTTGCCTTTGACGATGTCAATGTTTGCAAAAAGCGAAATATTTATGGTCAATAATCTCGGATTGCCTTTCAATTCGGGAACAATATTGTTTACAATATTTGTAATTGCTTGTTTCTATTTTGGATTAAAATATACCAAACAAAAAGGATTAGTAAACATAAACACTATGGTTCTGTGCGTTTTGTTTGTCTTAATAGGATTTTCGACCTGGATAATGTTGCCTATTCGTGCCAACTCTAACACTCCAATCAACGAAAATAAACCATCAGATGCTGCAGAGGTTTTGGCTTATTATAACCGAGAACAATATGGCGAAAACCCTTTATTTTACGGATCTCAATACACCGATTTGTTTGTTGGTTTAGACGAAGACACACCGTTTTTAGATGATAAAATAAATTATGATAGAGATTACAAAACCGGAAAATATGTTATCGTAAACAATTATAAAAACGCCAAACAAAACTCTAGCGATTCTCAAAAAACAATTCTTCCGAGAATGTGGAGCACAGACAATGCCGAAAATTATATGGCATATAGCGATGAGTTGAAATTCGAAATTAATCCAGCTTATGACTACGAACAAGATTTAGCTGGATACGGAATTGATCTCGAAAAACTAACCGAAGAACAACACGATCAAGCGCTTGAACAACTAAAAAGCGAAATCGTAAAAACGGTTGCAGAATTTAGAACCGCACGAGCACAAAACAAAGTTGATAACGAAGATTATATTAATTTCTTGAAAAGTTACAAAGATTATTTGATTGTCGAAAAACCATCAGCAGCAGATAATATTGGATTTATGATTGATTTTCAATTTGGTTATATGTACGTTCGGTATTTACTCTGGAACTTCGTAGGGCGACAAAGCGATGAGCAAGGCCGCGGTGATAATTTAGACGGAAACTGGCTTTCTGGGATAAAATTTATAGACGAACTGCACCTTGGATCACAATCAGATTTGCCTAGCGATGTTCTTAATAATAAAGGTCGAAACACTTATTTTTTCTTACCATTTATTATTGGCTTTATAGGAATATTTTATCACGCAAAAAAAGATTTAAAAAGTTTTTATGTATTAATGATTTTATTTTTAATGACCGGAATTGCATTAAAAATTTACTTGAACGAGCGGCCATTCGAACCTCGAGAACGCGATTATGCACTAGTAGGGTCGTTTTATGTTTTCGGAATTTGGATAGGTTTTGGTTGTTATGCTATTTATGATTTAGTAAAAAATTACTTGAAACCAAAAGCCGCAGCCCCAATTGCATTTGCTGTTTGTTTTCTTGCTGCGCCTGTACTTATGGCTACTCAAAACTGGGACGATCACGACCGATCGGGCAAAAAAACCGCATTGGCATTGGCAAAAGCATATTTGAGTTCTTGCGATAAAAATGCTATTTTGTACACAATTGGCGACAATGATACTTTTCCGCTTTGGTACATGCAAGAAATCGAAGGTTATAGAACCGATATAAAAATAAATTGCACAAGTTTGTTTATGACCGATTGGTATGTCGATCAAATGAAAAACAAAACATATCAATCTGACGGGTTGCCAATATCTTTTTCTTACGATCAATATGTAGGCGATAAGCTAGATTTTGTAATTCAGAAAAAAACAACCGAAGAACGTATTGATGTTAAAAAGTTTATTGAATTTATAAAACTAAACGATTCTAGAGCGATGGTCGAAATGGACAACGGAATTAAATATCACTTTTTTCCGACCGATAAAATTAGAATTCCTGTCGATAAAGAAACAATTATTCGAAACAAAGTTGTTAATCCAAAAGATTACGACTCGATTGTGCCTTTTATAGATATTGATTTTAAAGAAGGAGGCATTTATAAAAACCGACTTATGATGTTGGATATTTTTGTAAACAACAACTGGAAAAGACCAATTTATTTCTCGCCTGGAGCATTTGGCGACGACGATTATATATGGATGAAAGAATATTTGCAACTCGAAGGAATGGTGTACAAATTGGTTCCGTTAAAAACACCAATTCCTAAAAATTCTAGCCTTGTCGATATGGGCAGAATAGATTCTGAAAATATGTACAAAAAAGTTATGGCTTGGGATTGGGGCAATTCAGACGGCGATATTTATCACGATGTCGAAACCCGTCGTGAGTGCATTTCGTACAGAACTAACCTTGGCAGATTAATGGAACAACTAATAATAGAAGGTCAAAATGCAAAAGCCAAAAAAATTATTGAACTAGCAATGACCAAAATGCCGTTCGAGAAATTTGGCTATTACACCGCACTCGAACCTTTTGCAAACGGTTATTATAAACTTGGCGAAAAACAAAAAGCTAGAGAATTATTGACAAAATTAATAAACAAATACATTGAGCAACTCAAGTTCTACGGAAATATGAAATCTAGAGAGCAAGATAATATTCAAATCGAAATTCAACGTGCTTTAATCTATTATAAAAGCTTGCTTGAAATTGCCAAAGAACAAAATGACCTAGTATTTTTAAATAAAAACAAACCTACTTTTGTAACTTTCAATAAAACATTTGAACGATTTGGAATAGAAGACGATTTGTAGATTTTAGAACCAAATAAATATAGAAAAGCAGCCAATTATTATCATTGGCTGCTTTTTTTATAAAATTATTTTGAAGCCGTAAATTTATTATTGTTAGGTTAAATTAAACCCAAATTACGCATTAGAAATCTACTACAAACAGTTTCTACTGCAAAATCAAAAAACTAAACCGGCAGTTTATTAATAAAAATCGAATGGGCTATTTTAGAATCAATCTCGTCGTTTTCTTTTTGAATTACGGTTTTTAACCAACAAGAAAGCAAAACTGCAACAAAACCAATGGCTATCATAAAAATCCAATTCCAATTATAGTTATAACCTTCTATAATTGCTAAACTCGTTTTTGCACCTAAAATATGGGCAATGCTGTAACTCATCGTAAAAATAGACATGTACTTTCCTTCTTGATTGACGTGGGATCGGGTCATTGCGAAAAAACTTGCAAATGGAAAAGTTAGCATTACACCAAAACTCATAAAAAGCATCATTATCATTAGCACAACTGGATTGCTATTTATTAATAAAACCATAACATAACTTAACACCATGAATAACAATCCAAGTATTATTACTTTCATTTTATTAATTCTGTTTTTTTCGATGTAATTAACCAAAGGCAATTCAAACAACAAAATCAATACGCCATTCATGCTTAACAACAATCCACAATTAAGCTCTGTTAAATTAAATTGAAATTTGTTATAAATTGGTAAAATTGTAAAAATCTGAAAAAACAATATTCCAGTAATTGTTGTTATTATCAAATGAACCAAAAAAGGCTTGTCTTTAATTATCGAATTATAGTCTTTTCCAATATTGTGCTTTTTTAATTCAAAAGGAAGTTTTCTTTCTTTTACCAAAACAATAAAAATAATAACTCCAATAATACAAGTTGCACCATCTATATAAAATAACTGCGAATATCCACTGCTCATAATAATTAATCCGCCAATAACTGGACCAAATAAAAAACCTAAATTTACTGCAGACCTAACTAAGGTTAAAGCTCTTGTTCTATTTGATTTTTTTGTATAAGAATTCAAAGACACTAACATGGCAGGTCTGTACATATCAGAAATGCTGGTCAAAACAAGTATTCCTATGCAAAAACCTGCAAAAGAAGTTATAAACCGCAAAACAAAAAACAACAGCCCAGTTGCTAACAAGCTAAATACCATTACTTTATAAAATCCGATTTTATCAGACAGTTTACCGCTTAGCCAAGTTCCAATAATAGAACCTATTCCAAAAAAAACCAGTATCCAACCTATTTGTCCGTAACTAAAATGCAGACTTTCGTTAAGATATTTAGACAAAAACGGAATAACCATTGTACCAGCTCTGTTGATAAAAGTCATTAATGTCAATATCCAAATTTCTTTTGGGAAATTTTGATAATTTTGTAGGTATTTTTTAATCATTTTTTTTGGGGAAAAAAATTATAAATTTGCCAGAAATGTAAGCAATAAAAAAACTAAAAACTTTCATTAGAAAGTTTTTAGTTCACATAAAATAAAAAATTAAATTTTTTCTGAAATTTCTTTTTTGTACTTGTTTAAAAGTGCTTTAACCATTCCTAAATTGGCTTTTGTAGCATCTACGGCCAAATAAATAAAATACTCACCATTTGATGAAATATCTATAATGTGTATTTGACTCGTCAGTTCTATCATTATGGAGTTAATAGTTTGATTTTTTAAACCTAAAACACTAACTGCATTAAGTTTTGCTTTGACAACTTCTAGGTTAAAAGCTGCTGCTAATTCTGGATCAAATGCTGGATCTAAAGATAATGAAAAATAGGTAATTCCGCTTTTAATTTCTGCAACAGCTACTGCAATAAAGCCTTGAACATTAGTTTTAAGGTCTTCTCCGAATTGTTTTAAAAAATCTGACATTGTATTTTATTTGGGGTTAATTATTTACAAATGTATTATTAAAAATTCAATATGTTTGTATTTATTCTTACATAATTTTGTAGTTTACAATTATTTAACATATAAATTATTAATATTAAAAATTAAAATTTGCACCAATCTAGTTAATTTTAAAACACAACTTAAAAATGCATTGTAGAACCCGATTAGCAATAAGAATTTTTAAACGCAAATGACTTGACCGCAAACCATGATTGTATTTTAAATGAAAAAGTTATATTTGTATAATAAAAAATTAAAAAATGGACACTAAAATTCTTATAATTGGTGCTTGTGGTCAAATAGGAACCGAACTAACTCATAAACTAAGATTGATTTATGGCACCGAAAATGTAATTGCATCTGACATCAGAAAACTAAATAATGATGTTGTTAATTCTGGTCCATTTGAAGTTGTCAATGCTTTAGATTTTAATCAAATAGAACATTTAGTCGAAATTCATAAAATTACTGATGTCTATTTGATGGCAGCATTACTATCGGCAACAGCCGAAAAAAATCCAGCATTTGCTTGGGATTTGAACATGAATTCGTTGTTTCATGTATTGAATTTGGCGAAAGCAAAAAAAATTAAAAAAATATTTTGGCCATCGAGTATTGCCGTTTTTGGACCAACAACTCCAAAAGAAAATACACCACAATACACTATTATGGAGCCTAGCACAGTTTATGGCATTAGCAAACAATCTGGCGAAAGATGGTGCGAATATTATCACAATATTTTTGGTGTCGATGTTCGAAGCATCAGATATCCTGGCTTGATTTCTTGGACAACATTGCCAGGAGGCGGAACAACAGATTATGCAGTTGATATTTTTTATAAAGCAATCGAAGACAAAAAATATGAATGTTTTTTGAGCTCAGAAACCAAAATGCCAATGATGTATATGGACGATGCGATTGAGGCAACAATCAAAATTATGCAAGCTGATGAAGCAGATGTAAAAATTCGATCATCGTATAATTTAGCTGCAATGAGTTTTACTCCAACCGAAATCGCTGCCGAAATCAAAAAGCACATTCCAGAATTCGAAATAACATATAAACCAGATTTCAGACAAAAAATTGCCGACTCTTGGCCAGCAAGTATCGATGATTCTCGAGCTAGAAATGATTGGAAATGGAAACATAATTTCGAACTCAAGAATATGACCAAAATAATGCTTGAAAATCTGTCTAAAAAATAAATTTTAATTTCTTAATCTATCTGGATTATAACCAATGTATGGCATTTGGGTTTCCTTGAAATTAATTCCGAAATTTTCGAGCTCTTTAAGAATTGGCAAATAAACCTCTTTGGTAATTGGCAATTGAACGCCAGGGGTTTTAATGTTGCCGTTCAAGATTTGTAATGTGGCGATAGCGACTGGCAACCCGACTGTTTTTGCCATTGCTGTATAGGTTTGGTCGTCGCCAATACAAACCATTTTAGAATCGATTTGATGTTGTTTGCCTTCAATTTCGTATCCAAACTTGTGGTACATAACAATCATGTCTTTGTCGTTTTCTTGCAAAGCCCACTTGTCTGATAAGATTTTTTCTAGAATTTGTGCTGGCGATGCATCTTCTAAACCTACAACTTTGTTTGGATTAAATAAATCAAGTTCCAAAAGTTTGTCCCACATTATATCATCTTGATCAATACCCAAATACAGTCTAGTTTTAATTTCGATAGAATCTGTCGGGTGATAGGGCAAAAATAAATTTAAGAATTCTCTGTAAGTAATCGTGTCAGAATTGTCAATTTTATAGCTATCATCGGTCATGCCAAGTTGCACAAACATGTTCCAAGCTTTAGAGAATCCTACTTTTCTGATGGTGCCTCGATACAACGTCAAAACATCGTCAAGACCATAAACCGAGCGGTATTTTAATGAATCTCGGTTAGCATAACCCTCGAATCGACCATAACCTTCGACTTCTAGAAACTCGGTTCTGCGAAACAATTTGTGATACGGAATGTATTTATAAGTTCCTTCTTGAATAAATTTTGCACTTCCGCCCTGCCCTGCCAAAACAACATTTCTTGGCGCCCAAGTAAATTTATAATTCCATAAATTATTGTCGGATTCTGGTGCTACAATGCCGCCACAAAACGATTCGAAAAGAATTATTTTACCGCCTTTCTCTTTAATTTCATCGATTACTTTCATTGCAGACATGTGATCTATTCCTGGATCAAGACCAATTTCGTTCATAAAAACCAAATTGTTTTCTTTGGCTTTTTGGTCAAGTTCTTGCATAGCATCGCTAATATAAGATGCGGTAACCATGTGTTTTTTGTAAACAATACAATCTTTGGCAACCTCGATATGCAAATGTGCAGGTAACATTGAAATGACGATATCTGCTTTTTGAATTTCTGATTTACGTTGATTTTCATCAAATATATCAATTGCTATTGCCGTTGCATTCTTATGATTATTAGTTTTCTTTTGGGCTAATTCTTTAGATAAATCGCCAATTGTCAGGTGCAGATTTTCAGATTCAGATTTGTTTAATAAATATTGAATTAAAGTCGATGCCGATTTTCCTGCACCAATAATTAGAATGTTTCTCATGATAAATTTAAAATAAAACGCAAATGTAGTGTATTTTTTATTATTCAGTTTTTAGGTTTAATTTTGAAAATTCAAAACTTTTTACAAGACATCCAAAGCTTCTAAATCTTTTTTGTATTCTTTTTGCGATTCGACTTTCTAGATTTCGTCATGTTTATCAATAACAACTTCGTCTTTTATTAAAAAACTTTTGGCTAGTCAGACAATAATTAATATTATCGAAAACAGCAAATATAAATACCAAAACAATAAATAAATATCTTTCTCATAATTTCTATAATTTTTTTTAAATTCCAGTCGCCGAGGTTAATGATAATTGTCCAACACCAATTTTTATGCTAAATTTGATTAATTCCAGAACTTTATCCGCATCTGCGGTGAATCAAATTAGATTGAACTCTTTAATTAATTTGGTATTGGCTGTTACAGAAAGTTTATAGCAATTTTTATTCCCTAAATTCCCAACATCATACGATTCTATTACTAGATTTTTAACAGAAACTGGTACTTCTTTTAAAAAGACTTGGTATTAAAGTATTTGGGTTTACATAACTCTCGAAAACTCACGAATTTTATTTATTGTAAGGTAATGCTTCGCAAGAAATATGCAAATAGGTACTTTTGGCGGTTGTCATTGTCGAGGTTTGCATTGTTATTTGTGCCAACGGCGTCATTATTTCAGACATATTATAGGCTCCAGAATAAACAAATTTTTCCCCAGATTTTATTTGCGAAAAGCCCAAAACCGAAACTAACACGAAACAAATTGTAAAGAAGTTTTTATTCAATATATATTAAAATAAAATGTTGCAAAATCAATATTTTTATTTAAAGCTAATCCTGTTGTGATTCCTTAGGTTCTCAAAAAACGAAATTCACTTCGCAAGGTTAAAAAAAATATTCTTTTATGACAATATTCTCACTAATAACTGATATTTTTGGCTTTTATTATACAACTTTAAAAAAATGAACAAAAAAATCCTTTTAACAGCAACAATATTCGGAATATTTGCCATAATTCTTGGTGCATTTGGTGCTCATGCTTTAAAAAAAATATTGTCAATCGACCAATTATCAAGTTTTGAAACTGGTGTTAAATATTTAATGTATCATTCGTTATTTTTATTGTTTTTAGGAACAACTAATTTCATAACTGAAACCTCTAAAAATATAATATTTTATCTTATATTTTTAGGAACTATAACCTTTTCGGGATCAATTTTCTTGCTTTCGACAATGCCAATTTCTAATATTAACTTCAAACCAATAGGTTTTATAACTCCAATTGGCGGATTATTGCTATTAAGTTCTTGGTTTGTAGCATTTTATACAATTTTGAAATCTAAATTATAAAAAGCTTAATTTTTGTATTGCTTTTAAATAAAATTTATAATTTTACAGTCTAATTATTATTATTGATACAACATGGAGAATCACGTTCAAAACACGAAATCGATTTCGTTGGAAAAATATGGAATTAAGAATGCCCACGATATAATTTATAATCCTTCATTTGATTTGTTATATGCAGATGAATTGGATCCAAACCTTGAAGGATTCGAAAAAGGACAACTTTCTGAACTTGGCGCAGTCAATGTTATGACCGGAATTTTTACAGGTCGGTCACCAAAAGATAAATATATTGTCGAAGACGAAATTACTCGCGACACCGTTTGGTGGACAAGCGACAAAGCGGTTAACGACAACAAACCTATTACGCAAGACACTTGGAATGCTTTAAAAGAAAATACTTTATCGCAACTTTCTGATAAAAAACTTTATGTGGTAGATTCTTTTTGCGGTGCCAACGAGAACACAAGATTAAAAGTAAGATTTATTGTCGAAGTTGCTTGGCAAGCACATTTTGTTAAAAATATGTTCATTAGACCAACCGATTTGGAACTTGAATCTTTCGGAGAACCAGATTTTATAGTAATGAATGCCTCTAAAAAAGGATTTGCCGATTTTAAATCTCACGGATTGAATTCCGAAGTTTATGTTGCATTTAATCTTACCGAAAAAATCCAATTAATTGGTGGCACTTGGTACGGTGGCGAAATGAAAAAAGGGTTGTTCTCGATGATGAATTATTATTTGCCATTGCAAGGAATAGCATCAATGCATTGTTCAGCAAACAAAGGCGAGAACGGAGATGTTGCAGTATTTTTTGGACTGTCAGGAACCGGAAAAACAACTTTATCGACTGACCCAAAACGAGAATTAATTGGTGACGACGAACACGGTTGGGACAACGACGGTGTTTTTAATTTCGAAGGCGGCTGCTATGCAAAAACCATCGATTTAAGTCAAGCTAATGAACCCGATATTTTTGGAGCCATTAAAAGAAATGCTCTTTTAGAAAATGTAACGCTCGACGCAAATGGCAAAATCGATTTTGCAGATGGATCTGTAACCCAAAACACTAGGGTTTCGTACCCAATAGACCACATACAAAATATAGTAAAACCTGTTTCGAAAGCTGGTCATGCCAACAAAGTTATTTTCTTGACCGCAGATGCTTTTGGTGTAATGCCACCAGTTTCTAAATTGACTCCAGAACAAACTAAATATTATTTCTTGTCTGGTTTTACTGCTAAATTAGCAGGAACAGAACGAGGTGTAACTGAGCCAACACCAACATTTTCGGCTTGTTTTGGTAAAGCATTTTTATCTTTGCACCCTACAAAATATGGCGAAGAATTGGTCAAAAAAATGGAACAACACAAAGCAACCGCCTACATGGTCAACACAGGTTGGAACGGCACTGGAAAACGAATTTCGATTAAAGACACTCGTGCAATTATTGACAGTATTCTTGATGGTTCGATAGAAAATGTAGAGACAATTGTAGTTCCAACATTTAATCTAGAAATTCCAACATCGTTAAACGGTGTCGATTCTGGAATATTAGACCCAAGAAAAACTTACGAAAACGATACGATTTGGAATGATAAAGCAACAGATTTAGCAAAATTGTTTGTTAAAAATTTCGTACAATATACTCACAATGACCAAGGTGCTAGTTTGGTTAAAGCTGGTCCACAGTTATAAAGAAACCTTGTTTATGAAAACAAAAAGCCGAACAGCAATGTTTGGCTTTTTTATTTGTTTTATGATAAGAATATATTAAAAAAAATTATATTTGTATACAAACTTGAAACTTCCCCAAAAGATTCATAAGTTATTTTTTATGAAAAACTACTTTTTTATACTATTTTCAATATCTTCATTTTCTGTTTTTAGTTTTAGACCAAATAATACAATAAACCAAGACCGAGAAAAAAAAATTTTAGAATCGGTTCTTAAAAATTTAAAAGAATCGCATTACAAATCAGTTTCTATAAACGATGATTTGTCTAAAATAATTTTTAATAAATATTTGTATTCTTTAGACAAACAAAAAGTTTTTTTTGTAGAGTCGGACTTTTTAGAATTCAAAAAAATAGAAACCAAACTCGACGATCAAATAAAAAATAATGATTTAAGTTTTTTTTATTTGACCTACGAAAGGATAATAAAACGAATGGTCGAAGCCAAAATTATTTATACAGATCTTAGTAAAAGTATTTTTAAAATTGATAAAAAAGAAAATATAAATATTGATTTTGATAAATATAAATATTGCAAGAATGAAACAGAATTAAAAAATCGCTGGAAATCTATATATAAACTTGAAATTCTAAATAAAATTTACAAAAAAGAACAAGAAGCCAAATTAAAAACAATTGTTGAATTTGAAAAAGAAAGCCGAATAGAAATTCTTGACGATGCTAACAACACAAAAGCAAACTACCAAAATTTTAAAAGAGCTGATTGTTTCGAGTTTTATATCAATGCAATAATTAAATCTTTCGATTCGAATTCGATTTATTTATATGCCAATAATAAAGACAAATTTGATGTAAATCAAGGCGGAAGATTGGTCGGAATTGGTGCTCAGATTGAACTAAATTCAGGGTTTATAAAAATTAAAAAAATTGCTTACAAAGGTCCTGCCTTTGATTCAAAACAAATTGAAGAAGGCGATATTGTTTTAAAAGTCGGTCAAGAAAACGATGATCCAATAGATGTTGTTGGCTCGACGGTTGAAGAAACTACAAAGTTAATAAAAGGAAAAATTGGTACATCGTTAAAAATAACCATCAAGAAATCTGATGGAACAATTTTGATCGTAAAACTAAAACGAGATATTGTTGATATAAATGACAGTAGTTCAAAATCGGCGATTGTCGAAAAAAACGGCAAAAATTATGGCATAATTAACATTCCGGTTTTTTACAACGATTTAAATAAAGAAAGTTTGCGGGACGCTGCAAAAGATGTTGCCGAGGAAATTTTAAATCTTAAAAAAGAAGGAATTGAAGGTCTTTTGTTAGATTTAAGAAACAACAATAGCGATTCGCTTGAAACTGGTTTCACGATTTGTGGCTATTTTTTAGGAAACAATCCAATAACACAAATAAAAAAACAAGACAACTCGGTAGGAATACTTAAAACCGAAGACTCCAATTTGCTTTGGGATGGACCACTTGTTGTTTTATTAAACGAAGAGTCGTCGAAAACAACCGAAGTTTTTGCTGCTGCAATTCAAGATTATAAACGAGGAATTATTATTGGAAATATTAAAAGCAAAGGCGATGGT
This sequence comes from Bacteroidota bacterium, assembly GCA_031408435.1. Lineage (GTDB taxonomy): Bacteria > Bacteroidota > Bacteroidia > Flavobacteriales > Flavobacteriaceae > Flavobacterium. The sequence goes on from JANNWM010000064.1 coordinate 20,866, forward strand.
ACAGTTTTAAAAACAATAGAATTAAGCCCTGATATTAATAAAGATAAAAAAGAAAATTTGGGGGTTTTTAAAATTGCAACTCAAAAATATTATCGAATATCTGGCAATACATTCGAGGGATATGGGGTCAATAGCGATATTGTGGCTTCTAATTTCGAAAATAATAAACCAAATGATGACAAAACAAAAGTAGCAACAGATAAAATAAACCCTATTGTTTTTAGTCGATTTAATTCAATAAAAAACCTTAACGAAGTAATATTTAATGCTAAAAAAAGGATTGCAAACAATAAAACTTTAATACTTATTGATGATGAAAAAGTATTTAAATCACGTATTGCGCTTAACAAGCAATTTAATTTGAATTATAAAAATTTTAAATCACAAGAAATTCGTAATTTTGAGCAATACAAAAAATTTAATGTTCTAGATAATTACAAAAGCTTACTCAAATTTAATTATACAAATAGCGATATTAATTTTTTTAAAAAAAATCAAGCACTTTTAGAAAAAAGAAATCAATGGCTAGAACATTTAAAAAAAGATGTTTTTGTTGAAGAAGCAATTGATGTTTTATCTGAAATTAAATCTAATTAACAGCAATAATGAATTAATTTTTTTGGCTATAGTCTAGTTAACATACGATATTTTTTAGCCACAGATTACACAGATTATCACAGATTTTTTTATTTTTGAATAGTAAATCCTTTGAATCTTTTAAATCTGTGGCAGAAAGTTTTTACTTAAATATACTTTCTAGACCAGAGCCATATTTTTTACTATAAAATGAAGTTATACTGGATAAAAACACATTCAATTATCAAAAAAATATTCTCGAATTATGTTTGGGACATTCCTAATAATGAAAAATATATATATCTAACATTCGATGATGGACCAACGCCAGAAATAACAAATTGGGTTTTAAATCAATTAAAAATTTATAATGCCAAAGCAACTTTTTTTTGCATTGGCAACAACATTGTAAATTATCCTGATATTTTACAAAATATATTAAACGACCATCATTCTATTGGAAATCATACATTTAATCATGAAAATGGTTGGCGAACTAATGATAAAAATTACATTAAAAGTATTCAGAAAAACAACTGCAATCTGAAATCTGAAGTTTATAGTCCGAAATCTAAAATATTCCGTCCGCCTTATGGCAAAATGAAACTATCGCAATCTAGAAAAATTCGAAAATTAGGTTACAAAATAATTATGTGGGATATTTTAAGTGCCGATTTTGACACTTCAATTTCTCGTGAAAAATGTTTAGAAAATGTTTTATCAAATATAAAATCTGGGAGCATAATTGTTTTTCACGATAGTCAAAAAGCATTTAAAAATTTAGAGTATGCTTTGCCAAAAACGCTTGAATTTTTGAAACAAAATGGATTTATTTGCGAAAAAATAGTTTAAAATTAAAATCTATAATTGCTCTTGTACCAAACTAATAATTGTGTTGGCATCGAGTTCGCCAGATTGTCGCCACATCATTTGTCCGTCTTTATAAATCATTAAAGTTGGTAATCCTTTGATTCTTAAAGCTTCGGCAAGTTCTTGATTTTTATCGACATCAATTTTTATTACTTTAGCTTTATCGCCAAGAGCGGCAGCTACATCTCTGATTACAGGGTGCATAGAAATAGATGGCTCGTTCCAATCGGTATAAAAATCGATTAAAACAGGTGTATGTGCGCTTATAAGTTCTCCGAATTTTGACATAAAACCAAAAAAATTATTTAATTTTGAATACTATTAATTAAAAACAATACTACAAATATAACAAATTTAACAATCTAAGCGAGGTTTTTGGCTTTTTTTAGTTCGATTACAGTTATTTCTGGCATTATTCCGACTCTACCAGGAAAAGCATGGTACCCAAAACCTCGGTTAACATATATAAATCTTCCTAGATTTTCATACAAACCAGCCCATTGTTTGTATGCAAATTGTGCCAAACTCCATTTTATAATACCCGGAATTTCTATTCCAAATTGCATGCCATGTGTATGACCCGATAACGTTAAATGAAAATTTTTCTCGTGATTCTTAACCTCATATTCCCAGTGACTTGGATCGTGTGACATCAATATTTTGAAATCGTCTTTGGACAAATAAGCAGAAGCCTTGTTTAAATCGCCAGCTTGTTTGAAACCTTTTCCCCAATTTTCGACACCAACAAGTGCTATTTTATCATTGCCTTTTTCGATAATTTTATGCTCGTTTAGCATCAAATCAAAGCCAATTTGGTTGTATAATTTTTTTATGTTATTGAAATTTTCAAGTTTGGCTTCGGCGTTAGGAAAATCAATATATTCGCCATAATCGTGGTTGCCTAAAACTGCATATTTGCCAAATTCATGCTTTTCGATTCTATTAAAAACATCAATCCATGGATGCATTTCTTCGGCTTTGTTGTTAACAATATCGCCTGTAAACAAAATTATATCAGATTTTTGTTCATTAATTAAATCGATTGCATAATTTATTTTTTCGGGATTGTCAAAACTTCCACTGTGAACATCAGATATTTGTGTAACTGTAAATCCGTCGAATTCGTCGGGCAAATCTGCAAAAAACAGTCTTTGTTTTATTACTTTATAGTTGTACCGCCCAATTGTTATTCCATAAATTAATGATAAAAAAGGAATTGCAGCAACGCCTAGACCTATTTGCGAAACAAACTTTCGTCTCGATGGCAAAAATGCAGCTTTGTCATCAGAATTGATAAAAAAATTGACTAAACCTGTCAAAACTCTTATAAAATCTTCGCCAAACATAAAAAAAGCTACAACTAATTTTGGCACAAAAACCAGCAGTAATGCACCCATTGTGTACATGTTTTGTCTGGTCATTCCTAGTTTTCTATCGAATTTTATTAAATAAAACAAAATGATAAAAAATAACAAAACACTTATGATTTTATAAACCATTAAAAATGTTTTGTTTTTGAACAATAACTTTAATGATTGATAAGCATAAATTTCGACAATCAAAAAAACAATACAATAAACACTAAGTAAAATAAAGGTTTTCAAAGCAGTAATAATTTATACAAAGTTACAATTTGGGTTTTTTATATTTTTGATATAATAAAAATAATATTGTGTAAAAGTAAAATTTTTAAATGCTATTAAAAAGACTATTGTTTTTTATTTAAGTTTTGTAAAACCATATTAAATTTTGTTTAACAATTCTGTAACTCTGTCATAATCTTCGTAATCGGCTGGAATAGTTAATAAAATGTCTTTGCAGTTTTCTGGTTTTCCTTGTTTTAATTTAGACAATGCCAAATACCAAGTGGCTGTATTTTTGTAAATAGTGTTTTTTAAAATCAATTCATGAAATACATTTTCGGCATCTTCGAATCTGTTTTCTTCGAGGAGTGAAATAGCATAAAAATATTTTACTTCTGGCAACGGATACGATTTCAATACAATTTCGAAATTTATTATTGCATTTTTGTAATCTTTTTTATTAAATGCATCTTGAGCCAATTTTATGTTTTTAATAATTTCACCTCGCTCTGTTAAATGTGCTGTTTGATGTTGATTGTAATCTTGATAACTTGCCACACCAGAATTATTAAAAATTGTCAATCCAATAATTAATGCAAAACAGGCCGCAACTGCGTAATAAATTGGTTTTATTGAAAATATTTTAGGTTTAATTAATTTATTTGCGTTGTTTAAGTTATATTTAAATTGAATTAAATTGCTTGGTTTATGGAATTTATTTGACAAATGAAGATTCATATCTTTAAAAATTTCAAATGAATTTGCCAATTCAGAGTCTGTTTTTAATTTTGTCTCTAGGTCATCAACTTCGCTCGAATTTAATTCGTTATTCAAGTATTTGTCGAACAATATATATTTTTCTTCGTTCATGACTATTGTAATTTAATTTTTTTATATCGGTTGCTTTCTTGAATCATTTCTGTTAGTTGACCTGTACAAATAGATTTTTTCTTGCGAACATAACCATAAGTAACATTTAGTTTTTCGGCTACTTCTTCGAGAGATTTAATAGAAAAACTTAGTTTTAACAACTCTTGACATTTATCACCAAGTTTAACAAACATTTCATTAAAAAGATTTTGTTGTTCTTCAAAAATTTCTGTTTGTTCAACAATTTGTAACGCCGATTCATTATTAGATACTAAATTGTCAGAAATTGTTACCTTATTGTTCGAAGTTTTCTTTAACTCATTAATCCACTTGCGTTTACATAATAAAAAAAAGTAAGCGTCAAAAGGACAAGTCAATTGAAGTTTATTTGATTTGGCTTGATTAAACAACAAAATCATAATTTCTTGAACTATATCTTGTGCTTGATCTTGATCGCCAGAATTATTTTTTATGTAATTAATTATTTTGGGTACAAATTTTTTATAAATACTATTAATAATTATCGAATCATTGTTGACCAAACCCTCTATATAAAGTTGGTCTGGGTGTATATTATTTGCCATGACTAAAATTTTAACGAAAATACTAAAAAGTATTTAAAAAAATAGCAAACAATTAAGATAAATTGATGTTTGAATTAAAAACCAAAATTTTATATTTGTAAAAAAATTGAATCTAAAATTGTTTTTAGACAGTAATACTTATTTTTAAATGAATTATAAAACATTACCAAATTCTGATAAAAAAATCAGCACAATTTGCCTTGGAACAATGACTTTTGGCGAACAAAATTCCGAAAAAGAGGCACATGACCAAATTGATTTTGCTTTAGACAATGGTATAAACTTTATTGATACTGCCGAAATGTACCCAATTGCTGCTCGTCGAGAAACGCTTGGATTAACAGAAAAATATATTGGTTCTTGGCTAAAAAATTCGGGTAAAAGAGACCAAATTGTTTTGGCGTCGAAAATTGCTGGTCCAAATCGTGGAATGGAATATATTCGTGAAAATTTAGATTTCTCGACTAAAAGCATCCAAAATGCGGTTGACAATTCATTATTAAATCTAAAAACAGATTATATTGATTTGTATCAAATGCATTGGCCAGAACGCAAAATGAATTTCTTTGGACAACGTGGTTTTGCTATTACCGATGACACTTGGCAAGATAATTTTAAAGAAATTCTAGAGACATTCAACAAGTTGATTAAAGCCGGAAAAATACATCAAATAGGCATTTCGAACGAAACTCCGTTTGGAATGATGCGTTTTTTGCATGAATCAGAAAAAAATAATTTGCCCAGAATTGCAACAATTCAAAACCCTTATTCGTTATTAAATCGCTTGTTCGAAGTTGGTTTGTCCGAAATTTGTTACCGAGAAAACGTTGGGTTATTGGCTTATTCACCATTAGGTTTCGGAATGCTTTCTGGCAAACACCAAAACGGAATTTTGCCAAACTCAAGAATAGATTTGTTTCCACAATTCGTTCGATATACAAACGAAAACTCCAAAAAAGCAACTGCTTTGTATCAAAAACTAGCTTTAGAAAACGGTTTAACTTTAACCGAAATGGCGCTTGCATTTGTGCAACAACAACAATTTGTAACTTCGACAATAATTGGTGCAACTAGTTTAAATCAATTAAACGAAAATATTAAAACGCACAATATTGTATTGTCTCCAGAAATTTTATCAGAAATTAATAAAATACAAGAATTAATTCCAGATCCTGCACCATAGTAATTAATTATGGTTCAATTGTTTGTTTAAAAATTTTATATCTTTGCAAAAAAATTATTTCAATTGATAAAAATAGGAGAAAATATTGTTTTACCTGATTTTCCATTGCTTTTGGCACCAATGGAAGATGTTAGCGATCCGCCATTTAGAAGGTTGTGCAAGATGCATGGTGCAGATATGATGTATTCGGAGTTTATCTCATCAGAAGGATTAATTCGTGATGCCATAAAAAGCAGAATGAAATTAGATATTTTTGACTACGAACGACCAGTTGGCATTCAGATTTTTGGTGGCGATGAAGAAGCTATGGCACTTTCTGCCGAAATTGTTTCGACTGTAAACCCCGATTTAATTGATATAAATTTTGGTTGCCCAGTCAAAAAAGTGGTTTGCAAAGGGGCTGGAGCTGGAGTTTTAAAAGATGTTGACTTAATGATTCGATTAACCAAAGCAGTCATAAGAAGCACCCATTTGCCTGTAACCGTAAAAACTCGTTTGGGTTGGGACGATAATTCGATAAATATCGACGAAGTAGCCGAAAGATTGCAAGATATTGGCGTTGCAGCACTCTCTATTCATGGTCGAACACGAGCACAAATGTACAAAGGTCACGCCGATTGGTCGCACATTGCAAGAGTAAAAAACAACCCAAGAATAACAATGCCAATTTTTGGAAACGGCGACATTGACAGTCCCGAAAAAGCACTTAAATTCAAAAACGAATATGGTGTAGATGGCATAATGATTGGTCGTGCAGCAATTGGTTATCCTTGGATTTTTAATGAAATAAAACATTTTTTAGAAACAGGCTTACATTTAGCCAAACCATCGGTTTCTGATAGAGTCGAAGCCGTAAGAAATCATTTGACTTGGGCAATGCAATGGAAAGGCGAACGATTAGGAATTGTAGAAACCAGACCACATTATTCAAATTATTTTCGAGGTGTTCATTCATTCAAGGAACACAAACAAAAATTAGTAACTACCGATTCTCCCGAAAATTTATTTAAAATCCTAGATGAAGTTCAAGATATTTATTCTGGATATGAGTTAGTTTAACCATATTTTCATGGTTTTGTGATTCACAAATAATTTATACAAAAAAAGCATCTGTGTTTTCACAAATGCTTTTTTTATTGAATGAAGTGGTTTAAACTTTTTTGATTGAAGCGAAAAATTAAGATTTTTGTTTCAGATTTTGGATTTTTTTTATTGGATAGCATCGCTATCGAATAAAAAAAATCTGAAATATGGGGCAAAAAAACAATTTTGCAGCCAATTAA
>JANNWM010000065.1:0-97626 GCA_031408435.1 Bacteroidota bacterium
TTAATTGGCTGCAAAATTGTCTTTTTGCCCCATATTTCAGATTTTTTTTATTCGATAGCGATGCTATCCAATAAAAAAAATCCAAAATCTGAAACAAAAATCTTAATTTTTCGCTTCAATCAAAAAAGTTTAAACCACTTCATTTTGTAAATCAAAAAAAATAATTTAAAAAAAAGATTTATTTTTCTGACAAAATTCACTTAAATCCCAATGAAAATTAATATTACAAAAAACAATCTAGGCTATTTGATGTTGCCTATTGAATTTTTGGAAAGTTTCGGCTTTAAAAAAACTAAAACTTATTACCTTAGCAAAAATTAAAACTCAGTCCTTATATTTATGAGCAAAATTCTAATAATCGAAGACGAAGCCGCAATACGACGCGTGCTCAATAAAATTCTTTCTGAAGAAAGCGAAACCTATCAAGTCGAGGATGCCGAAGACGGATTGCAAGGCTTAGAAAAAATCAAAAATAACGATTACGATTTGGTTTTGTGCGATATTAAAATGCCAAAAATGGACGGAATTGAATTGTTAGAAGCCGTCAAGAAAATCAAACCCGAAATTCCGATGGTCATGATATCTGGACACGGCGATATGGAAACCGCAATTCATTCTATGAAACTTGGCGCATTTGATTATATTTCGAAACCGCCAGATTTAAACCGACTTTTAAATACAGTCAGAAATGCTTTGGACAAAAAACAACTTATTGTTGAAAATAAAATTCTAAAGAAAAAAGTCAATAAAAACTACGAAATGATTGGCGAAAGCGAAGCCATAAACCACATTAAATTGATGGTTGATAAAGTTGCTTTAACTGGAGCTAGAGTTCTAATTACTGGACCGAATGGAACTGGAAAAGAACTTGTTGCGCACCAACTGCACGAAAAAAGTGAGCGAGCTAATTTTCCGTTAATCGAAGTGAATTGTGCCGCAATTCCAAGCGAATTAATAGAAAGTGAATTGTTTGGACATGTAAAAGGTGCATTTACATCGGCAATAAAAGACCGAGCCGGAAAATTCGAATCGGCTGATGGCGGTACTATTTTTCTAGACGAAATTGGCGATATGAGTTTGCCTGCACAAGCCAAAGTTTTGCGTGCATTGCAAGAAAATTTAATACAAAGAGTTGGTGCAGATAAAGACATTAAAGTCAATGTTAGAGTTATTGCAGCAACCAACAAAGATTTAAAACTCGAAATTGCAGAAGGTCGTTTCCGTGAGGATTTATACCACCGATTGGCAGTTATTTTGATAAAAGTTCCAGCTTTGAACGATCGTCGTGACGACATCCCGTTATTAATAGAGCATTTTACTGACAAAATCGCATCGGAACAAGGTAATGCCGTAAAATTATTTTCAGCAGAAGCCATAAAATTATTACAAGAATATGATTGGACAGGAAATATTCGCGAACTCAGGAACGTTATCGAAAGATTGATAATTCTGGGTGGAAGCGAAATATCGGAAAATGATGTAAAAATGTTTGCTAGTAAATAACGTATTTCTAACTATCGAATAACTAATAAATATAACAAATAAACTCTGTGAATCTCTTTTTGCTTTGTGAATCTCTATGTCAACTATGAATCTAAAAAAAATAAACGAAAATCTTCAAAAAGCTTTAATCGAAAACGGACTAATTGAAGCCAATGAGATGCAACAAGAAACTTTTGCAACTATAAAAAGTGGTGCAGATGCTGTAATTCAATATGAAAAAGGTTCTGGAAAAACTACAACAATTGTTATTAACGTAATTCAACGATTAGAAAAAACAAAAGACGAAAGTACTCGCGCTTTGATATTGGTCGAGAATAAAGAAAAGGTTCTTGAAATGGAAGAGCTTTTCTTAAAATACGGGACATATCACGATTTGAGTATTCTTGGTGTGCACGATAAAGGCGATATTGATTATGATAAAAATGTAATTTCGCTTGGATTAGACATATTAATTGGAACACCAAATAGAGTAAATGCACTATTTTCATCAGCTGGTTTTAACATCAATACCGTGAAAATGTTTATTGTCGACGATTCTGAATTGCTTTTCAAAAACCGATTTGACGCCGTGATTCAAAGATTGTGCAGCAGTATTGAAAAAACACAAAAAATATTTTTTTGCAACACAATTACCGAAAGAGTAGAAACCCTAGCCGATAAAATAATGATCGAGCCAATTTTTTTCGAATTTAATAATGAAGATTAAGATTAATGGCTTTGGTCTATAAAAATGTATTTATTTTTCAAAAGCATTGAATACTCAGACAATAAAATATTTTTGTTTTTATAAGTTTAAAATATTGATAATCTATTAAATTTGTGGCAAGAAAATCAAAATTAATATAAATTATAGACCATAATCAAAATTAATTATTAAAAAAAAGATACAAACAATTACCTACAACAAATTATAAAATAATGGGATTAATAAAAATATTTTCGGGCGACGAAGCCACAGCAATCTTACTTCAAGAAAAAATAGAAGAGGCAAATATTTATGTAAAAGTGCGCGATAACAATCAAATTAATTCTTTATCAACAAGTAATGTAAAACCTGTCGAATTGTTTATTCAAGAAACAGATTATGCAAAAGCAAACCCCATTATTGATGATTTTAAAATGAATCTTTGACACATAAAAATATTGTAAAATACTTTCAAATAAAGTCAAGAATAATCATTTTTGGCTTTTTTTATGCAAAAATATTTAATATCGGATAATAAATTTTTATTATTAAACCGATATTAATATATTTGTAATGCTATGTGGAATATAGATAGAAAATACTCGCCAGAATTTGAGTCAACTTTCGAAAGATTGTATGACAAACAAACTGTACTATCTAAAAACAGACCTTTGTCAAGTAGTGCTTCATACAAAATTAAAGAAGCACTTTCTGTAGAATGGACCTATAATTCTAATAGTATCGAAGGGAATACTTTGAGTTTACAAGAAACACAAATGGTGCTTCAAGATGGAATTACTATTAGTGGAAAATCGCTTAGGGAGCATTTTGAAGCAAAAAATCACGAAAAAGCCATCAATTATTTATATTCGATTGTAAACGAAGATTATAATTTGCGGAGTATTGATATTTTGACTTTACACGGTTATGTTTTAAGAACTATAGAAGACGATTTTGCTGGTCGGCTTCGAAATGTTCGTATTTCTGGTGCCAATTTTGTGCCGCCCAATGCCAATAAGGTTTCGGATTTGCTTGATGAATTGGTCGATTTTATCAATACCAATCCATTAGGAATGAACGATATTGAGTTGGCAACCATTTTTCATCATAAGTTTATTTGGATTCATCCTTTTTTTGATGGTAATGGTCGAACGGTTCGACTGGCGATGAATTTATTATTGATGCGAAAAGGTTTTCCGCCAGCAATTATCTTAAAAAACGATCGCAAGAAATATTATGATGCTTTAAATCTGGCTAATAATGGCAATTATCAAAAATTAATTTTGCTAATGTGTCAGGCGCAAGAGAGAACATTAAATATTTATTTGAATGCTTTGCCAGATAACGTTGAAGAATACGACACGATTTCGAATATAGTAAACGAACCTAACACACCTTATGGTCAAGAATATATTAGTTTGTTGGCACGTCAAGGCAAGATAGATGCTTACAAAGAAGGCCGCAATTGGCTTACTACCAAAAAAGCTATCGATGATTATATAGAAAATCGACAACGAAAACGACTGCTGTAAAGTGGTCTTTTTTATTTTATTTTCAAATTGTCAAATTCCTTAATTAAACTATCTTTGCACCTTCAAATTTTAGGGTTAGAAATTTTCTAATTTCTAATTTCTAATTTCTAATTTTTTTAACAATGATTACAGTTAACGACGTATCGGTTCAATTTGGCGGAACAACACTTTTTGCAGATGTTTCTTTTGCGATAAACGAAAACGATAAAATAGCCTTAATGGGCAAAAACGGTGCAGGAAAATCGACTCTATTAAAGATTATTTCGGGTCAATCCAAACCATCTACTGGTAATGTTTCTGCTCCGAAAGATGCCATTGTTGCCTATTTGCCTCAGCATTTATTGACAACCGACGGCGCAACGGTAATGGAAGAAGCCTCGAAAGCATTCGGCGAAATTTTTTCGATGAAAAAAGAAATCGACGAAATTAACGAGCAATTAACTGTCAGAACCGATTACGAATCAGATGATTACATGAAATTAATCGAGAGAGTTTCTGACTTGTCCGAAAAGTTTTATGCTATCGAAGAAATTAATTACGAAGCCGAAGTCGAGAAAATTTTGACTGGTTTAGGGTTCATACGTGAAGATTTTGACCGTCAAACATCTGAATTTTCTGGAGGTTGGAGAATGAGAATCGAGTTAGCAAAAATTCTTTTGCAAAAACCAGATTTAATTCTACTTGATGAACCAACCAATCATATGGATATCGAAAGCATTCAATGGTTAGAAGATTTCTTGATTAATTCTGCCAAAGCTGTTGTAGTAATTTCGCACGATAAAACATTTGTCGATAATATTACCAATCGAACAATCGAGGTTACAATGGGACGAATTTATGACTACAAAGCCAAATATACTCATTATCTTGAGTTGCGAAAAGACCGCAGAATGCACCAACAAAAGGCTTATGATGAACAACAACGAATGATCGCCGATAACAGAACTTTTATTGACCGTTTCAAAGGTACTTTTTCTAAAACGGATGCAGTACAATCGCGGGTGAAAATGCTCGAAAAACTAGTAATTGTTCAGGTTGATGAGGTTGATACATCGGCATTGAAATTGAAATTTCCGCCATCAATTCGCTCTGGACAATATCCTGTTATTGTGAAAGATTTGCATAAATCTTATGGCGATAATGTAATTTTTAAAGATGCAAATATTGTTATCGAGCGTGGTGAGAAAGTTGCATTTGTTGGTAAAAATGGCGAAGGAAAATCGACTATGATCAAAGCCATTATGAAACAAATAGAAATCAATTCGGGTTCGGTCGAAGTTGGTCATAATGCAATGATTGGTTATTTTGCTCAAAATCAAGCTTCGTTACTCGATGAGAACGCTACGATTTTCGAAACGATTGACGATATTGCAGTTGGCGATGTTCGAACAAAAATCAAAGATATTTTGGGAGCATTTATGTTTCATGGTGACGATGTTACCAAAAAAGTAAAAGTGCTTTCGGGTGGCGAAAAAACCCGATTGGCAATGATAAAATTACTTCTTGAACCTGTAAATTTCTTGATTCTAGATGAACCTTCGAATCATTTAGATATGAAAACCAAAGACATTATTAAAGATGCTTTGCGTGATTTTGACGGAACTTTAATTCTTGTTTCGCATGATCGAGATTTTCTTGACGGATTAGCGCATAAAGTTTATGAATTCACTAACAAGCGAGTTGTAGAACATTTCGAGGATATTACTGGATTTCTTGCCAATAAAAAAGTGGAAAATATGCGAGAGTTTGAAAAATAATTTTAATAAATAGAATTTAAATTTTCCTTTTTTTAAGATTCATTTTGAATAAACATTTAGAAGTGGTTTAAACTTTTTTTAATTGGCTGCAAAATTGTCTTTTTGCCCCATATTTCAGATTTTTTTTATTCGATAGCGATGCTATCCAATAAAAAAATCCAAAATCTGAAACAAAAATCTTAATTTTTCGCTTCAATCAAAAAAGTTTAAACCACTTCTTATTAAAAAAACAATTATTTAATCTAAATCTAAATCAATTTAAAATTCAATTTATTAAATTTGTAACCATAAAGAAAATAAATGGACAGAAGAAAATTTTTTAGAAATGGTTCGCTCGCAGCGATTGGGTCAACAATATTAAATCCATTTCTAGGCACAGCTCATGAACTTGATTTTGATACTTTAAAAAAAAATAAAAAAGCCAAAAATATTATATTTTTAGTTAGCGACGGTATGAGTTCTGGAACTTTGAACATAGCAGATTTATATGTAAATCGCAAATTTGGTCGAAGTTCTAACTGGATTCAATTGTACAAAGACAATTTAGTTTCGAGAGCTTTAATGGATACATCTTCTGCAAGTTCTATAGTAACCGATTCGGCAGCAGGAAGTTCGGCTTGGGGTTCTGGTTTTAAAGTTAACAATGGTTCAATTTGCGTAGGCGTTAATGGTGAAGAATATTTACCAATTTGGCAAAAATTCAAGAAAGTAGGCAAAATGGCGGGTTGCGTAACAACTGTTCCAATTACTCATGCAACACCGTCGGGTTTTTGTGTAAATAGCAAATCTAGAAAAGGTCAACCTGAAATTGCAGAAAAATATCTTGATATTAATTTTGATGTAATGTTGGGTGGTGGTTTTGAATATTTCGATACATCTAAAAGAACAGACAAACGCGATTTGTTTGCTGATTTTCAGAAAAAAGGTTATCAAATAGTGAAAACCAAAGAAGAAATGTTAACTGCAAATAACATAAAACCTATTTTGGGAATTTTTGGTCTTGAAGAAGCTTTGCCATTCGAATTAGACAGACAAACCGATGATTCTTTAAAAAAATCGTTTCCAAGTCTTGCAGAAATGACGCAAAAAGCAATCGATAAAATGAAAGATAATCCTAAAGGATTTGTGCTTCAAGTAGAAGGTGGAAAAGTAGATTGGGCTGCACACTCTAACGATGTTGGCGGTTTGCTTTACGACCAAGTTGCTTTTGACGATGCTATAAAAGTTGCAATAGATTTTGCCTCAAAAGATAAAGAGACTCTTGTAATTATAACAACCGACCACGGAAACGGTAATCCAGGAATTATATACGGCAAAAATGCTGACAAAAATTTTGATAGTCTGCACAATTATAAATATTCGAATGAACGGATATTAAACTCTATTCATAACGACACATCGGTCTCGCAAATACGAGAAATTATAGAATTCGGTAACGGAAAAGCAATTTCGGAAGAAGATGCTAAAACATTAATGGGATATTATACTGGAATTAAAGTCGAAGAAGGTTTGTATAATTATAAAAAATTGCCTTACAAAGAATTATCAGAAATGCAAACCAAAAACACATCGGTTGGCTGGATTTCAATGGAACATACTGCTGATCATGTCGAGTTAGCAATGTTTGGCCCAGGCAGTGAAATGTTAAAACCTTTTATGAAAAATACCGATTTGCATTATTTGATGTTAAAAGCCGCCGAAGTTGAAAATAAATTTTAAAAAAGAAACCATTTTAGATCATGATTTTAAAATGGTTTTTTTATTCTTTTAAGTTTTCAATGTTGTAATTCAACATATTGTCATCATAAACTATATATAACTGCAATCTATTTCCTTGGTTTTTTCGAGTAATTATTGATATTGTACAATTTTCTTTGTCGTTATTTTTGCAAACAAACGTTAGTGTTTTGTCTTTTTCGTTTTCAACTTCGTCTGCATATTCCAAAATTTCGAACAATTGCAAAATCTCTGAATAAACAATTAATCTATTTTTAGAAGTGTCCAGCGAAACGACTAAATTTACATCTTTTGCATCAGACCATTTATCCCAATTTCCATTTTTAAATTTAGACGTAACACTAAGAGACGTAGTTTTGAATCTGTAAACTTGGCTAAAAGATTGCAATCCAATAATAAATAAAATAACTAGAATTGTGTTTTTTAAATTCATTTTTATGTTTTAAAATTCGATTTTAGACATTGTTACTTTGGCTGTTTCAAATTCTTGAATGAGATTTTGAAATATTTTTTCGACTGGAAGAATTTCGTGAATCAATCCAGCAATTTGCCCTATTTCGAGTTCGCCTTCGATTAAATCGCCTTCGAACATGCCACGTTTAGAACGGCGTTTTCCTAATAAATTTTCTAAATCTTCTTTGGTTGGGCAATTATCATATAAATCTTTGATGTCATTATAGAACTTATTTTTGATCAATCTTACTGGTGCTAACTCTTTTAATGTCAAAATAGTATCGCCTTCGTTGGTTTCTAGAATTGTTTGTTTAAAATTTTCGTGTGCCGAACTTTCTAAACTTGCTGCAAATCTAGAACCTAATTGCACCCCATCTGCGCCAAGTGTCATTGCTGCTAACATTGCTTTTCCAGAGGCTATTCCGCCAGCTGCAATTAACGGAATATTTATTTGCTCTTTGACCATTGGAATCAAGGTTAGTGTTGTAGTTTCTTCACGACCATTGTGACCACCAGCTTCGAAACCTTCGGCTACAACTGCATCGACACCAGCATCTTGTGCTTTTAATGCAAACTTGCTGCTGCTAACAACGTGTACTACGGTTATATTATTGTCTTTAAGGAATTTTGTCCAAGTTTTTGGATTTCCAGCTGATGTAAAAACAATTTTGACGCCTTCTTCGACAATAATTTGCATTATTTCATCGATGTTTGGATACAACATTGGTACGTTGACTCCAAATGGTTTATTGGTCGCCAACTTGCATTTCTGAATGTGTTC
Source organism: Bacteroidota bacterium (assembly GCA_031408435.1). GTDB lineage: Bacteria > Bacteroidota > Bacteroidia > Flavobacteriales > Flavobacteriaceae > Flavobacterium. The sequence continues at coordinate 8,449 of JANNWM010000065.1, forward strand.
TCGCAAAACTTCTGGATACATTGAGCCTGCACCAATAAGACCCAAACCGCCAGAATTACTGACTGCAGATGCAAGTTTGTAGCCAGAATTCCAAATCATTCCACCTTGAATTATTGGGTATTTTATTTTGAAAAGTTTTGTGATTTTATTCATTTAATTTATGAGAATTTTATGCAAATTTACACAGAATTTTTATTTTCTGACACGAATTTGATGATTTAAAATTTACAAATTATTTGATACTAATTGTGAAAATATTAATTATTTTTAAAAATTAGTAAAAGTTTTTAGAAAAAAAATTTATTAATTAGACCCGATAGTCGCAAGTAGCTTTTTGGCCCGTGGTTCGGGGCAAAAACTACTGCAAATAGCGGGACAAGTTTTGTGATAAATAAAAATGTTGTTCTTCTAAAAAAGTAATTAATTCTTAATGATTTTACCTGATTGAGAATAATTTTCGGTTTCTATTTTGTACAAATATATACCTGAATTTAAATCTGTTAAAGACAATTTAGAGTTTGAATTGGTAATTTTGTTGCTATAAACGTTTTGACCTAAAATATTAAATAAAGAAATTTTTGCACTATCGAAATTGTTTGGAAACGAAATTTCTATTGAATTATTGGTCGGATTTGGTGCAATTGTAAACATTTTTTGGTTTTCTAAAAAACTTTCTGATGATAAATTTGCATTGCTTAAAGCCAATTGAAAATCTGGAATTCCGTAACCATATTGGTTGTTTGGTGTTGCAAAATTATCTGCCGATTGTCGTACTAAATCAACAACTTGTTGGTTGGTCAATGTGGGAACTGCTTGCCAAAAACTGGTAATCATTCCTGCGAAAATTGGTCCTGCAAACGAAGTTCCGTCTGCCGTTGTGATGTTTCCGTCGGTATCTGACAATACTGAACTTGAGCCTTGAGCCATTAAATCGGGTTTAATTCGCCCATCGAAACTTGGTCCAATTGAACTGAATCCAGAACGATTTCTGTTGGCTTGAACTGATCCAATTGCTAGGGCTTTATTGGCTTCGGCTGGAATTCCCACATGTGGTTCTGAGCTTCCTCCTGCATTTCCTGCCGATACTACACAAATAATTCCTTTAGAAAATGCAATATTCAAACCTTTACTTGCGAAGTTTTTATCGCCAATCATATCTGAATAAGTATGACTATAACTTGTGTTTTCGTAACCAAAATAACCCAACGACGACGTGATTACGTCTGCTCCTACTCTATCGGCTTCTTCGGCTGCTTCGACCCAATTTGCTTCTTCGACAGGATTTTCGTTGTATGGTGTATCAGATTCGTTGTCTTCGGTTTGGTACAAATAATATTTTGCATCGGGCGCAGTACCAACAAGTTTACCATCAGTATAACCGCCCATGCAAGACAAAACAGAGGTTCCGTGAGAATCTCCTGAAAAATAATCGTTGTTGTCGTTAACAAAATCATAACCGCCCAAAATTTGATTGTTAATAATCAATCTTTGGAAAGGTTGGGCAGTGTCAACTCCTGGGAAACCTGAATCAAGAACTGCAATAACCATTCCTGTTCCAGTAAAGTTTTGTTGGTGCAAAATATCGCCATTCATTTGATGAATTTGATTGAAAGAATTGCCGTAATTAAAAACAGAATTTGGTTTTTGTACTGAGTTTGTATTTACAATTGGTTTCGATTTTACGAATTTTTCTTCTATTGGATTTTTAGATCTGTTGTTAATTGATGCGTCTAAAAACTTAACGTTTTGGACAAATGACAAATTCCTTAAAGCCGAAATATCAAACTGTAAACCACGAACATAAACACAATTTAACCATTTAGATTTTGCAAGAACAGTTATGCCGTTTGAAGCTACAATATCGTTTATAAATTGCTGATTTATTGGTGCATCGTTTAATAATAATGGAATATTTTGAGTTGTTCGTCGGGCTAATGAACGAGCAGAAAGTTCTATATTAGGATTTGCAAAAAATGCTGCCGAATTGGGTTTGCTGTTAAAATAAACAATAGCATCTTGTTGTTGCGAAAAACTTGATATACTGGTTATTAACAAAAGATAAATAAGTATATTTTTCATGATAATTAAATTTGAATTTATAAAAGTTTATTTTTTTTAAGTCTTTCGTCTAAAAGTCTTTTGTCTAAAATTCTGATATCTAAGATATAACTCCAGAACCAATTAGTTCATCATCAACATAAAAAGCTACAAATTGACCTTCGGTAATTGCCGATTGTGGTTCTTGAAACTCTACAAACATTCCGTTTTCGAACTGGTGTAATGTTGCTATTTGCAATGGTTGACGGTAACGAATTCTTGCCATAACTTGTATTGTTTCTCCAGATTTTAATGCTAAATCTTGACGAATAAAATGCAATTCTGAATTGCTAATATACAAACATTTTTTAAATAATCCGTTGTGGTTTGCGCCTTGACCAGTGTAAATTGTGTTGGTTAAAACGTTGGTTTGCAGAACAAATAATCCTTCTTTGGTGCCGCCAACGTTCAAACCTTTTCGTTGGCCGTTGGTGAAATAGTGAGCACCTTGGTGTTTGCCAACAATTTTGCCCATCGATTCGTTATAATCTATGTTTTTAGATTCGAATTTTAGTTTTTCTTCGATCGAATCGAATGTTGTAAAGACCTGATTGTAAACAACATCATCATTATCTATTTCGATAATTATGCCTTCTTTAGGTTGCAATTTTTGTTGTAAAAATTCTGGCAATCTTACTTTGCCAATAAAACACAAACCTTGAGAATCTTTTTTATCGGCGGTAATTAAATCGAGTTTAGCCGCGATTTCTCGAACTTCGGGTTTTGTCAATTCGCCAATTGGGAACAAAGATTTAGACAATTGTTCTTGCGACAACTGACACAAAAAATAAGATTGGTCTTTATTGTCGTCTTTACCAGTCAATAATTGATAGACTGGTTTTCCATCGACTTCAATTTTGCCTTTTCGGCAATAATGACCAGTTGCTACAAAATTTGCTCCGAGTTGGAGCGCAATTTTCATGAAAACATCAAATTTTATTTCTCGATTGCACAAAACATCAGGGTTTGGTGTTCGACCTTTTTCGTATTCGTCGAACATGTAATCGACAATTTTTTCTTTGTATTGTTCGCTTAAATCGACTGTTTGAAACGGAATTCCGAGTTTTTCGGCTACCAAAAGTGCATCGTTGCTGTCTTCGAGCCACGGGCATTCGTTCGAAATTGTTACCGTGTCGTCGTGCCAGTTTTTCATAAAAAGCCCAATAACTTCATAGCCTTGTTGTTGCAACAAATAGGCTGCTACGCTAGAATCGACACCACCAGAAAGCCCAACTACAACACGTTTCATTTTCTAAAATTTTTAATAAATGCAAATGTACGCAGAAAAAATTATTGGATTGAAATTTTGGGAATTTTTGTGAGTTGTTAATTTTTATTGATGTTTTGTTTTATTGATTTGGAATGCTATTTTTGACAGAGAATAATTTTTTAAAATCAAATGAAATCAGTAAACTATAAAATCATCTTTTTTTGTGTAGTTTTATTTTATGCTTTAATAATTTCTCAGTTTGGTTTAGAGAATTTTGATACTGGATATTTATCGAGTTTTTCCTGGCGAATAGTTAGTGGTCAAGATGCTTACAAAGATTTTATTTATAAATTCCCTCCAGTTTCTATATACTTTCATGCTTTTTTTATGAAAATTTTGCCAGAAATTGGGCAGTTTTATTTTTTCAGGATTTTAAATTATTTATTTTTTGCTTTTCAAGTGTTTTTTACAGTTTCTGGATTCAATAATTTTTATGATTTAAATAAATTAAAAATTGACAAATGGGCAATTATGATTGTTTGTTATGTTATTTCAATTCATAATTTTATAGCTTGTCCTTGGCCTACTACTGATTCACTTTTGTTTGTTTCTATTGCTTTTTGGATGATTTCAAAAAAAGAAAAACAACATTTTTTATGGTTTTTAACAATTGCTTTTTTTAGTGTTTTGTCTGCATTTTGCAAACAATCATTCTATTTAGTTCCAGTTTTTTTCATCTTTTTAATATTTACTCAATATAATTTCAAGAAAGTAATTTTGTTTTCGATTCAAATCTTGATTTGTTTAACAATTATTTTTGGCTTGATTTATAAGTATTTATCATTAGAGAATTTCCTGAAACAAACAACGGGCGAAACAACTTTATATCAATTGTATTATTCTGGAATACATAACTTTATGTTTCTTTCAATAAAAAATGCAACTTTCTTTATTGGAATTATATTTATTGGGATTGTTTATTATTTGATGTATTTCAAACAAAAATTCGTTTCGGTTTTACCTTTATTAAAAGGTATTTCAGTTGTTTATATTTCATTTTTTGTTGTGGTATATTTTATATTAGACATTAAAATTGCTACAATTTTTGCTTTTAACGCTTGTGTTTTTTTAGTTTTGTATAGTTTATTTTATAAAAAGAAAACATTTCAATTTTTGTCACCGATTATTGTTTTGTTAGCAATAAGTTGGTCAACAACAATAAGTTTGGGTTATCCTTATCCGATTTTGTTTTTTAGTGGAATATTTTTGAGCTTCATAGTTTTAATATTCGATGGTTTTCAAATAAATTCAAAATATTATTTTTGGATTTGTTTGCCGTTTTGCGTTTGTGCATTTGGTTATAATATTAAACCTTATCGAGAAAGTAAAATTAATGAACTTTGTTATTCTTTGGAACCAGTTTCGCCAAAATTAAAATTTATTAAAACAAATAAGCAAAATTTCGAAAAGCACATTGAATTAAAACAATTAATTGCAAAATATGGCAAAAACTATATTGTTGCTCCGAGTTTACCATTGGCAAATTATTTATTTAACAATCAAAGCAAATTACCCGGAGATTGGATAATTAACACCGAAATAAATCGTCAATTCGATTTGTTTATAAAATTATCATCAAATAAAAATAATTATGTTTTTTTAGAAAAATCATTTTTAACTAAAAAAGATGCACCAAATGAAAAATTAGAGGATTTTAGCAAAGTAGGTTTGTATATTTACAAAAAACTCAAAAAAATCGATGAAACTAATTATTTTATTATTTACAACGGAATAAAATCAAATGAATAAATATTTACGGTTAATAAGAATTGAACAATACATTAAAAATTTATTCGTATTTGCCCCGCTTTTTTTTGGTAAAGAATTTCTTAATTTAGCGATGGCAACAAATGTATTGTTTGCTTTTGTTTGTTTTTGTTTGGCATCAAGTTCAATTTATATTTTTAATGATATACAAGATGTCAATGAAGACAAATTGCATCCAGAAAAAATTAAAAGACCAATAGCTGCAGGAGAAATTGAAATAAATACAGCCTATTTATTTATGATTTTTTTGCTTTTATCAAGCCTAGCAATTTCATTTTTTGTCAATCAAAACCTTTTATTTGTAGTTGTTACCTATGTTATTTTAAATATTTTTTATTCAAAATGGTTAAAACATATTGCAATTCTTGATATTAATATTATTTCTATTGGATTTGTACTTAGAATACTAGCTGGAACAGCAGTAACATTAATAATTCCATCGATTTGGATTTTGCTAATTACTTATCTTTTGGCTTTATTTCTAGCGATTGCAAAACGTAGAACCGAAGTAGTTTTATCAAATAATGGTTACGAAGTTCGCAAAAACATCAATGGTTATAACTTACAATTTATTGATTCGGTTCTTGCAATTTTATCATCTATAATTATTGTTTGCTATATATTTTATTGTATATCACCAGAAAATCGACTTCATTATAATTCTAATTTGTTGTATATATCGGTTATTTTTGTAATAAATGGTATATTCAGATATTTAAAACTAGCTTTGGTTGACCAAAACACATCATCGCCAACGAAAATTGTTTTAAAAGACAGATTCATTCAAATAACCATTTTTGGTTGGTTTTTATTAATGAGTTTTTTATTGTATTTTAATAAATAAACCAATGAAAAACCTTGCCTTGTTTGACTTTGATGGAACTTTGTATAATAAAGATAGTCTGCTTGAATTTACAAAATACAGCCGTGGAAATATTACTTTTTATTTTGGAATGATTTTACTATCGCCTTATTTGGTTTTGATGAAATTAGGAATATTATCAAATGAAAAGGTAAAGATTAAATACTTCAAATATTTTTTTAAAAATTGCAAATACAAACATTTTAAAGTCATTGCAAAAGATTTTAGCTTGTATGAAATTGAAAAAAACTTAGATTTAAAAATTTTAGAAAATTTTAAAAATCATATAAAATCAAAAGATAAAATTTATATTGTAACAGCCTCAATTCCAGATTGGATTTTGCCTTGGAGTGCTAAATTTAATGTAAAAGTATTAGGAACAGAATTAGAAATAATCGACGGAAAAATAACTGGAAATTTTGCTACAAAAAATTGTTTTGGTAAAGAAAAGGTAAACAGAATAAAAGCAAGTATTAATCTGGATAATTTCGAAAATATATACGTTTATGGATCTGGTAAAGGCGATTTAGAAATGTTACAACTTTCTAAAAAAACGATTTAAAGGAGTTTCTAAAAATTTATACATTATTATCGAGACAATATTTAAAAATATGAAAACCAAAAATAAATTGTTTGTAATTAGCAAAAAAATTCTTGAAAACATTCCGACATGAATCAAATAAAAAATATAGGAACTCGAACCCAAAAGCAATGCCAATTTAGTGCTAAGAATTCTTGATAAAAAAGTTTTTTCGGTCATTAAACCCCAATATAAAGGCGCAATTCCAAACAATGGCATCAATAAATTGTTGATTAGTTTTCCCCAATAAGATGTAATTCCTATTTCTGAGCCATCTCCAGTATTTATTTTTGACATTAAAAAAATAAAGCTAAATGTGGACAATAAACCTATTAATGTTACATATTTTGTTCTAAGTTTATTATTATATTCATTATAAAATAATGATAACCCAATTCCGATTACAAACTCAGTTATTCGACCAAAATAAGTAAAATCTATAATAAAAGTTTCGGATTTTAAAAACCCATAAATATTTAAAGGTCCAAAAAAACTTTCTAATAACAATCCTAAACTTATCATTATTAAAGGAATAATAAATAAATAAAATTTGTTTCGTTTTACTAAAAAGAATAAAAACGGTGCCGAAAAATAAAACATTTCTTCGACGGTCAAAGTCCAACCTTGACCAATTCCGGCAAAGATATAGTCTTTAAAAAAACTTCTTAAAAATGTAATGCTAAGTAAATATACTTTTAAAGTTGTTTTGTTAAAGTCATTATCGAAAACTGCAAAAAAAATCAATGTTGCTGTTGTCAAAATAAAATACATCGGATAAATTCTAGCAAATCTATTCTTGATGTAATCTCTAAAATTAAAATCTTTGGTACCGTAATATCGGTGAGTAATTAAAAAGCCACTCAAGACAAAAAACATGGTTACTCCAACATGAAATTCATTAAATAAATCAAATAATTCTGGCGAAAAAACATTTTCTCTAAACGAAATTAGATGGTACAAAAAAACCATGTAGGCAGCAATTGCTCTAAAACCTGTTAATGCTGGAAAAATTTGTTTGTTCATAATTAAAATAAACTTTTTCTAAAATAAATTGCCAGAATTAACAAATACAAAAAATTGTCTAATGCCTGAGCAATAACAATTCCTTCGATTCCGAAAATTTTTAGAAAATAAATACTCGTGAAATACAAAATTATCAACGACAAGATTTCTGATATTATAAATGCAACTGTCATTTTTTTGGCTAATAACTGAAATCCTAAAATTAACGATGCCACTTTAAAAACGTCGCCAATTAATTGCCAGAAAAACAGATCGGTTACGGGCAAAAATTCATTAGTAAACAATATTTTTATTATCTGAAATCTTAAAAAATAAATGATAATTATTCCGAAAACAAAAACCAACAAAATGTATTTAAAATAATCCCAGAAAACCAATTTGGTTTCTTGTTTAGAATCAGCTTTTATTAACCTTGGCAAAAAATATACCGATAAAATTGTTGTAACAAACATCATGTAATAAGTCGAAATTCTTGAAATTGTTTCCCAAAAACCAGCTTGGTTTATTCCTAGATTTAAAATTATATTTTTACGAATTGCCAAAAAAACAATTGGTCCAAAAACTGCTGTAACCAATGCCATTATCGAATAAGAAGATAAATTTTTGAGAATTCTGAAATCGAAATTTTTGATATTAATGTTATTAAAAACCGAAATTTCTTGATTTAAATAATAAAATGTAACAACAAATAATAAACTTGGTGTAAGAACAATCGATAATAATGCACCAAATGTTTGGTATTTATAAATTAAAATTAACGAAACAACCAAACCAATAATATTGCCTAAAATGTTGGTCAAAATAACGTTTTTGAATTTTCCAAATCCATTAATGACCGATAAAAAAAATATTGACATTGCATAAAACGGCAATACCAAAGCAATCGATTTTATGATAATTGAATAACTTGCATTGCTATCGAAAATATATTGATTGAAAAAATCTGAAAACAAAAATAAAACAGCACTTAAAATTAACGAAAATAACAATAAACTAATAAAAACTGTTGTAATAATTTTGCTTAATTCTGATTTATTTTTGTCGTTTTCGGCTACATATTTTACAATTCCTGATTGAAAACCCAATGTAGAAACGTTTTCTAAACTTGTCATAAAATTTCTTAGATTTCCGACCAAAGCCATACCGCTTGGACCAACAAAAACCGCTAAAAGTTTAGATGTTATTAATCCAATTGCGATTTTTATAACAACACTCAAGCTATTCAACGAAGTGATTTTGAAAATACTAGATTGGTATATTTTTTTTAAGGAATTCAAAATTTATTATATTAAAAAATCATTCAATAAAACATGATTTTTGGTTTCGATTTCATAACAATCATGAACAATTGTACTTGCACCAAAACTTTGTTTAAAATTAGACAAACCCACGTTTAATTTTCGACCTTGTTGTTCGTTAGAAATGCCAAAATCAAAAAACTTTTTATGTTCAAAATGATTGTTTATTAAATGGTTAAATAAATAATCCAATCCCTCGTTGCCCGCAATATATTGAGCGTGAACGGCAGTTTCGGTCTCGAAAATGGTTGTGCCACAAATTATTTCATTGTTTTTATACAAATCAAATTGGTGAATATTTTCAGGGAAATATTTGAATAATTTTTCGATTTCGACAAGCGAATGAACTGGTTTTGTATTGAATTTTTTTTCAAGATTTGGCGATAAAATAGTTTCCCAAAAAGGTTTGAATGTTTTATTCCAAACAACCGACAAATCGTTTTCTGCCCTGATTTTATTGATATTTCGTTTACGAAGTTTAGACAATTCGTTGGTTTGTTGCAAATCTAAAACCGATAAGCCATCACGACGAACCAGTTTGGCATTGGCTAAAAAAAGCGCATAATTTATCTCTTCGGCTGGTTTTTTATGATAAATTGCTGGAATGGTTTTGAAATGTAATTTTTTGATTTTTTCATTATTCAAAAACTTTAAAATTGTTTGTAAAACTAAAATAACTGATTCAAGTTTCAGCTTTTCGTCATATACTAAACCGCCATAAGTCAAACCTTGGTGCGAATGAACTTCGTTTTTTGAAATATTAGCTGGCAAAATTGCAACCCACTTTCCATTATCTAAAATAATCAAAGAAAAATCATTGAATCTATCTGAATGATAATCCATAAAATTGCGATTATGCAAAAAAGTACCGTTTTTAGAATTGCTAACAAAAGCATTCCATTGCTTGGCATTTTCGCTAGAATATTTTAATATTTCGTAAATCTTCAGTTGCAATTTTATAATTTTCGGAAAATTAAACATTTATTTCATAAAAATTAGATTTTATAAAATAAAACACTAATTTTATTATAAATTCAATTTACTATTTTGATTAAAAAACTCAAATATTTAATTTTTATTATTTTTTGGACAATTACTAATGGCATTTTTAGTCAAAATGTTTCATTATTTAAACAATTCAATGGTCAATACGATTTTACTTTTATTGGCAACACATTAAATAAAATAGAAAATAATAACATTGAAGGTTTGCCAAGACCGCCATGTGAAATTTTAACAAGTTCTTCGGCTAATTTAAATTTAAATGCTGATAATGTTTTAGAAAAAGCTTATCTTTATTGGGCTGGTTCTGGCACAGGCGATTTTAATGTAAAACTTAATAATGAAGAAATTGTTCCTGATCGAAAATTTTCGATTATAAATTCTGCCAACCTTCCTTGTTTTAGCGCATTTAAAGACATTACTAATTTAGTTCAAATTTTCGGGAATGGCGATTATACATTGTCAGATTTCGATTTATCTAATGTAATTGCACCTTATTGTAATCGAGGCGGAAATTTTGGTGGCTGGGCAATTGTTGTTGTGTATAAAAATAGCCTTTTACAACTCAATCAACTCAATATTTACGATGGTTTACAAAGTGTCCCTACAATTTTAAACATTACATTAAACAGCCTTAACGTTATTGACAATATTGGTGCGAAAATTGGTTTTGTAGCCTGGGAAGGCGATAAAAATATTCAAGAAAACGAAACTTTACGAATTAACGGAAACATTCTAAATAATACATTGAACCCAGCAAACAATGCATTTAACGGCACAAATACTGTAACTGGTTCCGACCAATTGTTCAATATGGATTTAGATATTTATGACATTCAAAACAACATTAATATTGGCGATTCTTCAGCTGAAATAACACTAACTTCTGATCAAGATTTTGTAATGATTAACGTTATTATAACTAAATTAAACAGTCAATTGCCCGATGCAACAATTAGCTTTAACAACACGCAACAAATCTGCAATTCGCGGCAAATAAAAGCCGATTATGTGGTTAGTAACCTTAATTCGACCGATGAATTGCCAGCAAATACTCCAATTGCAATTTATGCCAACAATATTTTGGTTGGAACTGCATTTACAACAACAATTATTCCGATAGGCGGAAGTATTTTGGGTCAAGTTTTATTTGCAATTCCTAGTTCGATTCCTAGTAATTTTATTTTAAAGTTCGTTGTTGATTATTCTGAGATAGTTACAGAAATCATTGAAACAAATAATACTTTTTCGCAAAATTTTTCTTTTTATGTTGTACCAAAATACAATATTCTGCCTAATTTGAATGTTTGTCAAGATGTTTTGACCAATGCCTATTTTGATTTTACAAATTATTCGAATATTGTTAAAATCGTTGCCACAGATGTTGTTCAGTTTTTCGAAACTTATCAAAACGCTTTTGATAATTTAAGTCCTATTTCGAATATTAATAATTATTTTTTAAGCCAATCCACCAAAACTATTTATGTTCGGATTGAAAACGCCAATTGTTTCAGTATAACTTCGTTTTCTATAAACTTAATTTTGAATCCAAAATACAATATTCTCGATGATTTATTTGTATGCAAACAAAACGAAAACTCGAGTTTCGATTTCTCTGAATATCGAAATTTGGTTAAAATAAACCCAACCGATTCGGTTAATTTTTTTAACAATCTCGATAATGCAAATGCGAATACTTTGGCAATTACAAATATTAATAATTATATTCCAAACACAAATACTGAAGAAATTTTTGTAAGAATCGATAACGGAATTTGTTTCAAAACAACATCATTCAAGTTAAAATATTATGATTTACCAAAACTTAATTTGTTGCCAAATATCGAAAGTTGCAATAAAGGTTTAACATCAGGAAGTTTCGATTTTTCGGATTATCTTAACAATGCGAAAATAAATACAACCGATATTGTTACGTTCCATTCGACCGAATACGAAGCCAAAACTAGCACGAAACTAATATTTAATTCAAGTAATTATTTATCAGAAACAACTCCAAAACAAATTTTTGTTAGAATAGAAAACAGCAATTTTTGTTACGATATAACATCGTTTACATTGATTACAAAACGTTGTCCGATAACAATTTATAACGCAATATCACCAAATGGCGATGACAAAAACGATTTCTTTTATATATCAGGCTTACGAGATATTTTTATAGATTTCGAAACCGAAATTTATAATCGCTGGGGACAATTGGTCTGGAAAGGCAATAATAACATCGATGATTTCAAAGGTTATTCGAACGTTGGTTTGCACCTTGACAACAAACTTTTGCCAGCAGGAACATATTTTTATTTGCTTAATCTAAACGACATTGATTATCCAAAACCATACAATGGATATTTGTATTTGTCAAAATAAGAGACAAATGTTTTATAAATTTATTTGAAAAATACAAAAAAATCACTTTCGTCTTGTCTGGAAAACTCGAATATCATTTGCATAATATTCTTGAAATTTTTGAATAAATCAATTTTCAAAATTAAAATCGTTTTATGCCATATTTAAAAAAAGCTTATTTAGAAATGGTCAATACTGCCAATAAAAATGCTAGAAAAATTTCAATCTCGAAAGACATTTCTCGAAAATCAAAAATATAATAATTGCATTAGCAAAATAACTATTCAAAAAAAATGTCTTTTTCTGTTTTAATGTTTTAATGTTTTAAGAAGACCGATAAGCAATTGGATGATTTTGTTTTTTACTTGGCCCTAAAAACAATCTAGCGTAGATACGTAAAACCGAAATTTCGACGAATAAAAAACTAATTGTTGTAATTGCTATAATTAAATACTCATCTTTTTCAATGTGATTAAACATTAAATCGACACCAATAAATGTTGGTGTAAATGGTAATCCTACAAATGCTAAACACGAAATTAAAAACCAAAAACCAAATTTTGGATGTTCGTGATTGTAGCCGTAAAAATCATTCAAATCTATATTTTTTTCTATTTCTTTTAACTTGTATAACGTATAAAATCCAGTAATTGCGGCAATTGATAGTCCGCTTGTGTACAATAAAATTTCTATAAATTCATATTCATCATTCAAAAAAGCAATTGATAATAAAATATAAAATTGACTGGCAATAATCATAAACCAAACTACTAGTGCATCGGTTCTTTTTGCAAATGATTTCAAAATTAAAAGCATTCCTATAAATGCAAAAAATAAATGCAAAATTTCGTCTAATTGTTTCGGAATTAATTCTTCATTCAAAAAGCAAAATATACCTATAAAATAAAAAATAACTATTGAAATTAAAACTGCTTTACTACTCAAAAAATTCAACTTTCGACCAATCCATTTGAAAGGAAACCATAAAAATCTGAATTGAAAAGCATCGAGATTCCATTCTTTTAAACTCAATAAATAAATTGAATTCGTTAGTTTATTGGCTTTTCCGTATTGCTTTGGAACATAACTAAAAAACTGATCGTGAATCATGTAACCCAAAACCGAAGGCGAAACCAAAAGTTGATAGGTTCTCAAAAATGCATTTCCAGAGAAATGAATCAATGCTAAAATGTGCCAACCTAATGCCACTTCTACAAACATAATTCCGATTTGGGCAATCGAACCGTAAGCAATTTGAGTTTTGACCGATGATTGTACTCTAGCGATTAGTGTAGCAACAATTGCTGTAATTAATCCAATTGAAATTACTAAAATTTTAATAGATAAAACAGATTCCCAATACGGAAAAGTTCGCATCAAAATAAAAACACCAATATGCGCCGATAATGATCCGTAAAAAATTGCACTCGAAGTTGTTGGCCCTTCCATTGCACGAGGCAACCAAGAAGAAAACGGAAATTGAGCCGACTTTATTGCCGAAGCAATAACAATCATTACCAAAATAAAAGAAGTGTAATAACTGTGTTCTTGGATGTGCAATGAAACCAAATCTAAATTATTTAACTTCAAAAACGTAATATTTTCGTGCCACAAATGATGGCTCATCCACATTGCTAAAATCAAACAAACATCGCCAAGACGATACAACGAAATTGTTTTCAATCCGTTTTTGACAGGCAAATATCGATCTCGATAAAAAATGATTAATAAAAAAGAAGTGATTCCAAGAAATTCCCAACCTATAAATAAAGTTTCGAAATTTCCTGAAAAAATTACGATACAATAAGCAAAAAAGAACAACAATAAAGTGTTGAAAAATCGTTTGAATCCGCTGTCTCGATGCAAATAAAAACGACTAAAAATTGTTACTAAAAACGTTATTAATGTTCCTACAAATGCAAAAACGGCTGTGAGTTTATCAAAAAACAAATCAATATAAATTTCAACATTACCTTCTTTATAAAATGTAAAATGTTTGATGTCAAGTAAATTTGAACCTTGCAATATCCAATTGACAATAAATATTGCCAAACCAACCAATTGAAATCCCATTGTCGTTATTGCAATTCCTGCAATTGCGTTTTCATTTCGATTTCTGAAAAACAAACTTATAGTAAAACCAATTAATGGAGCTAATATAAAAAACTGAAGTAACTGTACCATAATTAGTTATAAAAATAAATTGGTAAATTTTCTTGGGTAGCGTGCGTAATGTGATTGGTTTCCATTTCTTTGGCATCTTCTAAAAGTGTGTTAACATCTTTGAAAAAATGAATTTTGTCGGTCATTGGTTTGTAATTTTCGAAATTTCCTTCTTTGAAATAGAGGACTTCGTCAGTTTCTGGATTGATAACCGACAAATGAACCCATTCATTGATAAACCATTCGTACATTTCTGGCACAGATTGAATGACTTTCAAAACCACTTCTGGAAAATGTTCTACAATAATCATCAATCGAACTGGATCGTGAACTTCGATCATTTGCCAAGGCAATCCTGGACGTAAATCGCCGTCGCTGCTGTTGGCAACTCCAAAAAGTCCCATAACATTGTGAGGCAATTTGGTTCCTGCACCTAACTTATAATTATCGACTCTTGAAAAATAATATTCGAGATTTATTCCGCCACAAACTGGTCCGAGCGGTTTCATTATTCCAGTTAAAAATTTGCCTTCTAAATCGGTTTTATAATCATACGAATTCAAGAAAGCACGACGATCGAGAAACAAACCTTTAGTTAAATTTCGTTTTCCAACAATGCAAAGTGTGTTGGTGCCGTGACCCAATTCTGGTCTAGGTTCAAATAAGGAAACAGAACGTTGCTTGATTGCTTTTCGTACTTTTTTCAAATCTTGAGTAGTATCAATAGATGCAAATCGGTGCGAACGTTCTTTGGCATTCATATCCAAAGCATTTTCGAAAGTTTGAAGGTTTTTTTTATGATTTTCGACATTGATAATGTTCAAATCGTGAACGTCATAAAATTCAATTACATCAGAAGCCGTATCGTGCAAACCACCAACAAATTGCGTTTCATTTGGTATATCAATTCCTTGAGATTTCAGTTCAATTCGTACTTTAGGATTATTTGCCATTGAGGCAAAAACACGAGAATTTACAGAACCTGGACGACCGCTACAAGCACCGCAATCGTGCGCACCATGATGCGGATTATTGGCAGAACTACTACCGTGAGCAACTACATATACTAAAGGTGCATAATTTTTGGTTAATGCAATTCCGTTAAGCAAACTGGCAACACGAGTTGTCATTTCGTTAATAGTAAAACCAATTTGTAGGTTATTTTCGGTTTTATTTTCGGTTTCGACGGTTAGTTTTCCTTGACTGCTCATGTGCAAGAAAGCATTGGAAATTGCTGGGCTTTCGCTAGGTAAAACAAGGTTTTTTATCAATCGGAAAATTGACCAAAAGCCAAAAACAAAGGTGCTTAAAAATCCTGTTGTTAGTTGGTGCGTTTTGTTGGTATATAATAAATCGTGTGCACGTTTTTCGGTAACATTATATTCTTTTATTAAGAATTTTGGTGTTACTGGTGCTGGACATAACTTGTCGTAAAACTTGGCTCCAAATGCTTGAAAATAAAATTCAACCGAGAAAAAACCTGGTGTTCCAAAAGTTTCGGCATCTTTGTCCATCGTTTCGATATGTCGTCTGATGATGTCTTCGCGCTCATCGATACAAAACATTGCTTGAAACGATTTTGATTTGTTTTCGACAACTTCGTTTTTCTTTTTTGAAATACTTAGTTGCTGAATTCCTGCTAAAACTTCGTCATAATAACTCCATTCGAAAGCATCTTGCCAAATTTTCAAAATTTCTTGAATTTCGGTTTTTTCGATTTCGTCAAATAAATGAATCGGTTTTTGAGTTGTAATTTCGGCTATCGGTTTCCAATTATTACCAAATTGATTGTCAAGATTATCAATTTCTAACAATAACTCGAATATAATTAAATCATGAAGCGAAATTTTTTTCGGACTTAATAATGTTTCTGGAGACTTTTCGACCGAAGCTACTAACCCGCTCCAACCTCGATGTGAAAATTGTTGATCGAACAAATATTGCTCAAAATAAGACTCGTTACCAACAACAATTTTCAATAAACTTTGAATTGAAATTTCGTTTTGAAACAATAATTCTTTAGCTCTTTTGGTTTTAAAAATACTCGAATAACTGTTGGCTTCTAGTTCTTTTATAGATACTAAAAAACCTTTGTTACCAATCGGGAAATCCCAAATTGCAATGCCTTGATCGAGATAACTGCACAAAAACCTAAACAAAAATGGTTGTACCAAATTGTCTAAATCAATGTGATAAGTTTGTTTCCAGTTTGCTCTTAAAATTCCAATTCTTTGTTCGTTATGATCATTGTAATCTTTAGAAACAAGCTTGTTTTTCCAAACCGAAATTTGCTCTTTTCCAATTCGGTTTTCAATAACTTTATCTAAAATTTCTTCGCGAATTCGACCAATTTCGTATAATTTCCTAAAATCAGACAATGGCATTGTGGCTTGATGTCCAAATATTTTCGAGGATTTGAAAATCGCATCATAAAACTTAGTATCCTGAAAAGCGTGTAAAGAATTATGATGAATAAAATCTTTTAACGGTGTTTGTGTTGGCAAGAAATGTTTCAATTCGTGTAAAACGTGATCTTGATTGAAGGTTTTATTCATCATAATTGCTTAAAATAAATTACATATGTAAGTTAGCCAATGTAAATTTTGGATTTAAATCGTCTTTTATAAATTGTACATCTTTATAAAAAGTTACATTACCAGTTTCGATATTGTGCATCGCACCAACGATTCCAATTTCGCCATCTTCAATCATTTTTTCTAGAATATTACTACGTTCAATAATGCTTTTTACACTTCGTTTTACATTAATTTTGGCAACATTTTCTACAAATTGTTCGTTTTTAGAATTTCTGTCATTGACAATTGTTTTTTCTTGATAAACTGCTGGTTGAATTTTTGATAATAATTCGGTTAAATTCCCCATTTCGATATGGTCGCAAGCGCCTTTTATAGCGCCACATTTTGTATGACCTAAAACAACGATAAGTTTCGAACCTGCTACTTTACAGGCAAATTCCATACTGCCAATAATATCTGTATTGACAATATTTCCTGCTATTCGAACCGAGAAAATATCGCCCAAACCTTGATCGAAAATCAATTCTGCCGATGTGCGACTATCAATACAACTTAAAACTGTTGCAAAAGGATATTGCCCTTCGCTGGTGGCATTGACTTGTTCTAAAAGATTTCTGTTTGCTTTAAGGTTTTTTATAAAACGATCGTTGCCTTGTTCTAAATATTGAAGTGCTGTTCTTGGCGTTATTTCTGCTTGAGATTCTTGTGTATGTGCTTTCATTTAATTTTAATTTTAAAATGGTAAATTGTTAAAAATTACAATTTGAAACTGATTTCTATTGGATTTTTCTAATGTTTGCGCTAATATTCCAGCTTCTATTTTAATATAATTATTTATGTGAAATCCTAATGCTGCGTAAATTCTATTTCTATCGAATAAAGGTTTTTCGGCGTTGATGAAAATTTCATTATAAGCAGAAAGATAAATTGTATTTTTTTCGAGTGTTTTTTTATTAATCGGAATATTCATTCCTAAAAAATACCTCAATCGCATTTGAAAATGATTTGGCAAAAACCGTTCTTCACTTCTGATTCGATGCTGAAAAAACAAACGATTTACTTTATGTTTTGTTATAAACTGTTGATAGATTCTGTGTTCGTTTGAACTACTTTTATCATCAGAATTTGCTGTGTATTTTTGAGTGTTAATAAATCCGTAACCTAATAAAAGGTTGTTGTTGTTTTCTAAAAGGTTATAACCAATTCCAGTTCTTAATAACAATTGATTTGTATCGCCCAAAAAGTTAAAACTTCGATATTGCACTTCGTTGTGCCAATTCCATTTTGAATTTATTTTTTGATTTCCAAAATAAATAAGCCAATTGCCAACATCAGAACTTTGACCAAAAGAGCAACTATAAACAAAAAAACAAACAAACGATAAATATATTATTAGCATTGTTTAGTGCTTTTTTTCTAAACCGATGAGTTCAACTTTTAAATTTTGATCTTTTGATTTTTGAGATTTAAATTCGTGTAATAAATCTATAATATCATTAGTAATGTATTTTGTATTTGTACCATCAATTATTACATTCGAATCGTTTTTGATAACAGATAATGCCGATTTCAAACCAGATTTATTAAGGAACGAAACTTCTTCGTTGAATAGAATTTTTACATTATATCCAACATTTTCGACAGTAAAACCTCTTTTATATTTTCTTAAAAAGATAAAAAGCAAACTCAAAATCATTCCAAGTGCAACACCTTTAAGCAAATCTAAAAAAACTACTGCTAAACAAGTCGCAACAAATGGTATAAACTGATAAATTCCTTCGCTCCAAAAGTGTATGAATACTTTGGGATTTGCCAATTTGTAACCTATTAATAATAAAATAGCTGCCAAAGTTGCAAACGGAATTTTGTTTAGCAATACCGGAATTGTCAAAACGCTAATCAATAATAAAACACCGTGAATAATGGCAGACATTTTTGATTTTGCTCCAGCATTATTGTTGGCAGAAGTTCGAACAACTACAGAAGTCATTGGCAAACCACCCAAAAGTGCGCTTATCATATTTCCGATTCCTTGCGCTTTTAGTTCTACATTCGTATCTGTTTCGCGCTTTTGAGCGTCCATTTGGTCGGCTGCTTCAATACATAATAATGTTTCGATAGAAGCCACAATAGCAATTGTTGCAGCAACCGTCCAAACTTTTGGATTGGTAAAAGCTCCAAAATTTGGCGTTACAATAATAGCTTTAAATTCGTCTAAAGATTTTGGAACTGGCAACGAAACCAAATATTTTGAAGTAATTTCTAACGAAGTTCCTTTGAAAATAAATTCGTTAATCAAGACTCCAACAGTAACTGCTATTAAAGCTGCTGGCAATAATTTTATACTGCTCAATGCTGGGATTTTATTCCATATTAAAATAATAGCTAACGAAACGGCGGTTACAATAACAACTCCAATTTTTAAATCATCAAAAGAAGCTGCAACATCATTAAATATTTTTAAACCCGAACCAACAGAAACATCAGAACCAAGTGCTTTTGGTATTTGTTTTAAGAAAATAATAATTCCGATTCCAGCTAACATTCCTTCAATAACATTTACAGGAACAAAATTTGAGATGGTCCCTGCCTTTGCAAAACCTAAAACCAGTTGCATAATACCAGCCAAAAAAACTGCAGTTAAAAAAACGCTGAAAAATTCAGGACCACCAAGATCGGTAATTGCTCCTAAAACTATTGCGGTTAAACCCGCAGCTGGACCAGATACCGAAATATGAGATTTACTGAGTAATCCAACTACAATTCCGCCAATAACACCTGAAATGATTCCTGAAAATAATGGCGCTCCACTTGCAAGAGCAATACCTAAACACAATGGCAAAGCCACTAAAAAAACCACTAATCCTGATGCAAAATCAGCATTAAGGTTGGCAAAAAGATTTGTTTTTTTTGACATAATTCCTAAAAAAATTAAAAATAATAAATAGACTCAAAGTTAAATTTTGAGAGAAAGTGAACTATTTTAAACGTTTTCTGGCGGAAGAATTGTTATTGAAGTGGCAACTTTGTATTTTTTTATCAAATAAAAAGAAATTAGCCGAGAAGATTTTAAATCTGACAAAAAGTTAAAATAAATTTTATTGTTTTGCAAAAAATCCGATTTCAATTCTTTGTATTCTTTTAATTCTTTGGAATCTTCTTCTTCTTCGTCTAGAATTTCTATTGCAATATTATTATTATTAAAATTATCAACAAAATAAATAAAACTTGTTGAAAATTGAAAAGTTATAAACAATATTATTAATAAAGAAGACAAATGTTTCATTTTGCGAAATTATGACTTTTTGTGTATTTGTAGTATTGATTTAACATTTCATTAAACATTAAAAGCTTTTTATATTTTTTTCAACAAAACACAATTCTTAATTATAAAATCTAAAATTTAATTTTACATTTGCAGTTCTATAAAAATTAAAAAAATGGTTTATAAATTTAGAGTAATTCTGGACAACGAAGAAGACATTTTTCGAGATATTGCTATCCTAGAAGACGATAATCTTGAAGATTTGCACAATGCTATTTTTAATTCGTTTGGATTTGACGGTATGGAGGTAGGCTCTTTTTACACCTGCGACGAAACTTGGAATCAAGAAGACGAAATTCCGTTATTTGACACTGGCGACACAATTGGCGAAATGAAAATAATGTCCGATTACCAACTTTCGGATATTCTAGACAAAGAAAATACCAAAATAATATATGTTTATGATTTTATAAATATGTGGACTTTTTTGGTCGAATTAGC
The DNA here is from genome assembly GCA_031408435.1 of Bacteroidota bacterium. GTDB lineage: Bacteria > Bacteroidota > Bacteroidia > Flavobacteriales > Flavobacteriaceae > Flavobacterium. The sequence goes on from JANNWM010000065.1 coordinate 29,178, forward strand.
ATCAATCGAAGACCAAGTTGTTGGTAATATCTATCCAGAAACTATTTTCTCGCATGGCGAAATGCCTGACGAAGCTCCAGAAAATAATTTCGAAGCCGATATGAATTCAGAGCAATACAACGATGATTTCGAAGACGATTATGATGAAGACGATTTAGATATGCTTGACGACGACGCTGGCAATTTCGAAGATTATGGATTTGAAGAGAATTGGAATTAATTTTTTGTTCAAAATTGTTTAAAGTTTAAGATTGTTTAATTTGGTTTAGGAGTATGGCTACCATAAAGAGATTTTGAGGATTTGGAAATTTGGAAAGAAGCTAGACGATTATCTAAAGAAATCATTAAAATTGCAAAAACAACTGACTTGATTAAAGAATTTAAATTAAAAGATCAAATAAAAGTTTCTTCAGGTTCTGTTATGGATAATATTGCTGAAGGATTTGAACGAAATGGTAATGCAGAATTTAAACAATTTTTGTCTATTGCAAAAGGTTCGGCGGGTGAAACAAAATCGCAATTATACAGAGTTTTTGATAACGATTATATTTCAGAGGATTTACTAAACATTTTAGTTTCTGATTATGAAAAACTTTCTATAAAAATTCATAATTTCATTATTTATCTGAACAATAAAGATTTTAATGGAACTAAGTTTATTTAGAAGTGGTTTAAACTTTTAGCATTTAAGCGAAAATTTAGGATTTTGCAACCAATTGAAGTCTTTTTTAAGATGCATAGTTGGTCTACGGAGCGCAAAAAAGGCTAAAAGTGGATGCAAAATACAAATTTTTTAGCAAATGGGAAAAGTTTAAACCACTTCATATACAAAAAAGCCAAAAGAAAATTATCTTATGGCTTTTTTTTGTTCAAGTTTTTTGATTATTCTTTAACAAATTTAAGCATTTTAATCTGCGAATCATATGCGATTTTTAAAAAATAAATGCCCGATTGCAAATTTTGAACATCAATTTTATTAGAATCATATAAATTAGTGGCAACAAATCTGCCATTAATATCAGTAACCGAAATTGAATCGATAACTGACTTAGATTCAATATTTAAAATATTTGAAGTTGGATTAGGAAATAACGAAATTCGGTTTTCGGTAAATTCAGAATTTTCTGTAGATAAATTGAGACCCGAACAATTAGTGGTTATGTTTGTATTAATATAATCAAAAAAATTACATGCATTTTGAACATAAATAGTTTCGTTGGCATCGCAACAAATTGATTGTAAATTTGGATTTCCTGACAAGCTAAAAGAATCTTCAACAATACCATTTTTCATTGACAACTGAGTCAATAAATTGTCATTAACATCGAAATTTTGCAAATTAAATAAATTACTAAAATCTAATGTTACTAACTTATTTTGAGATAAACTTAAACTTCTAACAAACTGCAAGTTCTCGAGGTTAATAGATTGCAAATTAGAATTTTTAACAGAAAAATTCTCAAGATTTAAGTTGGCACTAAAATCTAAACTTGTCAAATTTGCACCATCTATGTTAACACTTGCTAACATAGCATTATTTCTTGTGTTTAGTGAAGTTAAACCTGAACCAATACAGTAAAGTTGAAACAATTTTGGAAATACATTTAAATTTACACTACTATTTGCAATAAAATTACAATTTAAATTTTTAACATAAATAGATCCAGTTGAAATATTAAAATTTGAATTCTGAACAGTTAAATTTATTTCTTTTAAATTGGCATTGTTTGGAGCAAGAGTAAGATTTGTGATATTTCCAGTTGATAAATAAAGCGTTTTTAAATTTAAATTGCTTGAAAGATCCAGGTTTGAAACATTACCAGCAGATAGATATAAATCCTCTAGATTCAAATTGTTAGTTAAATTTAATGTTGATGACTTACCAGCAACCGCATAAAGTGCTTTTAAATTTACGTTTCCATCTAAATTTAAAACATTAAGAGTTGAAGTTTGAAATTCTATTGGTCCACCATAAAAATAATAGTTTATTGTTAATGATTCTAAATTTATAAGTGTCGGAAAATTGAACGATGTCAAAGTAGACGAAATAACACTTAAATATTTCAGGTTAGTAAAAAACTCTAAACCAGACAAGTTTGCGACAGGTGTATCGTTATAAATTTGCAAGGACGCAACATTTGCAGCTTCCTGAACACTAATTTGATTATTAGAATTACTATCTACTTTAATGCCTACTCCAGCCAAATTTGTTGCATAAAAATATCCGTGATTTGGAGTTGTAGTTAAAATAGTTTTAAAATTGGCATCGGGAATTGTAATAATTTGTGCGTTTGTAATTTGAAAAACACAAAAACCTAAAATTAGTAATAATTTTTTCATAGGAAGTTTTTTAAAATGGTTATTATTTGCTTGCAAATCGTTTTATTTCTAAGTAGAGCTAATTTATCAAAAAGGGTTGCGTCAAATTAAAAATTTATTTTAATGAATTATTAAATTTAATTTTCGCCCTACAAATATTTAAATAAAATTACTGCAAATTCAAAAAAATGAATACATTTACAAAAAAACAAACAAAATGAAACTAATAATAAGACTTCTTATCACAACCGTTTTGGTACTAATAATCGCCAATTATATGAATGGTGTTTTGGTCGAAAACATAAAATCATCGATAATAGTTGCGATTGTTCTAGCAATTTTAAATGCAATCGTAAAACCAATTTTGGTCTTTTTTACATTTCCAATTACCATTTTTACACTTGGATTATTTCTATTAGTAATCAATGCAATAATCATAATGATTTGCGATCATTTTGTAGATGGCTTCAAAGTCAATGGATTTGTAACTGCATTAATTTTTAGTGTAATATTGTCTATTTCACAATCGATTATGTTCAAGTTGACCAACGAAGACTCAAAAAAGTAAGCAATTTTAAGTTTTGATTTTGTGTAGATCTGTGAAATTTATATCCCTAAAATCATAAATTACGACTACAAAAATTTGTGAAATCTATGTCAAATTTTCACAACAACTAGAATTTTCGAAAATTTGTGCAATTTGTGGCTACAAAACATTTGCAATAATTCCAAAAAATGCTTACTTTTGCACCCAATTTTAGAAAAATTACACAATGGATATCAGAAGAATAGCACTTAGCCCAGTTCACGAAATAATAGAAATAAACGTTTTCAACTCAGACTATAAAGGTCAAGTAACAAAACGAATCAACGAAAAAATGCCACTAGCAACCGTAAAAGGTTTCCGTAAAGGCGCAGTGCCAAAAGATTTAGTTGCCAAACAATATGGCGGCGAAATCAAAAAAGAAGAAGTAAAAAAAGTAGTCGATTTTGCTCTTGAAAGATATTTAACTTCAGAAAGATTAAACCTTTTGGGAACGCCAATAGCTATCGAGAAAGAAATTTTTAATTGGGAACAAGAAAACCTAACTTTTCAATACGAAATTGGTCTTGCACCGTTCTTCGCAGTAGATTTAGAGGCAAAAAACGATGTAATCAAATACAAAATCGTTGCTGACGAAACATTAATCGACGAGCAAATAACCAGAATTCAAAAACAATTCGGAACACTTTCTCCATCAGAAGTTATTGCAATGGATAGCGAAATTTCGGCATCATTCGTTAACGAAACAGCTGGAATCAACAAAAGCACACCATTCGAATTGTCAATTTTCAAAGACAAAGCAACAGCCGATTTATTTTTAGGTAAAAAAGTTGGCGATGTAGTAACTGTTAATACTTTGGGATTATTCACAGACGACCACAAATTAATGGACGTTTTTGAAGTAAACCACGACATTGTTCACACATTAGCAGTCGATTTATCAGTAACAATCGAAACTATCGATGCTGTAAACCAAGCCGAATTGAACCAAGAATTGTTCGATAAATTGTTTGGAGAAGGCAAAGTAGCAACTTTGGCAGAACTAAGAGACAAAATAAAAGAAGATGCCGAATCGCAATTCGCACAATCATCAGATCAAAAACTGACCGATGATGTAATTGGTTCTTTAATCAAAAACACACAATTTGACCTGCCTAAAGATTTCTTAATTAAATGGTTGCAAACCGCTGGCGATAAAAATTTATCAATCGAAGAAGCAACTGCCGAATACAATCGCACAGAAAACGGATTACGTTTCCAAATGATCGAAGGTCGTGCAATGGCGCAAAGTGATATTAAAATCACATTCGAAGATTTAAAAACATTTACAAGCAAAAACATTCGTCAACAAATGGCGCAATTCGGTCAAGCCAACGCCACCGATGCCGAGGTTGAAGGAATCGTAGCAAGAGTTTTATCAAACCAAGACGAAGTAAAACGATTGTCAGAGCAAGTAACCAAAGACAAATTAATGCAATCGCTTATCGAAAAAGCCAATCCGACAGAAAAACAAGTAACTTACCAAGAATTTGTTAAAGAAATGTACGGAGAATAAATTTTGATAAATAAAATTATTATCTTTGTAGCGTCAAAAAAATATTATTTTTTGACGCTATTTTATTTGAATATATCTTGAATTTATTTCAGGAGCCAATCCAGCTGTTCATAACAATTTTTTTGAACGATTGCATTTTTTCTAAGAACCAATCTCGTTTTAAGACGAGACCGCTGGTTTTTATTCAAGAAAAAACAGCAATTTCCTCAAAAAAGATTTTCATTTCCATCTGGGCTAGAAAACTTTAAATCAAACACGTTAACCTATAACTTACAACCAATATGAACTACGGAAAAGAGTTTCAAAAATTTGCAACCAAACACCACGGCGTTAACGCAATGTATTACGACAAAATTGTCGGAGCAATGACACCAACCAATATGACACCATATATAATTGAAGAACGTCAATTGAATGTTTCTCAACTTGACGTATTTTCAAGATTAATGATGGACAGAATTATATTTCTTGGAACAGGAATAGACGACCAAATCGCCAATATCGTCCAAGCGCAATTGTTATTTCTAGAAAGCGCTGATGCAAGCAAAGACATACAAATTTACCTAAATTCTCCAGGCGGAAGCGTTTATGCAGGATTAGGAATTTACGACACAATGCAATACATAAAACCAGATGTAGCAACAATTTGCACCGGAATGGCAGCATCAATGGGTGCAGTTTTGTTGTGTGCAGGTGCAGCTGGAAAACGATCAGCATTGCCGCATTCAAGAGTTATGATTCACCAACCATCTGGCGGAGCGCAAGGCGTTGCAACCGATATGGAAATTAACTTGCGTGAAATGCTTAAATTGAAAGACGAATTATACAAAATAATATCGCATCATTCAGGACAAACATTCGACAAAGTCCACAAAGATTCAGAACGCGATTATTGGATGATTGCCGACGAAGCCAAAGAATACGGAATGATTGATGAGGTTTTAAGAAGAAATATTTAGTATTCAGTTTTCAGTCGCAGTTTCAGTCACAGTATTCTGTCAAGGATTACTATTACTTTTTAAATAATTGCTTCTGAAAATTAATAAAAATAAATTTTAGGTCAAATTTTCAATTCAGTTGCGACTGAAAACTGAAAACTGCGACTGAATACCAAAAAAAATGGCAAAAGAAAAATACGAATGTTCATTTTGTGGTCGTAAAAAACCCGAAACTAACTTGCTAATTGCAGGAATAGATGCGCATATTTGCGACAAATGTATTGAACAAGCACACGGAATTGTAGTTGAAGAACTAAAAAATAATGGCGGACTTACGAAAGCCGTTAGTAATTTAGTATTGCGAAAACCAAAAGAAATTCGCGCTTTTTTAGATCAATACGTTATTGGTCAAGACCAAACCAAAAAAGTAATGTCGGTAGCGGTTTATAACCATTACAAACGTTTGCAACAATTGGATTTAAATGACGATGTTGAAATTGAAAAGTCAAACATCATAATGGTAGGACAAACAGGAACAGGAAAAACATTGGTTGCCAAAACAATCGCTCGAATGCTTGATGTTCCTTTGGCAATAGTTGACGCAACAGTCTTGACAGAAGCGGGTTACGTTGGTGAAGATGTAGAGAGTATTCTAACCAGATTACTTCAAGCAGCAGATTATGATGTTACAAAAGCCGAAAGAGGAATTGTCTTTATAGACGAAATCGATAAAATTGCTCGAAAAGGCGACAATCCGTCAATTACACGAGATGTTTCTGGCGAAGGTGTGCAACAAGCTTTGTTGAAACTTTTGGAAGGAACAGTAGTAAATGTTCCACCAAAAGGCGGACGAAAACATCCAGACCAGAAATTTGTTGAAATCAATACACAAAACATTTTGTTTATTGCTGGTGGCGCATTCGACGGAATCGATAGAGTAATCTCTAAAAGAATGAACCGTCAAGCGATGGGTTATAGCACCTCGAAAAATGTCGATAATATCGACAAAGAGAATTTATTACAACATATTATCCCAAAAGATATTAAAGATTTTGGATTGATTCCAGAAATTATTGGTCGTTTACCCGTTTTGACACACATGGATCCTTTGGATCGTGCAACTTTACGTTCAATTTTAACCGAGCCTAAAAATGCGTTAATCAAACAATACCAAAAATTGTTCAAAATGGACGACGTTGATTTCTCAATTTCTGACGAAGCACTCGATTTTATTGTAGACAAAGCTCTAGAATACAAACTTGGTGCACGTGGTTTACGTTCGTTATGCGAAGCAATATTAACCGATGCTATGTACGAATTACCAAGCTCTGAGGATAAAATATTGAATATTGACAGAGATTATGCACACCATACGTTAAGTAAAAATTTATTGAAACGATTAGAAATTGCTTCTTAAAAACTTTTAAAAACTATAATGTTAATATAAAAAAAACATCATTATGAAAAAATTCTTATTGATGTTTTTTTGTTTAATATTAATTTATAGTTGTAAAAAAAACAATAAAAATAAAACTAAAACTTCTGGAAAAATTAATACAATTTCAATAATTATTGATAACGAATTATGGAATGGTGAAATTGGTGATTCAATCAGAAATAAGTTTGCAACTCCAGTTATAGGTTTACCGCAAGAAGAACCAATGTTCACGATTAACCAATTTCCGGTAAAACTACTCGAAGGATTTATGACCAATAGTCGCAACATTATTGTTATAAAAAAAGAAGCAAAAAGTCAATTCGAAATCATCGAAAACGAATTTGCAAAACCTCAAAATGTTGTTCATATTTCCGGAAAATCGGTTATTGAAATTTTGGATACTATTCAAAATAATTCAACAAAAATAATTAATAGAATAAATCAAACTGAATTAAAAGAATATCAAAAATTAACAAAATTTAATTTATTAGACAGTAAGAAAATCAATACTAAATTTAAAATCTCAATTGATGTACCAAAATCTTACAACTATGTAATGCGTCGAGGCAAATTTATTTGGCTTAAAAGGGAAATTTCGTCAGGAAGTTTAAGCCTAATAGCCTACCAAATTCCATTAAATGAAATTAAAACTGAAAAAAAACAACTATCTCAAATTTTAAAAACAAGAGATTCTATTGGCAAAATATACATTCACGGAAGTGCAAAAAACACACAAATGCTTACTGATTTATCAGTAAGTCCTGTTTTCAATAAGGCAAAAATTAACGATATCGAAGCTTTTGAAACCCGTGGATTGTGGCAAATGAACAACGATTTTATGTCGGGACCATTTGTAAATTACAATATTATTGACAAACAACACAACAGAATTCTTGTTTTTGAAGGGTTTTGTTATGCACCATCAAAAGAAAAAAGAGATTTTATGTTTGAGTTAGAAACAATAATAAAATCGATAATTATAAAAAAATAAAAAATGAATATTTCTTTTCAAACTAAGCTTTTTTCGGATTTATCTGTCGATGAACTATATGCTGTTTTGCAACTTCGATCAGAGGTATTTGTGGTAGAACAAAATTGTGTTTTTCAAGACATAGATTACAAAGACCAAATTGCTTTGCATGTACTTGGCACTTGCCAAAATAAAATTGTGGCATACACAAGATTATTCAAACCTAACGATTTTTATGAATTTGCATCAATTGGTCGCGTAGTTATTAATGAAAATTACCGTGACAAAAAATGGGGAAATGACTTGATGCAATATTCTATTTCAGAAATCGAAAAAAAATTTGGTGTAAAACAAATAACTATTGGAGCGCAACTTTATTTAAAGAAATTCTATGAAAACAATGGTTTTACTCAAACAAGTGATGTTTATTTAGAAGATGACATTGAGCATATTAAGATGAAAATTATTTAAAATTTGCAGTTTTAAATAAATATTTTATTGTTAATGATTGTTGTTTTCGTTAATAATTCGTTTTTTCTCGAAAGTTAAAACCAAAGCTGGCAAAACCAATAAATTGGCAAACATTGCAAATAATAAAGTTACCGAAATTAAGCCGCCTAGTGCAATTGTGCCGCTAAAACTTGACAAAGTGAAAGTTGCAAAACCAAGAATTAAAACTATTGATGTATAAAAAGTACTAATTCCAGTTTCTTTTATCGAACTAAAAACTGATTGCTTAATTTTACCATTAGTTTCATTTAAATCGTGCTTGTATTTGGCCATAAATTGTATTGCGTTGTCAACCGAAATCCCGAAAGCAATACTAAAAACCAAAATCGTTGATGGTTTTAACGGAATCCCGAAATAACCCATTAATCCTGAGGTAATTATTAATGGTAAAATATTAGTCAATACCGATGCTAGAACCATTTTGTAAGATCGAAACAAATAAATCATCAGCAAAACTATCAAGAATATTGCAAATATTAATGACTCTATAAGATTGTCTATCAAGTAACTAGTTCCTTTTTGAAAAACATATGCTTTTCCTGTAACAGTAACCTCAAATTTATCATTAGGGAAAATTTTATTGATTTCGGTTCTTAATTTTTGTTCAATAAGTGCCATTTTTTCTGTTCCAATATCTTTCATAAAAGTAGTAATTCTAGCGTATTGACCTGTAGAATCGACATAGCTTTTCATTAAATTATCTTTGTTGTTTTTAGTGGCATTTTTTGCATACGAAAGTATAAAAAATTGCTCTTGAGTAGTTGGCAAAACATAATATTCTGGTTTTCCGTTATAAAATGCTTGTTTAGAATATTTTACTAAATTGACTATCGACATAGGTTGCGAAAGTTCAGGAATTGTATTGATTATGGTTTGCAATTCGTCCATTTTTTTTATGGTTGAAAGTTTCATGACACCTTTTTTGCGATTGGTATTAATCATAATTTCTAGTGGCATAACGCCATTAAATTCATTTTCGTAGAATAAAATATCTTTAAAAAAAGAGGCTGACTTTGGCATTTCGCCAATCAAACTTCCAGAAACTTTCATTTTTGAAATTCCAATTATACTAATAATAAATAAAATTCCGTAGGCTACATAAATCAATTTTCGTTTGTTTTCGACAATTTTTTCAACCCAATTTAACAAACTAGAAATATAATTTTTACTTAAATGAAACAAATGTTTTTCGGTTGGCATTGGCAAAAAACTATAAACAATTGGCACAACCAAAAGCGTTAAAAGATAAACTGTAATTACGTTAATAGATGTTACTAATCCAAATTCATACAACAAATCATTGCCCGTTATCATAAAAGTTGCAAAACCAGCTGCAGTTGTCAGGTTTGTCATTAAAGTTGAAACTCCAATTTTCGAGATTACCCTTTCTAGCGCTTTGGGTTGGTTTTTGTGCATTTTTATTTCTTGTTGGTATTTATTTATCAAGAAAATGCAGTTTGTGATACCAATAACTATTATAAGAGGCGGAATGATTGCAGTCAAAACTGTAATTTTGTAACCAAATAACGACAATGTTCCAAAAGACCAAATTACTCCGAATATCAATATCATAACCGAAATTAAAGTAGCACGAAATGATCTAAAAAAGAAAAAAAATATTAACGAAGTTACGAACAATGCAGCACCAATAAAAAGCCCGATTTCGGCTTTCATGTTTTCAGAATTAATGGTTCTGATGTATGGCATTCCAGAAACTTTTAGGTCGATTCCTGTTTGTTTTTCGAATTTTTCTATTCTCGGAACAATATTTTTCAGAATAAATGGAGCTCGTAATTTAGTATTGATTATTGATTTTTTTAGATAAATTGCCGATCGAATCGAACCTGTTTTTTTATTAAATAATAAACCTTCATAGAACGGTAAATTATTGAATAAATCAGATTTTATTTGTTGCAAATAAGTAGCATTTTTTATTTTATTTTTATCAAAAAATGGAATTAATTGAAAATTTTCTTGGATTGTATCTTTTTCAAGCGTTTTTAGTTCGCTAATCGAAACTACCAAATCAATTTCTTGGTTGGATTTTATGCCAGACATTAACTCATTCCATGCAGAAAAGGCTTTTGGCGTAAAAAAAGATTTGTCTTGAAAACCAATAACAATTAGATTACCTTCTTCGCCAAATTTTCCTAAAAATTGATTGTATTCTACGTTGGCAATATGGTCTTTTGGCAACAAATTGGCTTCTTGATAACTCATACTTAAATTGCGCCATTGCATGGCTAAAAGTATTGTAATAGCAAAAATCGTTATTAAAATCGCAAATCTATTTTTCAGAATAAGACCTGATAGTTTCTCCCAAAAACCGAAATTTTTATTGTTTTCCATAAAATTTAAAATCGTGCAAAGTTAATCAAAACCTATAAAATTTGACAAATAAACAACAAACTTTGCTATTGATGTTTAACTTTAAATTAAATTTTAGATAATTAGTTTAAAATCTACAAATGTTTTCTCATCTTTGTTAAAATGATTGGATTATTTACACCAAATAAACAACTTTAATTTTTATGAATTTAATTAATTTAGTGAATTGAATTTTTTTAAATTTATATCAAATAAAACATATGAGAAATTATAAAAACGCATTCTTCTATATCTTCGTAACAGGCGGATTTACTGCAATTATGTATTGGATAATCGACAAAGGAAAAGCATTAGAAATAATAAAAACTTTGCCTGTTTCGGAAAAAAGTGGCAAACATTGGAATGATTTTTTGGCAGCAATTAACACCAATTTGCACCATCCGTTAGCCATTTTATTAGCACAAATTGTAACTATAATAATTGTAGCTAGATTTTTTGGTTGGGTTTTTAGAAAAATCGGACAACCGTCGGTAATTGGTGAAATTATTGCAGGAATTGCGCTTGGACCATCATTACTAAAAATGTATTTTCCAGAATTTTCGGTAGTTTTATTCCCCATAGAATCGTTAGGAAATTTGCAATTTTTAAGTCAAATTGGTTTGATACTTTTTATGTTTGTAATTGGAATGGAACTCGACTTGAAAATCCTAAAAAACCGAGCCAACGAGGCAGTAGTTATTAGTCACGCAAGTATAGTTTTTCCGTTTACTTTAGGAATTGGCTTGGCTTATTTCGTATATTATCGATTTGCACCAGTTGGGGTTTCTTTTTTGTCATTTTCGTTATTTATGGGAATCGCAATGAGCATTACCGCTTTTCCGGTTTTGGCAAGAATTGTTCAGGAACGCGGCATTCATAAAACTAAATTAGGTGCAATTGTTATTACTTGTGCTGCAGCAGATGACATAACAGCTTGGTGTTTACTAGCTGCAGTTATTGCCATTGTAAAAGCTGGAAGTTTTGTAAGTGCAATTTATATTCTTTTAGCAGCAATTTTCTATGTATTAGTAATTTTGTTTGTCGTAAAACCGTTCTTGAAAAGGATTGGCGATTTGTACGGCGATAAATCAACGTTAAGCAAACCTGTCGTTGCAATTTTCTTTCTGACGTTAATATTATCGTCGTATTTAACAGAAATTATTGGAATTCATGCTCTTTTTGGGGCTTTTATGACTGGCGTAATAATGCCCGATATATCGAAATTTCGAAACGTAATTATCGAAAAAGTCGAAGATGTTTCAGTAATTTTATTACTACCATTATTTTTTGTTTTCACAGGTTTACGAACAGAAATTGGATTAATAAACGACCCCTATTTATGGAAAGTTACAGGCTGTATTATTGTGGTTGCAGTAGTCGGGAAATTTGTTGGTAGTGCTTTGGCAGCAAAATTTGTTGGACAATCATGGCGCGATTCTTTAACAATTGGTGCACTTATGAACACTCGTGGTTTAATGGAATTGGTAGTTTTGAACATTGGCTTAGACCTAAAAGTTCTAACTCCAGAGGTTTTTACAATGATGGTTATTATGGCTTTGGTAACAACTTTTATGACTGGACCAGCGTTGGATATTATCAATTATTTGTTTAAAACTAAAAATGAAACTTCAAATTCGGACAAACTTACAGATGGTTATTTTAAGATTTTAATTTCATTTGGTAATAATGAAAAAGGAAAGTCGCTGTTGCGATTGGCTAATAGTTTGGTCAAAAAACAAAAAGAAACCACATCAATAACCGCAATGCATTTGTCTTTGAGCGACCAAACACACAATTATAATCTCGAAGAATACGAGCAAGAAAAATTTCAACCAATTCTAGAAGAATCAGAAATTTTAAAACAAAAAATAACAACAATTTTCAAATCTGCTGTTGATATTGAAACCAATATTGCAGAAATCGCAAACAATGGCGATTATGATTTATTGTTAGTTGGACTAGGAAAATCGATTTTCGAAGGTACGTTATTGGGCAAAATACTTGGCTTTACAAGTCGAATAATAAACCCTGATAGATTGTTTGACAAGTTTACTGGTAAAGAAGGTTTGTTCGAGAATTCACCGTTCGACGAAAGAACTCGCAATATAATCATGAAAACCAAAATGCCATTAGGTGTTTTAATCGACAAAGATTTACAGAATTTAGATAAAGTAATTGTGCCTATATTTTCTTCGGAAGATTCGTTCTTGATGGATTATGCTCAGAAATTGGTTTTTAATAATAACACAAGAATTTCGATTTTGGATATTAATGATTTATCAAAAAACAATTTCGTTTTAGAAAGCACTTTTGATAATTTAGAAGCTAAATTTCCAGATAATATTTCGGTTTTAAGTGAAAAATTAATGAAAAAAGAATTTCTTACAAAACAAGATTTAATGTTAATTAGTCTAGAAAGTTGGAAAAAATTATTAGAAACAGAAAGCAATTGGTTAGCAAATGTGCCTTCTGTTTTGATTTTAAAACCCTAAGTCTAGATAATAGCTTATTCTTATTGCTAGGTTATCTTCAAAATCAGGTAATTTATTTGGCCCATATCTATAAAAAGTGCTTACTCCTAGTCCCTTAAAAAGTTGGTTTAATTGTATTCCCGATTCTAAATAACCTTTGTCTAGCGTTTTGTATTGTATTCCAAAATGTTGATCTGGTTTGCTGATGTTTCCAATTGCCATTCGGGTTATAAAAACCAAAGTAGGTTTAAATTTCTTGGTAATATTAAACTTTTTTAAACCGTGACGAAATTCAAAAAAAGCATATTTATTCGAGAAAAATTCGTTCAAATACATTGTTTCAAAGTCGTTGTCTCCTTCTATCGAAATTCTTTGAATAATTTTATCTTTATTTAAAGAATTAGGAGAATTGTTGTACAAATGAGTTATTGGTACATCGCCAAAAGCATATCCTAAAGCAAACATTAAATTGGTTTTTTGACCGTTCAAGAATTTTCTTTCATACGAGGTTTTGAAATCAATTTTACCAAAATTAAAATCATTTTTAATAATCCCTGGCAACGATTTTGTAAGTTGAATGTTAAAAACCGGAAATCCCTCTTCCGATTCGATCCGCCCAACTGGAGTTTGAATGTATTTGCTAAATGGTTTCCATTGCAAAGAAACCATAGCTGTTGTCATTCGATAAGAATCATAAAATTGATTATTGGCAAAATACAAATAATTAAATTTTGGATTAATCATAGAATGAGATATTTCCCAGATGCTTTCTGTTTTTGGAATTATTCTTGTTTCAATAAAACTGCGCCATTTAATATAATTATAAAATGAACTGAAATTGAACAAATCGGTGTCAAATAACTTGAATTGTTTGTTTTCGATAGCGAAACTTGTACTTGCAATTTGCTGAATATCATTAGTATAAGAACCGCCAAACCAAGTGTTAGAAAATTTTCCATAACGCCCAGCAAATCCCAAATTATATTTAAAATCTTTATCTTTTGTGCCATAGGCCGTGAAACCCTCGATTCTAAATTTTTTGTGTAATTTTTCGTTAGTAACACCACCAATGCACAACCTGAAACCCTCGTAATTATTAAAATTAACAAATTTTCGCAAATCGATATCTACAAAGCCAATTGGTACAAAGCCATTTATAAACTTTTTACCGAAAAGCAATCGTTTTTCAATTTTCCTTTTTAAAACCAGACTGTCAAGTGTTTGATATGTTTTTTGACTTCGAATATCTAGCGAATCTTTTCTATATAAATTCCAAAATTTTTCAGGTTTATTAACTGCATCATCTTTTACATCAACTGCAATTGCTGACTTTCTGATTTTGAATATTTTATTAAATTCAATTTTAGAATTTGTAGTTTCTGATAACAAATAAACAAAATCAGACGAATGTTTTTCTCTAATTTTATTATCATCATCTAAATCACTATCAAATTGAAATGTTCCGCCAAAGAGCTTAATATCTTCGCTGTTTTTACCTTTTTTAATCATGAAAGTTTGCGATTTCGGGAACCATAACTTCTCTTCTTCTTGGTATTCATATTCGTGAATTCCAGAAATATCAATTACGTTTTTTACACGCATTATTGCTTTTGCAACTGCAAAATTTTCAGAATCTACAAACAATAACCCTTCTAAACCAGATTTGTTAACTTTTTTGCGATTTTTAAAATAAATAGCATAAGTTGGTCGATTATTGATTGTAATTGTGTCTAATAATTTATACGAATAATCACTTTTTTTATCGTTGGAAATTGGGTTTTTATATTTTGTTTGAAACAATTCATACAAATTATTATAAACCGAAAAAGATTGCAAATTGAAACCTAAAATTTCGTAAACAGGTTGTCTAAAACCCGACATTTTTATTCCGATTACGTTTTCTTTCAGTTTTTTGTTGGCAAACAATACTTCCGAAACTTTTTCGGTTTGAAATAAATGTTGCTTTTCGATAATTTTTTTGAATTTATACTCGCTCGAATCAATTTTAGAAAAATATTTTTTGTTATTTTTTGTAACAAATATGGTGTCTAGATTGCCTTTTAATGAATCTAAAGCGGCACTAATTTTGAGTTTATTATACGATTGAAATCTAAAATTTTTTAATCTTTTTTCAGGATTGTTTTGATTTTTATTTGCAATTACTTTGTTTATAATTTTGATTGCTTCAACGTCAACAACGTTTATTTTTTGATTTGGAAACAAAATAATTTGATAATAATTATTATCTTCAATTTCGAATTTACTAGTTAAATGTGCTATGTATGAAACTTGTATAAAGTCAATTTTTTTTGCATCTGATATTGCAAATTTGCCGTCAATATCTGTGAAAATTTCTTTATCTGGCGAAATTTTTATTGATGCAAAGGGCAATGGTTTTAGTGATTTTGCATCTTTTACGACTCCAGAAATATTGAATTGCGCTTGAATAGAATGTGAAAAAAACATTAGTAAAACAAATAGTTTTAACAAATAGTTTTTATTTAAAACATTTAATAAATAAAAGTTCATTTAAGTTTATCTAAATTCAAAGATTATTATTTAAGTTAAAATTACAAAAAAAATCTGTCAAAGTTAAACAATGACAGATTTTTAAGTTTTTATTAGAATTTCAAATGCTATTAACATTTAAGTTAACATTGAATATGCAAAAACCATTTAAACTTTCATGATTTCGGCTTCTTTGTGCATTAATAACTCATCTATTTTTTTAATAAACGAGTTGGTCAAAGTTTGAACTTCATCTTCTGCATCTTTGCAAAGATCTTCAGAAGTGCCGTCTTTTTCTAGTTTTTTAATATCCGAATTAGAATCTTTACGCACATTTCGAATTCCAATTTTTGCGTCTTCGGCTTCGACTTTGGCTTGTTTTGCTAAATCTTTACGACGTTCTTCGGTCAATGGTGGCACCGAAATAATTACAACATCACCATTATTCATCGGATTAAACCCAATATTGGCAATCATAATTGCTTTTTCGATTGTGTGCAACATATTTTTTTCGAATGGTTGCAAAGTAATTGTTCGAGCATCGGGAACGCTAATTTTCGAAACTTGCGAAAGAGGTGTTGCCGAACCATAATAATCAACAAAAACACTACCCAACATTGCTGGACTTGCTTTGCCTGCACGAATGTTTAAAAATGCCTTTTCTAAATGCGCAACCGTACCATTCATTGCCTCTTCGGTACTTTCTAAAATAAATTCTATTTCCTCCATTTTTATTTTTATTGTTTAGCTTCGGTTTTTAGTTGAACTATTCAAGCTGAAAACTTAAAACTATTTTACAACTGTTCCAATATTTTCTCCGTTGCAAATTTTCATCAAATTGCCTTTTTTATTCATATCAAACACCAAAATGGGTAATTTGTTTTCTTGACTCAGTGTAAATGCAGTTGTATCCATTACATTCAAACCCTTTGATAATACATCTTCGAAAGAAATTTCATCAAATTTGGTTGCATTAGAATCTTTTTCAGGATCGGCTGTATATATTCCGTCAACACGAGTTCCCTTTAAAATTACATCAGCATGAATTTCTACGCCACGTAAAACTGCTGCTGTATCTGTAGTAAAATACGGATTTCCGGTTCCTGCACCAAAAATTACGATTCTACCTTTTTCAAGATGGCGAACCGCACGACGTTTTATGTAAGGTTCAGCAATAGCTTCTATTTTTAAAGCGGTCTGCAATCTGGTCAACATTCCTTTATCTTCAAGAGCGCCTTGCAATGCCATTCCGTTGATTACAGTTGCTAACATTCCCATATAATCGCCTTGAACACGATCCATTCCATTGCTTGCTCCAGCTACACCACGAAAAATATTTCCGCCTCCAATAACGATTGCAATTTCGATTCCTTTTTCGTGAATTTGTTTAATTTCGTCAGCATATTCGGCAAGTCTTACAGGATCGATCCCGTATTGACGGTCGCCCATTAATGCTTCGCCGCTTAATTTCAGGAGTATTCTTTTGTATTTCATAATTGTAGTTGTGAAATGCAAATATAGTTTTTCTTTCGATTTTGTGAAATAGTGTTTACAAAAAATTATTTAAACTTAAATTTTCACAATATTACTTTTATATAAATTGATTGCCTTTTGGATTATTCCAGCAATTTTTTTTATCGGCAAATCTTCATTCGGATTTAATAAAAATATTTTCATTCTAGAACGATTTTCTTGAATAAATTCTGGCTCTTCGAAATATTTTCCTTCAACAATTCCGATATACGGTTGGTTGGTTTTTTTCTGAATCCACAAATAACAAAACATTTTACCTTTGAAACAAAAAAAAGGCAATTTGTATTTCCATTCGACAGTTATATTAACATCTTGGCTTAAAATAATTTTTTGTATTGCTAATAAACAACTTTTATTAGGCTCTTGAAGATTGAAATAAAATTCATCAAGTGCTTTCATAATCTTAAATTATTTTAATTCTTTTATTGCGTTTTCATTAATCCAACCTATTACACCATCGGTTAATTGTACTTTTTTGAATGATTTATCATTGGATAAAACAAATACTTTTGAACCTTCGTGCAATTTCATAATTTCTTTTCCAGCACTTTTTGGCGATGATAATAAAGAAGCTACTTCTGAAAAAACTATAGCTGGTTTGTTTTTTTCTGAATTCGATTTCTCGAATATTGCCGCTGAAACACTTATTAAAATTAAAGCAAAAACAAGCAACATTCCGCTAAAAAGCATTCTTTTTATTATTGAAGCTTCCGAGAAATAATATCCACTAAAAAACAATAAGAAAAACAATCCAAAACAAACTGAAATCCAAGCCCAAGTGTCATAATGAAAGTTTGATGTTAAGTTTTCAATCATTTTGTCAATACCCACTTTTTCGATAACTTTTATATCGTCAATTTGTAGTTTTTTGGCGATTTCAAGATTGTTCTTTGCAGCTTCAAAATCCGGATTTAATAATAAAGCTTTTTCGTAATTATAGATTGTTGGCGCAACTTTATTGAGTTTGTAATAACAATTGGCGATATTAAAATACAATTCTGGCGATTGCTTTTTGGTTCTATAAACAATCGTTTCATAAACATCAATAGCTTCTTGATAGTTGCCTTGTTGGTATAAAGTATTACCGTTTTCTATACCCGTTTGGGCAAAGAAAATTTGTGTTATTAGAATAAATAGGTAAACTAAATTTTTCATTTTATTTTTTTTAACCACAAAGGTCACAAAGGTTTCACTAGGTTCACTAAGTTTTTATTGGTTTTTAATTCAAAATTTTTTAAGTGTTTTTAAAATTAAAGCTGTCCGTTTATTACTCTTTTGACTCCATCTTTCAATAATTTAACATTAAAATTTATTAATAATCCTAGTTTGCAATTTGATAATTTCAAATAAATCAATAATTGTGCTAAATGAACATCGTTTAAACTTTCGACCGATTTTATTTCAACAATAAATTTATTTTCAACAATAATACCTATTCGGTAACCAATATCTAACTTTACATCTTCGTAAATTAACGGCAATGCTTTTTGTTTTTCGACAATTAAATTTGATTTTTTAATTCATAAAACAAACATTCTTCATAGGCACTTTCTAACAATCCTGGACCCAAAATTCTATGAACTTTTAAAGCACAATCAAATACAATTTTAGATATTTCATTTTCAGTCATATTTTTATATTTTTTACCACAAAGTTCACAAAGGTTTCACAAAGCACACAGTTTTTTCTTAATATTTTCTTATTTAGCCTTGTGAAACCTTAGTGTTCTTAGTGGTTAATCTGCTTTTCTAAATCGGCAATTATCAAAACTGCTTTTTCATAATCTTGTTCGATGGTTGCTTTTGTTGCTAGTGCATATCTAGCTATTTCGCAATTTTCGGTCAAATTTATGAATTCTGAAACCGAGTTTTCAGTGGCATTATTCAATAATAATAAGGCTTCAATATTGATTTTGCTCATTTCTGAAGTTTCGATTTTCAGTTTTGCTTTCAAGAAATTGTGCATTGCTTTTTCGAGTGCAACGTAAAATTGTTCTTTGTTATTGATTTGTTTTTTGGCTTGCGATAAATATTTTTTAGCCAATTTGTCGTTCATTTTCAATCGATTGCCTATTGTGTCGCTATCCGAAGCTTCTTTTCTTTTTCTAATTAAAACAATAATCGGAATTATTAAAAAAGGCAAAAACATTAAAATATAAAATTTTGTAGAATACAAGAAATCACGTTTTTTGATATTAGTTAATGATGTTTTTAACTTAATATCCTGAAAAACTAAATTCTTATTTGCTTTGGCGATTTTACCATTATTAGATTTAATCGCAACCGCAGATTCGGTTGGACCATCAATAACATCAATCATGATTTCTTTAGATGTGATAGTTTTATAACTATTAGATCCAAAATCAAAATAGCTAAAACTGATTGGTTTTATCGGATATTTACCTTTGAATTGTGGCACAATTGTATATTTATCCGAAATACTTCCTTGATCTCCAGAAAGCGGCGTCGTAATATTTTCGATATGTTCTGGATCGTACATTTCAAGCGCAGTTGGTACAACTGGTTTTGGCAACGAAAATAATTTCAAGTTTCCGGTTCCTTCAGCTTTGACTATTAATGTCAAGCTTTCGCCGTGTTTCAAACTGGTTTTTGACGGTAAGACCGTAAAATTAAATTTGCCCGATGCTCCAGAAAAATTTTCAGGTTTTCCTGATTCTGGTAATGGTTTTACGTTTAATGTTTTATTTCCTGCTGATACAATTTTGCTGTCTTCGAATATTTGCATTTGACCAAATATATCGCGTCTTCCAGATGGTAATTGCACATCGATATTCAAAGCCAATGGCTCAATTTCAAGTTTTCCTGATTTTTGTGGATACAAAATCACTTTTTTCAAAACAATCGATCGATAAGGTTCGCCTTTGTAAGTTGTTTGCTCGGCAACTAATTCTTTAATTTCGATATTTTGACTCCAAAAATCTTTGTATTTTGGTTTATTGGTTTCGTCAAAGTTCGAAATTCCAATATTATTACTAAAATATAATTTATAAATGACTGTAACTGGCTGGTTTATATATGGATTTGAGTTCGAAATATCGGCAATTAAATGCAATTCGGTATCAACCGAAAGCTGTGGTTGTTGGTTTGGATCTCGTGGTTTTGGAATTGCGTTTGTAACTGTAATTTTGACTGGATTGGTTTTATAAAGTTGCCCATTTATTTCGATTGTGGCGGGTTTTATGGTTAAAACTCCTTTTTGTAATGGCAATAAATAATACGAATAGGCTTTGTTGAAAGAACTTCGACCGTTTATCCAAGATTGGCTTATTTGTTGACTTGGTCCACCAACAATTCGAAATCCTTCGAAATTTGGAGTAATAAAATTATCACCATCAGCATTCATAGAAAAATCGACACGCAAAGTTTCGTTCAATCCAAGTGTAGTTTTCGAAACTTTTGTCTCAAATTGAACTTGAGCCAAAACGCTTTGAAAACTTATAAGAAACAGAAAAACATTTAAAAATCTTTTCATTAATTATTGAACTAAAAACTTTTGTTTTTTTAACATATAAGACATATAAGTCATAAATCTAAAATCTGACATCAAATATCAAAAACTACCAATCTTTGTCCGTTTGCACTGGTTCGCCTTTTTGTTTGCCTTTATTTACTTTTGCTTGTACCTTTTTTTCTTCATTATTAACTGCTTCGAGCAAGTTTTTTAACTGCTCTTGCGATGCTTTGTTTGGTTCTGGTTTAGCTTTATCGTCTTGTTTTTTTGGATCTTCTTTTTTATCTTGGTCTTTTTCGTCCTTTTTATCGTCTTTTTTATCTTTTTTCTTATCCTTGTCTTTATTCGGATTTTCTTTGTCTTTCTTTTTGGCTAATGCGAAATTGTATCTTGTTTCTTCGTCTTCAGGATTGTTACGCAAGGCATTTTTATAAGCTTCCATAGCTTGGTCAAACTTTTTTTCAAGCATCAATGAATTTCCAAGATTGTGATAAGCATTGTGTTTTTCTGGATGTTCTTTTGATAAAGTTGCCGCTTTTGCAAATGCAGATTTGGCTTCGGCACCAGATTTTTGCTTATAAATTGCAATTCCTAAATTATAACTAGCAACTGCTTTTTTGGTATTCGATGCTGAAATTCTAAAACCAGCTTCAGCTTCAACGAAGTTTTTTGACGCAAAGTCTTCATTCGCTTTTGGCAAATTTTTGTCCTTTTCTTGACTAAAACTATTCATATTAACAATGAACAGCAATACACTAACTATTATTTTTACAAATCTTTTCATTACTACATAAAGTGTGCGTTTTTGCCACAAAGTCACAAAGACTCAAAGCAATATTTATTAAATTAATTTTATTCAACAGACATTAAAAACTTTGAGCCTTTGTGTCTTTGCGACAAAAAATTATTTTTCATTAAACAAATCGGCTTTTTTGACCCAAGCAGTTTTTCTTTCTAAAAAGAAAACATCTAATAATAATAGAAAAAAAGCCATTCCTAAAAACCATTGAAATTGAGCCTGATAATTCGTCATTTGCGTGCTTGCAAACTCGTCTTTTTGAATTTTATTTAATTCATTGGTTACAAATTCTACAACTTCTTTGGTATTATTCCCGGAAATATAACCGCCATTGGTGCTTTTTCCGATTTTTTTCAAGATATCAACATTCAATTTTGTAACTACTTGATTGCCTTGTTTGTCATTTTTATATCCTTGCAAAACACCATTTTCTTTCAACGGAATTGGCCCACCGTTTTCGGTTCCAAGACCAACTGTTATGATTTTTAAACCTAATTTTTTGGCTTCATCGGCTGCTGATTCTGAACCTTCGGTATGGTCTTCGCCGTCAGTAATCATTATCATTAACTTGCTTGTTTTATTGTCTTTATCGAAATATTGCGATGATAATGTTATTGCTTCTGTCAATGATGTTCCTACCGATGAAAGCATATCAGTATTCATTGTTTGCAACATCATTTTGGCGGAATTAAAATCGGTCGTTATTGGCAAAACTGGATAAGCTGAACCAGCATAAGCAATAATTCCGACTCGGTCGTCGCCCAAACTTGCCATTATTTGCGAAGCCAATTGCTTGCTTTTTTCGATTCGACTTGGTGCAATATCTTCGCAAAGCATACTTTTTGAAACGTCTATTGCAAATACAATATCGATTCCTTCTCGTTTTATGTCTTCTACTTTTGTGCCGATTTTTGGGTTGACTAATCCAATTATTAAACATAAA
The DNA here is from genome assembly GCA_031408435.1 of Bacteroidota bacterium. Classification (GTDB taxonomy): domain Bacteria; phylum Bacteroidota; class Bacteroidia; order Flavobacteriales; family Flavobacteriaceae; genus Flavobacterium. The sequence goes on from JANNWM010000065.1 coordinate 51,544, forward strand.
ATCGCCAAACAAATCATTATAAATTTAATTACTGGTTTGAATATTGATTTCTCTGGACTTAATTTTTTTATTAAATCTAAATCGCCAAATTCTTGTTGTTTTTTCTTTTTCCAGAATTGATTGTACATAAAAATTATAACCAAAATTGGTATAATTATTAATAGGAACAAATATTTTTTATCGTCTAACTCCATTTTCAGTATTCAGTCGCAGTATTCAGTCACAGTTTTCAATTACAGTTTTCAGCAAACAATGTTCTGATAACTGATAACTGAGACTGAAAACTTATAAAAAGCTTCTATAAATTGTATTTCTTAAAATTATTTCTATCAATAAAAACAAACCTGCCAAAAGAGCAAAAAATCTAAATTTTTCGTCATAATCATAGAATTTCAATTCTTTGATTTCGGTGGTTTCTAATTTATTGATTGATTCATAAATATCTTCTAACTTGTCGTTGCTTGTTGCTCTAAAATATTTTCCGCCAGTTTTTTGAGCAATACTTTGTAAAAGTTTTGTGTCAATCTCGACTGGCATCATTTTATATAAAAAATCTCCATTTGGTGCCAACGCATACGGGAACATTGCGTTGCCATTGGTTCCGATAGCTATCGTATAAACTTTTATACCAAATTTTTTGGCAATATCTGTTGCAGTTTCTGGTTCAATAAACCCTGCATTATTCACACCATCGGTCATTAGAATTACGATTCTACTTTTGGCTTTGCTGTCTTTCAATCGGTTAACGGCTGTTGCCAAACCCATTCCAATTCCTGTTCCGTCTTGTAATCGGGTGTCATATGCAATACTTTTTATTGCATCAAGAATGATGGTTTTGTCGCTAGTTACTGGCGTTTTTGTATATGCTTCTGATGCGTAAACAACCAATCCAATTCTATCGTTTGGTCGTTCCATTACAAACTTTTCCGCAACGACTTTTAAAGCTTCTAGTCTGTTTGGTTTTAAATCTTTCGCAAGCATACTTCCTGAAACGTCTGTTGCAAGAACAATATCTAGACCTTTTGTGCTTTTGGTTTTGCTACTTACATCAACGGTTCTTGGTCTCGTTAAAGCAATTATTAATGCGCTCAAGGCAAATAAACGAAAGACGAATAAAAACGGTTTTAATTTTGACAGCAATGAATTTGTTTTTCCAAAACCTTTGGTTGAACTGATTTTTAGTGTTGCAGAATTTCTGTTTTTTGTATAAAAATGCCACGCAATTGCAAATGGTAAAAGCAAAAACAACCAAAAAAATCCTGGATTAACAAAATTAATATTTTCCATTATTGTTTATCAGTTTTAAATTCAACTGAGTTTAAAACTCTAGCAATTATTTGATTGGCATAAATATCATTTGGTCGATGCACAATAATTACTTCTTGCAAACCACCTTGTTCATTGAAAACCAAACATTCGAATGCCAATACAATTTCTTTATTATCTAACGGATTCAAAACGGTCATTTTTCCTGATGCTTTTCTGCCCGAAATTCCACTTGAAGTTTTGATTTCTTCTTGATTTAATTGTATATTTTTTGCCTGAAATTGTGTTTCAAATCCTTTAGCTTCTAATGCAATTACATCTTCTAGCTTTGGTTTTACTTCTTGTTTGAAACCTGTTGTAATTACATTTATAAAGAAGTTATCTACAACACTTCCGTATAAAAATTGTTGACGACTCGAAATACTAGGATCTAATTTTAGATTCGGAATTTCTGTTCTTTTCAGAACTTTTGGTGTTTCGATAGTTACCGCTGGATTTCCGTAATCGCTTGTTATCCAATTACTTTCTAGTAATTCTTTGGTTGGATGACCAATTATCGAATCTTTCACAAAACTTAAACCTTTTGTAACGATAAAATACATTGTCGTTGCCGATAATAAAAATAATGTTAGAACAATTGCTAATGTAATGCGTTTCTTTTTTTGCTTTTTTAAAGCATTATTTCTTTTGATTTCAGCATCGAATTCTGCATTTTCATCTGCAACTTCTTCTTCGGTTGGAATGGATTGATGCAATGAAATTATTGATTTTTCAATTCGCTTGAAATCTTCTTCAATTGCAGTTTGATTTGGTTCGACTTTTGCAAATTTTACCAAATCCGCTTGTCGCAAAACATTTTCTAAATTAGATAACGATTGTTTTGTGAATTTTAATTTTTTGTCTGTCGATGCTTTTCGTAAACCAGCAATTAACTCAGATGTTGTGCTTTCTTTAGCAGGAATTTCTATAACTTCTTCGATATAATCACGAGCAATATCTGTCAATTCTGAATAATAATTTTTGATTTCGCCTTTTTGCCAAAGTTGTTTGGTTTCTAGAATTTTCAGCATTCCGATTGCTTTTTCGATTGGCGTTTTGTAAACAACTTCTTCGATTTTTTTCTTTTGGTATTTTTTTAATAAATAATATATCAAAAATCCAATTCCAATAAAAAATATTAATCCTAGAATATATTTCCACCAATTGCTACCAGCATTTTCGACTTGCGAAATTGGTTTTATGTCATACATTTTCTGTTTTAAAGTATCAACCAAAACATCTTTAACATCAACAGAAATCGAATCGGTTAAAAATGGTTTTTTGTTAATCAAAACCGTCATTTTCGGAATCACATACCGACCAGAATCGAATTGTGTCAAGCCATAACGTTTAATTAAATCGTATTTATCGTCTTTTCTAACCGTATCAATAACATAATTTCTTATGACTTCAAGTTTTCCAATTGACTTTACGCTAGGAAACACAACGGCTGACAAAGTATCGACTGTTGTTTTATAAGTTAAATTGAATTGTGCTCCAATTTTATTAATTTTTCTATCAATCTTAGTTTCGACTATATTTTGCTGGGCAAAAAATGTCGTTGTCGAAAAAATTAATAATATGTAAAATTTTAATTTCATTAAATTATAGTTTAACCACAAAGTTCACAAGGATTATCAAAAGGTTAACAAAGTTGAATCTTAAAAAATCGTGAACCTCGTGCTTTCTTCGTGAACTTTGTGGTTATTTTTTTCATCGTGATTTAAAATACCCTAAAAGCTTTATTACATAATTTTCGTCAACACGAGTATTGACTACACCTGAACCTGATTTACTGAATGTTTCTTTGAAATATTTTACTTTTTCGGAATAATATTTTTCATAATTCAATCTAACCGATTTCGAGCCAGTGTTTATCAATTCGATTTTACCGGTTTCGGCGTCAAGCATTTCGACCATTCCAATATCTGGCATTTTTTCTTCACGAATATCATAAACTCGAATTCCCGTAATATCGTGTTTTTTAGATGCTATTTTTAATGTTTGCTCATAATCATCAGACATAAAATCTGAAATTACAAATACAATTGCTTTCTTTTTTTGAGTTCCTGATAAAAATTTCAAAGCCATTGAAACATCGGTTTTAAAACTTTTTGGTTGAAATTCTATCAATTCTCGAATAATTCTCAGAACGTGCGAACGTCCTTTTTTTGGCGGAATATACAATTCGATTTGATCCGAAAATAACATTAGCCCAATTTTATCGTTATTTTGTGTTGCAGAAAAAGCCATTGTTGCGGCAATTTCGGTAACAATATCTTTCTTGAAACTGTTTTTGGTTCCAAAACTTTCTGATCCCGAAATATCTACCATCAGCATCATTGTAAGTTCTCTTTCTTCTTCAAAAACTTTTACGTGGGCTTCATTATATCGTGCGGTTACATTCCAATCGATTGCCCGAATATCATCACCATATTGATAGGGCCGAACTTCCGAAAATGTCATTCCTTTTCCTTTAAAAGACGTGTGGTATTCTCCCGAGAAGATATGATTGCTCAATCGTCGGGTTTTAATTTCGATTTTTCGTACTTTTTTTATGAGTTCTTTGGTATCCATATTTTAAGTATTCAGTCGCGGTTTTCAGTTGCAGTTTATCAGGATTTCAAACTGAAAACTGCGACTGAAAACTGAAAACTAAATTAAGGTACTTCAACCTCGTTTACAATTTTATTGATAATATCTACAGTCGAAATGTTTTCGGCTTCGGCTTCATAAGTCAAACCAATTCTATGACGCAAAACATCGTGAACAACTGCTCGAACATCTTCTGGAATTACGTAACCTCGACGCTTGATGAATGCATAACATTTTGCAGCATTTGCCAAATTGATGCTTCCACGTGGCGATGCTCCAAAACTAATAAGAGGCTTTAAGCTTTCGAGCTTATATTTTTCAGGATAACGAGTTGCAAAAACTATGTCAAGAATGTATTTTTCAATTTTTTCGTCCATGTAAACTTCGCGAACAGCTTCTTGCGCACGAAGAATTTGTTCTACAGAAACAACTGCGTTTACTTTATCAAAACTTCCTTTTAGGTTTTGACGAACAACCATTCTTTCGTCTTCCATTTTTGGATAATCGATCACCGTTTTTAACATAAAACGGTCAACTTGGGCTTCTGGCAAAGGATAAGTTCCTTCTTGTTCAACAGGATTTTGAGTTGCCAAAACCAAAAATGGTCTGTCCAATTTAAATGTAGTATCGCCAATAGTGACTTGTTTTTCTTGCATTGCTTCTAACAAAGCCGATTGAACTTTTGCAGGTGCACGATTAATCTCATCGGCAAGCACGAAATTAGCAAAAATTGGACCTTTTTTTATTGAAAATTCGTTGGATTTGATGTTATAAATCATCGTACCAACAACATCGGCTGGCAATAAATCTGGTGTGAACTGAATTCGACTGAACGAACCTTGAATGGCTTGCGACAAAGTATTGATTGCCAAAGTTTTTGCCAAACCTGGAACACCTTCTAACAAAATATGACCTTGACCTAAAAGTCCGATAAGCAATCGCTCAATCATATGTTTTTGACCAACAATTACTTTGTTCATTTCCATTGTCAATAAATCGATAAAAGCACTTTCTCTTTCAATTTTTTGATTGATTGCACTAATGTCTAATGTCGTTGAATTCTGTTCCATTTATTATATTTTATTGTGGTAAAAATTGTACGTTTTATTTGAAGGTGCAAATTGAATTTTTTTTTAGATGTTTGTTGTTAAAAATTGGTTAAAACTTTAAGGCAATGTTTAATTTTAAGGTTGATTTATGATTGTGTTTTCTTATTTTTAAGGTTTGTAAATAGCAAACAATAAAAACAGTAAATTTATCTCAAAATTTATAATCTTTAAAAACGTAATTTAATTTTGATTTTTAGACTATGTATTACTAAAATATACAAACCTTTAAGAAATTAAATTTTATTAAGATAACATAAACTTAATGAAACTTAATTCCTTAATGGTTCAAATAAAAGTTAATTTTAAAAAATTTAAAATCCAATGAAAACATCACTATCAAAAATAATTTCGGGAACAATGACTTGGGGGATTTGGGGCAAAAACTGCAACGAAATTTCAATGATAAATTTAATGAATACTTGTCTTGAAAACAACATTTCGACATTCGATCATGCAGATATTTACGGAGATTATTCAACCGAAGCCAGTTTTGGTAACGCTTTTGCAAATGCCAAAATCAATAGAGAAAAAGTACAATTTATTTCGAAATGTGGCATTCAAACCGAAGCAAGAAACTCAATAAAACATTACGATTATTCGAAAGAATATATTGTTTGGAGTGTCGAAAATTCATTAAACAATCTAAAAACCGATTATTTAGATGTCTTGCTTTTGCACCGACCAAGCCCACTCATGCAAGCCGATGAAATTGCCGAAGCCATCGAAAAATTAAAATCAGAAAGTAAAATTATTGATTTTGGGGTATCTAATTTCACGCCAAGCCAATGTGAATTGATTCAAACTCGAACCAAAATTAGCTATAACCAGATTCAGTTTTCGATAACCGATTTTGATGCGATGAATAACGGAAGTTTAGATTTTATGCAAATTAACAGAATTGTACCAATGGCTTGGAATCCGTTAGGATCTGTTTTCAAGACCGATAGCGAGAAAACCAGTCGAATTGAAAAAATTGCCAATAAATTATCAGAAAAATATAATGTCGAAACCGATGTTTTACTTTTAGCTTGGATTTTGAAACATCCAGCAGGAATTTTGCCAGTTATTGGCACAACCGACTCGAATAGAATTTCTAAATCAATTAAGGCAACAGAAATTAAATTTGATTTGGAAGATTGGTTTGGCTTGTATGTTGCATCGATGGGAAATAAAGTTGCTTAGTTTTTTGGCAAAGAGATTAATAGAGAAAAAAGAGATTCGCAGAGATTTTTTATAATTTTATTTAATCCTACCAAATCTGAAATCGTTAATCTGAATTCTTAAATCTAATGATCAACAAACGTCTTTTAATTAAAAACTTGCTCGCCCACAATGACGAGTCGAGTTTTTATGATAAAAAACGCCAATTAAATTTGCATTCTCGTGAAGGAAAAGCAAAGTTTTTGAAACATATTTGTGCTTTATCAAATTCTAATCCGAGTAATAATTCATATATTGTTGTTGGCGTAGAAGATTCTGATAATGAAATAGTTGGAGACGATTTTTTTGACGACAGCCGTATTCAGAATCTAGTAAATGCCTATTTAGAAAACCCACCAAATATTCAATACGAAAATGTTCCTTTTCCGAACTTATCCAAAGATAAAGTAGTTGGTTTGGTTACAATAAAACCCAAAAAACAAACTTCGCATTTCAAAAAAGGCATTCACACAATTATTAACGGTTCTGTTTTTATGCGTCGTGGCAGCAACACAGTTCCGATTACAGGCACATTCGAAAAAAATTATCGTAACAAAGAAACAGTTTTGGCAATTGAAAACAGCTCAAGGAATTCGATTGAATATACACTTGATGGTGTGATTGATTTTATGAATTTTCGTCATAAAGATATGGTTGCTAAGTACAAAGTTTTCAAAGAATTATTCGTGATTTGTTGGGCTGGAAACGCTAAAAAAGTTCGTGAGAAAACATACTATTCTAGAGTCGATATTGAATTGGTCAATGAGCAAATTAAACTGTTTTATTCGGCTCAAGACGATGTTTCTATTGACTTTGATAACGACAATTTTACGATTACCGAATATGTTCCATTGGGATTAAACGATAAAACAAGTTATTATCCTTTAGAAAAAAAAACAATTAGTTTTTTTGAAAATGGATATTATAAAATTGATACCGAATTGCTATTTGAACCCCCAAAATACAACCGAAAAATGTTGTTTCATATTTATAATTCGAACATTTCGTTATTGGATAAATTGCAAAAACACCTTACATTGTCGGAAAGAGAATTAAAAGATTTAGAAAATTTGCCATCGAATTTTATGATTTGTTACCTCAATGGATTCGATGATGCTAAACAAAGATTAATCGATGCCAAATTGTTATTAAAAACTTATCCTATTGTTTATTTGAGTTTTAAAGAATCGCTCAGAATTCTACGAAAAATGAAATATGATTTGTAAAAGTTATTTTTCGTTACTCAGAAACTCAATATCTTCAATCAATTGATTTACATTTTTAATTCCATCTTTGGTTGAATGGTCGAGATTTGTGCCATCATAAAAACCTCGAACTTGGCGTTTTGCATCAATCAAAACAAAATTTTCTGTGTGAACCATGTCGTACATTTCGTTAGGTTTTCCTTGTTTTACTGCTAAATACGACATTCTTGCCATTCTGTAAATGTCTTTTTTATCGCCAGTTACTAAATTCCATTTTGTGTCAATAACTCCGTTTTTAATTGCATATTTTTTTAAAATTGCAACATCATCAATATCTGGCATAACACTATGAGAAAGCAACATAACTTTCGGATTGTTCAAAATAGCTTTTTGAACAATTGACAAATTAGTTGTCATTTTTGGACAAATAGATCCACAAGTTGTAAAGAAAAAATCGGCAACATAAATCTTGCCTTCATAATCTTTTTGGGTAATAATTTTTCCGTTTTGGTTAGTGAATGAAAAATCAGCAATTTTATGATATTTGCTTATATCTTGCTTTGTCGAATCGACCAATTCTGGATTTACGTCAGATGGATTATAAATAGGTAGCATTTTTTCGGGTTTTAAAGCTTTGTAAAAAAAAGAAAGCGTTATTATTGAAAAAATTATAAATATTGAGAAAAAAAGTTTGTTTCTTAAAATAAAATTCATTGTTGTTTTTTATGCAAATTTACAAGTTCAGATTTATTTTTTATCATTAAACAAACTATAAATAAAGCTAAAATCTAATTAAAATAAAATTAATACAAAAATGTTTGGTATTTTTGATAAAAAATTAACCATTTATGAAAAATATTACTTTATTATTTTTATTATTCTTTGCGTTCATTTCAAATGCTCAATATACCAAATCTGCAGTTTGGCTTCAAGAATCTGATAAAAAAGAAAATGTACAAACTATTAATGAATTAAAAAACACTTTTGATTATTATTGGAAAAACCATAATAAAAATTTAAAAGGCAGTGGCTTTAAACCATTCATGCGTTGGTTGAATCATTGGGAAAACTTAACAAACGAGCAAGGATATATTATTTCGCCAAAAGAAATGCAAACTGCTTTTAATGAGAAAAAAACAAGAAAATTAAATCGTTCAGCAAATGCAAATAGTTTGCCTGTAAGCAACTGGCAACCTGTTGGTCCGTTTACAATAACTGGAACTGGCTCTTGGTCTACTGGTCAGGGTCGTGTTAATGTGGTTTATGAAGACCCAACTAACCCAAACTTAATATATATAGGTACGCCAGCAGGCGGAATTTGGAAATCTACAACTGGCGGAAATAGTTGGACAGCGTTGTCTGATAACTTGCCACAAATAGGAGTTTCTGGGATTGCTGTTGATCCAAATAACAACAATATTATTTATATTTCGACTGGCGATTGCGATGGAGGCGACAGTTATTCTGTTGGAGTTTTAAAATCTACAGACAGCGGATTAACATGGAACACAACTGGTTTGACTTTTACAAATACCGACTCAGCGTCTGGAGATATAATTATTAGTCCAGTAGATTCTAATGTTATATGGGTTGCAACATCCACTGGAATTTATAAATCTATTAATGCTGGTTTGAATTTTACAAACGTAAGAACAGGCGATTTTTCGCAAGGAAGATTAAGGTTAAAACCAAATAATCCGACAATTGTTTATGCGGTATCTAAAAACAAATTTTGGAAATCGACCGATTCTGGCACAACATTCAATACCATAATTACAGGATTGCCAACCACTTCAGGCAGATTAATAATGGATGTTACTGCCGCAAACGAAAATGTAGTCTATGTTTTGAGTTCTAAAACAGATGCGACTTTTCAAGGTGTTTATAAATCTATTGATTCAGGAGTAACATTTACTAAAACAGCAAGTGTAGTTGATATTTTCGAATCTAATCAATCGTGGTATGATTTGGCTTTTGCAGTTTCTCAAACCAATGAAAATGAATTATATACCGGTTGTTTAAATATTTGGAGATCTTTAAACGGCGGAACAACTTTTATTAAAAGAAATAATTGGAGTTCACCAACTAGTGCCAAATATACACATGCAGATATTCATTATCTTAGATTTTTTGGAAATAATTTGTATTGTGGTAGCGACGGAGGGGTTTTTAAATCTACAACAGCTGGAACTTTGACTAATTTTAGTAATTTAACCGCAACTGCCCAAATAGGACAGTTCTATAAAATTGCAGTTTCTAAACAATCGGCTTCAAAAATGGTAGGCGGCTTACAAGACAATGGCGGTCACGCATACAGCGACGGAACATGGAAAAATTATTATGGTGCCGACGGAATGGATACTGCTTCTGACCCAAATAACAGCAATAAATTTTACGGATTTATTCAAAATGGTACATCATTATATGTAACTAACAATGCTGGAGTATCCCAAGCAGGAGGAATTGGTTCGCCAAGCGGAATCGAGGGAAATTGGATTACACCATTGGTAACCAATTCTTTAGGAGAAGTCTACTCTGGTTTCAACGAACTTTTTAGAATTTCAAATGGGCAATGGGTGCAACAAAACATTAATTCTTTTGGAGCAGGAAACATCGATTTGATAATGATAGATCCTAGTAATGACAATACAATTTACGTAGTAATTGATAATCAAATATTTAAAAGTATTAATAAAGGTTTGAATTTCAATTTATTATATCAAGCCAATAATAATATAAAATCTATTGAAGTTCATTCTACTGATAGTTCAATTTTATATTTAACCACTTCTGGCACTGATGGTCAAGTTCTTAAATCAGTGAATTCAGGAGTGACATTTGCAAGCATTAACGAAGGATTACCTAATATTGGAAAAAATATAATTGTACATCAAGGTAGAAACTCTACAAATCCATTGTATTTAGGAACCAGCCTTGGCGTTTATTATCGAGACGATTTTATGTCACAATGGGAACCTTATGACACCAATTTACCAAATGTGTCTGTAACAGATTTAGATATTAATCTAGAAGACAAAAAAATTACAGCTGCAACTTACGGTCGTGGTGTTTGGCAATCGAATATTGTACTTGAACTACCAGCAATAGATGTTAAAATTACCGAAATAACTAGTCCATCATCAATTGGTATAAACTGTGTTAATGTTGTAAATCCGAAGATAATCGTTAAAAACGACGGTCTAAATACTATAACTAATATTACAATCAATTATACAATAAATTTAACCCAATACACATTTCCGTGGACAGGAAACCTTGCCGCAAATGCAACAACCAGTATTGATTTACCACAAGTAACCCTTGCAAAAGGAACTTATAATTTAACTATTGAAAGCATAACTCCTAATGATGGAGTTGTTTCTAACAATACCGCAAACTCCCAATTTTATTTAAATGATTCAGGATCTCCAAGTCAAATTAATACTTTCGAAAATTCTGCCGATGAATTAATTGCTTATGATGAGTCTGGATTTGGATCAACTTGGAAAAGAAGCATTTGTACAACAGGAGTCGTAAACACTGGAACCAATAATGTTTACACCACCAACATTGATGGAAATTACGACAATGTTAAAAAATCATTTATTGTTTCACAATGTTATAATTTATCGCAACTAACAAACCCCGTTTTGAAATTTAAAATGGCTTATGACCTTGAAGAGAATTACGATATTGTATATGTTCAATATTCATTTGATTCTGGTCAAAATTGGTACAGATTAGGTTCGATTGGAGCCAATTGGTATAATTCTGATCGCAATCCAAATACAACAGGAAACGATTGTGACAATTGTCCTGGCGGGCAATGGACTGGAACCAATAACACATTAACCGATTATTACTTCGATTTAAATCAGTTAACTGGTTTCAATAATATGATTTTCAGAATAGTTTTTCACTCAGACGATGCAACCAATGCAAAAGGTGTTGTCATAGATAATTTTGTTGTAGAAGGAACGGTTTTGGGTAATGAAAAATTCCAATTGAATAAAGTAGCAATTTATCCAAATCCGTCGGCAGACATTTTTAATGTTTCTATGGGAGATATTACTCCAAAAAGAATCGAAATATTTGATGTTTCTGGAAAAACTATATTCTTGCAAAAAGATTTTCAAAATATTGGTAACAATATTCCGTTAAATTTGTCTAATATTTCAAATGGAATTTATTTTGCGAAAATTGACACCGAAGAGCAATCTATTACTAAACGATTAATAAAAAAATAACAATTCAAATAAATAAATGAAAATATCTAATAATAAAAAAATATTTCTAGCAAGTATTTTATTAAGTGCTACACTTTCGTCGAATGCCCAAAAAAAATCTGAACCCGGAATTAACGTTGATTTTATGGATAAAACCGTAAAACCAACCGACGATTTTTTTAAATATGTAAACGGGACTTGGCTAAAAAATACCGAAATTCCTAAAGATAGAATACGCTGGGGAAGTTTTGACGAATTGCGCAAAAAAACAGATATAGATGCAATGGCAATTCTAAAAGATGCTAGTAAAAATGCTATTTATAAATCGAATACAGACCAAGGTAAAGCAGCTAATTTATTCAAATCGATTGTTGATACAATTAGTAGAAATGACTTGGGAACAATGCCTTTAAAACCATATTTAACAAAAATAAACGCAGTAAAAAATGTTTCTGATTTAGAAAATCTAATGATAGAAATGGAGCCAATTGGCGGTATTGGCTTTTTTGGTTTTTATGTAGGAGCAGACCAAAAAAACAGCAACAAAAATGTATTATATGTTGTTCCAGGAAGTTTAGGGCTTCCTGATCGAGATTATTATGTTTCTAACGAAAAAGACTCAAAAGAGAAACGCGAAAAATACCAAATACACATTTCAAGAATGCTTCAATTTATTGGCGATTCCAAGGATGTTGCCGATGCAAATGCACAGAAAATTTTAGCATTAGAAACTTCGATGTCTCAACCAAGATTTGACAGAGTCGAAGAAAGAGATGATAGAAAATCATACAATCCGATGACAATCGACGAACTTCAAAAAACATTTCCAGCAATAAATTGGATTAAATTTTTGAAAACAATTGGCTATTCGACAGTTACAAATGTTATTGTTTCTCAACCAAAATACATGCAAGCCTTGCAAACTATTTTGGCTAGCAATAATGTCGAAGATTGGAAAAATTATATGCGATGGACATTGTTAAACGGTTCGTCAAACACATTAACAACCAATATTGAAAAAGCAAATTGGGATTTTTATAGCAAAACGCTTGGTGGAGCAATCAAACAAAGATCTCGAGATGAAAATGCACTACAAACTGTAAATGGCAACATCGGAGAAGCTTTAGGGAAATTGTATGTCGAGAAAAAATTTCCAGCAGAAGCCAAAAAGAAAGCTAACGAAATGATTATTAATGTAATAAAAGCTTATGGTGCTAGAATCAAAAATTTATCTTGGATGAGTCCAGAAACCAAAATTAAAGCTCAAGAAAAACTTAATAAATTAACCGTAAAAATTGGCTATCCAGATAAATGGAAAGATTATTCTGCGTTGATAATTCTGAGTCCAAAAGAAGGCGGAAGTTACTTTCAAAATGATATAAACATTTCTAAATGGAGACACCAAAAAGGCATTGAAAAATTGACGAAACCTGTCGATAAAACCGAATGGGGCATGTCGCCACAAACAGTAAACGCTTATTACAATCCGTCTTATAACGAAATAGTTTTTCCAGCAGCGATTTTGCAACCACCTTTTTATAATTACCAAGCAGACGAGGCAATAAATTATGGTGGAATTGGAGCCGTAATTGGTCACGAAATATCTCACGGATTCGACGATTCTGGGGCAAGATACAACGCCGATGGAAACCTTGTAGACTGGTGGACAGCAGAAGATTTGACAAAATTTAATGCTTTAACGGGTTCATTAGCCGACCAATATTCTGCTTTGCAACCTTTGCCAGGCACTTTTGTTGATGGCAAATTCACTCTTGGCGAAAATATTGGTGATCTTGGCGGAGTAAACGCAGCTTACGATGGTTTAAAATTATATTTAGCCAATAAAAGAATGCCTTTAATTGATGGTTTTACGCCCGAACAACGTTTCTTTATTTCTTGGTCTACAGTTTGGAGATCAAAATCTCGTGACGAAGCATTAAAAAATCAAGTGAAAACCGATCCGCATTCGCCAGGAATGTATCGCGCTTATGTGCCTTTACAAAATGTTGATTCATTTTACGATGCATTTCAAATAAAACCAAACGATAATATGTATATAACTCCTGAAAAAAGAGTGCATATTTGGTAAAAATAATTCATTAATAAAAGAATCCCAGTCAGTTAAATGATTGGGATTTTTTTGTAAAACATAATAATAGAGCGTTTTATCGAATTTATAAGCTAGTTAACTTATTTATTTTGCTTTTTGATGATGTTAACTTAATATTGCTTTAAATTAATATTCAAAATTAAATCAAAATGAAAAAATTACTAATTTTAATATCAATGTTCATTAGCTCTAGCCTTTTTTGTCAAAATTTTATGGCTCTAAATGAAGACACGATAATTACAAATTATACATCTGATGGTAATGTTGCCAAAATAACAACCGTAGGAAAACTTTTATTTAATTTCAATGAATCTAATTTAAATAAAGAATCGGAAATGTTATTGAACACCATAATAATGGTTATGCTTGACAATCCAAAGATGAATATTTGTATCAATTCGTATAACGAAATTTCAGAAACAGCTCAAAAAATTTCAGAAAAAAGAGCTACCAGTGCTAAAAATTATTTGATAAAAAAAGGAATATCCTCAAAAAGATTAAAATTAAAAGATTTTGGAAACTCAAAACAAATTTCTGAAGAAAATGCTTCAGAATTGAATAGAAGAGTTGAGTTTACATTCGAATAAAATATAAATGTATTTCGTTGTATATTCAAGACATGTAACTGATTGATATTTATTTTTTTAAATCAAGAAATAAATTTATAATAATAAAAATAAGTATGAATAATTGCTCAATAGTTTTTTTGATTTTTTTTGGTTTAAACGGTTTTTCTCAAAATTTTATTGCATCAAACTCCGAAGTTTCAACATCAAATCATTACATAGAAATCAATTCGCCAAAAACCACATCTATTGATAAGTTGTATTTCGAATCGAATAGTTCAGATTTAAACGAAGCATCTATATTGTCTTTAAAAACTGTTATCATGATAATGAAAGACAATCCTAAAATGAATATTTCAATCAAATCATTTATTGATATCAACGAAAAACAAACCATGCTTTCTGCAAATAGAGCATTTAAAGTAAAAAAATATTTAGTAAAAAAAGGAATCATTTCTGATAGATTAAATGTTAAATATCTTGGAAATACAATACCAACTAATCAAGGCGATTTAAACAAACTTGAACGAAGAGTAGAATTTATAATCGATTAAAAAGTTAATTTTAATTCACAAAAAAACCATTTGCATTAATCTGTAAATGGTTTTTTTTTATGTTTCAATAATAATTTTAATTTAACCTAGATTATTATTTTTAGTTTCATTCCTGGTCGAATATCTCCATCGATATTATTCCATTTCTTTAAATCAGAAACTGTAACACCAGGGTATTTTTGAGAAATACTAAACAACGAATCGCCTTTTTTAACCAAATATAGTTTTTCTTTGGCAATTGCTTCGGCTGTTTTTTTGTTGATTAATTTAGTTTTTTCAGTTTCTAAATTATCATTATTCGAAACAATAATCGAAGTTCCTTTTTTAAGTTTATCAGATTTTAGGTTATTCCATTCTCGAATATTTACCGCTGTAACACTAAATTTTTCGGCAATTTTCCAGATATTATCTCCGTTTGCAACTATATATTCATTAGATTCATGAATATTTCTATTCGATTTTGAATCTTTATTTTCTAAATTTACAAAGGCTTCATTAGCTTCGTTAACTTTTTTATTAACCGAAACCACAAATCGCTGTGATATTGTATATTTTAAGTTTGCGCCTTTATTAACTGAACTCTTTTTTATTTTATTCCAACTTTTCAAATCAGCAACAGAAACTCCTAAATTATCAGCAATAGAACTTAGATTGTCACCTTTTTTTACTTTATATAATTTGGTAACGTCTTTAAAAGTAACCAATTTTTCTTCTTTGAAAATTGCTTTAGAATCACTTTTAGCTGCAACAATATTTTTTTCAAATATTGGTGTCGAGGTTAAATCAATTTTAGGTTGGCTTGCGACACTTTCTTGAACTGCATTTTTTTTGACTGCAACATTCTTATTCGCTATCGAATCAATACTAATTAGTTTATTATCAATATCATGAACTATTTCTGTTGTTTTAACAACCGCAACATTATCTTCTTTCTTGATTGCATGTTTAGTTCTAACAACAACCATTTCTGAAATTTGCAGTTTCAAAATCTTACCTTTTGGAGCCTTATCGCCTTTAAGTCGATTCCATTTTTTTATTTCTGCAACAGTTACTCCAAATTTACTAGCAATTTCGCCCAGACTATCACCACGTTTAACTTTATACGATTTGTTTTTGCTGACCAATTTTTTATCATTCGAATAATAGTTAAGCGTGTCTTTAACAACAATTGGATCAGGATTTTGTTTTTCACGAAGATTGTCTTCATAATTGGCAAAATAATAAATCTTGTCTTCGTTAGATGTAAAAAGAGCAATTTTTTCTTGTGGCAACCTAATATAGTTTCTCTTGTTTTCAGAAACAGGAATAATATCTAATTTATAAGAAGGATTTAAAAATTGCAATTCAGTTTCTGGAATATCAATTAATTTAGAAATTTGTTTGAACGACAATTGCTTTTTAACCAAAATAGTATCTGTTGCAAAATAATTAACTTGTGGTTTTAATTTATCAATTCCATGTTCCTTATGATATTCCATAATGTACATAGTTGCTAAGAAAGCTGGCAAATATCCTGCAGTTTCGCGTGGCAATTTTTTGCGTATATTCCAATAATTGGTCTGACCGTTCGATCTTCGAATGGCTTTTGTCACGTTTCCTGGCCCACAATTATAAGATGCTAAAACCAAGTCCCAATCGCCAAAAATTTTGTACATCCCTGACAAGTATTGACAGGCTGCTTCGGTTGCTTTAATTGGGTCGCTTCTTTCGTCTATATATGAGTTTACATCAAGTTTATATTGCAAACCGGTGTTGTACATGAATTGCCAAAGTCCCGTTGCTCCTACTCTAGACTTAGCTTTTGGATTAAGAGCCGATTCGACAATTGCCAAATATTTAACCTCAATCGGAATATTGTATTTAGATAAAGCTTCTTCAAATAAAGGAAAATAATATTGCGAAATACCTAATAATCGTTCATAAGATTTTTTTCTGTTTTTTAATAAAGATTTAATAACGTTTTCTAAACCAACATTATACTCAATATTGAACGGAGATTTTGCGTCCAATTTAGCGAGCCTTTCTTTTAAAACATCGGTTGGCAAATCATAAACCACAACCTCATCTGGATTAATATTCAAAATATCGTCAAGTTGTGTAACAAAAAGTTCAGTATTCGAAAGTTCTTTTAACCAAAGTTGGTCAATTTTAGATACTTCGTTATGCTTAGCAAATGTATTTTTTAAAGAATCAAGAACAGATAATTTGGTGGCGATTGGCAATTTATCAAGACTATCATTTTCAATTTGTGCAAATGAAAAAGAAGCAAATATAAATAAAAAACCTAATATGTTGATTTTTAATTTCATATGTAATTAACTAATACGATGAAAAGCAAAATTAAACGGTAAAATATAAAAATTTGTATATTTAATGTTAAAAGTACTTTTTTTTATTTAAATTCATGAAATTTACTGCTATGAAAATACAACACAACTACTTTATTTTAAAAATGAATATTTTTTTATAATATTTTAATGTCAATAACTTGTTTAAAACAATTTAATTTGTACATTTGCAAACTTAAAATTTATAAAACAATTTGTTATGTATGCAATCGTAGAGATAGCAGGGCAACAGTTCAAAGTTAGCAAAGACTTAAAGGTTTATGTTCACAGATTGACTAACGAAGAAGGTTCGAAAGTTTCTTTCGACAAAGTTCTTTTGTTGGATGATAATGGAGCAATAACTTTAGGCGCCCCAGCTATAGAAGGTGCTTCGGTAGAAGCCAAAGTGTTACAACACTTAAAAGGTGATAAAGTAATCATTTTCAAGAAAAAAAGAAGAAAAGGTTACAAAAAGAGAAACGGTCACAGACAATATCTTACTCAAATTGTAATAGAAGGAATTACAGCTACAGGAACTAAAAAAGCAGCTCCAAAAGCAGAAGCTAAAACCGAAAAAGTTGAAGCTAAAGTTGAAAAAGTAGCCGAAGTAAAAGCTACAAAAGCAAAAAAATCAGGTGATGATTTAGTAATTATCGAAGGAATTGGTCCAAAAGCAGCAGAAGCTCTAGTAGCAGCTGGTATTGATACATTCTTGAAATTAGCAGCAGCTTCAGCAGAGGATGTTAAAGCAATTTTAGACGCTTCAACCAACAAAGTACAGCACTTAGATCCAACAACTTGGGCACAACAATCTCAATTGGCTGCCGATGGTAAAATGGATGAATTAAAAAAATTACAAGATGAATTAAACGGCGGTAAAGCAATTTAATTAATTATTAACTAATAAAACTTATACGTCATGGCTCACAAGAAAGGTGTCGGTAGTTCGAAGAATGGTAGAGAATCAGAATCAAAACGTTTAGGCGTTAAGATTTTTGGTGGACAAGCTGCTATTGCTGGTAACATTATCATCAGACAAAGAGGTTCTAAACATAACGCTGGTGCAAACGTCTATATGGGTAAAGATCATACTTTACACGCTAGAGTTGACGGTGTTGTTAAGTTCCAGAAAAAAGGAGAAAACAAATCTTACGTTTCTATACTTCCGTTCGAAGCGTAAACTAGTTATTATCTATTTAAAATATCAAAAACCTCAATTTTTATTGAGGTTTTTTTTGATCATATTCATTTAGTTTGTGTGTTTAAAAATAGCAAAAACAAACTGGATTTAAATCATACAAATAAATTAAGCTTTTTTATTAAAATGGATTTTCACGATTAACAATTAGAAAATTTCTATAAAACATATGTCTTAATAAACAATTTTGTTGTTTCATAAAGAATAAATTAGAATTAATACCAATAGTATTTATAATCGATTTAACATAATATTATTGATTTCAGAATAATAACTCAACTAATATGTCGTATAATATAGCACAGAAGCTTTTGGTTAGTTAGTAAATTAAGTTTAGGTAAAGTAAAAAGGCGTTCTCGAAATTATTCGGGAACGCTTTTAAGATTATCATTAAAAAATTATCTATTTTATATTTATCTCAAAAGGCATAACTGCCTGAATACCTTTTCTGGTTTGCATTTTCTTGATTTTTTCTAACATAAGATAATTTTCAAGACCAATTTCTTGTTTGATTAAATTATCTTTAGTTCTTGCAAATGGAATAAATTTTCCAACAATATCTTGAAAATCTTTTTCGTACTCTGGATACGCAACTATAGAGTATTTTTTTAATTTGGTTAAACTTGAGGCATATTTTACCGCATCATTCATAGATCCTAATTGGTCTACTAAACCAATTTTTTTAGCATCTGTTCCAGACCAAACACGACCTTGAGCAATTACATCGACATTTTCGAAAGTCATTTTACGACCAGTTGCAACCCTATTTACAAACACATTATAAATATTTTCGACACTTTCGAGTGTAAATCCTTTGAATTTTTCATCTAAAGGTACAAATGGACTGTATTCGCTAGCATTTTCATGAGTTTTGACTTGTACTGTATGAATTCCGAATTTATTGGCAGCTTGCGTAAAGTTTGGCAATGTACCAAAAACACCAATCGAACCTGTAATTGTACTAGGTTCAGCAAAAATTTTGCTAGCGTTGCAAGCAATATAATAACCGCCCGAAGCTGCATAATTTCCCATAGAAACAATAATTGGTTTTGTTTTTTTGGTAATTTCGATTTCTCGCCAAATTAAGTCAGATGTCAAAGCATTTCCACCTGGCGAGTTGATTCTCAAAACAATAGCTTTAACGCCTTTATCTTTTCGGGCTTCTTGCAACGAACGACGCATTGACAATTCGCCAATTGTGGTTATGTCGCCTTCGCCACTAGCAATTTCGCCTTGTGCATAAATAATTGCAATTTTATCTGATTCGAAATTAGTCGATGTTGTAGCTACATTTTCTGCATAATTCAAAATCGAAATTGTTTCGTAATCTTCCTCTTTTTCTACATTTAATTTTGCTCGAATATCATCGTGATAAACATCTTCATAAGCAATTTTATCGATTAATTTTTCGGTTTTTGCCATTTCTGGTGTTCTTGCCAAAAGTCCGTTGGCAACTTCATTTAACCTGGAAATTGGTATTTTTCTTGAAATAGAAATGTCCGAAACTACCGAATTCCAGAGTGAATTTAAGAGCTCTGTAGTTTGTTGTTTATTGGCTTCGCTCATTTCATTTTCAAGAAAAGGTTCAACCGCAGATTTGTATTTTCCATGGCGAATAACTTCCATTTTTAAACCCGATTTTTCTTGAAAATCTTTAAAAAACATTACTTCGGTCGATAATCCTTTAAAATCCATTTCGCCAACCGGATTCAAATAAATTGTATTCGCAACCGAGTTCAAATAATATTCTTTTTGGGTAAAAGCATTAGAATAGGCCCAAACAAATTTGCCAGATTTCTTGAAATCTTCCAATGCAATTCGCAATTCTTTTATTTGTGCCATTCCGAGCATCGAATAATTGTTTAGAATCGAAATTCCCTTGATATTTTCGTCGGTTTTTGCATTTTCGATCCCTTGAATAATATCTGACAAACCATTGTGATTGGTTTGATAATAATCAAAATCTTTAATATTTATTTTTCCGCCATAATCCTCGGTTACTTCAGATAAATCTAATTCGATTACTGAATTTTTTTCAACATTTAAATCATTAGAGCCTCCACCAAAAATTGCCCCAATTAAAATAATTCCAAAAAACAAAACCATAAAGAATACAAAAATTCCAGTTACGGTTGATAATACATTTTTAAAAAAGTTCATAGTATTTTTTCTATAAGTTAACATGTTATTTGTTACGAAAAATGTCGCAAATAATTAATTGAATGATTTAATTTTTTAACAAAAAACTTTGTGTCATTAACACTTCGCACCATTAACATAGTCGTTAAAAACCTTTATTTGTTACAAAAAAATAGTTTTCAACAGTTTGCAAATATACTCGATTTCTAAATTTATTTTTTAGTTAATTTGTAATATTATGAATTCACAAAATCAAGTAGTCTTGTCGTTAGGCAGCAATCTAGGTAATCGCCTAGAAAACATTCAATTAGCTATCGATAGAACACATAATGAAGTAGGAACAGTTATTCAAATATCGCCAATTTACGAAACACCGTCTTGGGGTTTTAGTAGCGAATTATTTTTTAATTGTGCAATTTTGATTCATACACACAAATCGGCACAAGAAATTTTATCGAAAATTACCGAAATCGAAAAAGAATTAGGTCGAAAAAGAATTGATTCTAACGAATATCAAGCTAGAACAATAGATATTGATATTGTTTATTTTAACGAAGAAATAATCGAAACAGATATTTTGGTTGTTCCACATTTGCGAATGCAGGAAAGATTTTTCGTTCTTTTGCCATTAAAAGATTTAGGATTGAATTGGAAACATCCTATTTTAAATAAATCAACTATAGAAATGATTCAGGTTTGCAAAGATAAAAGCGAATGCAAAATTCTGCATTATATCAAATTACCTTTAAAAAATATCAAACTGGATAGATTTAATTATATTGCAATTGAAGGAAATATTGGTGCAGGAAAAACAACATTAACGACCAAAATTGCCGAAGATTTTAATGCAAAAACTGTTTTAGAGCGATTTGCTGACAATCCTTTTTTACCAAAATTCTATAAGGATCAAAACCGATATGCTTTTCCGTTAGAAATGTCATTTTTAGCGGATAGATACCAACAATTATCTGATGATTTGGCACAATTTGATTTGTTTCGAGATTTCATAATTGCAGATTATCATATATTTAAATCGATAATATTTGCTAAAGTAACGCTGCAAGAAGACGAATTTAGGTTATACAAAACAATGTTTGATATTATTTATAAAGAAATGCCAAAACCCGATTTGTACATTTATTTGTATCAAAATACAGAGCGTTTATTGGAAAATATCAAAAAACGTGGTCGAAGTTACGAACAAGAAATCCCTGCAGAGTATCTAGAAAAAATTAATCAGGGTTATTTGGATTATATAAAATCGAAAACCGATTGGAATGTGTTGGTTATCGATGTTTCCGATAAAGATTTTGTTAATAAACAAAACGATTATTTGTGTATTTTAGATAGAATAAAAGATAAATTAGATAATGAGATAATTTGACAATTAGAAAATTTGTTAATTAGAAAATGAGATAATTAAGTAATATGATACATACTCAAATAAGCAATTTGACAATTAAAAACTTGATGTATTAATTAGATAACTTAATAAATAGTGATTGAGATATTGAGTTTAATTGAAAATGTGATACTTATTAATTTATTATCTCAACTAAAAGATGACTAATTATTGAATTTTTTTTTGGCTAAATCTCCCTGATGTAAATTGGCAAATTATATAATTGCCTAATTGACTAATTTCCAAATTATCTAATTATCTATTTGTCGAAACAAATCCCAAACAACAATTCCAGCACTTACTGCAATATTCAATGAATGTTTAGTGCCAAGTTGCGGAATTTCGATTGTTCCATCGCAAATTTCGACTGCTTTTTGAGCAACTCCATAAACTTCATTTCCAAAAACTAAAGCATATTTTTGGTTTTTTTGAACCTTAAAATTATTCAAATAGATTGAATTTACGACCTGTTCAACTGCAAAAACTTGAATGTTTTCATTTCTAAGATTTTCTATAACATCCAAAATACTTTCTGCATATTCCCATGTTACTGTTTCTGTTGCGCCAAGTGCAGTTTTGTGAATCTCTTTATTGGGTGGAATGGCTGTAATACCACACAAATAAATTTTTTCGACCAAAAAGGAATCTGCTGTTCTAAAAACCGAACCAATATTATGCAAACTTCTAATATCATCAAGAATAATGATAATTGGAGTTTTTTTTGCAATCTTAAAATCTTCGACTGATTTTCTATCAAGTTCTTTGTTTTCTAATTTTCTCATTTTGGATTTTAAAACAATTTTTTTTAGTTTAAAACATATAAAACATGTAATGAAATATAATGTTTAATTTGTTTAAAATAAAAATTTTAAATAATAAAACAATTATTTTTTTTAATATAAGTCATGTGAGGAAATAACAGTTTAACCCAAAAGTTGCATTTGTAAATTAAACTCAGCAAGATTAAAACATTTTTTTTTATAATACAATAAAGAAATATAAGTTGAATTTTTATAAAAGTAAAAAGACAAATTCTAAAATGAAATCATATGACTTATATATTTTATTAAAATTCTCTCAAAAAAAAAGCTCCCTAATTTAAGGAAGCTTTTTTATATAAATGTTATGCATTACATTTTTGGACTAGCAACACCTGCTGCTGGCAAACCTGCTGGAGCTGCTGGAATAGCCGCTGCTGGGTCAGCCAAAACTGTACCTTTAATTGTAATAACTTTAGAAGGCATTCCCTCTGCATTTGACGTAATTGTTACAGTCTTTGTAAAAGCACCTACTCTATCAGTAGCATATTTCACGCCGATTTTTCCTGTTGCACCTGGTGCAATTGGGTCTTTTGGTGAAGTTGGAACAGTACAACCACATGAACCTTGAGCATTTGTGATAATTAATGGTTTTGTTCCATTATTTTTGAAAACAAATTCACGCGCTCCATCAGCATTGTGTGCAATTGTTCCGTAATCGATAGTTTCGCTGACAAAAACCATTCCAGCACCTTCAACTTTTCCAACAGATTTTTTAACTTCGGCAACTGTTGAAGCTTTAACTTTAACCTCTTTTTTTGCTTTTGCAGCGACTTTAGTTGCAGCAGTCTTAACTTCTTGTGCATTAGTTGCAGTTGTTGCTACTAATACAAATGCTAACATTAATACGATTTTTTTCATTTGAAATAATTAATTATAATTTTTTTAATAAACAAAGTAAGCAAATGTATAAATAAAAACTAATATCAAATGTAAAAATTTCTTAAATTTAAATTTTTTATAGAATAATACTATTTAAATAATTAAATTCGCTTCTTATTATTCATCAAATATCAAATACCTTGCCAAATACTGAAAAAACGGTAAAAGAAACTCCGTTAATGAAACAATATAACGAGATAAAACGCAAATACCCAGATGCTTGCTTGCTTTTTCGTGTTGGCGATTTTTATGAAACATTTGGAGATGATGCTGTTCGGGCATCAAAAATACTTGGAATTACACTTACAAAACGTGGTGCAGGATCACCAACCGAAACTGCTTTGGCGGGTTTTCCGCATCATTCTATTAATACTTATTTGCCTAAATTAGTCAAAGCTGGACTTAGAGTTGCTATTTGTGACCAACTAGAAGATCCCAAAATGACCAAAACCATAGTAAAACGTGGCGTTACCGAATTGGTTACGCCAGGTGTTTCGATGAATGATGAAGTTTTGCAATCGAAATCGAATAATTTTTTGGCTTCATTATATTTTGGAAAAAAGAATATTGGCATTTCGTTTTTGGATATTTCGACAGGTGAATTTTTAACTGCCCAAGGCAATGATGAGTATATTGACAAATTATTACAGAATTTTCAACCAAGTGAAATTTTAATTCCAAAAGAAAGCAAATCTACTTTCAAGGAAACATTTGGAGAAGATTTTCATAATTTTTATCTTGAAGATTGGGTTTTCAAAGAAGATTATGCATTTGAAACTTTGACCAATCATTTTGAGACAACTTCGTTAAAAGGTTTCGGAATCGAGGATTTGAATGAAGGAATTATTGCTTCTGGAGCGATTTTGTATTACTTATCAGAAACGCAACATAATAGAAGACAGCATATTACATCAATTTCTAGAATTGCCGAAGATGCTTATGTTTGGATGGATAGGTTCACTATTCGCAATCTGGAATTGTACCATTCTTATAATCCAAATGCGGTCACGTTATTAGATGTTATCGATAAAACCAATTCACCAATGGGATCACGATTGTTAAAACGTTGGTTGGCATTGCCGTTAAAAGACATTAATAAAATAAGAAACCGACACCAAGTTGTTGCCTATCTTAGAGAAAATCAAGCAGTTCTAAAAAGCATTCAAACCCAAATAAAACAAATTTCGGATTTAGAAAGATTAATTTCTAAAATTGCCACAGGAAAAGTTTCTCCACGTGAAGTTGTAAATCTGAAAGAATCGCTTGACGCAATAATTCCGATTAAAACATTAGCATTGCAAAGTCCGCAAGAAGCTGTGAAAATTATTGGCGATAGTCTGCACAGTTGTGATTTGTTGCGAGAAAAAATCGGAAAAACTTTAAATCAAGATGCACCAGTTGCTGTTTCAAAAGGAAATGCGATAGCTAAAGGAATTAATGAAGAGTTAGACGAATTACGAGCAATTTCTACATCTGGAAAAGAATTTTTAGAAGGAATTGAAAAAAGAGAATCGCAAGCAACAGGAATTAATTCTTTAAAAATTTCTTTTAATAACGTTTTTGGATATTATATAGAAGTGCGAAATATGCACAAAGATAAAGTTCCACAAGAATGGATTCGGAAGCAAACCCTAGTAAATGCCGAACGCTACATTACCGAGGAATTAAAAGAATATGAGACTAAGATTTTGGGTGCCGAAGAAAAAATTCAAAAAATAGAATCCGATTTATTTGAACAATTAGTTGCTTGGATTGCAACTTATATAAAACCCGTTCAATTAAATGCGAATTTGGTGGCACAATTGGATTGTTTGACATCGTTCACGCAATTGGCAATCGAAAATAAATATGTATGTCCAGAACTTGACGAAAGTTTCGAGTTAGAAATCAAAAATGGTCGCCATCCGGTTATCGAAAAACAATTACCCGTTGGAACACCGTATATCGCCAATGATGTTTTTCTAGATAGAGAATCCCAGCAATTAATTATGATTACAGGGCCAAATATGTCTGGAAAATCGGCTATTTTACGACAAACAGCATTAATTGTTTTGTTGGCACAAATGGGATGTTTTGTTCCAGCCGAAAGTCTGAAAATGGGAATTGTTGATAAAATTTTTACCCGAGTTGGTGCTTCAGATAATATTTCGATGGGAGAATCGACTTTTATGGTCGAAATGAACGAAACGGCTTCGATTTTGAATAATATTTCGGACAGAAGTTTGGTTTTGTTAGACGAAATTGGTCGAGGAACAAGTACCTACGACGGAATTTCAATAGCTTGGGCAATTGCAGAATTTTTACATGAACACCCAAGCAAACCAAAAACTTTATTTGCGACACATTATCACGAATTGAATGAAATGAGTGATTTGTTGCCACGAATTCAGAACTTTAATGTATCAGTAAAAGAATTGAAAGACACAGTTTTATTTGTTCGAAAACTGGTAAAAGGTGGAAGCGCCCATAGTTTTGGGATTCATGTTGCAAAAATGGCTGGAATGCCACAAACCGTAATCTTGAAAGCTCAAAAATTATTAAAAAAACTAGAAAAAAATCACGGAAGTGATGCTTTGATTGGTATAAAAGCTGAAAAGGACGAAATGCAAATGAGTTTCTTTAATCTTGACGATCCATTATTGGAGGAAATAAAAGAAGAAATATTGAATTTAGACATCAATACATTAACCCCAATCGAAGCAATGATGAAGTTGAACGAGATTAAAAGAATGTTAACCAAGAAGTAAATAGATAGAAATGAGCATTTTGAATATTTTTTAATAAAAATCAATAAAAATACTTGCAGAAACAAATTAAAGTATTAAATTTGCACTCGCAATAATAAACAATTGCGATGTTCATAATAAAATACTAAAATAATTCATTTGAATGAACGCTTCGTTTAAAACGAGACCAAATTCAAGTATTTATTTATATTGAAATAATGCGAAAATAGCTCAGTTGGTAGAGCGCGACCTTGCCAAGGTCGAGGTCGCGGGTTCGA
This sequence comes from Bacteroidota bacterium, assembly GCA_031408435.1. Taxonomy (GTDB): domain Bacteria; phylum Bacteroidota; class Bacteroidia; order Flavobacteriales; family Flavobacteriaceae; genus Flavobacterium. The sequence continues at coordinate 78,184 of JANNWM010000065.1, forward strand.
GCCCCGTTTTTCGCTCAATGCCAAATTTAAGTATAACTTAAATAAAATTTGTTTGTGTGGTTTGAATTTATTTATTTTTTTTCTAAAAATTATCTATTAAAATCATTTTACAAAACTGCTTGGGTGGTGAAATTGGTAGACACGCTGGACTTAAAATCCAGTGACTGTAATGGTCGTACGGGTTCAAGTCCCGTCCCGAGTACTAAAAAGCCTCGTAATCTATTGATTACGAGGCTTTTTTAATTTATTGGGTGGCTAAAAGGGTTGCTTAATTTTATTTTTATTGAATTCATTATTAAAATGAATTAATTTCAAGAATGTTAATGTTTGTAAAATAAAATATACAATTAGAAATATTTTGTATGTTTATTAGATAAACGGAGCGTTTTAGAGGATTATGCGACAAGTATAATAACTCATTACGCTACGCTATTTCTTAAAGCAATTGATTTTATAATTCAGTTTTTTTCTTTTAAACATAGTTTCAATAAAAATTTTGTTGCCATTTTTTTTTATTCGCACCTCTTTAATAATAAATACAACACCGTTTTCTTCGGTAGTGTTTTGAAAAACATCTTGTTTTAGTTAATTTACTCCAATGTATTTAACTTCTTTTGCTTTTGAAATAAAATTAGGAATGTTTTCGAAATCATCAATATTTATGGCTATTTGTACTCTTTTTTCTTCATCTTTTGCAGAACAGTGATTTTTTTGAGTATGTCTTATTGCATTTGTATCCAAGAATCTTACACTACAATTCCTATCAATTCCTATTTGTTTTTTTATTTCATCAGCTTGCTTATGTGTTACTTTGCCAATAATTATAGCTTTGTGTTAATTTTAATCATTTAACATTGCAAACGCCACAAGTTCCATAGTTCTTTTTGTATTTTATATTTATATTTCCTTAATTTGAGAATGTCTAGATTATTCTTAATTTTTATATCAAAAGTTTAGAATTAAAATTGCAAAATATTTATTTTCAGATAATTAATGTAAATTTGGAATAAACCTTTTCAATATTAAATTTATTTTTTTGTAATTTTATAATGATTAACCTTATAAATAAAATTATGATAAAAAAATCTATCCTTATTGAAAATAAATCCTCAATAACCGTAAAAAATCTTCAACTTATTATCAAGTCAGAAATTAGAGAAAGTTCTATTCAGATTGAATAAATCGGCTTTTTAGTTTTAGATAATCCAGAAATCTACTTGAGTATTACTGCAATGAATTTGATGGTCGAAAACAATACAGCTATTATAATTTGTGGCAATAACCATTTGCCCAACGGAATGTTCTTGAACCTGAACAGCCATCATATTCAACAAGAAATTTTTAAAAATCAAATTGATGCTTCAATTCCGTTAAAAAAACAATTGTGGCAACAAACTATTATCGAAAAAATCAAGGATTTCTTTCAGAGAAAATTACAATCTCAAAAAATTCTTTTGATTTTTTGGCAAGTAAAGTTTTGAGTGGCGATACAAGTAATATGGAAGGTGTTGCTGCACAACAATATTGAAAAAATTATCCAATGCCAAATTTTGAAAAAAATGGACTAAAAAGAGAACGATTTGGAGATTATCCAAACAACTTCTTGAATTATGGCTATGCAATTCTACGAGGTGCAACTGCTCGTGCCTTGTCTGGAAGTGGTTTATTGAATACTTTAGGAATTCATCATAAAAGTAAATACAATGCTTTTGCTCTTGCTGATGATATTATGGAACCTTTCAGACCAATTGTTGATGAGAAAGTTTTTGAAATTATGCAAAATTATGACGAACAAAAACTAAACACAAAAATAAAAGCAGAACTATTACAAATACTGACTTGAACAGTTTATTTCAAGGACGAAAAAAGTCCACTGATGATAGCTTTGCAGAAAACGGCAAGTTCATTGCAACAATGTTTTACTGGCGATAGAAAGAAAATTAAATATCCGAAATTATGGAACTTAACGCCTACCGAATAATGTGGCTGTTTGTGTTTTTTGACTTGCCTACAGAAACTAAAACAGACAAAAAAACGCATCGGGTTTTAGAAATAATTTGTTAAAAGATGGTTTTTCTATGATGCAATATTCGGTTTATATTCGTCATTGTGCCAGTAGCGAAAGTGCTGATGTTCACGAAAAACGAATTAATAAATTGGTTCCTGCTCTAGGCAAAGTGAGTGTATTGCGAAGTACCGACAAACAATTTGGCAATATTATTAATTATTTAGGCAAAGCCAAACTAGACAATCCTGATACTCCAACTCAATTAGAACTTTTTTAATCTTGGATATAAAATTTGTCCTGAAACCATTTTTGTGGATTCAAATCGATGTAGTTGGTAATGTTTTGATATGATTTTTCGTTTCTGATAATATGATCGTGAAAGGAACGATGCCACGCAAAATCTTTAAAACCAGCTTCATGAATAGCATTTGATGATGTGGTTTTTAAAGCACCCATGAGACTTGATAATGATTTAATTTTTATGTCTAAATCTAAAACTTTTGTACTGTCAATTTCTAAAATCAAATGAAAATGATTTGGCATTATTACATAATTATGAATTTCAATGTATTGATATTGAGATATTAACCAACTAATTTTATTTTCTACAATTAAACCATATTTATTTAACTCGACTTTATATTCAATTTCTGAATTTTGGATTTCTGAATTTTGGATTTCTTCGCGATGTACGGACAGGTCGCGACCTGTCTCTACGTGCACAACCCGACCAAAACAACATTCATTATTTTTAACGCAATTTGTAATAAAATACAAATTATCTCGTGAATAATCATATCCTAATAATCTATTTCTTTTTCTGAATTGCATAATTAAAATATTAAATTTTTATTTGGTGGTACGGACAGGTCGCGACCTGTCCCTACATGAAACAATAATACAAAAAATTATTAAAAAAAATCTAAATAAATTCTACAAACAAAAAAATGCTCCAATGTTGGGTTATCAAACCAATAAAGGGGCATTTTTTATATCGACATTTGTTTTTAAACCAATGAAAATCAGAAGGTAACAAGCCAACTAATATCGTTTTTTCTAATCTTTAATCAAACCACAACCGAGTGGGCAAAAGCGGAAACTCGGTTGTGGTTTGGCTGTTTAAGATTTTGAGCAAAATGTCAATGAACTTAATTTTTACAAATGTTTGAGTACAACTTCAGGATTGGAACGATTGAACGAAAAATTAAGAATTTCTAAAGTTTCGGTTTATTCATTAATTTGAAAAATTACAGTTACATTTTTATTAACCATAAATTTTCTTTTATTGGTTTTATAGAATTACAATTTTTCTATTCTTCCAGAAACAGAAACTTTTACTTTTATTGCATTATTTAAAACCAACCCTTTTATTCCAAATCTCATTTCTTCTAATTTAATATTTACAGTTGATGCTTTATGAAATCTAAATGAATAATCATTATTTGATGTCTTCTGAACCCTATACAAATGCTCTTTCAAATCCTCATTATTTGGGTTTTCCCAATTAATTTCATCCTCTTTTAGACCCAATAAAAACATATCGTTGATTTGCAAAGTCTTTACAATTTCTTTGCCATCGGCTGGAATTTGATATACTTCTTGTTTTTGTCTTTTGCGTTCGACAACTGCCCAAAAAGTGACAACATCTTCTTTTAAATTTCCTTTTTCGTCTTTATAAATCAATACGTGATGATTGTTTCTTGGGTTTACATATTGATTAATATCTTCTTTTAATCTTTCGGCTCGTCCGATATTTTCTTTCATTCTAACTTTTCCAATTGGAACTGGTGCACCATTTTTGTTCGGCAAGAATATTTCTGGTTATTTTATTCCGTTTTTATCAACTGTAAAAAAAGTATTCGCAGGTATTTTATCCTTTACAAAACCGCCTAGTTCTTGAATTCGTTTTAAGATTAATAATCTAATAGTTTTATCAACTATTTTTTCAATGTGTTTATCTGTTGTTAAACTTTCTAAAGGTTTTCTAATATGAAATGCTTCTTCGCTATTTGGAGCTGTTCGTTTACCAAAAACAAATTCTTTGTGCAATTGTCCACGAGCTGCAACTCCAATATTTTTATGAATTACACCATTTTTTTCGGTTTTGTGAGTTCTTACTATTATAATATTGTTGAGCTTTTTATGAGAAACCAATATTTTTTCAACTGCAACTTCGGCATCTTTAACAAAACTGTTCCAAGGCAATGGAAAATTTTTGTTATCTGGTTTGCGGTCATATCTGTTCCATTCAGAAAGTTTTTGCAAATGACTTATTGTACCGCAAGCCATAACGAGCGCATCGATAGCATGATGACGGTGATCGTCTAGTGTTTTGGTTTTGTCTTCTGGATTCAAAACTGCATTTAAGCCCCATTTTTGTCTTAAATTTGCAGTCATTTGTCCTGGCGAAACAGAAACTTTATCACAAATTTTGGACATATAATTTTTGGCTTCTTTGATTATGTATCTTGTATCATTCAGGTTTTTACTTGCAAAATCATCATCGAATTTTTGTTGAACAAATCGTTTGAATTTTTGATAACTATTTGGATATTGAGCAGTGTCCGAAAATAATTTCAAAGCTCGTTCTTTGACTTGTTGCAACTTTCCTTCGCCTTGCAAGCTATAAAACTCAAATGGAGTTTTGTCGCCTTTGGCTCGATTTTCGTCGGCAAAACATAAAGTTTTGTTCATAAAACTATCGTTCAATGATTTACTCCATGGATGAATGTGTTCTATTTGGACTTCGCCGCTAAATAATTGTGTAACACTAATACTTTTTCCTGTATATGGACAAGTATGTTTGCATTCTTCCCATAATTTATACAACAAAAGGTTGTCGTGCGAAATGTGTTTTCCTAAATTATTGAGTTCAAGTTTGACTCTATCGTTTTCTCGTTCTAGTTTTTGCTGGCGATTTCTTTCTTCTCTTCTTCCTGACTTTGATGCTTTTAAATTTCGTGCTAACTCAACTTTTATCTCATTTGGTTTGCCATAATCAATTATAATTTCGTTTACTAATTTTCTAATTTCGAACATTGCAGTAATTACCACAGGGTTTCTAATTGCTTGAATTTCTTTATCTGCAATCGCACTAACTGGAAGTTTTTCTTGTAAAACATTCGAATCGATATTTGCAGAGTGATGGTATAATTTGTTTAATTGACTTTCTGATAGCTGTAAATCAACTTTCAAAAAGCGTTTCAAAGGTTCTATAAATCCACCTTTGATATTTGAACGTACAATGTCAGGAACATTATCATTAATTAATGATTGTTTGTAATCCGAAAGTGTTTGCCAGTTTTGACCAAATGCATTTTTGATTCCGCCAAGAACCACAGCAATGTCATATTGGAAACCCATTTCTAGAAATGGCAAAATATTATTGATTGCTTTTCTACTTAAACTTGCGTATTTGTCTTTTAGATTAAATTTAGATATGGCATCGGCTTGAATATCGTCAAAACTCCAGTTTGTTTTTGCATATTCAAAAACATTGTCTTTGCTATCAAAAAAATAGAGAATGTGCCAAATATCTTCTTGTTCTTTATCCGTGAAATCAAACCATTTACTGCCAAAAAACTTTTTATTACAAAGATTTGCAATTGTATGCGTTCCAATGATTTTATCTTCGTCTTTGTAATTGAACTTATAAATAGCATCGACTTTATTTAATGCTTTTCGAATATCCTTGAAACTTGGTTTTTCTTTTTCTTTCATAAAATTAAACACCAATTGTCGCTCTTCGTAATTTAGTTTATTTCCATTATATTCAACAGTGTTAATCCATTGATGCAATCTAAAAAGTTCAAACGCAATTGCACTTAAATGACATTTAGTTTTATTTTTTTCGAATGAGCAGTTTCCGACCAAATGTTTTTGAGAACGCAAAGGTCGCTGGTGAAATAAAATTCCGTCATTATCAAAACCTTCATCATTTTTTCTGCCTCCAATTTTTTCTTTTATTTCGTGGTTTAAGTTTGAATAGTATTTTTTTTGATGTTCCCAAATTTGTTCAAACTCATCGATATACATTTGTCTTGTGGTATATCTATTTCTAATTCGCTCTAGATTACCAACAAAAGGTTGGTTTTCTTTTGGAGCAATTTAAAATAAATACGAACCTAACGTTTTGTTCTCGATTTGAATTCTTGTTTGGTCAATTCCAATTTTACCAATTTTAGAATCGCCTTTAAATATCGTGCCATCGTCTTTGCTTGCACTTCGACTGTTGCTCAAAAATCCTCGACGCTGAATAATATGATAAAAAATTCTGCCAATTTCCTCGAAAGTCAATTTTTCTGTTAGGGATTTATTTCGCAGTTCATAAGGATTTATAGCAAACCAAGAAGCTAAAACTTTAGTTGGAAATTTTTTTGTGGAATTCCAATTTTGAAAATCTGCATTTGTAAGTGAACACATTTTCAATGACGCCAATTCTTTAAGCAAAACTTTTTTTCTTAACTTTTTTCTAAAAAACTGTCTTCGAGTGCCTCTTGCACCAGTTCTGCTTGCGTTTTTGGATAATTCGTTTTCTCCATCGCCTAAATTATCTTCACCAACAGGAAATATTCGGCTTCCCATTGCAATAATTTAATTTAATTTACCCGTTGGGTGTAATTAAGTGATTTGTATTTTAATGTTATTTATTGGTCTATCAAATATAAATTTGTTCATGTATTGTATCAATGTTAAAGATGTTATTTTTGCTAAAATTCGTGTTTTAAATCCATCAAAAGTTTTTGCATAATTTCTTCTAATCATAAATTGGTCACACAATTGTGAGAATAAAGTTTCGATTCTTTTTCTAGTCTTTCTAAAAATATAAGGTTGTTTCTTGTAATCTTTTTGATTAGCTCTTTTTGGGGTTTCTAAAGTAATATTAGCTGTTTCAAATAAATCTAATTGTATCGTTTCAGATAAATATCCTTTATCTCCAAGTAATACACAATCAGATATTTGACTTTTAATTTCTTTTAATAAATGTATATCGTGTACACTTGCTTTTGTTAAATCAATAGATTGAAAAACACCAGATACAGCACAAACACCGTGCAGTTTGTATCCAAAAAACCAATTGTTTTGCGAGGCACAAAATCCTTTATCTGGAGCTGTTTCAAATACTTCTCGACATACTTTTACTCGTGTATGACGAGCCATTTTACATATTTCCAAAGGCATACTATCAATCACAAAATAATCTTCAAACTCATTAAAACGTTTATATAATTGCTCCCTAATTAACTCTGAAAACTCAAATAATTTTCGTCTTCTTTTATTGTACTGACTACGCTCTATTAGATTCATAATTGATGAATTTTTTAACTGCTTAAACAACGAGTTTTCACTATCTATTGACATATATTCAGACGTTAAACTCAATGCAACTACTTCAATATCAGACATTTTTACTTTCCTTCCTGCTGTAACATATTGATTAATAGGTATTTCCAAAGAACTGATAACCTCTAAAACTTTTTGATAATTTTTTACTATATTTGACATAAATATTGGGTGTTTGACGACAACAAGATACTGAATTTCAGTGTCTTGTCCCAATATTTAACTATCTTTATTTACAAAAATAATTGCACCCAACGGGTTCTTTTATTCTTTTTCTTCCTTCTACCGCAAAATCAAGCAATTCTAATAATTCAATCTCATTTATTATTTTATGAGGATAAATTAATTTCATCAAACCAGAAAAAGTTTTACGAATTGTTGTTTTATCTCTTTGAGATAATGAGCCATCTAGTTCTACATATTGGTCTAAAATACCAATGTAATCTGATTTGCGTAATTATTTTTAAAATTTCTGCCATATAATCTACAATAAATCCAAATTCTGTTGAGAACACTGAATTTTTGAGAATACGCACTTCCCAACCTGGAATATAAATATGCATACGGTCAAGGAAAGCTCCTTTTATGTATCCTTCGGGAATTGATTCGAAAAGGTGGCTGTTTTTTAGCATATAAGGAACCGTATGTTTTGTGTTGCCTATATACGCTAATGAAGCTGCGGCTTGATAGGTTTCTTTACCTCGATTGAAGGATTGATTAGCCATATAGTTCTGAAGTATCTTTACCAAATCGCTTTCTACTTTTTTTGAACCTTTATCTTGTTCGAATTCGTCTAAAGCAATTACATCCCAATAGCCAACTAGTCCAATTTTGTTTCCTGTATTGTTAACAAATAATCTTGCTTTTGATACATCACCACCAGAAACTAGAACTCCATGAGGCGACAATTCAGAAAAAATATGCGATTTACCTGTTCCTTTTGGACCCAATTCTATAAAGTTATAGTTGTTTTCAACATGGGTTATTAAACGAGATAACTGGATTAATTTACCTCTTTTATTAAAGAATTCTGGATTTAATCCAATACTGTGCATTAAAAGGTCAATCCATTCTTCATTGGTAAAGTTTTTTCGAGCTTCAATATATTCCGGAACACTGATGTTGGATACTTGAATGGGTTTTAAATCTTCAATTTGCCAGCGTACTTTAATATCTTCTTCATGCGAATATCCCATGTTGACAATGCACCAAACACCACCACCGCTCAAGAGTTTTTGATTTTGCATCACCAAGTTGTCTGATATTGGAACGTTACGAATACCTAAATTAGCTAATTCAGCTTCATAAATATTAGCCCTATCGTTTAAAGATACGTTTACTTTATCAATTATTTTATAGTTTTGCTTGTCACGAATATTTGCTTTTACAACCTCTGATTCGCTTCTGTGCACATAGTTATTTTTGATAATCTCTTTGACTTTCTCAATTCCTTCTTCAATAATAGCTTGGTCATCTACTGCACAATATTGGCCAAGTAGGTACTCTAAAACATAAGTTGGTACTACTGCATTTCCTTTAATTTTAGATGTGAGATCTTTTCGAACTACTTTGCCTTCAAAATAGTGTAAAATTTTATCTTTTAGTTCCATAGTTGATTTATTTAGAAGTCCATTTCCATCAAGGTACTAATTGTAATTAAGTCGTTGAAAACAATTGGATTTAGTTTGTTTTTGTCTTTATTGTCAAATGCTTTTAAATAACAAAATGAAGTTTTAGAACCAAGATTATTGAGCGTTAAAATAATTTCAAACATCCTTTCTTTCGGATTATTGGATGTAGCGTTACAGCTTAATTCCATTTCGTTTGATAGTAGTTCTCCTTTATCATTATATAATCCAACATTAACCTCAAGACTTTTAAATTCGTTGGATACCGGTTCGTTTTGTAATACCGTAATTTTGATATTACCTGTTGTAATTTTATTGGCATTATCAATTCTTCTGAAAGTTACTGTTTCAATTGTCTCCTTTTTTTGTTTATAATATTTAATTACTGGTGTTATCAATTCTTGTATGCTTGCTCCACCATGAACAAACTGAACTCCAATATTTCCTTGTTTACGATATCTGTTAGTGGCTCGTGGTATGGCTATTTTCAAATTTGTATCAATATTTGTTGTGTTTTTCATGTCAAAGACATATCCATCTGGTTTGCCTTCAAAACTATCGCTAATTACAAAACGAGAATTATCTTTTGTGTATCCTTTTGCTTTTGGCAATGCTTCTCTGTCATTTTCTTTTAACTCATTGTAATTGTAAAGAAAACCATGATCGACTGTTACTAATAAGTGTGAAATATTCCAACCATATATTTTTTGAATCAATCTTTTTATTTGACCAACTACTTTCGCAGTTTCTTCAAAAGTTTCATGCTCTGTGCGTTTTTTATCGCCAATTGCATCCATCCAATCGTGGTAGATATAAACTAACTTATTGTCTATAAAAAATTTTCTTCCAGTATCTCTATCAAATTTTATTATTTCTGCATAATCTATAGTGCAACTTTCTGGTACTGTATCTTGAAGAATATTTTGGCGGTATTGACTGTTTGTTGGCTTTCCGTTTATTTTATATATTAAATCCTGTTCGCCTTTTTCAACTGTAATTCCTTTATTAGGAAGTAAGTTTGACATTCCTAAATTAGTATAAGAAGGTATAGATGCTAAACAAGGCTGGATGGTTAAATTGTTTTTACTATCAGCCAGTAAATCATTGTACAATTCATATCCCAACTCAAAACGGAATGCGTCTGAAATAATTACTGCCATTTTATAATCTACATCACCCAAATTGTCTTGGTAAAAATTAAATTGTTTGTTGCAATCAATTTGATGAAAATCAAATTTATTTTCATTTAATACTTTTTGCCATTCACTATTGAATTCTATCAGAAATCTATCGTATTTATTATTTAGTTTTTCAAAAACAGGTACTACTATTGTTTCTAATTCTTCCAGATGATCTCTTATCTTATCATATGCAATTACAGCTTTACGATAATTGAAATCTACTTTATAAAGTTCTGTTGTGTATTCTCTAATATAATCTTCTGCAGTATTAAAACGGAATGATTTATAGGTTTCAAGAATACTATACATAGTCGATGAATAGTACAAAAAATCTATTTGGTCTTTATCAAAATTAGAGATGCTTTCCTCTTTTTTCCATCGGATATATTCCTCTTTAGTTTTGAGTGCATCAGACAGTACTTCAGTGTATAATAACTTTAAAACTTTATCAATCATTTCTTGCGAATAATATCCAAAGTCAGTCTCTGTACCGTACCATTTTAGGACAGCTATTGTGTTTATTTTATTTCCAAGTGTATTGAAAACTTGTTCAATAGATTTATTTGTATTTAAGCTGTTCTGCCAAACCTCAAAAAATTTTATAAGCTTATAATATCTGCAGTTCTTTTTATCTTTAATGAATTATAGGTGTCAGCAGGAACCATTTTAGTCGTATTTCCTACTAATACGTTGTATTTTAATTTTGTAACCCAATTGGTTGCAGCATCCATTGATAATGTTTCCTCTTTGGTATCTAATAATGTATTGAACCAATTAACAAGCACGCTTTCTAGTTCTAATTCACTAAGGTTATTGTTTATTTTATTGAATTTACTTTATTCAAGTGTCATTGTCAACCATTTATTCATACAATTGAATTTATCTTCGACTGCATTGAATTCCAGTATGATTGCTATTAAACCTTTTTGTAAAGTATCCTCGCTAAAATTCTCAGGATCTAGTATTCGTGCTAACTTTTTTTGGTTTGTTTTTGTTTTTAGGAGTTTGAAATATTTATTTATAATATTTGCATGATGTTCCTGCAATCTAAAATCTGTTATGAACTCAGAAACCTCGTCTAGTTTTAATTCGATGTTTGCTGAAAGTAAATCTAATAATGGGTATTTTTTTACTTTTTTGCCTTCTGGTTTTACAAATGGATGGTATAGGAATACTTTTATCTTACTCCATTCCATTTCCAATTTATATTTTAGACCAAAATAATTTTGATTTACTTCAACAACCTTTATTCCTTCTTTTTCAATAGCTGTCAATTCCTCTCTCATCGATCCATCGGCATCGAAGTAGAATAGTTTATTTTTATCACTTTTTGCAAGTGCTTGAATTACTTTTTCTGCAAACATTGGCGTTGGTTATAAAAATAGATGTGATTTACTAATTTGTTCCATAAAGTCATTTTTTACTTTAGCTTCTTCTGCGAATGTTGCCCATTTACTGACTACATCATTTATTTGTTGTATGATTTGATTCGCTTTTCTAATGTTCATAGATTTTGCTACCTGCAATAAATCTTCTTTTGTGAAGTCTTTTCTTTTTCCATTAATACTTAAATTGTGTTGGCTTACCCAAGTACTCTCTGGACGATAAGCAAAGCAAACATCGTAAGCTGGAGTCAATTCCCAACTTTCATTTTGTTTTAATTTAAAGGCAAAATTTTTGGTATGGTCGTCACAATTTCTAGCAATTACATTAAAAGCCATTCTTCTAAAAAGTTGTTCCGCTTGTGGATAAGGTAATTTTAATAACCGCATGGTTTGAAATAGTTGTTCATAACTAAAACTTGTTATCTGATTAAAGTCATAATGTTGCATAGCGCACAATGTTTGAATATGGTGTTTAGTCTCACCATCTTGTCTATCAAAACGTTTGGTCATAAAATGTGCTCTACCATTTTCTTCCATCAATCGACATTCCATCATATCTATTTCACACGCTTTTGCCATTAGATAATATGCCATTTCAATTCTACCATAACCTGTACTTTCTCCAAATTGAACATCACTTACTGTGTCTAATTTAATTAGCCAATGCTCAAATCCTTTTGGTGCGTTGGTTTGTCCAGATTTTACTAGTCCTGTTTTTGCATTGTATGCAATAATTGCTTTAGGACGAGCACCACCTGCTGAGGTTCCAATTTTAAGGATGTCAATCATGGCTTGCTGTTCGTCCTTGTTTAAATTGGTTTCAAATCCTTCACGTTTTTGAAGCATTTTTTGTGAAATATTCACGAGGCTATCTACTTCGATGTCAAATGCTCTTTTATTGGCTTTAAATTGTGAAGGTTCAAATTCTAATGCACCCATACCGCGTGTTCCAATGAAGCATAACATTTCAATAGGATTCATACTGTTTTCTGGACGACCATTTTGTGCTAACCAATTATTGATTAATTGGTTTCCGTAATCGTCTGGTAGCACATCTGCCAATAAGCCAGGCAAACCTTTGAAAGTTTTTATATTTTTAAGCTCTGGAAATGAGAAAACTCGACGATTGCTGCTTGCCAGCGGCATTTTTAGTGGAGCCAAATCCCAATTTTTCGAAATGAATTTTGGTTCATATTCAAAACTTCCAATTCCGGTTTCTAAATTCCACGACACAGCACCAACTGTTTCATCCCATATTTTAATAAAAGCATTTGTAATCATTACCAGTCTGATTTGTTCGAATTATCACTATCATTATTTCTAGCACGTTGTCTTTTTTGTTGGTCCATTTTTGCCAGTTCAATTGGGCTTATTTGTTCTTCAATTTTGAAAACATCCATGATATAGAGTAAATCTAAAACCCTTAGTACCTGTAAAAGAGTAGGTACAGTAATGGTTTCTCCTTTTTCGAGTAAACTTAATGTTGATCGACTTATGTTTGCTGCATTGGCTACTTCTTCTTGTGTTTTGTTTTGTACTAACCTGTGGTGTTTTATAAACGCTCCAATGGTTTGTGCCAGTGCAACATCGCTAGATGCAACCCAATTAATGTATTGTTTATCATTCATAAAGTGCTTAATTTGGTTTTAGTGACTGATGTATCATACAAATATAATAAAATTAATTATGAAAGATTAATTGTGAAAGATTAATTTCCAATGCCAAAGTTAAATCTTAGTCACAGCACTTTCAAATTTCTCATAATTCACACTCACTCCATCATCTAAATCAAAGACAATTTCTTGTAACGCCAATGTTTTTAAAATTTCGTTGTAATCTCTGCATTCCAGTTCCCAAGTGCGTAGTTTGTCTAGGCGTTTTAATTCGGTTTTGCTTAGGTTGGTTTCGTTGGCTATAGCTTTTGCAATTTCTTGTTTTATCCATTCTTGGTGCGGATGCAAATAATTGCGTTGTATTTTGCTAACAGTATATTTGTCCATTTGGTGCATGTAGACTAATACTTTGAAAGCTGCAGTGTTGGGTTTGCTTGGATTGGAACTGAACAACCAATAAATAGGTTTCTTTTTGAAACGACTCGTGTGGTCTTTCCAGAATTGTTCGCTGAGGTATTTGTCTAAATCTATACCCAAACATTCGTTAATATAGTTGAAGTTTTCGGTTAAGGTTGCTTCGCCCCAAAGGTCGTGAATTAAGTTTTTTATGCGTACCAAAGCATCGTCTGGGAATGCACATTCGCTACCCATAATTGGGATGATGGCATCGTGATCAATTGTGAATTGTGAATTATGAATTGTTAATGAGTTTTCTCCTTGCGTTGGAATGCCATAGTCTTTGAGCTCTTGTTCTGTAGGATTTGGAAGCGATGTGTAAACCTGGTTTGTCAAGACGGTAACGACCCATAAAAACACCGATGCTGTAACTTAAAAACTGACTGATTACTTCGTCTTTTTTGATTGGCAATTGCACAGCATCTGCACCTTTTGCTCTAAAAACAGCTTCCAGTTGTTCTAACTCTTTGCCATTTAGTTCTTCTTGCAAAATTGTAATGTCTTTTAACGCAACCTCTGGTGTTAGCTCTTCTTGCAAGCCATAGATTTCTATAAAAATACGGTTAAGCTCTTCTTCATTTTCATGCAATTGAAAGAAATCATTAGTTACCACATCTTGCCATTTTTGGTAAGCTTCTTTTAAAGAAGTACTTTCGTTAAGTAATGGAGATTGCTCAAAATCCCATGAGGTCTCGCGAGAGTTCCAATCGTTTTTTGAAAGTTTAATAGATAATAATGAAATATTATTTATTTCGTTGTTAAATTGAACTTCATATTTGAATGGTAGTGAATTAATATTACCACCTTGAAAATTTAAAGTAGGATTTAATAAAGAGAGAAAAAAATATGAAAGTTTTGAGTTTAAATACCCGTTAATATATTGTAATTTTTCTTTAGTAGGAAATGATGAAGAACCGCCAATATCAAAAATAAATCCTTCTTCTTTGTATCTGACTCCAAAATTGTTTACAGAAGCAACAAAAGACCAAGTTAAACCTTCTTTAAAATAAAAATTTTTACATCTGAAAGATGTCATACCATTATCAATAATATCTCGACCACCCGCTTGCCAGTTAACAACTAATTCATTATTACCATACCATTTTTTTAGCGCACCACCTTTATTATATGGAAACCATTTAAATTTAGAATTAGACGCTTCATTGATATTTGTTAATTTAAAACCAATATTTAATTTATCAACTTCAAACCATTCTCTTGTGAATTTTTTATTATCTGAAGTCATCATTCCAATTCGTGCAGGGCTGATATTTCCAATATTTTTTTCAAATTAAAACATTCAATAACTCTTTTTCCTACCCAATAAGCAACTGGACTACCAGTAATTTTTTCAAAATTTTCTTGTGCAATATTTGGATAAAAAAGTCTTAGCCCTTTATCTGTGCCTTGTTTTGGTATTTCAGTTATTCCTTCGTCACCACGGTATAAATTGAAATCGTATTTGTAGTTTATATTGCCATTGGCATACAAAAACAGTTTTTCAATATCTTCATAAAGAATGTGTTGAAAATTACGTTCGTGTAATCTGAAATAATTACCACCTGCATCTTTTCTTTGCTCTTTTTTCATGGTAAAAACTACCGAGCCAAAGTCAATACCAAAAATACCACGACCCATGTGTAGTAAACTTTCAAAATGGTACTTGTCAATATAACTTACTCTTAATTTTTCAAAAGAAGATAAGAACAACCATGATGGCAAATTAATTAGGGCAAAACGAGAATTATCTAAAGTCATGTTTGGAATAACTTCCATAAAGACCGTCATTAAATCGCACTTTGTTTCAGGATAATAATCGTTTACATAGTCTTTCATTTCTGCATTCATACTTTTTTGTCCCATGTATGGTGGGTTTGCCACCACTGCTGTATATTTTTTGGTCATTAGTAACAAAACTTCTAGAAACGGTTTTAGGTTGTACCATAAATCTTGTTGCAACAAGTCTAATGTTCCTGCTTGTAATTGTTGGTTCCAGTTTTGTATTTGTTGAATAATAAAAACTTATGCTTCTGGCGAAAGTTTCATTTTTAAGGCTGCGCCAATATTTTTTCCTTGGTTTAAAAGCTGTAATGCTTCTTTGAGTTCGGCAACATAAGTACCACCTTTGGCAGTCAAGAAACTTTGTAGTTCTTTTATTTGAAAATGTTGGGTTTCAGGAAAACTATAAATGTGCGGTAATAACAATGGGTTGCCGTCAGTGGCATTTAATACTTCATTCTTCAAGTTTTCAGATGTAACTTTGATATCTTTTTTGAATAATCTTTTTTCGGCTTCCAAAACTTGATTTTTCAAATAATCCAGATGACTGTTTATTGTTCTAGCTTCTTCATTTGTACCTTTGACTTTAGAGCCTTCTGGCGACCATCGTTCCGGATTTAGATACTTGTTTGCACTAAACTCAAATCGTTTGGCTTGGATTGTTACTCTTGCATAAATTGGGCAGATGCCCTCGTTGTTGGTTTTTGATCTCTTTATATAAAAGAGAACGTATACAGTAGTATTCATAAGTGGTAACCTTTTAGTTATTATTAAATTTAAAATTTCTAATAATTACAAACAAGATGTACATATTTTGAATATGTTGTTGAACACCTTGCTGTACAGGTGGTTTTCTGTGAGAGGTGTCACTTAAATTTTTATAATTTAGTGACACCTCGAAAGACACCAAAAATTTGAGATTAAATGAATAATTTGATATTCCTAGAAACGAAAAAACCCACTAAATTGTTGAATTTAGTGGGTTTTGTAACCATTTGTATTTCTACTGGCGGAGAAAGAGGAACTACCACCTACTTACTTTTGTTTACTTTCAATTACCTTATAAACCCCTATAAATTAAAGGATTTTATAAATATAAAATTAAACAAGGACAAACAAAATTAAACTAAATCAAATTTTTTTGTCCCCTGTGTTGTCCCCTAACAATATTTTTTTTATTTTTGAGTAAATTTATATTTTATGCCAGATGCAAAATTTATTCTAAAAGAGCCAAATTCCAATGATAAATCTCTTGTTTACTTGTTTTACAATTACAACAGCCAAAGATTAAAATATTCGACAGGAAAA
Organism: Bacteroidota bacterium; assembly: GCA_031408435.1. Classification (GTDB taxonomy): domain Bacteria; phylum Bacteroidota; class Bacteroidia; order Flavobacteriales; family Flavobacteriaceae; genus Flavobacterium. The sequence goes on from JANNWM010000065.1 coordinate 94,885, forward strand.
AAAATTTTACCTGCAAATTGGAACTCAACAAAGCAACGAGCGAAGGAGACAGCAAAATTTCCTGAATATCCAGAATTTAACCAAAGATTGCGAAATATTGAAACTGCAATAAACACTTGTTACCGAAGACTTCTAAATGATGAAAAGTTTATTACACCAGACCTACTTCGAGAAGAATTAAACATTGAACTCAACCAAGAGAAGCTAACAAAAAAGCGTTTAGATTTATTGGAATGGATTAAAAACGAAATTGAAATTTTAAAGCTTTCACAAAAAGTAGGCTCAATTCAAGTTTATAATGCACTGTTAAAACATTTAACCGAATTTTCAATAACTAGACGTTTTAAACTAAACTTTGAAAATATTACAATTGCATTTTATGAACAATTTCAAGACTACTTAATCAACGAAAAAAAACTATTGAACAATACGTTTGGAAAACAAATAAAAACACTTAAAACGTTTTTAAATCTTGCAACAGAAAAAGGCATCAATACAAATTTAGCATATAAAAGCAGGTTGTTTAAAGCCCCGCAAGAAACAATCGACCACATTTTTTTGAACGATGAAGAGTTAAGTAAAATTTATAAAACAGACTTTGGAGAAAAATTATATTTAGACAGGGTCAGAGACCAATTTTTAATTGGTTGTCATACGGGATTGAGATTTTCAGATTTTACACAATTAAAAAAAGAAAACTATCAAGAGAAAGAATATGGAAGCGTATTTAATGTTATAACTTACAAGACCGATGAACGTGTAATTATTCCAATTAAACCAATTGTAAAGGGTATTTGGGATAAATACAATGGTAATTTACCAAGGCCTATTTCAAATCAAAAAATGAATGAATATTTGAAAGAAATTGGTCAAATTGCTGGGATTTCAAATATGGAAATTGTTAAGAAAAAAAGTGGTTTGGATGTTCGGCAAACAATACAACCAAAATATGAATTAATATCTACGCATACTGCTAGAAGAAGTTTTGCCACAAATGCTTTTTTGAGCGGTATTCCTGCAATTAGAATTATGAAGTTTACAGGTCATAAGACCGAAAGCTCATTTATGAAATATATCAAAGTAACCCAAAGCATAAATGCTGAGTTGTTAAGTAACCACAAATTTTTTAATTGATAAATATGAATGATAATAAAAAAAGAATAGAATTGAGAAACTCAAATATTCCTTTAACCTTTGGAATAAGATTTTCCGCCGACAATGATACTGTAATTGTAAAGTATGTAGATAATTTTGAAGATGAGCTAGTAAAAGATTTTTACATTTTTTTAGATGATTTGTCTCAATATTATAGAAATAGAATTGATTCTTACGAAGGTTTCAATGAAAAATTAAATCTTTGCAATAAATTTTTAGATACTATACAAGGCTATAAAATGAATTTGCGGAATACAATCGATGACAATGAAAAATTTTTTAAAGAGATAGATTTTCACAAAGAACAATTTAATTATCTGAAAAGTAGATTTATCGAGGTAAAGGATTTAAAAGTGTCTCAAAGTGATGATAAGATAATTAGTTACTCTACAAAACAGCAAATTTTAATTTTTGAATATTTAGGTGGTTTTAAACTTATGAGTGAAATTAATCTTGAAAAACACAAAGCAAAAATTATATCTGCCATAATTGGTAAAAACTTTGACAATACCAAAAAGGCTTTAGAAAATAATTCAAAAAAAGTTTTAAAAGGAACTGAGACAAAAACAAAAGAAAATTTAATAGCAGTTAGAGATTTATTTATGGCAAATAACTTGTCTGAAATAGCAAATAAAATACAACAAGATATAAATTCAATAACAAAGGGGTAACCTCTCTAGTTACCCTTTGCCTTCCTTTAACTTTAATTTGCCTTAAATAAAAATAAGGCTATGGAAATTACATTGTTTACTGCAATATCAGTTGAAGAACTAAAAAATATGTTCGGTCAAATTGTAGAAGATAAAATAAGTAATCTTCTAAAACAAAATTCTCATCACGAGGATAATCAAAAGGAAAAATATGCTACCAGAGAAGAAATTTCTGATAGACTGCGAATTTCTTTACCTACACTAAATAAACTTACTAAAGAAGGTATAATTGCTGGCTACCGTATTGGGAGACGAGTTTTATATAATTGGAACGAAGTAGAAAGTGTTCTTCAAGAAATTACCTCAACGAAGTACAAGCGAAAAGCCATCAAATAACCTGTTCTGTATGATTGATAACATCAGATCAGCAGCAAAACAGGTTGGGTTATTTCCAATGGAAAAAAACAAACCTGAATTTTTAAATATTGGATTACTGAAATTTATTTTAGTAAAAAGTCTAAAAAACTTTGAAATTGTAAAATATCAATGTGTTTATAAAAATCTGTTATTGACATTAAATGAAAAAGAGTTGATAGTTACTAATTCTCTTCATAAATTGATTAAAGGAAACAATTATTCTGATTTTAGATTTAGTGAATTAATAACAGCCATAAATGAAATTGAAAAAATAACAGGGATTCCTGCCTCCGAATTTAAAATTAGAAAACTTGAATTTGCTATTAATATAACTGTGCCAATTCAAGCAACTGACTACCTCACAAAATTCTCTGATTACAAAGGTAGAGAATTTGATAAAATGAGAGATAATCAGCTGTGGTATGGTATAAAATATATTTTTACAGAATATTGCTTAAAAATTTATGACAAATCAAAACAAGTTAAAATTGCTGATAGAATTGATATTAATCAAAATATT
>JANNWM010000066.1:0-1851 GCA_031408435.1 Bacteroidota bacterium
AAAAATTTGTCTTTTGCATCCACTTTTAGCCTTTTTTGCGCTCCGTAGACCAACTATGCATCTTAAAAAAGACTTCAATTGGTTCCAAAATCCTAAATTTTCGCTTAAATGCTAAAAGTTTAAACCACTTCAATAATAAAACTGAAAATTCTTGAATTTTATCCGAATCTATCAATAATTTTTTGCAAATGAGCAATCATTAAATCTTTGTCTTTTAGTCTGGCTTCATACAAAATTTCTATTTTTTCTGACTTTTCTTTGTTGTCTTGATAAATTGTTTGCACTTCTTGATGACCAACTGCATTATCCTTTAAATCTTGATTATAGACATTATTTGGATTAATCTCCAAAAACTTCTCAACAGGAGTTTCTAGAATATTGGCAATCTCAAAAAGTCGCTCGACAGACAATTTAGTCTCGTTTTTCTCGATTTTTGAATACGCTGGTTGGCTCATATTAAGTTCATGCGCCATTGTTTCGTGGGAATAACCTTTTTCTTGCGAAATTCTCTAATTTTATTTATTACGATTTCCATAACTATTAAGTATTATTTAATTTACAAAAGTAATGATTATATTTTAAAAGTTATTGAATTGTTAATACTAATTGTTAAAATTTGCATTAACAAAAAAGTTGTCGCGAAAACGATTTTGTTAAAACGAAAATATTTATTAACATTGCCTAGAATAGTTCTAGGCATTAAAATCAAAACATTATGTTAGAATTAGAAAAATTCGGTGTAGTTGAGATGAGTTCTCAAGAGCAAATTGAGGTTGAAGGGGGTGTTTTACCTTGGATAATTTTAATTGCAGTAGCACTTTTATTGGTTGGTGATTCTACACCACCTTGATTAATGAATTAACTTTAAAGGCTATTAAAATAGCCTTTAAAATTTTAATATAAATATAAATGATTTTTAATTTTGATAAAGAAATAATTAGTGGTTTGCCTTTTAGATGGTATTCAACGATGTTTATGATTGGTTTTTTATACGGCTCATGGTTGTTAAATCGATTTTATATTAAAGATGGAAATGAAAATCACAAAGAAATTTCAGATAAATTTTTTATTTATGCAATTATTAGTGTACTCTTAGGAGCCAGATTAGGTCATGTAGTTTTTTATCAGTGGGATTATTATTCAAATCATCTTATTGAAATAATTCAGATTTGGGAAGGAGGTTTAGCAAGTCATGGTGGTGCAATTGGATTATTTCTTTCTATTGTCCTATTCTATATTTTGTATAAAGAAAAATATAAAATTACCCTATTTGGTTTATTAGACAAAATTATGATTACCGCACTAATTATGGCAAGCTTAATAAGAATAGGTAATTTTGCAAATTCAGAAATTTTAGGAAATGAAACTGAATCAAAATTCGGAATTGTTTTTGTCGAAGATTTTAAAGATTATTTAAAAAAAAATGGTGCAACAAATCTAAAATTTAAAGAAAACACTCACTTTGTTGAAATTAATTTTGATAGCAAAAAAGAGATGTTCATACCTAATAATTATATTTTTGATGGATTGAAAAATTTTAGACTAAAAAAAATCATAAACCAAAATAATGTTTTAAGTTATGATTTAGAAGCAGAGTTAATCAAGAGATATCCAGCACAATTATTTGAAAGCGTTTACTAGCTGATTCTTTTTTTAATTTCCATTTTTCTATATAATGGACTTAAACAAAAAGAGGGTTTAATATTTGGTTTCATTGTTGTCCGATAAAAAAAGATTATTAGTTCATATTTGTATATAAATATAAGGCTAACAAGCTTTTTTTTCTGTTTAACTTGTTTTTTGTTACTTTTATTAGAATTCTCTATTTGTAAATCTATATTTTTGATTTTG
>JANNWM010000067.1:0-68818 GCA_031408435.1 Bacteroidota bacterium
TTTTTCCAATAATAGGGGAATCGCTTTCTCCTGTACTTCGGTCGGATTTTCAAATCCTAGATCTAAAATCGCCTTCAGTAACGATTCACTCAATCCTAATTGTTCAAATTTGTTCATATTATATTTTAAATATTTTGCAAATGTACAACAAGATTCTGTGATAAACTAATGTATTAAATTATTGTTATATTATGATTATCAGTAATTTAAATAATAAATATTTAATTTTAGATTTTAAATATATATATTAAACGCTACAAAGAAGTAAGTTTTTAAGTTTTTTGGAGCAAAATATCATCATTTATAACAGCAATTGTCCCGCTATCATTCCTCTCGTTCGAAAAAACGAGATTCCCTTCTATCGGGGCTATTTCACAATATTTATTTTTTTTAAAACTATTTTGAAATCTGTTTAAACAAAACCTTCTCATTAAAAACAACAATCGAAATCAAAATCAATAAATAAGCAACAATTTGATTAAAATTCACTTCTTCTTTAAAATAAAAAAATGCTAAGAAAAAGTGAATCAACGGATTGGTGTACATTAAAATGCCAACCGCCGACGAATTCATACCTTTTAAAGCATACAAATTCAAAAAAAGCGGAATAATTGTAAAAACAACAACAATTATCAGTAATAACCAATAAAACATAGATTCGCTTGGCATTGCACCGCTATAATTCGGGAAAAATGGCAAAATCACCAAAGATGCTATCAACATTTGAACTGTCAAAATCACAAATCGATCAAATTGGTTGTTTTTGCGTTGACTAATTAAATAAAATGCAAACGAAAGTGCAACTGTCAAACTATAAAACAAATCTTCTAAATGACCATAAGACAATATACCACAACTAATTACGCACAAAAAAACCGAAAACCATTGCCAACGACTCAGTTTTTCTTTCAGAAAAAAAAAAGCAAGAATTGTTGTCAAAATCGGGCAAATCATATAGGCAAACGATGCCGATTGCAAACTAACGTGATTTATGGCATAAATAAACAAAAACCAATTGGCAATGAGCAAAAAACCACCAAAAACTGTCAAAAACAAAGATTGATATTTTTGTTTGGTTTCTAATTTCAAAAAAGAAACATAATCATTTTGGACTATTTTTTTCCTGAAAACCAAATTTATAACAACTAACAAAATAGTCGCTAAAAACACACGATAAAACAAAATATCTAGCGAAGGATAATTTTTTAATGGTTTCAAAGCCAAACTAAAAAATCCCCAAATAACAAATGATGACAGCGCTGAAAGAAAGTACTTATTGATTTGCATTTAAAAAATTTATTGCTGATTTAGAAACTCAATTAATTGTTTTGTTGCTTTGCCACGATGACTGATTTCATTTTTTAATTCTAATGAAATTTCGGCAAAAGTTTCTTGAAATCCTTCAGGTCGAAAAATTGGGTCATATCCAAAACCGCCACTACCTGATTTTTGTTTTGTGATTTCGCCTTTTGCAATTCCAGTAAACAAATGTTGTTTTCCTTTAAGATTTAGACAAATAACTGTTTTAAATTGCGCATTACGGTTGGATTTATTTTCAAGATTCGATAATAATTTATCCATATTGTCATTGGCATTTCGTTGCTCGCCAGCATATCTTGCTGAGAAAACACCAGGTTCATTGTTCAATTCTTGTACTTCAAGTCCAGTATCATCTGCAAAACAATCAAATCCATATTTTTCAAGAACATAATTGGCTTTTTGAATTGCGTTACCTTCAATTGTATTTGATGTTTCTGGAATATCTTCCAAACATCCAATACTTTCTAAACTTATTATTTCAATATTATCAGGCAACATCGATTGAATTTCGAGAATTTTATTTGGATTATTAGTTGCAAAGACTATTTTCATTTTATTTGAAATTAAAAAATTCTGATTCATTAAAAACGAATCAGAATTTTTATTTTTATTAGATTTAGTATTTTAAACAGTTTTTGGTTTTGTCTAATAAACAAGAAACTGATAACTGCTACTACAAACCGAATACTAATTATTTTCTACTCATTAATATTCTTAAGACATACCAGAACAATAACATTACCGATGCGAATAATTGCAAAGCTGCACCAACATATTGGTCTGTAGCAAATTGGTCTTTTACTTGACTAGTTTGGTATAAAATACTTCCAGAAGCCAAAACAACCATTCCAACCGAAAACCAAAGCCCTAAATTAAAACCAAATAATGCTCCTGCGGCAATTAATCCTAATGAAATAAATCCTCCGACTGTGATTGCAGTTCTTAAAAAAGAAAAATCTGTTTTTGTCAAAAAAACTACGGCTGTCAATCCGCCAAACATAAATAGAGTAATCATTGCTGCTTGCGAAATTACTTCGACGCCAGCTGTATTGGCTGCAATAAAAATCATTGGCAAGAAAATTAATGCTTCGAGAAGCACATAAATTCCTAGTCCCATGTACTGTTTCTCTTTGGTTTCGGCAAAAACCAACTTGTTTGACATTGATGTTCCTAACCAAAATAATCCAAGAATAAACAACCAGCCAAATTTATTGCTCACCATCATTAAAATCAGGCTATCGGGCACTAATTTTAACAATAAAGCCTCGACTGCCATAAATGCTAAAATTGCAAATGCAACGTGCATATACGTTTTTCTGTAAAATTCTGCTTGTTCAACGCTAGTTGAATCACTTACTAAAATGTTTTGTGTATTCATAGTTTTTGATTTTATTGAGTTACAAATTTAATAAATTATTTTTTAATATTCCTGACCTATATTGTGTTTCTTTTTATTGCATTTAATGAATAAATAAAGCAATTAAAATTTCGATTGCAATCAATATTATAACCGTCCATTCTAAACGAGAGCCGTCTCGAACATTCAAAACATCTGTAAAAAGCCGCAAGTTGTCTTCGACAATTTGAAGCCTGTAGTCCAAATCTTTAAAACGTGTGTTAATATCGAAATTGGTTTTCAATAAACGGTTTAAAACCGCCAAATCTTCATTGTCCCAAACTAAATTTGGATCGTCAAGTATATACAGATTGTCAACAATACTATTTTTTACATTCAAAACTTTACCAATATATTTTAGCAAATTTGTTTTAGAAATACTCAAATGTCCTTTTTTTTCTAATTCAAGAATATATTCTTTGGAAGAAGTAATTTGTGCATCTGTTAAAACTTCATAATATTCTAAAGCCACAGATTGACCAATATTCAACATCACAATTCGTAAAACCGATGAATCAATTTCAGGAACAATTACAAAATTATTTCTCACTAATGCTTTTACTTTTAAATTGTCAACTTCAATTCTGTATTCTTCAAAAAGATTCAAATCGACTAAATCCGAAGTATAATTTTTAAGAAAAATGACCATTTCGCTTTTAGCAACTTCGTCATAATTAGCAAAAACAACAACACCGTAGTCAAAAATATACAAATACCTATCTAAATCCGAGAATACATAAAAAATCTCTGATGTAGATCCAGAAAAAGCCTCGACTTTAAATTCTGAACGTATTTTTTTTATGTTGAAAGATTCGGATATCTGAAATGCTTCTATTTTCATTTGAATTGTATTAATTTCAAGTTTTAATATTAAACCCATTTGTCAAAATATTCATGAAATGAATATTTTATAAAGGTTCAAATTGGTTGCAACGTATAAAAATATTGATTTTAAAAATCAACTAAACCTCAATCGAACAAAAACGTGCTTGATTCCTTTTTTGTCAGATTCACGTTCGTCGATTTCGAGAATATCTGTTAACGATTTTAGCATTGGAGTAAGTTTCGAAAAACCATAATTTCGAGGATCGAATTCTGGTTTTTTCTTTGAGATTAAATTGCCAACATCACCAAGAAAAGCCCAACCATCGTCGTCGCCAATAGCTTCGAGCGTATCTTCGATTAATTCGATGGTTTGATTATCGATTTTATTTAATGTTTTTTCAATTGGTTTTTCAATGGTTTTTGTAGCCGATTTTTTAGTTTCGTTAGATGAAATTATAACTGGTTTTACATTCTTTTTCTTGGTTGCACCGTCCAAAACTTCTATATAAATAAATCTATCGCAAGCAACTATAAACGAATTAGGCGTTTTCTTTTCGCCAATTCCAATGACTTTCATACCAGATTCTCGCAAACGAATTGCCAATCTTGTAAAATCAGAATCACTAGAAACAATACAAAAACCATCAACTTTATCAGAATATAACAAATCCATTGCATCGATAATCATCGCCGAATCTGATGAGTTTTTGCCAACCGTATAACTGTACTGTTGAATTGGTGTGATGGCGTGTTCCAACAAAACCGATTTCCAACCATTGGCATTTGGTTTGGTCCAATCGGCATAAATGCGCTTGGTTGTTGGTGTTCCGAACTTTGCAATTTCCTCCATCATTCCTTTTACATTGCTGTATGGAACATTATCGGCATCGATTAGTACGGCAAGTTTGAGTTCTTTATTAGTTGAATTTGACATTTATTTATATTAAAAACTGACTTCAAATATACAAATATTACTATTGATAAAATATTCGCTTTTAATTTTCCTTAATTCAAACGAATTTTCCTTGAATTGGATATTTATAAATATTTCGATTTAATATTTCTACTTAGTTTAGCATCATAAAAAATAACTAAAACATATTTATAATGAAAAAATTAATCGTTGCTTCACTTCTTACTTTTGGATCAATTCTTGGTCAAGAGAACAATTTTAAAAAATATTTATCGGAAAATAAATCTACAATTGATTTTGAAAATAAAAATCAATGGGAGTTAATTAAAAATGATGCAATAGAAAATCAGTTTGTAATTCTTGGAGAATCACATGGTACACAAAATGCACAGAAAATTGATTTTAATTTATTAGAATATCTAAATAAAACTGTTGGAACAAGAAATTATATTGCAGAGTTAGATTTTGCTCAAACATCATTAATAAATGATTATCTCGAAACTGGAAACACAACTAGCTTAAAAAATGTTTTTAAATATTTAGTAAAAATTCATGCACAGTGGGGAAATGAAGATTTTTATAATAAAATTTTAAAAATAAGATCCTTAAATCTAACTCTTCCAAAAGAAAAAAGAATTGTGTTTGTAGGAATTGACGGTGTTCAGGATTGTGAAAATTACCTAAAATTTATTAATAAATTTATAAAGAAAAATAAAAATCCTATTTTTAAAACTCTTCAAATATTTTTAAATGAAAAATATATAGATTCGAATTTTGAAGAGATTACACTTTTTGCACAAAAATATTTAGAAGTCATGCAACAAAATAAAATTGAAATTAATAAAGAGCTTAAAAACAATTTTTCAATTTTCGAATATTTACTTCAAAATTTAAGTTACAATAATAGTAAATCTGGCGTTAAAAGACCTGAACAAATTTTTAGAAATTACAAACAATTATATTCTATTTTAAATCTAGAAAACCAAAAATTATATGGAATGTGGGGATTTTTTCATGCTCATCTTGTACCAGTATTCTATTTGGGTGAAGATTTTGCATCTAAATTATCAAGTTCAAATCATGAAAGTTCAAAAAAAATATTTTCGATAGTTTGTTTACCTATTGATTCAAAATATAATGTTTGGAATAATGAAACCCAAAATTGGGATAAAGAACCATTTTCGTACGATAATAAATCTCTTTTACAAATAAGCGGAATTGAAGATTTGAAAGAACTATCCCTTGAAAATTCAACAACACTATTTAAACTCAACTCAATTGGCTCTCCTTTTCCTAAAACTGGCAGATTGTTTAATGGAATTTCACCTTTAGGAAAATTAATTGGTGATTTTAAAAATAGAGATTTTGCATATCAATACGTAGTATTAATCAGAAATTCAGATTGGTTAAAACCACTAAAGGAAGACTTTTAGAATAGAAAAAAACAGTTTAATGTTAAATTCACTATAAAAACAATTTTGAATTATTACTGTAGTCATTACTTTTTTTTGACAATTTTTAAAATCGACAATAAAATATTCGTTTGTAATTTTCCTTGATTCAAACGAATTTTCCTTGAATTGATAATTTTGTCAAAACAAAAACTCTATTTAAGTGTAAATTTGCATCATAAAAAAAACATTTTATAAAATTCTTTATGAAATTTCTAACTATTACAATACTAAGTTTATTTACAATTTTATCTATAAATGCTCAAGAAACCGAAAAAAATCTAACTAAACTTGATGATGTTGTTGTTTCGAAAACCAAAAAAGCAATCGAAAAAAAAGCAGATAGAACCATTTTTGATTTTGCTGGACAATCTCAATTAAATTCGGGTTCGGTTCTCGAAGGTTTGAAAAAATTGCCTGGATTAATAATTTCTGATATTGCAGGAATTAATTATCAAGGCAAACAATTAGATGTTTATTTAGATGGTCGACCATTAAACATTTCTTCGAATGAACTAAATGCTTATTTAGAAGGAATGCCAGCCAATGCAGTAGAAAAAATCGAAATCATTACACAACCCGGTGCAGAATTTCCAGCAACTTCTGGTGGCGCTATTATCAATATCATAACAAGCAAAAGTGCCAAAAATTATTTGAGTGCTACTTATAATTCTGGTTTTAATTTTACGAATTACGATAAATTTAGATCTAGAACAAACAACAGTGTTTTGTTAAATGCTAAAAATAAATATTTTGGATGGCAAATAAATCTTGGTCAGAATTATCGAGAAAGTAATCTTTTGAATAAAATATTTACTGACCAAAACAATGTTTTGACCACTTTATCAGAAACAAATGCGGATAGAATCAATAATAATGTTTTCGCAAAATCTGCTTTGACATTTGATTTTGATAAAGACCGACTTTTGTTAAATTATGATTTAAATACAGGAAAAGTCAAGGCAAATACTTTAGCAAATGGTTTGGGTTTTGTTTCTGATGACGATAGTGCAACAAAAACAATGCGTCAAGATGCGGTTGCTACTTATCAAAAACGATTTGATGATACTGAAAAAAAACTTGATTTTAGGTTTAATTTTACTAGAAACAACAACGATTTTAATTTGAAATCTAATATTTTGAATAATGCTGTTTTGAATAATTCATCGTTGCAAGAATATCTAAATTTTAAAATTGATTATTCGCAAGCTTTAAAAATTATGGATAAAGGCAAAATTAGCATTGGAACTTTAATCGATAATTTGTATTTTCGAACCAAAGATTTCGGAAATACAAACCTGAATTACAACCGACAAACAACAGCTGGTTTTGTAGAATTGCAATCAAGCTTGAATCAATTCGATTTTATTTTAGGTCTTCGAGGCGAAAAATACAACATTAAAGGAAAAACAAACACCAATGATTTAACACCTTTTAATCAATTTCGACTTTTTCCGAATGCAAGTATTCAATACAATCTGGCTAGTCAAATTTACATAAATGCGAATTACAATAAGAAAATCAGTTTGCCAAGCACTTCGTCATTGAATCCAAACAATACCAATTATCAAAATCAGAATATTAGCTATGCTGGAAATCCGCAATTAGAACCAACAATTTTTGATAATTATGAGATTGAAATTTCGGCTTTTGATTATGCAAATATAGGTTATAGCGTGAATACTGCTAAAAATCAAGTAGTTAATCGAGTTTTATTGAATAATAACCAAGCATCAAGCGTTACTTTGAATGTAGATGAAATAAAAATTCATAACGTGAATATCAGTTTGCCATTGCCTTATATGTTGTTTACCAAAGGTTTAGCCGAAACATTAAAAATGGATTTTAATCCTGATAAAATTAATTTTTTGTATGCTTATTTTGGCTATCAAAAATATCAAATCCCTGAATTGGCGACTAAAGGTTTTTGGAATTTTAATTTAATGTCACAAATTCTATTCCCAAAAGACATAAAATTTGTAACAAACTATAATTACAATACAACTGGCGGAAATTACAATTATTTTATAGGTACAAAACCTTTCAATCACAGTTTAGATATGAGTTTTTCGAAGAAATTTCTCAACAATCAATTGTCACTTTCATTAAATTTTGATGATATTTTAAATCTTAACAAACAAGGATTTCAAGCAGTTGAAACGCCAGTTTTTATAGAAAATAAATACGACACAAGACGATTTGGTTTTACATTAAATTATAAAATTCCGACAAAAAACAAATTGGCAAAAGAAAACCCAAATTTGTTGAACAAAGACAAAAAAGAAGATTCGAATGTTATTACGAATTAGAAAAATTATGAACTTTTTAAAAAACAATTTCGAAAAACCTCAAAAATCCGATTTAATTATCATTTTATCTTATTGGATTTTGGCGGTATTTTTTATTTTCCCGATGTACTATTACGAAAATTCATTGTTGCGATCAATTATTGCAATGATTTTTAATATTGTAATTGACACTAGTTTTATAATGATTTTAATCTATTTTGTATTGCCTTTTGGATTAAAAAGCAAAAAATATTGGGCGACTATTGGTTTGGTTGCAATAGTATTATTTATGTCGATGATTTTTTTTAAAATTGGTTATTGTATAATTCTAGAAGAAAAAATAAACTGGCGGTTTATGAGCCTTATCAATAGCATTATCAGTCAAGCCCAAAGTTATGGCATTTTGCTTTCAGTTTTAGCAATGAAAAAATTTTATACTTCGCAACAAGACATTTTAAATCTCGAAAAAGCCAATGCAGAAAGCAATTTAAAAGTTTTGAGCAACCAAATTGCGCCGCATTTTTTGTTTAATAACCTGAATGTTTTGCAGTCTTTAATTCAATCAAATCCAAATCAAGCTACCGAATTCGTAAAACATTTATCTGCAATTTACAGGTATTTGATAAAACACAAAGACGAAGAAGTGGTCAATCTTCAAGAAGAATTGAATTTTGCTAACGATTACATATATCTTTTAAATCAACGATTTGGCAACGCTTATGTTTTTGAAACAGTAATTAATAATGAAGCTGCTTTGACCAAATTGGTGCCGTCGTGTTGTTTGCAAGTTTTACTAGAAAATATAGTAAAACACAATCAAGGAAACGAGCAAAATCCGCTTGTGACTTCGATTATTATTGATGAAAATGAAATTATAATTCAAAATGAAATCAAACCAAAAATGAATCATAATGATTTTTCTGGAACTGGTTTGAAAAATTTGAATGAACGCTATCTATTACTTTCAAATCAATCGATTGTTATCGAAAAAAGTGAAAATTTCAAGGTAATTTTACCTTTAATAAACCAACTTAAATATTATTAATTTATGAATATTCTAATAATCGAAGATGAACCATTGGCTGCCAAACAATTACAAAATTTCATTATTGATATTAATCCAGAATTTAATATTATTCCAAATCTAAATAGTATTTCGCAATGTTTCGAATGGTTTAAAAACAACAATCAACCCGATTTGATTTTTTCTGATATTGAATTACTCGACGGAAATGTGTTTAATTTTTACGACAAACAAACTATTAATTGTCCTATAATTTTCACGACAGCTTATGATCAATTTTTGATGCAAGCTTTCGAAGGCAATGGAATTGCTTATTTGCTAAAACCTTTCACGAAAGAATTGGTCGAAAAAGCTATTGCTAAATTTAATAATTTTCAAGTAAAAAACAATAATGCTATAAGTGCTGATGTTTTGCAATTATTGCAAAAATCATTGCAACAAGAAATAACAAATCCATACAAACAGCGGTTTACTATAAAAACCAGCAAAGGAATTTTTTTATTGCCAGTGGTTGATATTGCGTTTGTTCAAGCAGATGGCGTTTTGATCTTTGCATTTGATTTTGATGGTAAAAAATATCCATTAACGGGAACATTAATTGCAAACGAACAACAATTAAATCCCGAAAATTTCTTTAAAATAAACCGAAGCGACATTGTTTCTATTAATGCAATCGAAAAAATTGCACCACATATTGGCGATAGATTGGCAGTTTTCATAAAAGGTCAAAAGAATTTTATGATAACAAGTTCACAAAAAACTGCTGCATTTAGAAAATGGATTGATAGATAAAAAAAGATTATTAGAAATCGAATGCCCTAGCCGTGATAGCAGTGAAAATCCTTTTTTTTGCGATTTTTCTTCGCTTAAAAAAGATTGTAACGAATAGCACGAAATAGCTTCAAAAAAATATTTTAGAAATTGTATATATATTAAGGTAGGAATTATTAATTTTGCAACTTCTTAAAAACAAGTTTCAAGATGGTAAAAGATTTATTCGAAAGAATTCAGAACAATAAGGGTCCATTAGGAAAATGGGCGTCGCAAGCAGAAGGTTATTTTGTTTTCCCGAAATTGGAAGGCGAACTTGGTCCAAGAATGAAATTTCATGGAAAAGACATTTTGAACTGGTCGTTGAACGATTATTTGGGTCTTGCAAACCATCCAGAAGTGCGTCAAGCCGATACTGATGCAGCGATTAAATATGGTGCAGCTTACCCCATGGGAGCACGCATGATGTCAGGTCACACCGATGCACACGAACAATTGGAAAACGAATTGGCGGAATTTGTTAATAAAGAATCTGCTTATTTATTGAATTTTGGTTACCAAGGAATTATGTCGACAATCGACGCATTGGTAACAAAAAACGACATAATTGTTTATGATGTCGATGCCCACGCTTGTATAATTGATGGCGTTCGTTTGCACATGGGAAAACGTTTTACCTACCGACATAACGACATTGAAAGCATGGAGAAAAATCTGCAACGTGCTACCAAAATGGCTACAGAAACAGGCGGAGGCATACTTTTTATTACAGAGGGTGTTTTTGGAATGCGTGGTCAACAAGGCAAACTTCGAGAAGTTGTAGAATTAAAAAAGAAATACAATTTTCGACTTTTGGTCGATGATGCACATGGTTTTGGAACTTTAGGAAAAACAGGCGCTGGCGCTGGCGAAGAGCAAGGTGTTCAAGATGATATTGATGTTTATTTTTCGACTTTTGCAAAATCGATGGCGAGTATTGGCGCTTTTATTGCTGCCGACAAAGAAATTATTGATTATTTGAAATATAACTTGCGTTCGCAAATGTTTGCTAAATCGTTGCCAATGATTCAAACTCTAGGTGCGTTGAAACGTTTGGAATTACTTAGAAATAATCCAGAATTGAAAGACAAACTTTGGGAAAACGTAAATGCATTACAAAGTGGATTGCGCGCCCGAAATTTTAATATTGGTGATACTAACACTTGTGTTACCCCAGTTTATCTAGAAGGAAGTGTTCCAGAAGCAATGATTATGGTCAATGATTTAAGAGAAAATTACGGTATTTTCTTATCGATTGTAATTTATCCTGTTATTCCAAAAGGAATAATTTTGCTAAGAATGATACCAACTACGTCGCACACTTTGGCCGATGTTGACGAAACTTTAACTGCATTCGAGGCTATTCGTGAGAAATTGGTTAACGGAACTTATAAAGAAATTGCTGATCGAACTACTGTAAATATGGATGCTTAAGTTTTCAGATTTCTGTTTTATATTAAAAAAAAAATCATTTGTTTGCAAATGATTTTTTTTGTTTAAGGTATTTATTTTATCTATAAATGGTATTATAACAATTTGGTAAATGTTTTTCTTCGACACGTTAGTTGTGGGTCGAAATTTTTCCATAACAAATTAATAGCTTGATTGTCTGCTAATTCTGGAGTTCTGATGCAATTTTGAATTCCTTTTTCGGTAAAAGTAGTGTGCATTTCTTTGAATAATATTGCATGTACACCCTTGTTTTGGTAGTCTGGGTGAACACCAATTAAGTAAAAAGTTACATCTTTAGAATTTTTTCTTGCATTTAGCATATGAAACATTCCAAACGGAAATAGTTTGCCTTTTGCTTTTTGTAATGCTTTAGAGAAACTGGGCATTACAATAGCAAAAGCTACTAAATTTGAATCAATATCTACTACAAATTTAATGTATTCTGGATTTATAAAACTGATGTATTTTTTCTTGAAATATTCTTTTTCACGATCCGAAATTGCTACAAATGATGATAAATTAGCATAAGATGCATTAAATAAATCGAACATTTTGTCAACATAAGGCAACACATCTTTAGTTTTTGTAAAGTTTAATGGTTCTAGATTATATCGGCGTTTGACTAAATTTTGTGCTTTGTCAAAAAATTCAAGTTTTACATTTTCAAATGGAAATTTATGTTCTAAATATTCTTTTTCTACAATAAAACCCAATTGTTCAAAATGTTTGACGTAATATGGATAATTGTACCAAGTAATCATTGTACCTATCTCTTCGAAGCCTTCGGTTAAAACACCAACTTTATCAAGATTTGAAAATCCCATTGGGCCTTCGACATGTTCAAGATTGTTTTTTAGACCCAATTCATAAACTTTTTCGAGTAATGCTTTTGTTACTTCAATATCGTCAATAACATCAAACCAACCAAAACGTACTTTTGATTTTTGTTGCTTTTTAACTTCGCTCCAATTTATAATAGCTGCAATTCGACCAACAATTTTATTGTTATTATATGCCAAATAAAAATAAGCATCAGCGTTATCAAAAGCTGGATTTTTAGATTTATCAAACGTTTCGAGTTCATCTGCAATGATTGGTGGTACCCAATATTTATTGTTTTTGTATAATGAAAACGGAAATTTTATGAAATCAGTAAGTTCTTTTTTAGAAATTGCTTCTTTAATCGAAATCATTTAGGGCGTTTTTGGTGGTGCTGTAACTGGAACTTTAACTGATGTATTAGCATTGTCTTTGACAGGCTCATTGTTTTCTTGAACTTTATTCTCAAGATTCAATTTTTCTGGCGATTCTGCATCAGGAGTATTGTCTTCACTTGGATTTGCTTGTACAGTTGGGATTAAGTTTGGAACTATTTCTTTTTTGTTTTTTTTATTTTTTACCTTTTTTCTTTTTAACAATTTAATTTTGTCATCTTTATAGTTTTCATCATAACGCCAAGAAACGCCTATACCACCATAAAAAAGTGAAGGTGTATTTTTTACGCTCTTACTTATAGAAATGTCAACTTGAGTATTTTTACTAAACAAATAAGCCGCACCACCTGTAAAAATAGCATCGGAATAATTGACACTTTTAAAACTTTTGTTTTCTAGAAATCCTGACCAATTATCGTTAAAACCTTTTGTATAAGTTAAAACATAACCAAAAGTTCGACTATCAGACGATAATTTGTCAACATAAAAATTCATTACAAAAACTTGACTACTAGCGAATTGATTTTGAGTAATAATCATAAGTTTCGGATCTAATAATGCCTCTTGTTTGTCTAAAAATTTGTTGTCAGAAAAATTTAAATTCAAACCCCCAAAAATTGATATAGCAGGAATTAAATCTCCCCATTTGAAACTGTTATTTAATCTATAGCTGTAAATATTGATTTTTTTTTCTTTCTTGTAAGGATCATAAAATAAATATTTAAATCCCAAAGTGGTCTTTTTAATACCGCTTCGATTAGTAATATTATTGGCAAATTTATAATTATCGTTTTGGTATTGAATGTTAAAAACGGCTTCCATTTCTGAAGCAAATAAACCATATCTCAACAACAAATCAGAATTAAAACCATTTGCGGTATAATTCAGAGTATTATGTTTTTCTCTTTTATAAGTTGCACCAAATTCTGTTTGAAAAATCGTTTTACCAACAGAAAATGCCGACATAGATTCGCCTGGTCGATTTGAATTTATAACATCAGTATATTGTGCAAAACAAAAAACATTTGTAAAAAAAGCAAATGCTAGAGTGATTCTATTTAATTGAGACATTTTTTAAATTTAATATAATTTCAAAAATACTAATTTATTATTTATTTAAGAACATTTTTTAAAAAATGATGCTACAATTTATTAATTTTGACAAAATTAAATTTTATATGCAAGAAGCATCATTTAACGGATTTATAAGAATGATTTTTTGGTTAATCATTTTTTATTATATTGTAAAGTTTTTGGCTAAAATATTTTTGCCTATCCTAGTAAAGAAAGCAGTTGAGAAAGCAGGAGAAAAATTTCAACAAAATCAGAATTACAATACCAATCAAAATAATAAAGATGAGGTAATTATTAATAAAAAATCAGATAAACCGCACGAAACCAAGAAAGTTGGAGAATATGTTGATTTTGAGGAAATTGAATAATTTTTGTATCAATCTCAGTTTTAATTTTTTCAACAAACAGCAATGAAATTATAATTATTCAATGAAAAACCTTAATAAATTTTATCCTCACGCTCTTGCGATTTTTAGTTTTATAATTATTTCTTTAATTTATTTTTATCCAGTTCTTGAAGGCAAGAAAATCTCACAATCAGATATTGCTCAATATACCGGAATGGCCAAAGAGCAAAATGACTTTAGAAAAGTTGAAAATACCGAGCCGTATTGGACAAACGCTGCTTTTGGCGGCATGCCAACCTATCAACTCGGAGCCAATTATCCGCACGAATACATCAGTTCTATTGATAAAATACTGCGCTTTTTGCCACGTCCAGCTGACTATTTATTTTTATATTTCTTAGGGTTTTATATTTTGTTATTGGTTTTAAAAACCGATCCTCTTAAAGCATTTTTTGGAGCTTTGGCTTTTGGATTTTCTACTTATTTAATAATAATTCTAGGCGTTGGACACAATTCGAAAGCACATGCAATTGCCTATATGCCAATGGTTTTGGCTGGAATAATTCTTGTTTTTAAAAAACGATTTATTTTTGGCGGATTACTGACTATGTTTGCAGTCGCTTTCGAAATCAATGCAAATCATTTGCAAATGACTTATTATTTGTTGTTTTTGATTTTGCCAATCGTATTTTTTTATGTTTATAAATTCATTAAAGATAAGGAACAAAAGGAACTTCTAAAAAGTTTCGGAATTCTTGCTATTGCTGGGTTATTAGCAATTGGAACTAATGCAACAGCACTAATGGCAACATCAGAATATGCCAAAGAAAGTACCCGAAGCAAAAGTGAATTGAAACTCGACGAAAAAGGCAAAAAATCCGAAAGTCAAAACGCAATGACTAACGATTATATAACGCAATATAGTTACGGAATTTTCGAAAGTTTCAATTTAATTGCACCAAGATTATTGGGCGGAAGCGGTTCGGAAAAGTTAGATGAAAATTCAAGTTCGTATGATTTTATCTTGAAACAAGGCGCATCTGAACAAGAAGCCAAAGATTTTACTGCAACAATGCCAACTTATTGGGGCGAACAACCTGGCGTTTCTGCCCCTGCATATATAGGAGCGATTGTTTTTTTCTTAGCGATTTTGTGTTTATTTGCTGACAAGCGAAAAATAAAATATGCTTTTTTGGCTGGAGCAATAATCTCACTTGTGCTTTCTTGGGGAAAAAATATTTCATTTTTAACCGATTTTCTTATAAATCATTTGCCGTTATACAACAAGTTTAGAGCTGTTTCTTCGATTCAAGTTTTGTTAGAATTGGCTATGCCGGTTTTGGCAATAATGGGTTTACAAGCCTACTTTAAATTAGACAAAGACCAAAAATGGAAAGCACTTTTGCAAACATCAGCCGTTGGTTTTGGAATAATTATTTTGTTATTTTTATGCAAATCTATGTTTGATTTTGCTGGAGCAAATGATGGTTTTTACATTCAACAATATGGCGAAGCTGGACGACCATTTATCGATGCACTAAAAGAAGATCGAATGACAATGTATTCGGCTGATTTATTGCGTTCTGGTTTTTTAATTTTAGTTGTTGCTGGCGTTTTATGGTTATCGATTAAAGAAAAATTGGGTCAAAATACAGCCATAATTATTATCGGAATTTTGATGATTGGCGATTTATTTTTCATCGATAAAAATTACCTCGATGCCAAAAGTTTCGTTGCTGCCAGCGAAGTTGACATTCCGTTTACGGCTTCAGAAGCCGATAATCAAATACTTCAAGACAAATCAATTTTCAGGGTTTTTGATGTTGATGGACAATTAAATAGTGCAAAAGCATCTTATTTTCATCAATCAATTGGTGGTTACAGTGGCGTGAAACCTCGCAGAATGCAACAACTTTTTGATTATCAAATAGCGAACAACAACATCGAAATTTTGAATATGTTAAATGTAAAATACGTTATTCAAACTAATGAAAAGCAAGAAGAAATACCAAGTCAAAATCCCGATGCCAATGGAAATGCTTGGTTTGTATCTAATATAAAAACCGCCAATTCAGCCGATGATGAAATGAAATTATTGTCTAATTTTGATTCTAAAAAAACAGCTATAATCAATAAAATTGAATTTCCAGAATTAGCCAAAAATACTACTTTCGTGAATGATACGCTGGTTGAAATTCGACTTACAAATTACAAACCAAATCATTTGACATATAAATCAACGAATAAAAGTGATGGTTTAGCAATCTTTTCTGAAATGTATTACAAGAATGGTTGGAATGCTTACATAAACGGTAAATTAATGCCGCATTTTAGAGCAAATTATGTTTTACGAGCATTAGAAATTCCAGCTGGAAATCATATAATTGAATTTAAATTTGAGCCACAAGTTGTCAAAACTGGAAGTATTATTGCTTTAATAAGTTTTGTTTTAATGATGTTTTTGTTAATAGGAAGTATCTATTCTGAGTCTAAGAAATCAGGTGTTGAGAAAATAAAATAAACATTATAAATGTTTAACTTTGTGAAATAGATTTGAAAATAGTTTGAAAAATGGAAAAGCAAAAATTAAATCACGCTCATCCTAAAATTATGGAAGCTCGATATATCGAAGAAGCCAGAAATTTAACTTACCAGCAAAGATTTGAAAAATTTTGTGCAATTTATGAACTTTCATATATGTTGAAAAATGCAAAAAAATATTCAAAACCAAAATAATTTGAAATGAATAAAGCAATAATTGAGGTTTGGAAATATTTATCAGAAAGTAAAGTTAACTATTTGACAATTGGTGGATTAGCCGTAAATATTTATGGATACGGTCGTAATACTGGCGATATTGATATATATATTGAAGATACAACTGCAAATCGAGAAAGTTTAAGAAAAGCTATAAAACAAATGGGATTAGGAGATTTCGAAAGTATCAATACAATGCAATTTGTTCCTGGTTGGACCGATTTCACCTTAAATTTTAATTTCAGATTAGATGTTATGACTTCCGTTTTAGGGTTAGAAAATAAATCTTTCAACGAACTACTCGAAAAAGCTAATATTATAGAAATTGAAAATATTCCAGTATATTTTATCGATTACGAAAATTTAATTACATCTAAAAAGGCAGCAAATCGACCAAAAGATATTCTGGATATTGAAGAACTTGAAAAAATTAATAAAAAGCAATAATTTCTTTATAACGCTAAAGTTTAAAATCAGACTTTTGAACTTTTAAACTTGAAAATTGAAACAAAAAAAACTTTTAATAATAACTTATTATTTCCCACCAGCTGGCGGTCCAGGCGTGCAACGTTGGTTGAAATTCGTTAAATATTTGCCCGATTTTGATATTCAGCCAATTGTTTATATTCCCGAAAATCCAACTTACCCAATAATTGATGAAAATTTAGTTTCAGAAATTTCTGATAAAGCAATAATTTTAAAGCATAAAATTTTTGAACCTTACCAAATCGCATCTTTTTTTTCGAAGAATAAAACCCAGAAAATCAGTTCGGGAATTATTCCAAGTCAAAAAAAACAAACTTTTTTAGAACAAATTTTACTCTGGATTCGGGGTAATTTATTCATTCCTGATGCAAGAATTTTTTGGATAAAACCATCAGTTAAATATTTAGAAAAATACATTCAAGAAAACCAAATTGACACAATAATTACATCTGGTCCACCGCATAGTTTGCACTTAATTGGACTAGAATTGAAACAGAAATTAAACCTGAATTGGATTGCCGATTTCCGAGATCCTTGGACAACAATTGGTTATCACAAGGCTTTGAAATTATCTGATTATGCCGCCAAAAAACATGAAAAATTAGAACATCAGGTTTTAAATTTGGCTGATATTATAATTGTTACAAGCAAAACCACCAAAACCGAGTTTCAAGCAATTACCAATAAACCTATTGAAGTCATTACTAACGGATTTGATGTTGAAACTTCATTTGCAAAAGCTGAAAATATTGTTTTAGATACTAAATTTTCGTTGTCACACATTGGATCATTTTTATCAGATAGAAATCCAGAAATACTTTGGGAATCGCTATCTGAATTGGTTTTGGAAATTCCAGAATTTGCCGAAAACCTCGAAATAAAATTAATCGGGAAAGTGAGTCAAGAAGTTTTAGATGCAATTTTTAATTTTAAATTAAACAAATTTGTTAATAATTTAGGATATATTTCGCATCAAGAAGCAATCGAAAACCAACAAAAATCGCAAGTATTGTTACTAATCGAAATCAATTCTGAAGATACGAAAAGCATTATTCCAGGTAAACTATTCGAATATATGGTTTCCAACAGACCAATAATAGCTATTGGTCCAAAAAATTCTGATTTTCAAGAAATTATAGAAAACACAAATTCTGGCGTTTTCTTCGAATATTTCGAAAAAGAAAAACTAAAAAAATCTATTTTCGATTTTTATCAATTATATTTGGATAAAAATTTGAAATCAAATGCAACAAATCTAGAACAATATTCTAGGAAAAATTTGACAGAAAAATTATCTGTTTTAATTAAAAATTCTATTTCCCAAATCTAAAATCTTAAAACCAAAAATGGGAATCGTAATCAATCAATCTATAAAAAACACAGCAATAACCTATTTTGGTTTCGGAATTGGAGCCATAAATGCTTTGTTTTTGTACACCAATTTTCTTGGAAAAGTACATTATGGAATGGTTGCTTTTTTGCTTTCGGCTGCCAATATCATGATGCCATTGATGACTTTTGGCGTCCACAGCACTTTAATTCGTTTTTACTCAAAATACAAATCAGAATCTGAACGAGAAAAATTTATGAGTTTTATGCTCTTAATGCCTTTGTTTTTGATAATTCCAATTTCGCTGATTTGCTATTTTTTTTACAAACAAATTACGTTTCTATTATTAAATAAGAATCCAGAAATAGAACCTTTTTTGTGGCTAATTCCTGTAATCGGAATTTGTATGGGTTATTTTGAGGTTTTTTATTCTTGGGTAAAAGTACATTTGAAATCGGTAATTGGCAATTTCATTTCAGAAGTTTTAGTACGAATTGTAGTATTTGTTATGCTTTTTGCAGTTTATTTTGACTTTTTATCCAAAGAACAATTTATTTACGGATTGGTTTTTGCCTATTTTTTTCAGTTTTTTGTAATGTTTTTATATGCTTTGAAAGTCAAAATGCCAATTTTGAGATTATCAATTCCGACAGATTTCAAGGAACTTTTTGGTTATTCATTTTTTATAATTATGTCGGGCGGAATTGCTGTTTTATTAATGGATTTGGACAAGGTTATGCTACAATCTTATGTCAAAATAGAAAACATTGCTCTGTATTCGGTTGCGATTTTCATTGCGACAGTAATTATGGTTCCAAGTCGAGCAATGATGCAAATAATTTATCCGATAACTGCGAGGTTAATGAACGAAAACAAGTTTGAAGAGTTAAGTGATTTGTATAAAAAATCGGCAATCAATCTCCAGTTTTTTTCTGGATTGATTATGTTGGGAATATTCTTGAATATCAAACAAATGTATTTGTTAATTCCAGATAATTATTCTGCTGGAATCTCGATAGTTTTTATTATTGGTTTGACTAAATTTTACGATTCTATTTTAGGTAATAATAATGCTATTATATTGAATACCAAATACTACCGAACGGTTTTGTATTTCGGATTATTGCTGACTTTTATGATGATAGTTCTCAATATGTTGCTTATACCCAAATATGGAATCGAAGGTTCGGCTTGGGCAACATTGATTTCGGTTTTAATTTACAATTCAATTAAATTGTTTTTTGTTGTAAAAAAAATGAATTTGTATCCATTTACAATCAAAACTTTGTACTCATTTGGAATAATTTCTATTATTTTCATTGGGTTTTATTTCTGGGAATTTCCATTTCATCCAATTTTAAATATTTTTTTAAAATCTATTCTGATAACAATTATCTATGTTTTTCTGAATTATAAAATGAAAATTTCGATTGAGTTTAATACGATTATTGAAAATTTTTTAAACAAAAAATCTCGGTAGCATTCACTAACGAGATTTTTCTAACAAAACCAACCAAAAAACTAACTATCTTCTACTTTCGGTAAAAACTCCCGGATTTACTTCTTTTTTTCTTCAATTTTTGCTTTTGTACCATTGTCACGGTAATAATAATGGTCATTGCTGTTTTGTTGATTATCAATGTCTTGTTGAAAATCATTGTCAGAGTTATTGTAATTATCATAATGATTTCCGTTGCCATAATAGCTGTGGTTACCATTTGTAAAACCATAATTTCTGCTAGATTTTACGTTTCCAAAAGTGTTTATTAATTCACCAAAACGATTATAAACCAATTTCAAACCACCAATCTGTATTAATGCAAAACGATTATATTTCAGAAAAATTGTACCAATTCTAGAAACTCTGTCTTGAAAATCATAATTTATGAATGTGTTTCCAATTCTGCGGATTCTTCCAAAATTATCACGTTCGATTCTTACTCCAAAGTTCTCTAAACCACGACCATTTACTTCGGCACTTCTTCGCCCTGCGGTCTTAAAATAATAATCACCATCGTTTGCATTTGGTCTTGTATTAAAATCGAATTCCCCATTTTGGAAAACAAAAAAATCGATACCTCTTTCTGTAAACTGTATTGGTTCGTCAGCATTAAAACGAGTTGTAAATTCTAAATTCGTATCAGAAAAATTGATTATTTCTGATGCTTTTGTTGCTGTTGCAACTAGCATTAAACCAGTTACAAAAAGTGTAATTTTGTTCATAATCAAATAATTTAAATGTTTGTAAATTCCAAATCTTTTTTGGATATAAGTTATATTCCAAATCTCGTGCCAAAGATTATTTTCGATTTGGTAATGAATTGTTAATGGTTTATTTCCTGAACGTTTACAAATCATTTAATCTTAATTTCGCTCTAAAATTGATTTTTTGAAATTTGTTAAAGTTCTGGACAGGAAATCGAAAAATTTTCATACAATTTTTTTCAAACACAAAATTTCTCTAATTCGTAATTTTACATTTGCAAAATAGCTTTAAATTTGTATATAAATCAATCAAAAAATGTATTCTAAAAGCATAATAATATTTTTGAGTTTTGCAATATTTTCTTGTAACGCACAACCATATAAAATCAAAAACAATTTTACAAAAATAATTTTCGATACTTTAATTAAAGATAAAATCTCAATTCGAGCTATTTTAATCGACAAAAACAAGATTTATTATGCAGCAGATAAAAATCGTTTTGGAAATATTAATTTTTTGACAAAATCTAAATTCGAGAGTAAAATTATAAACGATACTTTAAAAATGGAATTCAGAAGTATTGCCCAAACCTCAAGCGATGTTTTTATTTTGACTGTCGGAAATCCTGCAATATTGTATAGGTTTTCGAAAAATTCGAACGATAGAAAAATAGTTTATCAAGAAAACAATCCAAAAGTTTTTTATGATTCGATGCAGTTTTATAATGACAACGATGGAATTGCAATTGGAGATCCAACCGAAAATTGTTTGTCAATTATAACCACAAAAGATGGTGGCAATTCATGGCAAAAAAAGTCGTGTAATGTTGCTCCAAAAATTGTCGACGGCGAAGCAGCATTTGCAGCAAGCAACACCAATATTATAATCAGAAACAAAAAAACTTGGATTGTTTCTGGTGGAAAAAAATCAAGAGTCTTTATTTCTGATAATATTGGAAAGACTTTCAAAACTATCGAGACTCCAATAACTCAAGGCGAATCAATGACAGGGATTTTTACGGCTGATTTTTATGACGAAAAAAACGGAATAATTGCTGGTGGAAATTACGAAAAACCAAATCAAAATTTTGGTAACAAAGCCATTACTAAAAACGGTGGTAAAACTTGGCAATTGATTGCCGAAAACCAAGGATTTGGTTATGCTTCTTGCATTCAATACATTCCGAATTCCGATGCTAAACAATTGGTTTGTGTCGGAACTTCTGGTGTGTTTTATTCTAATGATGCTGCTCAATCTTGGACAAAATTATCAGATAATAAAGATTTATTTACAATTCGATTTATCGATAAAAAAACGGCTATTGCTGCAGGAAAAAATTGTATATTAAGTTTGAAGTTTGAATAGAAAAATTAATAATTTATTAACTTAAATCTATTAAACATTTCATTTCTTTGATAAGTAAGATTATTCAAAACATAAAAAAATTGCAAAAAGTCGTTAAGTTTTTAATTATTTGGGGAAATAACTATTGGTTTCTTAACGACTTTGCAATTAACAATCAAAACTTAAAAAAATTAATCTTTATTTCGATATTGTTGCAATAATTTCTTACTAAAGTTGTCTTCTGCACGTTTTAGTTTTAATAATTTTATCGGCGACAATATTCCTTTTAAATTTGTAATTAGTTTTTTGCGATTTTGAAACAACTCTTCCTCTGTGTTTTCTAATTGATTCATCAAATTGATTGCTTCTTTATCTGACATTTTTTCTAGATCTTCATCACTCATTCTATTGATTATCGATTTAGTTTTTGTACCTCTAATTTCTTGTTGTTTTGCTTCAAAAACATTAAACACAGGCCAGAATTTTATTGATTCGTCACTTGTCAATGACAACTCATTGGTTATAAAAGCAACTTTCAATGCTTTAATTTTTTCTTTTTTTTCTTGATTTGGTTGCGCATTTGTATTTAAAACAAATAAAATTATTGCAAACAAAAATATATTTATCTTCTTCATTTTTTAATTTATTAGGTATTCTTCAAGATTTTCATTTCCTGAAAGTTCGTTTTCTATTGTTTTATCTTCAATGTTCATATCGATTTTTATTTTTTGAATATCATCATCAGTCAATAAATCTGCAATATCATGATCATTAATTGATGTGTTGCTCGCTAAATAATTTTCTAAAACTAAATTTTCAATCTCGTTTGATTTATTAAAATATTGATTCAAGACTGGAACACTAATTGCTAAAACCAAAACTGCAGCAACTGCATAAATCCAAGTTTTGCGTTTTTCGTAAATTGGAATTACTTTAATTTCTTTCTCTGGTAAATTATTTAATAATCTTTCAGAAAAATTTTCAAAATAGTTGTCTGGAATTTTAAATCCAGATTCGATTTTAGGGAAGTTATCTAATTTAAAGGGTTTCATGATAATTTGACTGTTTTTATTTAAAAAGGTTTAATTAGATTTTAAAAAATCTTCAATTTTTTTTGTTGCAATATGATATGATGCTTTCAACGCACCAACCGAAGTTCCTAAAACACTCGAAATTTGTTCGTATTTTAACTCTTCAAAATATTTCATTTTAAAAACCAATTGTTGTTTTTCTGGAAGAATTGCAATGGCTTTTTGTAATTTAATCTGAATTTCTGAACCTTCAAAATAAACATCGGCTTCAAGATTGTCAACAATTTTCGATTGCATTTCTTGACTTGTTGTATTGTGTTTTTTGGCTTTATTATTCAAAAAAGTTATCGCTTCGTTAGTTGCAATTCTATAAATCCATGAAAAAAGTTTGCTTTCGCCTTTAAATTTTTCTAGATTCTGAAAAACTTTTATTAATGTATTTTGCAATACATCATCTGCATCGTCATGATTTAAAACAATATTTCTAATGTGATAATACAGTTGTTTTTGATATTGTTGTACAAGATTTTGAAACGCAATGTTTTGCGTTTTTGGGTTCAAAAGCTGTTTTATGAATTCCTTTTCGTCTTGCAAAAGTCAATCTTTTAATATTAGAATGAATAATTCCGAAAAGGTTTAATTGAATTCGAAATTTATTTTTTTTTCATTATAAAACAAATTTTATTATTTAATTTGATTTTATTTAAAGTGTATAAATTTAAGAATTTAGAATATACCTTAATATTATTGTTCGAAATTAAAATGTATGATCCTGAATCCATGTTTTTGACTATTGTTTCCGCGAAAAAATATTCTGGAAAAGAATAGCCTATTTTGCTTAGATTCATAGAATTAAAATCGCACAAGTAATAATATTCTTGAGAAATACCATTTAAAAAAACTTTTGATTTTTTTGGTATAAAATTATTTATTGTTGCAGCTGTTTGTTTTTGTATTTCATATTCCGATTTTGTATTTTTTATTAATGGTTTTAAATTGGTATAACCCATAAATAATATCGATCCAAAAAACGAAATGTTTTTCAAAAAATTTGTGAATTTATTTTTATTATGAATATCCAAAATAGCAAAAACAATTATACAATACGGTAAAATGTATTGATAATAATGATAAAAAGATGCTTTTGTAAGTATTAAAAACGAAAACAATAATGCCAAAATATAAATTAAATTTTCGTTTTTAAATATATTTTTCATTTTTAAAATAAAAATAGGTACAATTAACACATACGAATTGGCAATTAAAAAAACTGTCGTACAAATTACAAAAGTTCTAAGATTGTAATAAATTCCAGTCCTATTTCCTATATCAAGTTTTGAACCTTTTCCGAGAATGTAATTTACAAATTCTTGCAATTTCACATCATAATTAGACAGATACGCATAAAAAATTAAAATTGGAATTAAAAAGCCAAGCATTAAAATTGTTGATTTCAAAAATATTCTTTTCCGATTTAATATAATATCTATTCCAATTGCACCTAATATAAAAAGACCATATTGTTTGGACAAAAAAGACATTGAAATTAAAATTCCTGAAATAAATAATTGGTAGAAATTAGAATTGTTTCTAGATTTTAAATAAAAATAAAAACCAGTAATTTGAAAAAAAACTGATATAGGTTCTAATAAAATAGATCTTGCCTCAAGGTTAATTGTGCCTAAAATGAATAATAATAAGTAAAAAATTATTTCTAAATTAGATTGAATTTTTAATGAAATTATTTTAAAAATCACAAAACTTGTTCCGATGATAAAAAATAAATTAATCAACAAAAAAATTTGAATTGGTGGATGATTTGAAAATAAATAAGGCAAACCAAGCAACAAAATTGCTAACGGATTATAACTTGATGCTATTTCTTTAAAGTATATCTTGCCAATATAAATTTCTTTTGCAATGCTTAAATAATAGCCACAATCAGAGCTTAAAACTGGGAAAATTAAAAAACCAGATATTAAAATAACTATTAAACTAAACAAAATTAAATTTAGAGTAAAAAAATATTTTTGTTGCATTAATTAATCATTTATTGTGGGAAATCTTTTTTTAAAATTATTATTTTTTCAGTATTTGGAGCCTTCGATGGTGTTATAGTAGGTTCTGTTTTTGGAATCTGAGTCGTAACATTATCTGACTTTATAATGGGTTTTATATATTTTTTTTCAATCTCTTTTTTCTTAACAGGTATATAAATTTCAGTTATCCAAAAATTCGAATCTTTATTTTCTGTTTTATTAACTTTATAAACCTCAATAACAGGATTTTCTAGCTTTTGAACCAAATTATTGCTTGTAATCATAGATAAAGCTTTCTCTTTTGCCAAAGATTTATAAATTAAATCGCCTTTAAGCGTTGTTTTCATTGCCTGAAATGGCAACATGTTTGCAAACGTATATTCACTCTCGGAACTCGTAATAATTGAATCTTTGATTGGTACACAAACAGAAATATTGCTAATTTTACTAGCTTTATAGACCGAATTATATTTCACAAAAGGTTTTCCGTTAACGGCTATTTTGTTGTCAGATATGAATTTTAATATTTTCGGAATCATAATCGCTATATTGCTATCAATATTTTCGTTGGCACTATAAATTGTTTTCTGCAAATACATTCCTATTGTAAATTCAGTAAATCCATCTTCGACAATAGAATGTAATTTTGGTTGTGTTGTTAAATTCTTCTGAATTTTATCAAGGCTTTTTTGGTACAGATTGCCTAGCTGATTTTCTGCACCACCAAACAAAGTGGTTATAATTTTATTAAAAAAATCCATTTTACCAATATTTCTATAAGTAAGATTTGTTTTACCATCAACTTCACTAAACGTCCAATAAACATCTGAATCAGTATCATTAAAACTCATTTTTTGATGAATACTATCATTTTTTTTTGATAGAATAGTAATTATTTTGCCTTCGTCATTTTGACTTTTCCAAGATAAAATTGCTCCATTGCCAATTGTGTTTGCACTGTAATTAAATTTTGTTAAAGATGTTTTTGTATTCCAATAAACAAATTTTTCCCAGTTTTTAAAATTGGATACATAATTAAAAACATCTGTTTTTGAGGCATTAATAGTTTTTGATCTAACAATATCATAATCAGGCTTTAAAGTCGCCACAAACACCGACGATGCTATAAATACAAGTAAAAGTAATAATATTAAATATTTTAGAATTTTCATAATTTTAATAGATTAACTTGATGTTTAATGCTTAAAATAAAATTTGATTACAAATAATAGACTTATAAAAACCAAAAATCCAATCAAAATTTTGTAATTTCCTTTATAAAATTCTTTGTGCAACATTTTATCTTTTCCATAAGAATAAACCATAGCTAACACAAATGCTACGACAAAAAAACCCGCAAAAATCCATTGACCTTGACTAAACATATTTTTATATTTTAAGCAAAAGTAACCAATTTCATTCGAAAAATTATTAATTTGCAAACCAAATTAATAATATCAATTTTAATATGCAAAAACAATTCAAGTTGTTAATCCAATTTCAAAAATTATTTGCTAACAACCATTTTTTTAGGAGCTATTTTCAGTTTTCATTATAATCTTTTTATTAATTGAATTGTAGCGTACAAATGTTAGAAAAGTTATTGCATAATTCAATCTAAAAAAAAAAATCCTCTAACCGAGTCTTAAAATGCGAATTGAAAACCCAATTTAGGCTTTAAAATCTGCTTGTTGTTCTAATTTTTTAATATAATTCAATTATTTTTAATGAAAATCAATTACATAAATATACTTATAATTAACTTTATTTTCTTTTTTAGTTTATCGGTTCAAGGTCAACATGACGGCTATTGGGACAAAGAAAGAATAACCAATAAACAAATAGTTGTTGCTGCTAGAGAAAAAATCGTAATCAAATCAGAAGATTTTCCAGTTGGAACTACCGAGATTGTTTACAGGATAACTTTGTTAAACGAAAACCAAGAAATGGCTTCAAGCTTGATTTCTGTGTTAAAATCTATTCCAGATCCATCGGGAATAAGTCAAGGTTCAGCTGGTGCAGTTTTGCTTTTATCAAAAATTTCGGGCGATGATAAGTGTAAATATGCTATTTTCAAAACCCGAAAACTTGCTGTTGATTATAAAATTAATTCAAAAATTGATAAAGCTTGCTTGTATCAAAACAATCCAATTAACAAAGAAGTCAAAGTACTTTCACTCGAAAAATCGTCTTGTTTGACAATTAATAGTCAAAATATTTATTTCGGGTTCGAAAGTAAAAACTTAATAATGAATCAAAAAATTATACTCGAAATTGTGCCTTGGGTTGATAACAAGTTAAGTCGTGGATGGAATTCTCTAAACAAAAAAACAATTTTTAGCCAATGCAAGCAATCAGAAACTTCAAAAAAACTTATAAATTCAGATGATTTTTGTGTTTGTCAAATCGAAAAACTTCAAGAAAAATTCAAATTTTCCGAATTTCAAAACCTTTTATCGGCCGAAAAAACCTCAAATTTAAAATCAATCGAAACAGATTGTTTAAAAATAACTGGCGATATTCAACTGATTAATAATGAAATTCGAAATGAAATAGATGCCTTAATTAAGACCGAAAAATATGATTTAGCGATTGTTAAATTGCAAAACATTATCAAAAAAGAAAACGGAAACGCAACTGATTTTAACAATTTAGGTCGTTGTTTTTTGATAACCAAACAGTACCAAAAAGCATTAATAAATTTTAAAAGAGCCGAATTTTTAGACAATTCAGATTTACAAATTCAACTTAATTTAGCACATGCTTTTATGTTTTCAAATGACCTAAAAGTTGCAAAAAAAATTCACGAAAAATTCAAAAATCAGAACTTAAATTCAACACAAAGTTGGGTTGAAAAAACCAATATTGATTTCGAATTTTTTTTAAAATCAGGTTTGCCTAACGGTCATTTTAAAAAAATTACGCGAGTAATTAATTGATTTTTTAATTCAAAAATCTAATTTATAAATCCCAAAAATCTAATTTCTTAAATTTAAATTCATATTTTTAAAATAAAAATCAAGACATGAAAGCAACTTTTCATAAATATAATCTTCAATTCAAGCAGCCTTCGGGCACATCCCGAGGCATAATGACTGTTAAAGAAACATGGTTTATAATTCTAAAAAATGAAGGTAAAACTGGAGTAGGCGAGTGCGGTATTTTACGAGGATTAAGCTGCGACGACAGACCCGATTTTGAACAAAAATTAGCTTGGACTTGCGACAATATTCACCTTGGCAAAGACCTACTTTGGGAATCACTTTTAGAGTTTCCATCGATACAGTTTGGTGTCGAAATGGCGTTCCTTTCAATAGCATCAAATAATCCTTTTTTGTTATTTGAATCTGACTTCACACACGGTTTAAAATCGATACTGATTAATGGATTGGTTTGGATGGGAAATGAACAATTTATGAAGCAACAAATAGAAGAAAAAATAGCCATCGGTTTTACTTGTATAAAACTAAAAATTGGAGCTATTGATTTTGATCAAGAATTAAAATTATTAAGGTTTATAAGAGCCAATTTCTCATCAGATAAAATGGAAATTAGAGTTGATGCTAATGGGGCTTTTAGTATTGATTTAGCTTTAGATAAGATAGTTCAATTATCTGAATTTAAATTACATAGTATAGAACAACCTGTCGCTAAAAATCAAACTGACACTATGTCAGAGTTGTGTAAAATTAGTCCAATTGACATTGCTCTTGACGAAGAGTTAATTGGTGTGTTTTCTAAACAAGAAAAAGAAAATTTATTGATAAAAATCAAACCAAAATACATTATTTTAAAGCCAAGTTTTATAGGTGGTTTTCGAGGTACTTTAGAATGGATATTATTGGCCAAAAAGCACAACATTGGTTGGTGGATAACATCTGCTCTTGAAAGCAATATTGGATTAAACGCAATTGCACAATTTACTTATTTACAACAAAATTTAATGCCCCAAGGACTCGGAACTGGATCTCTTTTTACTAACAATTTTGATTGCCCATTAGAGGTTTTTAAAGGGCAATTATGGCATCGAAATAATATTGATTGGAAGTTTGATTTTGATGATTTTCTCTAAATGTTATTTTGATAAAAATTAATTGCTTTTTAAGTTTAGAATAATATATTTTTGAAATTATTTTTTAAGATTTAAGAATATTTTAATAACATATTTCAAGACAAAAAATCAGTTTGAATATTTTATTTTTTAATCTTATCTTTGAAAAATTAATTTCCAAAATAACAAAATGTTTTTTTCAATTATCATTCCAGTTTTTAATCGTCCTGATGAAATGACCGAGCTTTTAGAAAGTTTGGTTTTACAAAGTTATTCGAAAAATTTCGAGGTTATAATTGTCGAAGATGGGTCAACAATAATGTGCGAAAATCAAGTTGAAAAATTCAAAGATAAATTAAAAATTTCTTACTATCTTAAATACAATTCTGGTCCTGGCGATTCTCGAAATTTTGGAATGAATTTAGCCAACGGAGAATATTTTGTTTTGTTCGATTCTGATTGTGTAATTCCTGAAAATTATTTGACTCAGGTTACAAATTCTTTGCAAAATGAATACGTAGATTTTTTTGGTGGACCCGACAAAGCAGATGCTTCATTTTCGAACATTCAAAAAGCGATTAATTTCGCAATGACTTCTTTTTTAACAACTGGAGGAATTCGAGGTGGTTCAGAAAAATTAAGCACATTCGAACCGCGAAGTTTCAATATGGGGATTTCCCGTAAAGCATTTGAATTATCAAAGGGTTTCAAAAACATATATCCAGGCGAAGATCCTGAATTGTCATTTCGATTATGGAAAATGGGTTTTAAATCCAAACTAATTTCTGAAGCGTTTGTTTACCATAAAAGAAGAATTGATTTTACTAAATTTTCTGAACAAGTAAATAAGTTTGGTAAAGTGCGCCCGATTTTACAATCATGGTATCCAGAATATTCCAAATTAACTTATTTTTTGCCAGCTTTTTTTGTAATAGGTTTTTTTCTGTCGATTGTGCTAGTAATTTTTTTGAAAGAATTCTTAATTCAAATTTATTGTACTTATTTTTTTGGAATTTTTCTAGTTTCTAGCATTCAAAATAGAAATATTACAATTGGTTATTTATCAGTAAAAGCTGTTTGGAAACAATTTTTTGGTTACGGATATGGTTTTATTAAATCTTATTTCAGAATTAATATTAAAAAATTGAAACCTGAAATAGCTTTTCCTGAATTGTTCTACAAATTGTAATTTTTTTTTAGTTTTTATTAAATTATTCTTAATTTTTATAAAAAAAAAATTTCGTAACTTCTTTCGTAACTAATTTCGTGTATATTTGTTAAAATTAATTTTATGGAATGAGCAAAATCATAGGTATAACAGGTGGTATTGGAAGTGGAAAAACAACTATTGCTAGACATTTCGAAAGTCTAGGTATTCCAGTATATATTGCAGATGACGAAGCAAAAAAAATTACAAATCAACCACAAATATTAATTAAAATAAAATCAATTTTTGGATCTTCAGTTTTCGACAACGAATTATTAAACAGAAAAAAATTAGGCGAAATTGTTTTCAATAATCCAGAAAAATTAAATGAATTAAATACAATAATTCACCCAGAAGTAAAAATACATTTTAACGAATGGTTGCAAAACCACTCTAAATATCCATTAGTAATAAAAGAATCTGCAATATTAATAGAAACTGGTGAATATAAATTTTGCGATTTTGTGATTACTGTTGTTGCATCCTTAAAAAATAGAATTAAAAGAGTAATTAAACGAGATGCAGTCTCGGAAATTGAAGTTTTAAAACGTATAAATAATCAAATTACTGACGATAAAAGAATTGAAAAATCAAATTATGTTATAAATAATGATATTTTTGAAAATTCTAAAAACGAAACACAAGCAATTTATAATTCTTTAATTAACTTAATTATAGAATAATTTGTATAGGTAATGTTAATTTTTGGTTAATAATCAATATGTTAAAATGTTAAAATTGTAAATTTGTCTCATGAATAAATTTTTTTTTAGGTTGCTAGTATTTTTAATGAGTCTATCATTAATAGGTATAATATTAGTTCAAGTGTATTGGTTCAATACTTCGTTTCAAAATAATGACGAACAATTCAAGTTTCATGTTAAACAAGTTATAGGTAATGTTGCAGATAAATTGCAAAAGCAAGAAGCCTATGATTTCTTTAAAAAGTACGATAAATTAAAGGATAGTATTGGCAAAGCACCAAAAAAAAGTGATTTATTACAATTTTATTATGTCCAAAAAAATGCAAAAACCAATCAAACAATTGTTTATTCTAGCAGTTTGATTCAAGAAGATTACAATATTTCGTCAACGTTCTTTGATAAAAATAATGATAAAAATAAAATTCCTAATTTCTCATCAAACAGAAAAACCGAAATTTTTAATGATAATAAAATTGATAATTCTCAACAGGCATCAAATTCAAAACCAGACATAAAAATCGAAAAATCTGGAACTTTAGACATTCTTAAAAATGTTCAATTCGAAATTGCTTACAAAGATATTGCCGCTGCATTACCAATCGAAGAAAGAATTTCGGTTCAAGAATTGCAAAGAAAATTAGAAAGTGAAATGTCAGAATATGGCATAAAAACAGGTTTCGAATTTGCAATTTTTAGTAACGGGAAAATTACCAGCATTAAATCTAATAAATTTTTATTTGATAAAAATAAAACTTATTCTATTCCAGTTTATGTAGATAGCGATGGAAACAATAAATACCAATTAATAGCGAGTTTTCCTTGCAAGACCAAATATTTGTTTTCTGATTTAATGGCAATATCGATTTTGTCGATAGTTTTTACATTAATAATTATTATTGCTTATGCAAGTGCCATCAATCAATTAATAAAACAAAGATTAATTTCGGAAATTAAAACCGATTTCATCAATAACATGACTCACGAGTTCAAAACACCAATTGCAACAATAAATCTTGCTCTTGACGCTATCAAAAACCCAAAAGTAATTGATAATAAAGAAATGGTTTCGAAATATTTGCAGATGATTCGAGACGAGAATAAAAGAATGCATGCTCAAGTTGAAAACGTTTTGAGAATATCGAAACTCGAGAAAAAAGAATTAGATATTGACAAAGAATCGCTTGAAGTTAATGATGTTATAGAAGATGCAATTGAACATGTGCAACTTATTCTAGAAGACAAACAAGGATTAATTAAAACAGATTTATCAGCCAAAAGAAATACATGTTTACTAAATGACACCCATTTTACAAACGTAATTGTTAATATTTTAGACAACGCAATTAAATATTCTGCAGAAAAACCAGTTATTGAAATAAGCACCGAAAATGTAAAAGATATTATAATTATTAAAATAAAAGACAACGGAATAGGAATGACCAAAACTGCTCAAAAAAGAATTTTCGAAAAGTTTTATAGAGAACATACAGGCGATTTACACAACGTCAAAGGACACGGTTTAGGATTGTCCTACGTAAAAAGAATTGTTGATGATCACAACGGACAAATATTCGTTGAATCAGAAAAAGGTATCGGAAGTACCTTCATAATAAAGATTCCCCTTATTAATTAAAAAAAACCAATATTAACTCAAACAAAAAAATGGAAACTACTGAAAACAAAAAAATTCTACTTGTAGAAGATGATCAAAATTTTGGATCAATCTTAAAAGATTACCTAATTTTGAACGACTTCGACGTAACGCTTGCCAAAAACGGAATGGAAGGTTTCGAGAAATTTAAAAAAGAAACCTATGACCTTTGCATTCTCGACGTAATGATGCCCTACAAAGATGGTTACACTTTGGCAAAAGAAATCCGTGAAAAAAATAAAGAAATCCCTATTATTTTCTTGACAGCGAAGTCAATGAAAGAAGATGTATTAAAAGGTTATAAAGTTGGAGCCGATGATTATTTGAACAAACCATTTGATTCTGAAGTTTTACTAATGAAAATCCGTGCGATAATTCTTAGAAAATCATCAGAAACAAAAAATGATGTATTAAAATTCGAATTCGAATTCGGTGGTTTTCACCTCAATTCTAAATTACGCTTCTTGACTTTCAAAAACGAAGAACCTGTAAAATTGTCACCAAAAGAGAATGAATTATTAAAAATGTTAGTACTTCACGAAAACGATTTAATGCCAAGAGAATTAGCATTAACCAAAATTTGGAGAGACGATAACTATTTCACATCAAGAAGCATGGACGTTTATATCGCTAAATTGCGTAAATACTTAAAACTAGATCCAGAAGTAGAAATTTTGAACATTCATGGCGAAGGATTCAGGTTGGTTGTAAAAGGTAAAAAACCAGAATAAAAATAAACTCTTAAGAAAAGCTTCAAGAAATTGAGGCTTTTTTTTTGGAGCCATTTCCAGCTTTCATTCCAAAAAATTTATGTCGAAAAAAATCGACATAAATTGTTTTTCCCTTCAATCTGGGCTAAGCTTACTTGGAAAGTTGCAACAATCATTTCAAGTCTTTGTTAATCAGTAATATTTGTAAAATAAACGATAAAGTAATTTGACGAAATAATTTGATTTTAAATTCAATATTAAATCTAAACCCAATTCAATTGCAAGGCAAAACTAGTTTTATCATCGATTTTAATTCCAAAAAAAGTACTATTTTCAATTTCGAATTTTTCAATTAATATTTTATCATTCAACGAAAGTTCCTTCAAGAAATTCATATCAAAACTTTTTAATTCTTGATTTAAAACCGAATCATCATCAGCAATATCAAGACACCACTCTAAATATTTTACATTATTAACATGGTTTACAATATCTAAATCAGACATGCGTACAATTTTATCGATCCTAAAATCTGCAATATCTCCCAGTCCAACAAGATTGATTTTGGAAAAAGACATTGCTGTTGCTCGATTTTCAGGAAACTTTTCAAAATGGTCATGTGGCAAACTTAAACCTTCTGGTCGGCGGGTTTTGGTATTAAAAACTGCCCAAAATGTCTCTGAGCCAATTATTTTTATTCCATTCAATAAAACATCAAACCCACGAACCGAACGTGAATTTTCGAGAGTAGAAATCCATGTTTTAACCGAAATTGTATCTTTCCATTTAGGCAATTCAAGAATCTCGACACGCATGCGACTTAATACCCAAGCCTGATTGTTTTTTTGCATATCAATAAAATTGATGCCACCCATTTCGGAATGTGCCGATGCAACCAGTTGCAAAATATTGCACAATTCGGTATATTTCAGATAGCCATTTGGAGCACATTGCAAAAAATTGATTTCGAAATCTTTTATTAATATTGAAGTGAAATTTTCGGAAATTGGCATAAATTTTGAATTTTAAAACAAATGTAAAAACATAAATTTAAAATCTTCTTAATTCTTAAAATCATTCCAAAAAAAACACATAATTTTGCACATAATTTTGCGTTATCATTTTTAAACCCAGATTGCGCATTAGTAATCTACTTCAAATAAGTTATGCTGTAAAATTTGGAACATATCCCTTTTTTAGAATCTAATATATAACACATGTTTTATTCTAAAAATCTCTGTGAGTCTCAAATCTTAAAGTATAAATCGTTTTCATAACGAATTCTAACGAGTAATCTGGACTAAATTGCAAATCTATTTATAAACTATAACACATAATATAAGAATATGAACAAAATAATTTTCATTTTATTATTAAATACAATTTTTTCATTAGCCCAAACCGATTTTAATAAATTGGACGAAAAAGGTCAGAAGCATGGACTTTGGAAAGGTATTTTTGACGATTCCAAAAGATTGAGATACGATGGTACATTCGATCACGGCAAAGAAATTGGAACTTTTAACTATTATGACGATACGAAAGAATCGTCACTTATTGGTGTTAGAAGTTTCGACTTAAAAGAAAATTCGGTTTATACTACATTTTATGATCAAAAGAAAAATATTGTGAGCGAAGGAAAATCTATCAACAAACTCAGAGAGGGCAACTGGAAATATTATCATGAAGCAGCGTTAGAGTTAATGACATTAGAAAATTATAAATTAGGAAAACTCGAAGGTTTGCGAACTGTATATTTCAAAAACGGTGCTATCGCCGAAGAGATGAATTATAAAAACGGCATAAAAGTTGGAGAATATAAAAAATTTACCGAAAAAGGAATTGTTTTAGAAACTGTTGATTATAAAAATAATGAATACGATGGTTTAGCGATTTATAAAGATCCAGATAACAATGTTGTTGCCCAAGGATTATACAAAAATGGAAAGAAAATTGGCATTTGGAAATTTTTTAAAAACGGAAAATTCGATAGCCAAACTAATTTTAATTTTCAAGGTAAGAAGTTTGCAAAAAGAAAAAAATAATCACATTTAATTTCAAATTGCTCATTTTTCAATCTTAATATTCAATAATTATAAATTACTTTTGCAAAAACAAATTAAATACTTTTGCAAACCGATATTTTTTTAATAACGCCACCTTTCACGCAACTCAACACGCCATATCCTGCCACGGCCTATTTGAAAGGTTTTTTGAATACTAAAAACATCTTAGCAACTCAAGCCGATTTAGGCATAGAAGTTATTTTAGAATTGTTTTCTAAATCGGGTTTAGAAA
The DNA here is from genome assembly GCA_031408435.1 of Bacteroidota bacterium. Lineage (GTDB taxonomy): Bacteria > Bacteroidota > Bacteroidia > Flavobacteriales > Flavobacteriaceae > Flavobacterium. Next base: position 35,929 of record JANNWM010000067.1, read on the forward strand.
AAATGTTTGAAACATTTGAAAAGAATAAAAATTTTATTTCTAGTAAAGATAAATCGAATGATTTTTCTAACAATTCAAAACGAATTTTTGCTCTAAAAGAAGAATATTTAAAAACAATCGATTCGGTTATTGCTTTTTTGCAGGGCAAAAATCCTACTTTAGCATTACAAATTTGCCAAGAAGATTTTCTGCCCGAAGCATCTCGTTTTACACATCTTGAAGATACCGATTGGGCATTTGGAACTATGGGAACACATGACAAAGCCAAGCATTTTGCGACTTTGTATCTCGAAGATATTTCTGATTTTATTGTAGAATGCATCGACGCAAATTTCGGTTTTTCTAGATATGCAGAGCGTTTAGGTAGAAGTGCCAATAGTTTTGACGATTTGTACGAAGCCTTAAGTCAAGATTTGTCTTACATAGACAAAATTACTTTAAGTATTCTAAAAGATAAAATCGAAATAATTAAACCAATTTTTTTTTTGATTTCGGTTCCGTTTCCAGGGAATTTATATGCAGCTTTTAGATGTGCTCAATTTATTAAAAAACATTATCCAGAAATAAAAATCTCTATGGGTGGCGGTTTTCCAAACACCGAATTGAGATCTTTAACTGATGCCAGAGTTTTTGAGTTTTTCGATTTTATTACTTTAGACGATGGTGAATTGCCTGTTGAATTGCTAATTTTTAATATACAAAATTCTAAATATATAGATTTTAAAAGAACCTTTATTCTCGAAAACGGAAAAGTAGTTTATAAAAACAATTCACTTCAACAAGATTATAAACAAGCCCAAGTCGGAACGCCTGATTATTCTGACTTGCAGTTAGATAATTACATTTCGGTGATCGAAATTGTTAATCCAATGCACAGAATGTGGTCTGACGGTCGATGGAACAAACTTACAATGGCACACGGTTGTTATTGGGGAAAATGTACTTTTTGCGATATTTCTTTAGATTATATTAAATTATACGAACCTGTTGCAGCCAAAATAATTGTCGATAGAATAGAAAAGTTATCAATTCAAACAGGTCAAAACGGATTTCATTTTGTCGATGAGGCAGCTCCACCAGCATTAATGCGAGAAGTAGCACTAGAAATTTTGCGTCGAAAAATTGCTGTTACTTGGTGGACCAACATCAGGTTCGAGAAAAGTTTTACAAGCGATTTGTGCGTTTTGTTAAAAGCATCTGGTTGTATTGCGGTTTCTGGTGGACTCGAAGTTGCATCTGATAGATTATTAAAACTAATTGACAAAGGTGTAACTGTTGAACAAGTTGCCCGAGTAACTCGAAATTTTACCGAAGCAGGTGTTATGGTTCACGCTTACTTGATGTACGGTTATCCTACTCAAACCATTCAAGAAACTGTCGATAGCCTCGAAATGGTGCGTCAATTGTTTGAAATTGGCGTTTTGCAATCTGGTTTTTGGCATCAATTTGCAATGACAGCTCACAGTCCAGTTGGAATGAATCCAGAAAGTTTTGGCGTTATTGCCGAAATGAATCCAGTGACTTTTGCAAATAACGACATCAATTTTAAAGACAAAACCGGCATTGATCACGATAAATTTAGTTTCGGATTAAAAAAATCTTTGTTCAATTTTATGCATGGAATTTGTTTTAATTATGACTTGCAAGATTGGTTTGATTTCAAGATTCCTAAAACCAAAATAGACGAAAATTTTATTTCAAATGCTTTAAACCTCGAAGATAGTTTCAATATAAAACCAACTGCAAAAATTGTTTGGATAGGAGGGAAGCCATCAATTGAACATTCTATAAAAACCAAAAAAGGCAATTCTTGGGAAATGCTAAATTTGACTTTTCATGATAAAAAAGAAAGTTTCACCATTCAAACCAATAAACTCGAAGGAGAATGGTTGGTTGAAATTTTAGAAAAAATTTCGGTTTCAAATACTAAAATTTATTCATTTAACGAACTAAAAATTAATTTTGAAACAAATCTCGAAGATTTCGAATTGTTTTGGTATTCTAAACCAATAAATACTTTGCGAGAATTTGGTCTTTTGGTTTTATGATTTTACATCTGTTTTTATTACAATTTATTGATTTAGCCAAAAAAAAGGTAATTATTTATTAGGCCATGGTCTAGTAAATATATGTTTTTTTTAGCCACAGATTACACCGATTATCACAGATTTTTTTATTTTTGAATAGTAAAAATCCTTTAAATCTTTTAAATCTCTGGCAGAAAGTTTTTACTTAAATATACTTTCTGGACCAGAGCCATTTATTACAAAAACTTAATATTCTGATTATCAAATGTTTTTTGTGTTTCTATGTTTAAAGTCTTTCTGATTATTTTAAATCTGTGGCAAAATAATTAGAAATCAATAAATTATTGACCTTAGTCTAAATTATCAATTATAAATCTAAACCCAATTCCATGCAAATTTTCAATTTCAATTCCAGGTTGAGGTGCCAAAATTTTGCGCAATCTCGAAATAAAAACATCTAGACTTCGACCCATAAAATAATCGTCGTCGCCCCAAAGTTGTTTCAAAATTTGTTCGCGTTTTAGCACTTGGTTTTTATTATCTAAAAAATATTTCAAAAGTTCTGATTCTCGTTCGGTTAACGAAATAGTCTCTGATTTGGTTTTCAGAACATAACTTTTAGGTTCGAATATAAATTTTCCTACTTGATAAATTGTGGTTTCAATTTTCTCGATTTTGCGAGAACGTTTCAAGAAAATTTCTATTTTTAAAATTAACTCTTCAATGCTAAAAGGTTTTATCAAATAATCGTCTGCACCAAGTCGCAAACCTTTTATTTTATCTTCTTTTAATGTTTTTGCTGACAAAAATATAATCGGAATTTCAATATTTATTTTTCTTATTTGGGTTGCTAGTTCAAATCCGTCCATTTTTGGCATCATAATATCGAGAATACAAATATCAAATTCTTGATTTTTGAAAATTTCTAAACAAGATTTCCCATCAAAATACTGAAAAACTTCGTAGTTATTTTGCTCCAAATTCTCTTTGGTCAAAAATGCTAATGTTGCATCGTCTTCGGCATAAAGAATTTTATATTTAGACATAATTAGTTAGTTTGTGGTACGAATTTGACAAATTTTTATTAGTTTAAGTTGATATATTTTTTAAATTGAAATTGAAATTGAAATTCCATTTTCGGTGTTATTTTTCACGAAAATTTTCCATCTATGCAAGTCACATATTTTCTTGACATAATACAATCCAAGTCCAAAACCATTGACTTCGTTACTTTTATTGGACTTGATTCTATAAAATTTATCGAAAATTTGTTTTACATTTTCATCTGAAATACCAATTCCATTGTCTATAAATTCTAAAATTGTTTTGTTAGATATTTTAGTGATTTTAATATTTATTTCGGGTTTCGAATCGCAATATTTAATCGAATTGTCCAATAAATTATAAATTAGGTTTGTGAAATGAAAAACATCAACATCAAGTTTTATTTCTTGTAAAATGGTTTCGATTTTAACATCAATATTGTCATATTTAAGTTTTAAGTTTTCGATTACATCATTAATAATTGGAACAATTTCTACATTTCTTTTATCTAAAACCATTTCAGAATGATCGGTTTTTGCAATTGTCAATACTTTTTCAATATGATTATTAAGTTTATTGCTTTGATTAATGATAATTTCGGTATAATTAGTTAATTTTTTGTTATTAATTATTTCTTTTTGTTTTTTTATATAATTAGAAGCTATTAATATTGATGACAATGGAGTTTTGAATTCGTGTGTCATATTATTAATAAAATCGCGTTGCAATTCTGAATATTTTTTTTGTTGCAGAATAGTAAAAATCGAATAAACATAGACCAATAAAATCAATATTAGCCCAATTGATAGTACAAACCAAAATTTTAACGAATTGAACAAATAACTATTTTCGTTTGGAAAACGAATTGCAAAATAATAAATTAAATTTTTATGTTTCGGAAAAAAAATCGAATTTTTTTTGTAAGAATTTTTCGTAAGCGATACATAGTTACCATAAACCATTTCGTCGCTTTCGCAATTGTACATTGCATACTCAAAATCGGTTATTATGTTGCGTTTTACAAATTCAGATTTCAAATAAAATTCTAATATTTCTGGATCAAAATCGTTTTCGATATTGACAATATAATAGTCATTTGCAATTTTTTTGACTGGATTCTCAGAAGGCAAATCACGGTTTGTGCCTTCGTATAGTTTTTTGGTCACTTCCAACAAAGCGATGTTTGTCTTTTGAGAAAATTTTTTTTCCTCGAGCGAAAACGCTTGTTTTGTCCACAATAATTGCGTTACCAAGATGCCTATTATTGCAATTAGTCCGAGTAAAATTATTGTGTTTAGTTTATTTATTTTCATTAATATTTCGTAAATAATTACTAGAATTTTAGAAGTATTATTTTTTTTGACTAAATTTTATAATAAATCTATGTGTTTATTTTAAATCAAAAATAGTCTTTTTAAACAATTAAATTTATCATTAACAACTCGTTAACATTCATTAGAAAGTACTTAACATTGGTCAAGGTTTAATTGCAATACTTTTGGCATATCAAATTTGATTGAATAATTAATTAACAACCATTTAAAAATTACAAAATGAAAAATTTAAAAATTTCAGTATTAGCATTGACATTAGGATTAATGTCGTTTACAGTTTTGCCGATTTCTAAAATTAGCAATAATTTAGAAGTTAATAACGCTATAATTTTTTGGAAATCAGACACAATTGATTTAGGAGAAATTCCGCAAGGCAAACCCAAAGCTATGGATTTCGAATTCAAGAATACAGGTCAAAAATCTGTTTTGATTACCAATGTTCAAGGTTCGTGCGGTTGCACTGCAACTGATTATACCAAAACAGAAATTGCTAATGGTAAAACAGGAAAAGTTACAGCTACATTTAACGCTGCGATCAAAGGTTCGTTTACCAAGACAGTAACAGTTACAACAAACGCAGAAAATGTACCAAAAGTTTTGACTTTTAAAGGAACTGTTATTTAGAATTTTGGGTAATTTCAAATAAAAACTGCCAATATTTCTTTTGGCAGTTTGTTTTTTTTGTTGGGACAAAAAAGGTAATATTGTTCTTCTTTAAGTTTATTTGAATTAGGTTTTTCAAATGTTTTTTTTTATTGTTGCAGGTAGAATATTTAATACTAACTTATTAGAACATAAATAAATGAAATTACCGACAATATTAATAATGTAATAAAAAATGTAACTGCAATGTTATAAGTTATTAAGTTTGAATTTTTGAGTGTCATAATTTGGCTTATTAAAATCAGTAATTGTATTTTTTAATTCTCTAGAAATTTATATCTTTCTAAATCATTTTCTTTTTTACAATACAAAAATACTGTTGAAACGGGTTTTACAGAAATTTTATAATATCGTTATTTGTAAATAAGCACATTTAATCGATTAAATACATTTTTAATCGATTAAGTATGTTTTATTTTGATAAAATCATTGTTTTTCTAATTTTAATTTTTGTTATTTAAAACTATTTCTATTTGTTATATTTACGAAAATATTTTCAATGAATACTGTTATCATAAACATATACGAGTTATTACAAATCAGAGATTTATCTGTTTTGAAAGTTTCTGGTTCAGAAATGTCAATTTTGCCTTCAATAAAAAATGCATTTTTAATTATTGAAGACAACAAAATTTTTGATTTTGGATTAATGAAAGATTGTCCAAATTCTAAATTTGATTTAACTATTAATGCAACTGGCAAAACAGTTTTTCCTGCTTATTGCGACAGTCATACCCATATTGTCTATGCAGGAAATCGGTCTCAAGAATTTGTAGATAGAATAAATGGTTTGACTTACGAAGAAATTGCAAACCGTGGTGGCGGCATTCTAAATTCAGCAAATATTTTAAATCAAACTTCCGAAAACGAACTTTATAATCAATCAGAAAAGCGCCTACTCGAGGTAATGAAATTAGGAACTGGTGCTGTGGAAATCAAATCGGGTTATGGTTTGACAATTGATTCTGAACTGAAAATGCTTAGAGTAATCAGGCGATTATCAGAGAATTATCCTATAAAAATCAAAGCTACTTTTTTGGGTGCACATGCTTTTCCAATAGAGTTCAAGGATGATCATTCTGCTTACATAGATTTAATAATCAACGAAATGATTCCTAAAATTGCATCAGAAAAATTAGTAGATTTTATTGATGTTTTTTGCGAAATAGGTTATTTTTCTGTCGATGAAACGGATATAATTCTCAAAGCGGGCATTAAATATGGATTAGTTCCAAAAATTCATGTTAACCAATTCAACGCAATTGGCGGTGTAGAAGTTGGAGTTTTGAATAATGCATTGACAGTTGACCATTTAGAAATTTTGACTGATAATGATTTAGAAATTCTAAAAAATTCAGATACTATGGCTGTTGCTTTGCCAAGTTGCTCTTATTTTTTGAGTATTCCATACACGCCAGCAAGAAAAATTATTGATAAAGGTTTATCAATTGCAATTGCAACCGATTTCAATCCAGGATCTACACCATCAGGAAATATGAGTTTTGTTATAGCAACTGCTTGTATAAAAATGAAAATGACTCCCGAAGAAGCAATAAATGCAGCAACTATTAATGGTGCTTATGCAATGGGAATTAGTCAAACTCATGGTAGTATTACAAAAGGGAAAATTGCCAATTTGATAATTACTAAACCAATCAAAAATTTTTATCAAATACCTTATGAATTTGCAAATAATTTGATAGAAACTGTAATAATTGAAGGTAAAATAATCTAATGCTTTATTTATTTTTTAGAATACTATAATTTTTTTATTTATAATTAATTTTTAATTTAAACCACTTCAATAAGAAAATTGATATTTATCTCATTTATAAACTAATTCAAAAAGGTTATTTTTTCTTTTTGTTTTCAATAAATTGTTTTGTTGTCAAATCATAAGTTAACTTGCTGGATTTTGTTTTTGAAGATAAAGAAATGTCTCCATCTGTCATGAGTGCAAAAATGTAACCTTCGTTTCGCATTTTTTCTTGGGTTTCTGAGGCGTTTTTTAGTCTATCTAGAAATATTTTTTCTGTAATTTTGGTAGTTTTTTGAATATTTCCATAAACTTTCGTTTTCGAAACAATATCATAAATTTCAGAATTTGTTACAGTTATATCTTCGCTTTTATTTGGGTTCTGAATCATAGATTTTTCAAGATACGTCAATAAATAAAAAGTATTATTTTTGGTTGTAAATGCTTTTATTTTGCATTCGGTTGGAGTTATTGTCAAAGATTTAATATTTATTGAATCTTTTAATTTGCCATTATTTATGTAAAGATTTAAATTATTATTGTTAATTTCAACCGAAATATTATCGGTTTTTGCTAACACATTTGTTTTTGTAATTTTAATATTAGATTTTTTTTTCTTTTGTGCATTTGCGTTGATGCAAAAAAATGAAATTAGAATAAGTAGGAATAATTTTTTCATTGGTTAAGTTTTTAGATTCTAAAAATACAAAAAATAATTTGGAAATTGTATATAAAAAAACCGTCTGAATAAATTTTTATTCAGACGGTTCAAACAAACAAACTAATTTAATTAATCTTTTGTTTGAGATTGAGTTGCAAGGTTATAAATAACTAAACCAAATCCAATTTTATTGATGGCATCTGCAATATTGTAAACAACATCTACACTACCTTTACCTAATATAGATGTGTACCATCCATCGGTTCCTAACATATATCCTAACGGATAAATTGCCCAACCAACAAGCACAAACCAACACAAAATTTTGTGAGCTGCAAGTACATTTCCTCCAGCTGCTGCTGCTAATTTAGATGCTGAACCTAACCAGATTTCGTAAACAATTACAAAATATGCAGCTCCAGAAATTGCTCCCCACAATGCTGCTTGGTCAGAAAATACTGTTTCTCCAAGATAACCTGTAACTAGCATAACGATTGATAATCCAATCATTTTCCATAATAAATCGGTTTTTGCACCTGCAACTTTCAGTATTAAGTAAAACTCAACACACATTAACGGCACAGTTAAAATCCAATCTACATAACGAAAAAACGTTGGAGATTCTCCAACTTCTGCCCAATATTCTTTCATGTAAAAATAATGAACTGCTGCAATAAAGGTTATTAAACCTGAAACTAAAACTGATGTGCGCCACTTTTTATCGAATTGGTTTAAAGATAAAAAGAAAAATGCAGATGCTGCCATCATGGCCATACATCCCACAAAAAATGTGAATCCTACATAATCAGTAGATTCCATTTTTGAAATTAAACTTGTAAACATCATAATGTTTGTCATAAAATAAATTATTTAGTTGTTAAATGATTTTGTTGAATCAAAGATAACAAAAAAGTAAAAGAAACAAATGCTTTTTTTTAAATTATTTTTAATAAATTTGACAAATAATTACTAATTTAACATTTGTTTATGTACAAATTTTCGAATATCGCAATTGTCGTTAGCTTTTTTTGCCTGTGGCTAGATTCTTACATCACCGAAAATCATCAGTTATACTTGGGTTTTTTCGTAATATTTACTTTTGGAATTTTACATGGCGCAAACGATATAGTTTTGATTACTAACTTAAACAATGTACAAAAACCTATTTCGTTTTTAAAAATTTTAACCTATTATATTGCTATTGTTGGACTTGGAGTAATTTCTTTTTATTTTATACCGCTTTTGGCACTTATTCTTTTTTTAGTTGTTAGTGGTTATCATTTTGGTGAACAACAATGGCAATGTCTTGAAAGCATTAATAAAAATTGGCTCAAAATTAGTTTTCAAACAATTTACGGAATTTTTATTTTATTTTTATTGTTTAATTTTCATCAATTTGAAGTACGGAATGTAATATTAGAAATTACTGAGTTTTCTTTTTCTGTATATTATATTTCTTTCTTTCTGAAAGTTTTTGGTAGTTTACTTTTCGTGATATTATTGTACTTATATGTATATGCAGAAAATCTTCGAACACAAATTCTTTTAGAAATCTTTTATTTATTGGTATTTACGGTTATTTTTTTGTCGTCGAGTTTGATTTGGGGATTTGCTATTTTCTTTATTGTCTGGCATAGTATTCCATCGATGATTGACCAAATAAAATTTTTGTATATTGATGTTACATTCGATAATTTTAAATTGTATTTTAAATCGGCTTTTTTATATTGGTTAATATCTTTGATTGGAATAGCATTTCTTTATTTTATATTCAAAGACCAAAAAATATTCAATGCTTTGTTTTTCTCATTTTTGGCAGCCATTACTTTTCCGCATGCTTTGGTTATTTTAAAAATGTTCAATCGTAAATAAATTTTACAAAATTCGACGTTAGTTATATAATATTGAATCAAAAAAATATCATAATTCAAACATTTATTTACAAAAATTGATGTTGTTGAAATAATTAATAATCCAGTTCGTCGATTATAAAACTTCTTAAAAAAACAACCGATTTTTCGATATCGTAATGCAATATTCTATCTTCTTTGAAAACAGGAACATCTTGATGATAGCATTTTAAAAACATTTCTATAAAATCACTTGATTGCAAAGGTTTGCGGTATTCAATTGCTTGCGAAGCATTCATTAATTCGATTGCTAAAATGCGTTCTAAATTGTCTAATACTTTTAGACATTTTGTTGCTGCATTGGCACCCATACTTACATGATCTTCTTGTCCGTTACTCGAAACTATGCTGTCAACACTGGCTGGCGTGGACAATTGTTTATTTTGACTTGCAATACTTGCGGCTGTATATTGCGGAATCATTAAACCAGAATTTAGACCAGGATTGTTAATTAAAAAAGCGGGCAAACCACGCAAACCAGAAATTAATTGATAAGTCCGACGTTCAGAAATACTGCCTAGTTCAGACAAAGCAATTGCCATAAAATCAAGTGCCAATGCCAAAGGTTGACCATGAAAATTACCTCCAGAAATAATTTGGTCACTTTCTATAAAAATATTAGGATTATCGGTAACCGAATTTATTTCGGTCTTGAATACTTTTTTGACATAATCGATTGCATCTTTGCTGGCACCATGAACTTGTGGCATGCATCTAAAAGAATATGGATCTTGAACATGATTTTTTGGTTGCATAATAATTTGGCTTCCTTCTAGAAATTTATTAATGCGACTAGCAGTTTCAATTTGACCTTTGTGTGGTCTAATAAAATGTATCAATTCGTTAAATGGTTCTTGTCGACCATCAAAACCTTCGAGTGAAATTGTTCCAATCAAATCAGCTAGATAACTTAATTTTATTGATTTTATTAAAATATATGCTCCATAAGCACTCATAAATTGAGTACCGTTTAGCAATGCCAATCCTTCTTTGGATTGCAAAACAATTGGTTGCCAATTAAAATGTTTTAGCACTTTGCTAGAATTTACTTTTTTGCCTTCAAACCAAACTTCGCCTTCACCTAAAAGCGGCAACGATAAATGTGCTAATGGTGCCAAATCGCCACTGGCTCCCAATGAACCTTGCGTATATATTATTGGCAAAACATCGCTATTATAAAAATCAATTAAACGCTGTACTGTTGCAAGTTGAACGCCCGAATATCCGTAACTTAACGATTGAATTTTTAATAACAACATCAATTTAACTATTTCGTTTGGCACTTTATCTCCAGTTCCGCAGGCGTGCGATTTAACTAAATTTTCTTGTAATTTTGTTAAATTGTCATCATCGATTTTAATATTGCACAATGATCCAAAACCTGTGTTTATGCCGTAAATTGGTGCATCGGTTTTTGACATTTTTTGGTCTAAATAATCCCTACATTTCTGAATATTTAGTGTTGACTCTTCAGATAAAGCAAGTTTTTTATCCCGATAAATTATTTCTTGTAATGTTTCGAAACTCAAAACTGACGATGATATGTAATGTATTTTGTCCATTTTTGTTTTTTTAAAAGCTCAAAAGTCAATTAATTAGGTTTAATAAACAAGTTTAGATAATATTTTGTTTTTAATTTTGCTCTTCGACCGAAATTTTTTTTATGTTATAGTAAATTCTTGGTCCTTCAATAAAAAAATTATCTTCAGGCAAATTCATCTGAAAATCAGAAAACATATAACACGGACTCAATAAATCTTTTGGAATAATTGTAACAGTAATTTCTTGATTCTCTGAATTTTTTAAAATTTCTTCTCGTTTTAAAATTTCTTGTTTTAATATTAATCCTTTTTTTATGTTTTGAATAGAAAAATTAAAACTAGAACTTATAATAAAAATTAAAACGGTAAATGCAATCATTTTCTTTAAATCAAACCGAAAAGATTGAACATTGTATTTTTTTAATAAAATACAGTAAATAAAGATTACAGAAAAGAATGCAAAATAAAGAATGGTTCTTTGAACAGCCATCATTGGCATAAAAATAAATGGCATAATTGTACTTATTGCAACAAAAAACCATTTTGAATTATTTAAAAAATTATTTAAAAAATCTTTTTTATTAGCAACTTGAAATTTTATTTTTAATAAATTAACAAAACCATCATAACAAAATACTCTAAAAACAATTCCCGAAATTAGGCTCATTAAAATTAAATCCTCGCAATTTTTATAATACCTTAAAAAAACATCATTAAAGTTATTGATTAAATCGTTAAAAGTTAATGCACTAATATCGAGATTGTAAATTTCTTTCATTCTAAGTAAATTCCCTGGAGCAATTAACAAAAATAATATTCCAGAAATTGAAATTAAAAGCAATAAAAACTTGAATTTGAATTGTTTGAAATCTTTATTTAAAAAATCAATACCCAAATCGAAAATTATTAATGTAACAAATCCAATCGAAAAATTTTGAGTCGTTGCTGATGCAACAAATGTGAAAATCAATAATATAATATTGTTTTTGAGATTAAATTTTGATTTTTGACTTTTCTGGTAAAAAACAATCCACAAAAAACCTATTAACAACGAACTAGAATAAGCTCCGCCAGTTCCCCAATAAATTGTTTGTGCCAAAAAGGTTTTGGATCCAAACCAAATCATGATTGATGTAGTTAAACCTAATAAAACAAAATTTTTGTTACTTAATTTTAAATTTAATTGATTTTTGACAATTACAAATGTTAAAAAGCCACTAATTAAAAAACAAATATTCCAAATTAAAGTTATGAATTCAATTTTTATATTCTTTAATAAAAAAGCCTGAATAAATGCTGGTAAGGTCAAGAACCTTCCATCCCAATTAAAATAGCCTGCAATGCAATTTTTCAGAATTCCATTTTTTTTAATTTCATTCATAAAAGCATAATCATCTGCCCAATAAAATGTATTAAGGTTTAATAGTAAAATTGATATCAAAACTACAACACAAAATAGAATCGATAAATTGGTCAATATATTTTCGATTTTTTTCATTTTTATAAACTAATAATCGTTTCTGCAACCAATCTTCCTGATTTCATTGCAGCATTTATAGAACCATTCATTAAGTAATCGCCACAAACAAACAAATTATTATTAATTTGAATATCAGAATTTGATAATTCATTTATGACTTTCTCTTGATTTGGCAATGCATAATTTATTCGATAAGAATTAACTATTTTCCAATCTTTGACCTGATTTCCGTACCAAAATTCAAGTTCTTTTTTCATATTTTCTGATAAAATATCGTCATCTATTTCAGGAATACCATTGTATGAAACAGAAATTAAAACTTTTCCGCTTGGTGCATATTTATCAGAAACATTGCTCATAAAGGTCATATTATTAACCCATTTTTTGTTTTTTGACGCATTTAAAATTACAACTGCTTTTTTTGTCGGAGCAAAATTTGCCTCAAAATAAACATTGGTTACTTGATGGAATTTTGTTTTTGATTCAGGAATATATTTTTTAGCAAAACCAGTTGCTTCGGTGGCAATAATTATTTTATCGGTTTCGAAAGTTTGACCGTCTTGGCAAATTATTTTGTTGTTAATTATTTCGGATACTTTTACATTATAATGAACCGAATTTTCTGGTAACATTGCCAAAAGTTGTTTCGGAATTTCTTCCATACCCAATTCTGGAATGGCTGCATCGCCTTCTGAAAACATTTTCATGACAAAATCGAACATATTGCTTGATGTTTTTAAATCATTTTCTAAAAAAATGCCAGAAAAAAATGGTTTGTAAAAACGTTCAATCATTTTTTGACTAAAACCGTAATCTGACAATTGATTTAAAGTTGTTTTTTCTCTTTGATTAAAAATATTAGCAACAGAAATTTTGACTAATTTATTTTTCAAAAAAAGCGTATTTATTTTGTCTTTTAATGAACCAACAGGAGCGAAAAGTGTTGCAAAAGTTGCCGATGGTCGCCTAAACGGATCGGCAATCTGGAATTGTCCGCCATCATAAAGTACCGTTGCACCTGGTAAAAATCGTTTAAGATTTAATTTTTTGTAATCTAATAATGCTTTGGTTTCTGGATATTCGGTCAATAATACCTGAAAACCTCGGTCAAATCGATAACCATTAATTATATCTGTTTTTATGCGTCCGCCTGCTCTTTCGCTTGCTTCGAGAATTTGAATTTTATATCCTTTTTTGTATAAATAAACAGCAGCTGTTAGTCCAGAAATTCCTGCACCGATTATAGTGATAGTTGGTTTCATTGAATATATTTGTGACAAAAATAAGAATTTTATTGCCTAAAGATTGTTTCAACTTAAAAAATTAAAATTTATGTTTTTTAAATTAAACTTATGATAACATTTAATAATTTTAAAAAATCTATTTTTACGATGTTATACTTTTAATATTCTAGGAATAAATGATTCTAAAAAGCAAAATATCTGTAATAATGTCTGTTTATAACACTGATTTTAAATTGATTAAACGAGCAATTGATTCTGTTTTAAATCAAAGTTTCAAAAATTTTGAGTTGATAATTATCGATGACGGAAGTAGTAACGATGGTGATTTTAAAATTCTTGAATATTGCATCAAACATGAAAAGAAAATCACTTATCTAAGACATCAAAATTGCAGTCAATCAATATCTATCAATAAAGGAATCAAAATTAGTAATGGTAAATTTATTACGATTATTGATGCAGACGATGAATACAAACCTAACCATTTGCAAAAATGTCTAGAGCAAATGCAGTTTTACGATTTAATTGCTTCTACAACCGATACAATCGTTGATAAATACGAAAATTATTTTGTTCCAAACAGATTCGATTTGACACAAAACATTCATGTAGATGATTGTATATTATTTGCAACATTATTCGGAAAAAGAAAGGTTTTTGAATTGTATGATTTTATTGATATGTATGCTGCCGATGCTGATTTTTTTGATAAAGCATCCGATAGATTTTTAGTTAAAAAACTAGACTTAAGAACCTATATTTATTATCGAAATATACCAAACAGCGTGAGTGCGAAAGTCAAAACTAACAATTTGGTTCTAAATTAAAAAAAATTGTCAAATTCAAGAAATTATATTTTGGCCTGTCATATTTCAGGTATATATGATGTAAATCGCAGTGAAACAATTGCTGATGATGATTTTTCTGTAATCGAAAATTGGTACAACTCGATTGTTAATTTAAAATTAAACGGAATAATATTTCATAATAATTTTTCTGATATTACTTGCGAAAAATACCAAAATGAGTTTGTTCGATTCATAAAAACTGAATACAATCCAAGTTTCAACCCAAATGTTTTCCGCTATTTTGTTTATGATAAATTTTTGAAATCAAACCATCAAAATATCGAAAATGTTTTTTTTACAGATGTTTCAGATGTCATAGCTTTAAAAAATCCATTTCAAGAAAAGTTGTTTTTAGAAAATTCAAATTCGATTTTCTGCGGAGACGAACCCGATATTTTATACAATAATTGGATGCAATCGCATTGCGTACATTTAAGAAACAACATCAAAGATTTTGTAATATTCGAAGATAAATTTAGAAACAAAACCTTATTAAATTGTGGAATAATTGGCGGAAATATCAAAATATTAAAACCATTTATTGAACAATTATCCGAAATTCACTCTATTTATAACAATAATAACAAAACAAATTTCACTGGCGATATGGGTGCATTTAATTATTTGATTAGAACCAAATTTAATGCTAATTTATATCACGGAAAACCAATAAACACTATTTTTAAAAAATATGATTTGGAAAATTCAGATTGTTGGTTTGCTCATAAATAATTGCAAATCCGCCAACTTGTCATATCGATTTCGAACTAAAACCCTGAAAACTGACAATTTGAATCGGTTTCGTTATTGGCACAATGATTGTCATTGTTGATATAAGTTTAAAAACTAAGAAATTCAATAAATTTAAATAATAAACAAAATGGGAAAAATCATCGGAATTGATTTAGGTACTACAAACTCTTGCGTATCTGTAATGGAAGGACAAGAAGCAGTTGTAATTCCTAATGCTGAAGGTAAAAGAACAACACCATCTATCATTGCATTTGTAGAAGGTGGAGAGATTAAAGTAGGTGATCCTGCAAAAAGACAAGCAGTTACTAACCCTACTAAAACGGTTGCATCTATCAAACGTTTTATGGGACAATCTTTTGCTGAAACTACAAATGAAGCAAAAAGAGTTCCTTATTCAGTTGTCAAAGGTGACAACAATACGCCACGTGTTGACATTGATGGTCGTTTGTATTCTGCACAAGAATTGTCAGCAATGACATTACAGAAAATGAAAAAAACTGCCGAAGACTATTTAGGTCAAACGGTTACAGAAGCAGTTATTACTGTTCCTGCATATTTTAACGATGCACAACGTCAAGCTACAAAAGAAGCTGGAGAAATTGCTGGTTTGAAAGTAATGAGAATCATCAACGAGCCAACTGCTGCAGCACTTGCTTACGGATTAGACAAAAAAGGAACAGATCAAAAAATCGCAGTTTACGATTTAGGTGGTGGTACTTTTGATATTTCTATCCTTGAATTAGGAGACGGAGTTTTCGAAGTATTGTCAACAAACGGAGATACACACTTAGGAGGAGACGATTTTGACCAAACTATCATTGACTGGTTGGCAGATGAGTTCAAAGCTGAAGAAGGAATTGATTTGCGTTTGGATCCAATGTCTTTGCAAAGAATTAAAGAAGCTGCCGAAAAAGCAAAAATTGAATTGTCAAGTTCTGCTGAAACAGAAATCAACTTGCCATACGTTACTGCTACGGCTTCTGGACCAAAACACTTGGTTAAAAAGTTATCAAGAGCACAATTCGAAAAATTGTCTGATACTTTAGTAAAACGTTCTATGGAACCAGTTGCTAAAGCGTTGAAAGATGCAGGTTTATCTACATCTGATATCGACGAAGTAATTTTGGTTGGAGGTTCAACTAGAATGCCAAGAATTGCTGACGAAGTAGAAAAATTCTTTGGTAAAAAAGCATCAAAAGGTGTAAATCCAGATGAAGTTGTTGCTATTGGAGCTGCTATTCAAGGTGGCGTTCTTTCTGGAGATGTAAAAGATGTATTGTTGTTAGACGTTACACCTTTATCATTAGGAATCGAAACTATGGGTGGCGTTATGACAATCTTGATTGAGTCTAACACAACTATTCCAACTAAAAAATCTCAGATTTTCTCAACTGCAGCAGATTCTCAACCAACTGTTGAACTACACGTTCTTCAAGGTGCAAGAGCAATGGCTGTTGATAACAAAACGATTGGTCGTTTTAACCTTGACGGTATTCCACCAGCACCAAGAGGTGTTCCACAAATTGAAGTAACTTTTGATATTGATGCGAATGGTATCATCAAAGTTTCTGCAACTGATAAAGGAACTGGTAAATCTCACGATATCAGAATCGAAGCTTCTTCTGGATTAACTTCTGAAGAAATCGAAAGAATGAAAAAAGATGCTGAAGCAAATGCTGGAGCAGATAAAATCGCTAGAGAAAGAGTTGAAAAAATCAATGAAGCTGACAGTTTAATTTTCCAAACTGAAACACAATTGAAAGAACTTGGTGATAAAATCACTGACGAAAACAAAACTGCTATCGAATATGCATTAACCGAATTAAGAATGGCTCACGGATCTCAAGATTTAGAAGCAATTCAAAAAGGTTTAGACAATGTAAATGCAGCTTGGAAAACAGCTACTGAAGCAATGTACGCACAAGGAGAACAAGGTCAACAAGCTGCTCAGCCACAAGCTGAAACGCAAGGAGACGATGTTCAAGATGTAGAATTTGAAGAAGTGAAATAAGCAGAGAACCAATTTTGTTTTTACAAAATTGTGTGAATCGCTTATCCCAATTTTTATCGGGATCTGATTCAAATAATAATTTTATTAGAACCGAGCGAGAAATTGCTCGGTTTTTTTATAACTTGAGGTTTTTAATTTTATGATATATATTTGTAAAAATTATTTTTATAGAATTTAGTTTTCATTACTTAGTCTGGAATATATATAATTGCGCTCAATATCAAATAAAATTATAGAGTTAGTTTTAGAAAGTCCAGATTAATTAATTATCGAAGATTATAATCATTCTTTTCGACTTTGGAGACACGAACAATAGCGAACAGACGAAGTAAATCACATTAGTAACTCGCTTTATAAGATTTATCCTATATAGAAAAGACAAAACCTTAGTATTTATTAAATAAATTGATAACTTTTAAAACCTAAAATTTTCTAAAACATAACCAATAAAATTTAAAATGAAAAAGAACATACTATTTATAATAATCGCTTCATTCGGAATTTTTTCTTGTTCAAAAAGTGATGATGTTACTACACAAATAACAACCATTCTACCTAAAAAAATTATTGATATCGACAGATATGGAAGTTCAGAAAGTCTAATTTCATTATAGCGGTAATAAAATTAATGAAATAAGCTCAATTTACTACTCTAATAATAATGACATTTTAAATTCAAAAACAAGATATACATATAACGGAGATTTAATTACAAAAAATGAAGTTTTTGAAATAAATTTATTAAAAGCTAGTGACGATTATATCTATGAAAACAGTAGACTAAAAATGTTAATTCATAAAGATTATGGCTTTAATCAAATGCCTGGTTTAATAACAAAAAAAACATACACCTACAACCAAGATGGAACAATTCTTTTAGAAAATTATGATATTGACATTTTTACTGGTATTGAAACCAAAACTGATAATTCTACATTATATACTTTCGACAATAGTAATATTATAAAAAAAGTTTCTGATAGTAGTTATTATAATTACTATAATCCTAATACCCAAACTTACTACAGATCTACATTTACTTATGAATATGATGATAAAATTAATCCATTCAAAAATGTTACAGGTTTAGATAAAATAAACATGAATTTTTTGAATAAAAATAATATTATTAAATCAACTAATTTTTATCAAACTAGTACTGACAAAGTCTTATATTCTGCATCATCGCCCTTAACAGTAACTAATTATAATTTAATATATGAGTCCAATAATTATCTAAAAGAATCTAAATATGATGAGGTTAGATCAAGTAGTACTCCAGAAATTTTTACTAATGTAACTCAATATTTTTATTAAAAAAATTCATGAAAATTTTTAAAGCTATTGAGAAACACCTCAATTTGTGTAAAATGTTTTAAAAAGAAAACTTAATATTCCTAATGCTTACTATCATAACAAAAAAAAGCCTACCGAAAAATATATTTTTCGGTAGGCTTAAATTATCTAATTAAATTATTTAGAAAACTACATTTTTGCTTTCATAGCTTTTACTTTTTCAGTCATTTCCATTGCTTTATACACACTTAACAATGTTTTAGAAACTTCGCTATCTGTGGGTTTTAATTCATAAGCTTTTTCTAAGAATGGCAAAGCATCATTGAACATTTTTGTTCTATTTGCTTTTACAACATCATATTTTTTCATATCAGCTGCCGATGTTCCTAATTTAGACATTTGATCAACGAATTTTTGATCGTCGCGAAGTTTTAATTCCGCAAGGCTAATGTAAGCCTCTAAATAATCAGGTTTGATTTCGATTGCTTTTTTGAAATATTTCTCAGAAGATACTAAATCTTTAGCGCTTGAACTAGTTACACCCAAGTTATAATAAAGACTTGCATCATTTGGGTTTTTGTCGATTGCTTCTTTGATTAATTTTTGATATCCTGGAATATCGTTCATATCATAATACAAACCAGCTTCTGTCATTAATAAACTTGTATCGGCTGGATCGATTAATCTCGCTTCTTGAATTGCTAAAAGTGCCTCGGCTTTTTTACCGTTTTGAACTAGTATCAATGCAATGTTTTTAATAATTTCAGGTTTTTTTGAAGGCTGTTTCTCTTCTGTTGGTTTTTCGTGAGTCCCAGCTTGAACATACAAATCACGTTCTGTTTTCGAAGTAAATTGCTCTGACTTTTTATTCTCTTTATTAGTAGCCGAGTAAGTTGTTAGCTCACCAGTAAAATTGATTCTTTTCAATTCTTGATATTCACTTAAAGCCAAATCATAATCTTTGGCATTCAATGCAAAATTGGCGGCATAATATAACTTTTCTGGATCTTTCGGATCAAGTTCATAGACACTTTTTAGAATTAAAGAAGCATCTTTATATTGTTGTTTGTCATTTAAACTAACAGCATAATTGACCAATAAAGTTTTTAGGCCAGCTGTATTTTCATTGATTCCTTTAGACAAGGTTGCAATTCCTTCTTTTCTTTCGAAAGATAATAATTCGTTTCTTCCAGCAACAATTGTTTTTATATTTTTAGGATTTAAAAGCTGCATAACAATTTGCAGATTTTCTTTTGTTGCAGATTTTGACATCGCTGACAAATATTCAACATAAGGCAAAACTGATTTAAAATAATTAGTTTGTGCTTCTTCAACTGGAGTCGATCCGGTAACCAATTTATTTATTGAAGCAAGATTTTCTTTATATTCAGCAATTTCTTGTTCAGAAGCCGAAGATTTTTCATAAACCTTTTTTATTGCTTTTAATTGATCTTTTTGTGAAAAAGTAGCTACTGATAGCAATAGTGCAGATGCTAATAATACAAATTTAATGTTCATTTTTTTTGATTTTAATTTTTTTTGGTTTGATTATAAATTTCAAAAAACAGTTTTCAATTTCTATGCCAAAATCGAAAACTAGTTTTTATTTGTTTAATTATGCTTCGTCGTCTGAATCGTCATCTGAATCGTCGTCATCTAAATCATTGTCAGATTCATCATCTGAATCGTCTTCTTCATCATCATCATCAGCAGTTCCTTCATCTTCCAGAACTTCAAGTACAGGTTTTACTCTTTCGATAACAGGTTCTATAATATTTCCGTCTTCATCAACCAGCACTTCCTCTACATCATCTTTCATTACTTTGGTAACTGCAGCGATAGAATCGTTTCCTTTCAAGTTGATTAATTTTACTCCTTGAGTAGCTCGACCCATTACTCTCAAATCTTCGACAGCCATTCTGATTGTCAATCCTGATTTATTGATAATCATTAAATCATCGTTGTCAGTTACTGAATTTATCGAAATTAATTGTCCAGTTTTTTCGGTGATATTTAATGTTTTTACACCTTTACCACCACGATTTGTGATTCTATATTCGTCTAGACTTGAACGTTTTCCATATCCATTTTCGGCAACTACAAGAATTTCACTATTCATATCATTTACAGCAACCAATCCAATAACTTCGTCATTGTCATCTTTCAAACGAATACCTCTAACTCCCGATGCTGTTCTTCCCATTGGTCGGGTTTTGGTCTCTTCGAATCGCAATAATTTTCCTGATTTAACGGCAATAACTATCTGAGAATTTCCATCTGTTAATTCTGCTCCCAATAATTCGTCACCTTCTTTAATAGTAATTGCAGCAACGCCATTAACACGTGGTTTAGAATATTTGTCCAATGAAGTTTTCTTAACTTGACCTTTTTTGGTAACCATAATCAAGTTATGGCTCATTGTATAATCTTTATCTTTAAGGTCTTGTGTACAAATAAATGCTTTTACTTTATCATCAGATTCAATGTTGATTAAGTTTTGCAAAGCACGACCTTTGGCAGTTTTAGATCCTTCTGGAATTTCGTAAACACGCATCCAGAAACATTTTCCTTTTTGGGTAAAAAACATCATATATTGATGATTCGTTGCAACAAACATGTGTTCTAAGAAATCTGCATCACGTGTTCCTGCTGATTTTTGACCAACACCACCACGATTTTGAGTTTTGTATTCTGTTAAATTGGTACGTTTGATATAACCTGCATGCGAAATTGTAATAACAACATTTTCATCGGCAATTAAATCTTCTATACTTACATCTCCACCTGATAGTTCAATTAATGAACGACGAGCATCGCCATATTTCTCTCTGATTTCTTCTAATTCTTCTTTTATTAAAGCAATTCTTAAATTAACATCGCCAAGTAAACCTTTTAAATGTTCGATCAATTTCATAATCTCTTCATATTCGGCTCTTAACTTGTCTTGTTCTAGACCAGTTAATTGACGCAAACGCATTTCTACGATTGCACGTGCTTGAATATCAGATAATTTGAATCGCTCAATTAATTTCTCACGTGCTTGCTCAGTATTTGACGAAGATCGTATTAATGCGATAACTTCGTCAATATTATCAGAAGCAATGATTAATCCTTCTAATATGTGTGCTCTTTCTTCGGCTTTTCTTAATTCGAATTGGGTTCTGCGGGTTACAACATCGTGGCGGTGTTCGATGAAATAATGAATCATGTCTTTAAGATTCAACATTTGCGGACGACCTTTTACTAATGCAATATTGTTTACAGAAAATGATGATTGTAATTGAGTAAATTTGAATAATGTATTGAGAACAACATTTGGGGTTGCATCACGTTTCAAGATATAAACAATTCGCATTCCGTTTCTGTCAGATTCGTCACGAATATTGGCAATCCCTTCAATTTTTTTATCGTTAACAAGATCAGCAGTTCGTTTAATCATATCGGCTTTGTTGACCTGATATGGAATTTCGGTAACAATAATTGATTCACGACCATCTACTTCTTCGAAACCAACTTTAGCACGCATTACTATTCGCCCACGACCAGTTTTGAAAGCTTCTCGAACGCCTTCGTATCCATAAATTGTTCCACCGGTTGGAAAATCTGGGGCTTTTATGTGCGTCATTAATTCTTCAATCTCAATATCATTATTATCAAGATAAGCCAATGTTCCGTTAATAACTTCTGTAATGTTGTGCGGTGGCATATTGGTTGCCATACCTACTGCAATTCCAGTTGCTCCATTAATTAACAAAGTTGGAACACGAGTTGGCATTACTGTTGGCTCATATAAAGTATCGTCAAAATTCAGTTTAAAATCAACTGTTTCTTTTTCGATATCTGCCATAATATCTTCCGATATTTTGCGCATTCTGGCTTCGGTATATCGCATTGCTGCTGGACTATCACCATCTACAGAACCAAAATTACCTTGACCGTCAATCAATAAATAACGCATTGACCATTCTTGGGCCATACGAACCATCGCATCATATACAGATGTGTCTCCGTGTGGATGGTACTTTCCTAAAACTTCTCCGACAATTCTGGCAGATTTTTTATGGGCTTTATTAGAAAAAACTCCCAAGTCATACATTCCATAAAGTACTCGTCGGTGCACGGGTTTCAAGCCATCGCGCACATCTGGAAGTGCTCTTGAGACAATAACCGACATCGAATAATCAATGTAAGCTGTTTTCATTTCGTCTTCAATGTTAATAGGAATTAACTTTTCTCCGTCAGACATAATATATATTTAAATTAAAATTTATTTTGAATTAAAAAATCTTGCTAATATATACTTTCTTGGATTGATTTCAAAGTAAATTTAAAGTAAATTTAGACGTTTTATTAACAAATAAATTTTTAACTTTAGTTAATAAAAAAACTACTATTTAACTTTTGTTTCTCTAAATATTTTTGTCACTTTACTGACAATATTTAGTGAGGAATGATTTTTGTTTTTATAAAAGAAATTTACTAAATTTACATTTATAATGATACCTATATATATGGATGATAATTTTTCACCTAGAGTTAAAGACGTAATCGCTTTGAGTAAAGACGAGGCAATGAGATTGGGACACGATTTTATTGGAACCGAGCATTTAATGCTAGGTATCTTGAAAGACGGAAACGGAAAAGCAATAAACATACTGAATCAACTCGATGTCGATTTGGATCATTTGCGCAGAAAAGTCGAGATTTTAAGTCCTGCAAATACCAATCCGCTGGTAGCAATCGAGAAAAAAAATCTGCATTTGACTCGTCAAGCAGAGCGGGCTTTGAAAACAACTTTTCTTGAAGCAAAAGTTTTTCAATGTACTTCGATTAGTACAGCTCACTTGCTTTTGTGTATACTTAGAAACGAAAACGACCCAACCACCAAGCTATTGAACAAGATGAGAATCGATTATGATATAGCCAAAGAACAATACTTAAATATGACTCCAATAGAAGATAATTTTAGTAAAGATTTCCCGAGAAACGAAGCTTTTAATGATCCGTCAGGACAAGATGACAGTTTAAAGGGCGATAATTTTAATAATCCTGCCAATAAAACTAATAAAAAATCTAAAACTCCTGTTCTAGATAATTTTGGGAGAGATTTAACAGAAATGGCCGAAGAAGGAAAACTCGATCCAGTTGTTGGTCGAGAAAAAGAAATCGAACGTGTCTCGCAAATCTTGAGCCGTCGCAAGAAAAACAATCCTTTGTTGATTGGTGAACCTGGCGTAGGAAAATCTGCAATTGCAGAAGGTTTGGCACTCAGAATTATTCAGAAAAAAGTTTCTAGAATCTTGTTTAATAAACGTGTGGTTACGCTCGACTTAGCAAGTTTGGTCGCTGGAACAAAATACCGTGGACAATTCGAAGAAAGAATGAAAGCCGTAATGAATGAGCTTGAAAAGAATGATGATATAATTCTTTTCATAGACGAAATTCATACAATCGTTGGTGCTGGTGGAGCAACTGGTTCACTTGATGCATCGAATATGTTCAAACCTGCTTTGGCTCGTGGCGAAATTCAGTGTATTGGTGCAACAACGCTTGACGAATACCGCCAATATATAGAAAAAGATGGCGCACTCGAACGCCGTTTTCAGAAAGTAATTGTAGAACCAACATCTGTCGAAGAAACAATTACGATTTTGAATAATATCAAAGACAAATACGAAGACCATCATAATGTAACTTACACCGACGAAGCAATTGAAGCTTGTGTAAAACTAACTGATCGTTATATGTCAGAAAGATTTTTGCCAGACAAAGCTATCGATGCTCTTGACGAAGCAGGATCTAGAGTTCACATTACAAATATCGATGTTCCAAAACAAATTTTAGAATTAGAACGTTTGCTGGAAGAAGTTCGTGAAAACAAAAATAGTGTTGTCAAAAAACAAAAATACGAAGAAGCAGCAAGGCTTCGAGATGATGAAAAACGTTTAGAAAAAGACCTTGCAATTGCCCAAGAACAATGGGAAGAGGACGCCAAAAACAATAGAGTTTTGGTAACCGAAGATAATGTTGCCGATGTTGTTTCCATGATGACTGGAATTCCTGTTAATCGTGTTGCTCAAACAGAAAGCAACAAATTAGCCAAATTACCTGAGTTAATTCAAGGTAAAGTTATTGGTCAAAACGAAGCAGTTTCAAAAATTGCAAAATCAATTCAAAGAAATCGTGCTGGTTTAAAAGATCCAAATCGCCCAATTGGTTCATTTATTTTCTTGGGACAAACTGGTGTTGGAAAAACGCAATTGGCAAAAGTTCTAGCAAAAGAATTATTCGATTCTGAAGATGCATTGATTCGTATTGATATGAGTGAATATATGGAGAAATTCTCAATTTCACGACTAGTTGGTGCGCCTCCAGGATATGTAGGTTATGAAGAAGGCGGACAATTGACCGAAAAAGTTAGAAGAAAACCATATTGTGTAGTTTTGTTAGACGAAATCGAAAAAGCACATCCAGATGTTTTCAATATGATGTTGCAAGTGCTTGACGATGGTTTTATGACCGATAGTTTAGGTCGAAAAATAGATTTTAAGAATACTATAATTATTATGACTTCGAATATCGGAGCCAGACAACTCAAAGATTTTGGTCAAGGTGTTGGTTTTGGGACTGCTACAAGAGTCGATAATGCAGCAGAAAATTCGAAAAGTATCATCGAAAATGCTTTAAAGAAAACATTTGCACCAGAATTTTTAAATAGAATTGACGATGTTATTGTATTTAATGCGCTTGAAAAAGAAGACATTAACAAAATTATTGAAATCGAATTAGCCAAATTATTCAAACGCACAACCGAGTTGGGTTATAGTTTGAGTTTATCTGATGCGGCAAAAGCATTTGTAGCCGAAAAAGGTTTCGATAAACAATTTGGTGCAAGACCATTAAAACGTGCTATTCAAAAATATGTAGAAGACGCTTTAGCAGAAGAAATTATTACATCTAAAATAAGTATTGGTGATGAAATTTTTATGGATTATGTAATTGACGCAACAGAATTGAATGTAACCATTCAGAAAAAGGCTGAGGAATCGGCTAGTTAGATTTTAATTTTAGTAAATCATAAACCCGTTACGTTTTCTTAACATAACGGGTTTTATTTTTTTAGTAAAATATAAAATAGTATCAAAACAATTATTTACATTTGATTTTCATTAAAAAAAATCAAAATGTTACAAGACAAAGTAATTCTAGGCTCAGAAGAATGGTGTTCTTTCCCAGAATTAGGCATTCCAACTATAAAAGCTCGTGTAGATTCTGGTGCCAAAACATCTGCATTGCATGCTATAAATATTGCTCCATTCATAAAAAACGACCAAAATTGGGTCAAGTTTGACATCAATCCAATTCAGAATAATCTCAAAACTGTAATTCATTGCGAAGCACCATTGGTCGATAAACGTATCGTAAAAAGTTCATCAGGATTCAGAGAACAACGTTATGTAATTCAATCTAATTTAAAAATTGGTGAAGATTCTTGGATAATCGAAATGACTTTGACCAATCGCGATTCAATGGGTTTTAGAATGCTTCTGGGTCGTGAAGCAATGTCAGGAAGGGTTTTGGTCGATCCAGAACAAAAATATTTATTGGGTCAACCAACTACCGAGAATCTGAGAAGTTTTTATCAAAACGCCGAAGAAACCAAAAAAGGTTTGCGAATTGGCGTTTTAGCAAGCAATCCAGAATTGTACAGCAATAAGCGAATTATGGAAGCTGGAGCAATTCGAGGACACGAAATGCATTTTTTGAATATCAAAGAATGTTATATGAAACTCGATGCAACAACACCAGAAATACATTATCGTGGTGGTCGAGTTCTTGATAATTTTGATGCAATAATA
Source organism: Bacteroidota bacterium (assembly GCA_031408435.1). Lineage (GTDB taxonomy): Bacteria > Bacteroidota > Bacteroidia > Flavobacteriales > Flavobacteriaceae > Flavobacterium. The sequence continues at coordinate 62,356 of JANNWM010000067.1, forward strand.
CCTAGAATTCGCCCGAGTATTACTTTTTATGGTTGTGCTTTGACCAGACAATTCGAAGCTTTAAAAGTTTTTTGTTTGAATTCTGCAGCAGCAATAACACAATCTCGTGATAAACTATTTTCATTGCAATTGCTGTTAAATCACGGTGTAGAAATTCCGACAACAGGTTTTGCAAACTCTCCGCTAGACACTGACGATTTAATAAAAATGGTTGGAGGTTCGCCTTTAATTGTCAAATTATTAGAAGGAACACAAGGAAAAGGTGTTGTTTTGGCAGAAACAAAAAAAGCTGCCGAATCGGTAATAAATGCTTTTAAAAGTTTGAATGTTAATATTTTAGTTCAAGAATTTATAAAAGAGGCCAACGGAAAAGATTTGCGACTTTTTGTTATTGATGGAAAAGTTGTCGCAACCATTCAGCGAGAAGCATTGCCTGGCGAATTTCGAGCCAATATACATTTAGGCGGAACTGCATCAGTAATTAAACCGACTCCAGAAGAAAAGAAAATTGCAATAAAAGCAGCAAAAGCAATGGATTTGAAAGTTGCTGGTGTCGATATTATTCGTTCATCGAAAGGACCACTTTTGCTTGAAGTCAACTCGTCTCCTGGATTAGAGGGAATAGAAGGTGCAACCAACAAAGATATTGCCGGAGAAATGATTTTGGCAATCGAAAAGAATTTTAAAAACCCAATAACTTCTAAAGTTGGAATTATCTCGAAATAATGTATCAATCAGATAATTTATACTAAAAATCCAATTTCTTTTGAAATTGGATTTTAAGTATAATATGAAATCCGAAACCTAAATTATTTTCTTAATAACCCTTAATTTATGAGTATGTCTATTTAATTCTGCATTAAAAATTCCAGAATGATCCAATCTGTCAATTCTAACTCTACCACTTGCATGAATGATATAATTATCTTGCATAATTATTCCTACATGGATAATGTTTCCTTCATCATTATCAAAAAATGCCAAATCTCCAGGTTCTGACTCTTCAATAAAACTTAGCGGTTCGCCTTGACTAGCTTGTTGTCTAGCATCACGTAATAATTTATATCCATTCAATTTGTAAACCATTTGAGTAAAACCAGAACAATCTATACCAAAAGGTGTTTTTCCGCCCCATAAATAAGGTGCATTCAAATACAAATAAGCAGTATTAATAAGATTAGATTTTGGATTAATTCCTGATGATTTTAAACCCTCAAAAAGATATTTTTCAGTGTTAATTTCTTTAAAATCTAAAAAATTTAAAGAACTTCCCAATGGAATTGGCATTAAAAAATTCTTATCGCTTATTATATATTCTATTAAATCTCCATTTAGAATAATTTCAGTATTTGATAATTTATTAAAATTTACTTCAGAAATTTTTTTGAATTGCTTCTCATCAACCCAACCTTCATAATTATCAAATTGTAGCTTGATTTTGACCCATTGTTTTTCTTGGTCTAAAATTTCGAAATGTTCACCAAACAAAACTTGTGATAAAATTTCACTTTTATCGCTAGGTTCATATCGCAGTGGGATGTTTGCTAAATTACAGATTCCGAACATAAATTAGGATTGAAGTTTCAGTTTTTCAAATTTAAAAATCAAATACTTTAAAAATTTATTTAGAATATCTTTCTATAACAATTGCTGATGCGCCACCATTACAAATTGCTGCCGCACCATATTTGGCATTATTTTGCTCTAAAACATTAATTAAAGTTACTATAATTCTGACACCTGAGCAACCTAGTGGATGCCCAAGTGAAACTGCACCACCATTTACGTTTACTTTATCATTATCAAGACCAAGAATTTGAGAATTGGCTAATCCAACAACTGCAAAAGCTTCGTTAAACTCGAAAAAGTCAACTTCACTTTGCGAAATACCGGCTTTTGCCAATGCTTTTGGCAATGCTTTTGAAGGCGCAGTTGTAAACCATTTTGGTTCTTGTGCTGCATCGGCATAACCTGAAATATAAGCTAATGGTTTTAATCCAAGCGACAAAGCTTTTTCTTCGGTCATTAATATTACAGCTGCTGCACCATCGTTAATAGTTGATGCATTTGCGGCAGTAACAGTTCCATCTTTAGTGAAAACAGGATTTAAAGTCGGTATTTTATCTAATTTTACGTTTGTAAATTCTTCGTCTTTAGATACTATAATTGCATCGCCACGACGTTGTGGCACTGCAACAGAGACAATTTCATTCTCGAATTTTCCAGAGTTTGATGCTTTTGCAGAACGTTCGTAGGATTGTATTGCAAAATTATCCTGCATTTCTCTTGTGATATTATATTCAGATGCACATAAATCTGCACAAACTCCCATTGCATTATTGTCATAAGCATCGACTAATCCGTCTTTTTGCATACCATCAATAATTGTTGACGGACCAAATTTGACTCCGTTTCTTAAATTCATGTAGTGAGGAATAAGACTCATGTTCTCCATTCCACCAGCAACAACAATTTCTGCATCTCCACACATTATTGCTTGAGCACCCAACATTACTGCTTTCATACCAGAAGCACAAACTTTATTGACAGTAGTACATGCAACCGAAACTGGCAAACCAGCAAAAATGGCTGCTTGACGTGCTGGAGCCTGACCAACTCCCGCCTGAACTACATTTCCCATGAAAACTTCGTCTATTAACTCGGGATTTAGTTTTATTTTTTCTAAAGCTCCTTTTATTGCAATAGCACCTAGTTGAGGTGCAGTAACAGTTGACAAGGCACCCATAAAACTTCCAATTGGTGTTCTAACCGCCGATACTATAACTATTTTATTATTCATTTTAAATGGAATTGATTATTAAGAGTGCGAATTTAAACTTTTTATATAAAATATAATAAAGTAATTCAATTATTATAGATTTTCTTGGGAAATTTAAGTTTAACTATTTACATTCTAATATAAATAAGGTTTACTTTTAAATGCTATTGAATTGATTATTAACCATTTTAAAATTTGTTATAAAAAAACGTCTTTTTTATTTGTAATTTATACAATAGAACACTACATTTGCAACCGCTTAAATATTGATACGTTCTTAATAAGCTTGGAGAGTTGCCTGAGTGGCCGAAAGGACATGTTTGCTAAACATGCGTATGGGTAACTGTACCAAGGGTTCGAATCCCTTACTCTCCGCTTTTTAAATTTAATATGTTTTCGGGGTGTAGCGTAGCTCGGTTATCGCGCCTGCTTTGGGAGCAGGAGGCCGCAGGTTCGAATCCTGCCACCCCGACAAATTTTGTATTATATTAAAACAATGGTTCCATAGCTCAGCTGGATAGAGCAACGCACTTCTAATGCGTAGGTCGAAGGTTCGAATCCTTCTGGGATCACTTAAACCTTTTCTTTACGAAAAGGTTTTTTTTATACCTATAAACAAAAAAAGGAACCCAAATTTTTGAGTTCCTTATTATTTCTAAATCCTATTATTTAAGATTGTTGTGCTGCTTTTTCTGCTTTCTTTTCTTTAATTAATTCCCGAACAGCACCAAATAACCAATACTGAACGAATCCAATTAAAAAAAACATTAACCAAAAACCAACTGTAAGAATGGTTAAAAAAAGCATAAAGCCTAGATATTGTGTAAAATCGAACATATATTATTGTATTTTGTAATTTCTATTGCAAAAGTAATTATATAATTAATAGTAATCAATAAATTCTATAAAATATTTTTTTAAAACTTGATAAATATTTAAATTTGCACAATAAACAAATAAACAACATACCATAAAATGGAATATAGAATAGAAAAAGATACAATGGGCGAAGTAAAAGTTCCTGCCGATAAATATTGGGGGGCACAAACCGAACGCTCTAGAAACAATTTTAAAATTGGAGCATCAGCATCAATGCCTAAAGAAATTATCGAAGGTTTTGCGTATTTGAAAAAAGCAGCAGCTTATGCAAATTGCGATTTAGGTGTTTTATCCATCGAAAAAAGAAATGCAATTTCACAAGTTTGTGAAGAAATTCTGGAAGGTAAATTAGATGACCAATTTCCCTTGGTAATATGGCAAACTGGCTCAGGAACTCAAAGTAATATGAATGTCAACGAAGTTGTTGCTAACCGAGCTCAGGTTTTGGCTGGTTTCAAAATTGGCGAAGGCGATCAAGTTGTAAAAGCCAATGACGATGTCAACAAATCTCAATCTTCTAACGATACTTTTCCAACAGGAATGCATATTGCAGCTTACAAATCAGTTGTAGAAATTACAATTCCAGGAGTTGAAAAATTACGAGACACTTTAGATGCAAAAGCAACCGAATTCAAAAATGTAGTTAAAATCGGAAGAACGCATCTTATGGACGCAACTCCATTAACTTTAGGTCAAGAAATTTCAGGATATGTAGCCCAACTAAATTATGGAATTAAAGCTTTAAAAAACACACTTTCTCACCTCTCGGAAGTTGCACTTGGAGGGACTGCTGTCGGAACTGGACTAAATACTCCCGATGGTTATGATGTAAAAGTTGCAAAATATATTGCAGAATTTACTGGACACCCATTTGTTACGGCACCAAATAAATTTGAGGCTTTAGCAAGTCACGATGCCATAGTTGAAAGTCATGGAGCATTGAAACAACTAGCTGTTTCGTTAAATAAAATAGCCAATGATGTTAGAATGTTAGCTTCTGGACCAAGATCTGGAATAGGAGAGATTATTATCCCAGAAAATGAACCAGGCTCCTCGATTATGCCCGGAAAAGTAAACCCAACACAATGCGAAGCTTTAACAATGGTTTGTGCACAAGTTATTGGAAACGATGTTGCAATCACAGTTGGCGGCATGCAAGGACATTACGAATTGAATGTTTTTAAACCTGTTATGGCTGCTAATTTTCTGCAATCTGCCAGACTTTTAGGCGATGCTTGTATGTCTTTTGACGAACATTGTGCCTCAGGAATAGAACCCAATCATGTTCGAATTAAAGAATTAGTTGATAATTCATTAATGTTAGTTACTGCTTTAAATACTAAAATAGGTTATTACAAATCGGCCGAAATTGCACAAACTGCTCACAAAAACGGAACAACTCTAAAAGAAGAATCTGTTCGTTTAGGATATGTAACCGCCGAAGATTTTGATGCTTGGGTAAAACCCGAAGAAATGGTTGGAAGTTTAAAATAGTTTTTTTTTAGATTTTGTTAAAAAAGTTTCAATTTATTGAAACTTTTTTAACAAAATCTAAAACCATTTCTTCCACTTAAAATAAACCGTCATCGAGATCGCCAAGACAAACATAATCCCTAAAATTTCAAAATAACCGTATTTCCAGCGAAGTTCAGGCATTATATCAAAATTCATTCCATAAATGCCTACAATAAATGTCAAAGGCATAAAAATTACCGACACAATTGTCAATGTTTTCATGACTTGGTTCATCTTGTGACTTTGATTAGAAAAATAAAAATTAGAAACACTTTCCAAAGTCGAAATATCATATTCTAATTGCTCTAAAAGTTCTAGAGTCTTTTGATGCAAACGATTAAAAAAACTATAATTTTCTGTTTCAATCGAGTTAAAAATATTATCTTCTTTTGTAGATTTGATTGCATACAGCGAATCTCGAAGCGGAATAATTGACCGTTTCAAAAAATTAAAATTATCGCGATAACTTTCTATCTTTTGCAAAACTATATCTTCACTCGATGTTTTAGAAAGGTTAACCAATTCTTCCAACCTATTTTCTTCGTTCTCTATCGTTATATAAAAATTTTCAATAATAGAATCCAGTAAAATAAATAACAAATAATCCGCTTTCTTCTCGCGAACAATACCTGAATGCGATCTTATTCGCTCCCGAATATGCTTAAAAAAGTCACTCTTCTTTTCCTGAAAAGACACCAATACATTATGTTTCAATAAAAAACTTATTTGCTCAGTATTAATCAATTCAGTTTTTTCATTTGGCAACAACGATTTTATATTAAAAAACAAAACATCATTATACTCCTCGACTTTTGTCCTTTTGGTTGTATTCAAAATATCACTTAGAATAAAATTATCAATATTAAAAAAATCTCCAATTTGTTTAATCGCAACAATTTCATTCAATCCGTGAACGTTCAACCAATTGATTTTCATTATATCAATATCGCTCAATAACTCATTGGGTTTAGTGTCAGAGCATTCAATCAAACTCAAATCATCATATACAAATAGTTGAATATCAGTTTTAGTTTGACGGTTGTTTCCAGTATATTCCAAATTCCATGGCGAAACTTTTCTCCCAGCTTTATATTTTATTTTTCTCAAAATTTTTTTGTAATTATATAATGTAAATTTATTTTTTTAATAAATATAACCCGTTGGGTGCAATTATTTTTGTAAATAAAGATAGTTAAATATTGGGACAAGACACTGAAATTCAGTATCTTGTTGTCGTCAAACACCCAATATTTATGTCAAATATAGTAAAAAATTATCAAAAAGTTTTAG
>JANNWM010000068.1:0-3676 GCA_031408435.1 Bacteroidota bacterium
CAAGCCACGAGACGTTAACCGACAACTATTCTCAAAATTCCCAACAGGGAATTTACTCTGATAACAAGTCGACAATATTTGTTGGTAAATTTTGGAATTATGAAACATCAAGTTGGCGACTTCGCTCCTATTTTTCAAAAGTTTATTAGAAAAGCAAAACAGAAATAGTGAACTTTGGAGAAATCTGAAAATGAAAAGTTTTATGGAAAAGTGAAACCAAAAAACTGAACTTTGGAGAAATCAAAATTGGAAAAGTTTTGTGGAAAATTGAAATTGAAAAAATGAACTTTGGAGAAATCAGAATTGAAAAAGTTTTGTGGAAAATCGAAACTGAAAAACTAAACTTTGGAGAAATCAGAATTGGAAAAGTTTTGTGGAAAATTGAAATTGAAAAACTGAACTTTGGAGATATCAGAATTAGAAAAGTTTTACGGAAAATTGAAACTAAAAACTGAACTTTAGAGAAAACAGAATTGGAAAAGTTATGTAGAAAAGCGAAACTGAAAACTAAGCTTTGGAGAATTAAAAAATTAAAAAGTTTTGTGGAAAAACGAAACTGAAAAACTGAACTTTTTAGAAATTAGAAAGTTTTGCGGAAAAATAAAACCTAAAAATAATTTATAAAAGTTAGAAGAAATTTTACTAAATTTGAAAATCAAGATACAACAACAAATATAGTCGTCGGTTAACAGCGGTTTGCAAAAATTGGGGTTTTGGTCTTGAATTTACACATTGTTTTGTACTTTTGTGGTCAGTGATTTACAGAAAGTTTGGGCTAACCAAATCCCCAACTTCTGCAAGCCACGAGACGTTGTGTGCTATATTACCAAAAAACATAAATAATGGAAATATCCGAAATTGAAATCAAATATAATTCTCATAGTAAGAAATGTGAAGAGATATTCAATAAATTAGTAGAATGCGAAATTAAGTATCCAGTTTCTAATGAAATTCTTTCTGATATTTCATTGAGGATTTCGTATATTTTTAATTCTTTAGTTACTGAAGCAAAAAATAATAATCTATATTCCTGTTTAATTTTATATCGTTCGTTATTAGAACATTTTTTTAAATCATTTTTAATTTTTGAAAAAATGTTGTCTGATAAAAGTGATGAAGTAGCCGAAAGTTATAAAAAACACTTAATGGTTTCAGAATTTTTAGCGGAAAAAGCGGGAGTTTTGCATATGGAAGAGATGATTAATGGAAATGAAATGAAAACAGATTTTATAACATTTATAAATGCTAAAATTCCAGAATTAGAAGGTTTTGATAGAGAAAACCAACAAGAAATTTCTAAAGCAATTAAATTATTTAGTTTAAAAGAAAGCGTAAAATATCTACATAGCAAGTTTAAAGATAGAGAGAGTTTAAAAAATAGTTCACATATTTTAGCGCAGTTTTTACCTGAATATTCATACGCATCAACTTTTACCCACGGAGGTTCTTACGGTTCAACATTAATTCAAAAATTCATTAAAGATAGTACAGTAAAAGATGAAATTGAACGAATTTTAGAAATTAGTCTAACAAGTATTTGCGTTTCAAAAGAAAGCATAATTGGAACATACGAAGTGAATATAAACACTAAAGAATACATAAAAAATTTACAAGAAATTAGAAATTAAAAATACAGCACACAACAGCGGTTTGGCGCAATTGGGGTTTTAGGCAAACTTTAAAGTTGGTTTTGTACTTGCAAGTTCGGTCTTTAATTTATACATTTGGCTTTCCAAATCCCCAACTGACGCCAAGCCACGAGACGTTGTGTGTAATTTCACAAAAAAACCGAAAAACTAACTACCTTTTACTAAAATAAAAAAACTAAATGGAACAAAAATTCTCATTAAATAATTTTGGAATAAAAGTATTACACGAAAATTCTAAATCTTATCAAACTTTTTCAATGGAAAGCGTAAGTTTAGAATTTTTGTTAATATATATTGTTCTTGCTGAACAAAATAATCAAAAAGACAAAAAAGAACATTTAAAAAATATTTTCTTAAAAAAAGATTTTGATAAAGTTGACATTGCGCTCAAAGAATTTTTAGACTCAGACCAAAGTGATTTAATATTTTCAATTGAAACTTACGAAAACTATTTCGGGCAAATGGCATATGCTAGAATAGCAGATAACGCTTTATGCTACTTTAAAGAAATTATTGCAGAAGTTGTAATAAAAAGACCAGAATTGTTAAAATCAAAAGAAAAAGAAACTTTAGAATTTATATTTTCATTTGACACTATGGAAAGTTTGATAAATGCAATTTCAGAAAAAAAAGTAAATGAATTATTTTACGGTGGAGTTGAAGATATAAAAAACTATTTTAATACAAGACTTGGCATAAAAATGTTTCAAAATGAAACTGAAGAAAAGAACTTTAATCAATTCGTAAAACAAAGAAACTTATTGGTTCACAATCGTGGAATAATATCAAAAGAGTTTTCAAAAGAATTTTCGACTGAAAAAGTATTTTACGAAGTAGGAAATAAACTAGTTTTTAATTATACTAATCTTTCAATAATAAACGGACATATTATAAACTTAATTGCTGAATTAGACTTACAAATATGTGAAAAATTTAAACTAGAAACTATTAAAATAATCTAAAGAAACTACACACAACAGCGGTTTGGCGCAATTGGGGTTTTGGGCAAACTTTAAAGTTGGTTTTGTACTTGGAAGTTCGGTCTTAAATCGATACATTTGGCTTACCAAATCCCCAACTGACGCCAAGCCACGAGACGTTAGCAGTAATGCGACCGAAGAGCCCAAAAAAAATGAAAATTAATGAAAATATCTACACAAAATTTAGAAGGAATTCCAGAAATTTCAACATTGAAAAATCTTTGTAAATCAATTTCAGCACTTGAAGCAATTATATGCAGAGAATGGGAATCCAGATACTATTCTTATCAAAATAATTGGGACGTAGAACTAAAGGAAGAATATTTTGAAATGCGAAATGGACAAGGTGACCAATTTTCAATTTTATTTTCAAAATTTGGTGCAATTATTAATGGTTATGATCACGAAAGTGAAATGGCAAATTGGGAAGAAATTGAAATTGACCAAAAAGGTTTCTTAAAAAAAATGTTTGGCAAAAAAGAAACTGAAATGAAACAAAATATTTGGAAAGGTGTAATTGAAAATGTACCAACTGAATTTAAAGCATTTATTTTAGGCGAGCCTATTAAATCTATTGGAACTACATTTTGTATTTGGAGAAAAAATGAAGAAAATAAATGGAATATTGGCGAAATAGATTTCCCGAAAGATAAATACACTGACGGAAGTGCAAATTTACTTTATATTCTTGACAATAATCCGACAACTTATCGAAAATGGGCGTTGGAATATTATGACGAACATTTTGAAAATAATAAACTAAAAATTGAAACAGTCAAACATATTTACGATTCTAAAAAAATCACAAAAGAATTAATTTTAGAACTAAATCCCGAAATTGAAGATTTTGAAGAGTTAAAAAATGAATTAAAAGAAATAGGTTACAACAACATTGAATTTTAAAGCACTACTGCTAACAAAGAACTGTGCTAAAAAACAAATAAAAAAGCATTTTTTTTCAAATTATTTTTTCCTAGTTTTGTGTTGGAAACCAAATTTAGTCTTGCGAGGGGAAAGCGAATTTTTCACTTTCTCTTCAAAAGAAAA
>JANNWM010000069.1:0-46564 GCA_031408435.1 Bacteroidota bacterium
AAATAAAATTATTGTGAACGCATTAAGCTACAAAACAGTATCAGCAAGCAAAGCAACCGTATCCAAAGAATGGATTGTGGTAGACGCTGACGGTCACAACCTGGGACGTCTTGCATCAAAGGTCGCTATGATCTTGAGAGGCAAGTACAAACCAAGTTACACTCCGCATGTGGACTGTGGTGATAACGTAATTGTTATCAACTCAGAAAAAATTAACCTTACAGGTAACAAAATGGACGAAAAAACATACATTCGTCACACAGGTTACCCAGGAGGACAAAGATCTTTGACTGCAAAAGTATTGCAATCAAAAAACCCTGCTCTTCTAGTAGAAAAAGCAGTAAAAGGGATGTTACCTAAAAATAAATTAGGCGCAGAACTTTTCAGAAACCTGAATGTTGTTGTTGGAACAGAGCACAAACAAGGCGCTCAAAAACCAAAAACAGTTAACCTAAACGATCTTAAATAATGGCTACTATACATAAAATTGGACGTAGAAAATGTGCCGTAGCACGTGTTTACGTATCAGAAGGAACTGGACAAATAACAGTTAACAAAAAACCATTTGCAACTTATTTTCCAACTGCAACTTTACAGTACAAAGTTTTACAACCAATGTCAATGACAGAAAATGTAACAAACTATGACGTAAAAGTAAACGTTTATGGTGGTGGATCAACTGGTCAAGCAGAAGCTGTGAGAATGGCACTTGCAAGAGTAATGTGCGAAGTTGGCGAAGGAAACAGAGCCATCTTGAAACCAGAAGGTTTATTGACAAGAGATCCAAGAATGGTTGAACGTAAGAAGTTCGGTCAGAAGAAAGCTCGTAAGAGATTCCAATTCTCTAAACGTTAATATTCAACTAGAATACATTTCAAATTCTTATTTTCAAATGCTGGTTGTATTATCAGCATAAATTAAAAGAATATTGAAATAAGTTTAGCCCAAAAAAATAAGTTCATTAAACAATGTTATTGTTGTCTCGTTTTTAAACGAGAAATTAGTTTAGCATCTAAATGATTTTGATTTAATAAGATAAGAAAAAGTGGATTATTGAAATTGGATTTTTTAAAATATCCAAAATCATAAATCTTAAATCTAATATCTGAAATCTAAAATTTCATTGCTAATCAACAGAACGTAAACTAAGAAAAAATGTCAAACAAAGTAGAAGTAAAAGAATTACTAGAAGCAGGTGTACATTTCGGACACATGACTAGAAAATGGGATCCAAATATGGCTCCTTATATTTATATGGAACGTAATGGAATTCACATTATCAATCTATATAAAACTGCAGCAAAAATCGAAGAAGCTAACGAAGCTATGAAGAAAATTGCTGCATCAGGTAGAAAAATATTATTTGTTGCTACCAAAAAACAAGCAAAAGACATCGTTGCAGAAAAAGCTGCAGCTTGTAACATGCCGTACATTACAGAAAGATGGCCGGGTGGAATGTTGACTAACTTCGTTACAATTCGTAAAGCGGTTAAAAAAATGTCAACTATCGACAAAATGAAAAAAGATGGAACTTTTATGACTTTGTCTAAAAAAGAACGTCTTCAAGTTGATCGTTTGCGTGCAAAATTAGAGAAAAACTTAGGTTCGATTGCTGATATGTCTAGACTTCCTGCGGCATTGTTCGTAGTTGATATCAAAGCAGAACACATCGCAATCAAAGAAGCTCAAAAGTTGAATATTCCAGTTTTTGCAATGGTAGATACAAATTCTGATCCACGTGAAGTAGAATATGTAATACCTGCAAATGATGATGCATCTAAATCAATCGATAAAATATTATCTTTAGTTACAGCAGCAGTTATTGACGGATTAGCAAACAGAACTTCAGATGCATCAGAAGATGCTCAAGAAGGAACTGAAAAAATTGCAAAAGTGGCAAAACCTGAAGTTGCAGCTCCTGCAGTAGTTGAAGAAGTTGTAGAGGCAGTTGCTGAAGCAACTCCAGAAGCAGAAGCTAAAACTGAAGAATAAATACAAACATAAGTTCCAATTTTAATTTTCCAAAATCCAAAATAATTATAGACTTGAATAAAGTTATTAATTTGATAAAATTGGAATTTAGAATTTTAGAATTGGAATTTTTACATTTGAAAAATATAATAATTTTAAAATAAAAAAAACACAATGGCAACAATTACTGCTGCGGACGTAAATAAATTAAGAACAATGACAGGTGCAGGAATGATGGACTGCAAAAAAGCACTTGTTGAATCTGATGGAGATTTTGATTTAGCAATCGAGAACCTTCGTAAAAAAGGACAAAAAGTAGCTGCAAACCGATCTGATAGAGAATCTACAGAAGGAGCAGCAATTGCAGTTGTAAATGCTGACAAAACAGTTGGTATAGTTATTACACTTAACTGCGAAACTGACTTTGTTGGAATGAACGAAAGCTTCGTGAAAATGGCTACTGATATGGCTAATCAAGCATTAAACTACGAATCTAAAGAAGCATTTTTAGCATCTGACTTTAACGGAATTACTGTAGCTGATAAGTTAATCGAACAAACTGGTGTTATCGGAGAAAAATTAGAAATCAGAACTTTCGAGAGATTAGAAGGTGCATTTGTTGGATCTTACATTCATTCTGGAAACAAAATCGCTACTCTAACTGCACTTTCTGCTGTTGTAGAAAACGCTGATGAAGTTGCAAGAAACATCTCAATGCAAGCTGCAGCCATGAACCCAATTGCTTTGGACGAAGCTGGAGTTGATGCTGAAGTTATTGCTAAAGAAATTGAAATTGCTAAAGATTTATTGCGTCAAGAAGGAAAAGCAGAAGCTATGATTGACAATATTGCTAAAGGTAAATTAGGTCGTTTCTTTAAAGACAATACTTTAGTGAACCAAGATTACATCAAAGACAGTTCTATGAGCGTTGCTGCTTATGCTAAAACTGCTGGTGTAACTGTTACGGGTTTCAAAAGAGCTGCGTTAGGTTAATATTCTAGATTTCTGAATTTAGACTTTAGATTTTTTGATAATAAAAAAAATCCCACTTCAACCGATATTCGAGTTTGAAATGGGATTTTTTGTTGAAAATTATGAAATAACAGTTTCTATTTATTATTTCTACAAAAATTAAAAAAAAAAAACCACGAAATAAATCGTGGTTAAGTTAGAATATGTAAAATGTAGCGGAAATTATTTTTTTAACAAATCTCTAATTTGAATAAGCAATTCTTCTTGAGTTGGGCCAGCTGGTGCAGCAACAGCTTCTTTCTTTTTAGAAGCGTTAATTCCTTTTATTATCATAAATAAAACAAAAGCAATTATTATAAAATTAATTACAGCAGACATAAACATTCCATACTTTACACCTCCAAAAGCAACAAGTTCTTCTATTTTTGATAAATTTGCAGCTTCTAATGCTGGTTTCAATAATAATGGTGTAATTACATCGTCGATTAGAGAGCTTACAATTTTGCCAAAAGCCCCACCAATAACAACACCGACTGCTAAGTCAACAACATTGCCTTTCATTGCAAAGTCTTTAAATTCTGATATCATTCCCATAGTAATAATTTTAATTAAGTAAATTTAATTTGAAAAGCGAAAATATAAAAAATTTTAAATTAATTAACAAATATTTATATTAAATTGAACTATTCACGATAAAAAACCCTTTTTACTCGATGAGAAACACTTGTCAATACTTCGTAGGCAATTGTTTGCGTTTTTTCTGCAATAAAAGTCACGGTTGGATTTTCTCCAAAAACTGTAACCGAATCGCCTTCTTTACAATCAATTCCTGAAATGTCGACCATCAACATATCCATACAAACACTTCCAAGAATAGTTGCTTTTTGGTTATTAATGTTCACAAAACCAATACTATTGCCCCAAAGTCTCGAAACTCCATCGGCATAACCAATTGGAATTGTTGCAATTGTCATTTTATGAGTAGAGACAAATCTTCTTCCGTAACCAACACTTTCTCCTTTTTCGATAGTTCGAATTTGAGAGATTATCGATTTTAAAGTACTAACGTTTTCTAGATATTTTTGCTCAATTTTATCATTCGAAATTCCGTATAATCCAATTCCTAATCGAACCATATCGAATTGATAATCACCATAAAAACTTATTCCTGATGTGTTTAGAATATGGCGAATCGGTTTTATATTTAATTCTGATATTATTTTAGTAGACAATTCATCGAATAAATTAATTTGTTGCAATCCAAAATCATATTGACTTAAATCGTCGCTTGTTGCCAAATGCGATAAAATACTTTTAACTTCGACAGTTTTATTTTTTATTAGAATTGCAATTAATTGATCTATATCTTCGGTTTCGAAACCCAAACGGTGCATTCCGGTGTCGATTTTTATATGAATCGGAAATTTTTTGAGTTTCTTGTCATTTGCAATTTTCAAAAAAGCATTCAAGCCTTTGAAACTATAAATTTCGGGTTCTAATTGGTATTGAATTATAGAAGAAAAGCTAGATGTTTCTGGGTTCAAAACCATAATTGGCAAATTTATTCCAGCTGTTTTTAGTGCAATTCCTTCATCGGCAAAAGCCACACCAAGATAGTCAACTTTATGATGTTCTAACAATTTGGCAATTTCGAAACCACCATTTCCATAACCAAATGCTTTGACCATAACCATCATTTTGGTGGTTGATTTTAATTTAGATTTATAGAAATTAAGGTTGTGGCTTATCGCATTTAGATTGATTTCGAGAACGGTTTCGTGGGTTTTTTCTTCAAGTAAAGCAACAATTTCTTCAAACTGAAATTGTCTTGCACCTTTGACCAAAATACTTTCGTTAGAAAAATTCAAATTATTGAAATCTAAAATAAAATCTTGAGTGTTTTGATATGTTTTGCAATTCGAAAACTTGTTTTTGTATCTCGAAATAACTTCGCCAATGCAAATAACACGATTTATTTTATTTGAAATTATTAATTGTGAAACTTTGGCGTATAAATCGTCGTTTGATAATCCTGATTGAAAAATATCCGATAAAATTATGGTTTTCTTTTTGTATTGTTTTTGGTTTTCTAAAAAATCTAAAGCTATTTTTAATGATTGAAAATCAGACGAATAACTGTCGTCTATAATGGTAGTATTGTTAATTCCAGGTTTGAGTTGCAAACGCATTTCTATTGGAAAAAGCATTTGCATTCTGGTTTCTATAGTTAGCATATCATATTTTAGATACAATAAAACCATCAAACTAGAAATTGCATTTTCGATTGATGCATCGTCTTGAAACGGAATTTTTATTTTGAATTTAGAATTTTGATATTCGATATTCAAGACTGTTTTGTGCAAAATAGATTCTATTTTCAAGAAAACATTGGCAGAATTGTCTTTGCAACTCCAAGAAAAAGTTTTTATTTTCGGATTTAAAAAAGCGTCGATAGTTTTATTTTTATTATAAATCAAAACTTCGACATCTTGGAAAAGCTTGAGTTTTTCTTTAATTTTCTCGCCAATATTCCTAAAACCTTCGTCGTGAGCTGATCCAATATTGGTCAAAATTCCGATAGTTGGTTTAATAATTCGTTCTAGGTTTTCCATTTCGTTAATCGTAGAAATTCCTGCTTCGAAAATCCCAAAATCATGATTTTCGTTAATTGCAATGACCGATAATGGAACGCCAACTTGCGAATTATAACTTTTTGGACTTTTAATAATATTGAAATCTGGACTCAATAAAAAATTTAACCACTCTTTGACAATTGTTTTACCGTTGCTACCAGTAATTCCAATAATCGGAAAATTGAAAAGATTTCTGTGATAACTTGCAAAAATTTGTAGGGCAGAAGTTGTATTTTCGACAACCAAAAAATTAGCTTTGGATTTAAAATTATCAGGTATATAGTTTACTACAAAATTTTGAACGCCTTTTGCAATTTCATCTCCAATGTATATATGGGCATCGTTATTGGCACCAACCAACGCAAAAAAAAGTGTTCCAGCATTGTTTTGCAACGATCGACTGTCGATAGAAATATTATTAATTTCCGAAAAAAAATAGTTTCCAACAATTTTGGAATTTAAAATCTTGGCTGTTTTTTGAATTGATAAATTCATAAATTAAATTCGAATTTTTTCAAATTTACAACAACCAATTTGACAAATAAAATATAAAATTCTAAATATTACTTAAATATTTAATATTCTTCGAATAAATAGGATAATTTTACAAAAAAAAGCTATGAATTTTGATTTAAGAGAAATTTTTACAATAACGATGGTTCTTTTTGCAGTTATTGATATTATTGGAAGTATTCCTGTGATAATAAGTTTAAGAAATCGAGTTGGTCATATTCAATCAGAAAAAGCAACAATCGTATCGTTTGTCATTATGGTTACTTTTTTATTTATCGGAAAAGAATTACTTAACTTAATAGGAATTTCGGTCAATTCGTTTGCAGTTGCAGGTTCGTTTGTATTGTTTTTTTTGGCTCTAGAAATGATTCTTGGCATTCGAATTTATCGTGATGAAGAAGCCAAAACCGCATCTATAGTTCCAATTGCATTTCCGTTAATTGCTGGTACTGGAACAATGACCACATTGCTGTCTCTCAAAGCACAATACCACGATATTAACATTATAATTGCTATTTTTTTAAATATTGTTTTAGTTTATGGCGTTTTAAAATCGTCACCAAAAATCGAAAAAATCCTTGGAATAACGGGATTAAGCATCATCAGAAAAGTTTTTGGTGTTGTTTTGCTTGCAATTGCTGTTAAATTATTTGCTACTAATGTTAAAGCCTTATTTGTATAATTAAAATTTATATACATTTACTTATCTAAATTTATTTACATGAAAATTTTTACCTACATTTTGATTTTTCTTGCTATAGGATTAATTATTTTTAACATTACTTTGCTAGATTTCAAACATTTAACCGAAGGAAATAGCATGATTGCATTGATTGGAATTGCAGCTTCGATTTGTGCAGTTTTGATACTTTTGATTTTCAAAATGTCAAAATCTATTGCTGACAAAATACAAAATCAATAAAGTGTTTGATGTCTTGATTATTGGTGGTGGAGTTGCTGGAGTTTCTTGTGCATTAGTTTTAGGTTCTGCTCAAAAAAAAACATTTGCCAGCGATAAAAAAATAGCAATAATTACACATCAAAAAACTTCTTCACTTCAAGAAGCTTTGTTTAATAATGCCTACGGAATTCCTGCTGGAAAACTTGGTAGCGAACTTTTAACTGAAAGTATTTCGCAATTACATGAACTTTATCCGCAAATTCTTCAAATAAAAGACGAAAAAGTGATCAGAATACAAGGGAATTTTCCTGATTTCATGGTTACAACCAATAAAAATTCTTATAAAACAAAAAATATAGTTGTTGCGATTGGCTATTCAAATACTTTTGCAATCGAAGGTTTGATGAAATATGTTGAAAATCATAAGAAATCTGTTCCAGAAAAAAATCGAATTCAATTAAAGAATATCGATCACAAAGTTACCGATGGCATATATGTTGCAGGAACTTTGGCAGGATCTAGAAGTCAATTGTCAATTGCTGCTGGTTCGGGAGCAACAGTTGCCACTGATATTTTAACCGATTGGAATAATGGAATTCAATCTCAAAGCCACGATAAGGTTTAGATATTATTTCTTACTAGATAAATAAACACCTACCAAAATAACAAATGCTCCAAAAAACTGAATCAAAGTCAATGATTCGTTGTCTAATAATCCCCAAAAGAAAGCCACAACCGGAATTAAATAGGTAACAGAAGTTGCAAAAACTGGCGACGAAATCTGTATTAATTTAAAGAAAATTATATTTGCAATTCCTGTTCCGATAATTCCTAGAATAACTATAAAAAACATTGAATTTTGAACTTTTTCGATATTAATAATATCTACAAAACCAGTCGAAAACAAAATTATCAATGCAGGAATTAACATTACTGTAAAATTTCCAGTTGATATAGTTAATGGCGATAAACCAGATAAATATTTTTTTACTAAATTAACATTTGTAGCATAACAAATCGAAGCAATAATTATTAAAATTGCGTAATAATAATTTTGTTCTGGATGATTGGCCGCACCATTTAGTATCAATATTGAACTGCCTATTAAACCAATAAAAACGCCAAAAATTTGTTTCCTTTCGAAGCTTAATCCAAATAACAAAACACCAAGAACCAATGTGTTTAATGGTGTTAAAGAGTTTAGTATAGAGCTAACAGAACTGCTAATTTGGGTTTGTGCAATCGAGAATAAAAAAGCCGGGATAAATGTGCCAAATAATGCAGTTAAAGCAATATATTTCCATTGATGTTGTGGTATTTTCGGCAAGGTTCGAAATCCAATTATCAGCAGAAATAATCCTGCGCTAACAATTCTTAAAGAGCCAACTTGCAAAGGATTTAGACCAATTAAACCTTGTTTTATTAATATAAAAGAACTTCCCCAAATCAATGCGAGAATTAATAATAAAAACCATTTTGAATTTTTGTTATCCATTTTTTTATGATCAAAACTTTAATTTAATTTTAAAATTATTTTATTTCCATTTCAAGGATTCCATCATTTTTCGCATGTCGTTTTTTATAAAATCTGTCGCAGGATAAATCGAATCGAAATTGGGTTTTGCATAAAAATAAACCGAACAATCCAAAAAATGTTTGGTGCTGTCAGTAACATAAAACTGTGCATTTGTTGCGGCATTGCCATTTACCGAATAAAACATTCCATATACTTTTTTATTAGCATTTATAAAGGGTTGCTCT
Source organism: Bacteroidota bacterium (assembly GCA_031408435.1). Lineage (GTDB taxonomy): Bacteria > Bacteroidota > Bacteroidia > Flavobacteriales > Flavobacteriaceae > Flavobacterium. The sequence continues at coordinate 8,752 of JANNWM010000069.1, forward strand.
ATAATGTCGTCTGCTTTAATAACATGTTCGTAGGTTAGTTTTTGTGCATCCTTTAGCAATAATTTAATATTGTTATTTACTGGTTTGTAACTTAAATACAAAGTTGCTTTCATTTTGGGATAATTAATTTCGAAGTTACAATTGGACTCTTCTGTAACAATTGTGGCGTTGTTTATATCAAATGAATAGGCACAATTTTTATCAAAATTAATGTATTTTGGATCAGGATAATCCAGGCTTAGAAATCCCGAAGGTTTAGGCAAAGCATCTTTTTTACAAGAAAAAAAACTAAATGCTATTAAAAATAATAAAATACGAAACATTTAAAATAAAATTTTATGATTTAAAACGGCAAATCATTGATAGGTTTTGCAGGATTTTCTGGCTCAAAGTTACTGTTTTTTGATTGAGATAATTTATTTTCTATATCAAAATCATTATTTTTTTTGGTAGTCAAGAATGTAAAATCTGTAACCTGAATTTCAGATGTGTATTTTGTCGAACCATCATCTGTTTGCCATTGACGTGATTTTATTCTTCCTTCGGCATAAATTTTATCGCCTTTTGACAAATATTTTTCGCAAATTTCGGCAGCTTTGTTTCTCACTACCAAATTGTGCCATTCGGTAGATGTTATTTTTTCACCAGTTGTTTTGTTAACATAAACTTCATTTGTTGCCAACGGAAAACGACCAATGCAAGTTCCACCTTCGAAATAATGCATTTTCACTTCGTCGCCCAAATGTCCAATTAGCATAACTTTATTTAATGATGCGTGCATTATCTTGATTTATTATTTTTATCAAAATTACGGAAATTTTTAAAATGATGTTATGTTTTTTTTAAACTATTGAGAAATTAAGTTGAACTTAGATTTTTGGTAAATAATGCAACTTAATTTCTTAATGGTTCATTTTTTTGAAGAATTCTACTTCAATCCTTTCTCAATAAAATTGGCAATCACAATCGGAAATGGATAAGTTTTTAATTCATCAATACTTAAACCATTTTCTAAAATTCCATTAACTTTGACTTTCCAAAAATTAATATGCAATTTTTGATGTGTTAGTTTATGAATAATTACTTCACTATTAATTAAATAAACAGATTTTAAAGCATATTTGGAATTAATGTTTTGAGAAATAAAATCTAAATCGACAGATTTTTCGGTTTCTAATAAAGGAAATTCATAAAGGTTTTGCCAAATTCCTTTTTCGGTTCGTTTTTGAATCAAGGCTTGATTTATTTCGTCATTATATATAAGGTAATTCAAAAATCGATTTGTAACTTTAACTTTCTTTGATTTTACAGGCAATTTATCAATTTTATTTTTTTGTAAAGCTGCGCAACTTCCGTTGAATGGACAAATGTCACAATTCGGGTTTTTAGGAACACATTGCAAAGCACCAAACTCCATTATGGCTTGGTTAAATTGGGCAGGATTATTTTTTGGCATCAATTCAGATGCCAATTCAGCAAATACTTTTTTGGTCGAATTGACAGAAATATCATTTTCGACATCGAAAAATCTGGACAAAACCCTAAAAACATTACCATCGACAACAGGAACTGCTTCGTTATAAGAAAAAGAAGCAATTGCAGCGGCTGTATAATCGCCGATACCTTTGAGTTTTAATAAATCTTTGTAATTGTCAGGGAAAATTCCATTTAATTCATTGGCGACAATCTGAGCCGTTTTATGCAAATTTCTGGCACGAGAATAATAACCCAAACCTTGCCAAAGTTTCAAAACCTGCTCTTCGTTGGCATTTGCAAGGTCAAATACTGTCGGAAAATTGGTTGTAAAACTCAAAAAATAAGGCAATCCTTGGGCAACACGAGTCTGTTGCAACATGATTTCTGACAACCAAATTGGGTACGGATTTTGTGTTTTACGCCACGGTAAATCTCGTTTATGCTGTAAATACCAGTTAATTAATGTTTTACTAAAATCCATGTAAAAAAATTGATTTGCAAAAGTAAAGTTTATGTGATTAAATTTTAATGATTTAGCTTGATTTTTTATTTATTTTATTACTATATTTGCAGTCTCAAAAAAATCTATACATAATTAATACGCACTAAAATGACAAAAGCAGACATCGTAGCAAAAATCTCAGACAAAAAAGGACTTGAAAAATTAGACGTTCAAGCTGTTGTAGAGGCTTTTATGGAAGAAGTAAAAACTTCTCTTGAAACCGGAGATAATGTTTACTTAAGAGGTTTTGGAAGTTTCATCATTAAGACCAGAGCAGAAAAAACTGGTAGAAACATTTCTAAAAACACGACTATCAAAATCCCAGCTCATAATATTCCTGCATTTAAACCTGCAAAAATATTCGTCGAAGGAGTAAAAACTAATAACGAACCAAAATAAAAATATTAATTAATCATAAAATTTAAAGATTATGCCAAGCGGTAAAAAAAGAAAAAGACATAAGGTAGCAACACACAAACGCAAAAAAAGAGCTAGAGCTAACCGTCATAAAAAGAAAAAGTAGTCTAACTACTTTTTTCTTTTTTAAAGTTCATTGAAATTGAGAAAGACGATAAGACTTGAGACTTTTAGACTTGAGACTTTTAGATGTTAGAATTTTAAATTCAAAAAGTTTAATATTATTTTAATCATCTTTAAATTATCTTTCTTACCGACAAAATTATTTAATAACTTCTGAATTTTTACTTTAGATTTTTTTAAAAATACTTAAACTTTTGATTCTAAATCTCTCAAAGGCTAAAGTATTAAAGTCTAAAGTCTAAAATAAAGATAAAAATCAAAGCATGAATAAAGAATTAATCATTAGATCTAGTTCAGATGCCGTTGATTTTGCCTTATTAAAAGATGGAAAACTAGTTGAACTGCACAAAGAACAAGAAACAAGCAATTTTCAGGTTGGCGATATTTTTATTGCAAAAATCAGAAAACCCGTTGCTGGACTAAATGCCGCATTTGTCAATGTTGGCTTCGAGAAAGATGCATTTTTGCATTATCACGATTTAGGACCAAATCTTGCGTCACAACTGAAATTTATTAAGCTTGTAACAACTGGCAAAATAAAAGATTTTATGTTAAAATCGTTTCAGTTCGAAAGAGAGATAGATAAAGATGGAGGAATTGCCGAGGTAATAAACTCTAATCAATCTATTCTTGTTCAAGTAGTTAAAGAACCAATATCGACCAAAGGACCAAGAATCAGTTCTGAACTTTCTCTTGCAGGTCGTTTTATTGTTTTAGTACCTTTTTCAGACCGAGTTTCTGTTTCTCAGAAAATAGACGACAAAAGTGAAAAGGACAGACTAAAAAAACTAGTACTAGCCATTAAACCAAAAGGTTTCGGAGTCATTATTAGAACCGTGGCCGAAGGCAAAAAAACAGCTGAAATTGAAAAAGATTTGCAGAATCTGATAGAAAGATGGACTGCAATGTGTAAAAAATTACCAACTGCTCATCATCCGTCAAAAGTTTTAGGAGAACTCAACCGAGCATCTTCGATACTTAGAGACGTCTTTAACGATACTTTCAGCGGTATCCAAATAGATGACGAAGAGTTGTACAACCAAACCAAGGACTATTTGCAAGAAATAGCACCTACAAAAACATCGATAGTTAAGTTTTATCAATCAAAAGATACACCGATTTTCGAGAAGTATAATATAGAAAGACAAATAAAAACGTCTTTCGGAAAAACAGTTTCGATGAGTAAAGGTGCCTACTTAATCATCGAACACACCGAGGCTTTGCACGTTATTGATGTAAACAGCGGTAACAGAGCCAACAAAGCAACCAATCAAGAAGACACCGCGATGGAAGTTAACATGATTGCTGCTGGCGAAATAGCACGACAATTGCGTTTGCGAGATATGGGCGGTATTATTGTTGTCGATTTTATTGACATGCAAGATCCAAAAAACAGAACAGAATTGTTTGATTTTTTAAGATCCGAAATGAGCGATGACAAAGCTAAACACAAAATATTGCCTCCAAGTAAATTTGGATTAGTTCAAATAACGCGTCAAAGAGTAAGACCAGAAGTTAACATTAAAACTCGTGAAGAAGATCCGAATAATGAAAAAGGAGAAATTGAAGCTCCGATTCTTATTATCGATAAAATATCCTCGGATCTTGAAAGATTGTTAAAAACACACAACAAAGTTGTCTTGAATGTACATCCATTTGTAGCTGCTTATTTGAATCAAGGTTTTATTTCGTTGCGTTCACGTTGGTTTTTTGAACACAAAAAATGGATTAAAATTATTCCAAGAGATGCTTACACGTATCTAGATTATCATTTTTTTGATAAAAACGGAGTTGAGATTATGGATTAAAAATTATAAAACCGTCTCGTTTTTCTAACGAGACGGTTTTTTTATAGGGTATTGTTTCGTAAATCCTTGATGCTATTAAATCAAAATAATTTTAATAATACTGAATTGACTAATTTTTATAGGTAACAATTTTAAAGTCTTATTGATATAGTTATGAATTTGAATTAAAAAAAATAAAATTCAGATTAACAGGTAACAATATCAAATCGAAATTGATATAACAATATAAAAACAATTATTAAACATTTTAAAATTAGAAATTATGAAATCAATGAATCACAAAAACCAAGAAAACAAACTGCAACTTTTGAGTAAAAATTTAAAACAAATCGGACTATTGACCTCAGCGTTAATAACAATGACAAGTTGCAGCAAAAACGACGAGCCTATTGAACAAGTAGCTGTAAGTCCGGCAACTGCGGCTCAATTTGCATCAGTACGAGAAACAGCTTTGCAACAATTAACTCAAAATTTTACAGCAACGGCCGGTTCTGGAGAAGTAGTTTTGACTTCTGAAAAAGGGGTGAAAATAAAAATAAACACCAACAATTTAACTAAAAACGGAAATCCAGTTACTGGATCATTTGACATCAAATACGTCGAGATTTTTGATAAAGGTCACATGCTATCTACCAATAAATCGACAATGGGCAAAATGCCTGACGGAATTAATTTAGGAATTATGAAATCGGGAGGCGAATTTTATTTGAACGCAACACAAGGCGGAGTTCAATTGGCTACTGATAACATGATAGGAACTTTAAAATTAGAAGTTCCTGCAACATTAACTGGTGCTGTAGATTCTGGAATGACTTTTTGGACTGGTGTAACAACTGATCCAGAAAACATAGTTTGGAACAGAAAAGATGGTGGACAAGTAGGTTTTAATCAGGTACCAACTGGTGCTGCAAATGGTTATAATGTAACTTTTGGAAATTTTGGTTGGTCAAATATTGATAGACTTTATAATTTGCCTGGAGTAAAAACCCAAATTTTGGCTACTGCACCAACTGGGTATAATGAAACTAATAGTGCGATTTATTTTTCGCTAGATGGCGAAGGAACCAATCAGTTGGCTAAATTTGATGTTTACAATCCTACAACAATGCAATTTAGCGAACATTACGGACAAATTCCGATTGGACAGGCTTGTCATTTAATATTTGCATCTGCAGAAGGAAGCCAATGGCGGTATGCAGTAAAAGCAGTAATTGTTGAAGCTGGAGTTGCCACTAACTTTACTCTTTCAGAAACTGTTGTAGGTTCAGAATCGCAAATGGTTGCTGCAATAAATGCAATTCAATAATAAATATTTATCAGGTTAGTTAGTTTTTTTGTTAAAAAGCGATGGATTTTTTCATCGCTTTTTTATTCTAATTCCTTTTTTAATATTACTTTATTCCACAATTCTTTTCCATCTTTATCGAACAAGGTCAATTTTAGCTGACGTTCAGTTTTGTTTCCCGAAAATGATAAATTACCGAAACAATTCTGATTAAACATACTTTCAGCAACCCGATTTGTGTTTTTTTCATTAATAGTTTTATCGACCGAAATCGCACCTGATGTCAATGGAGAGACTGTCCAATCGTATAATGGATAAGTATTTTCACGAGCTTGAACTGATAATTCTGTAAAATGTCTGTCGCCAGAAATAAACATAACACCTTTTATTTTATTATCTTGGATTTCTTTTAATAGCAATGCTTTTTCTTCAGAATAATTGGCATAATTTTCTTTGCCAGCAACCGAATTTAAAACTTGACCGCCAATAACAATTATTTTAAAATTAAATATTGAAGCACTCAAGGCATCAATCAACCAGCTTAATTGTTCTTTTCCAAGAATTGTTTTATCGCCAGTTAATCGGTCATTTGGAGATTTAAAATAACGGTCGTCCAACAGAAAAAACTGTGCATCGCCCCAGTTAAAAGTAGAATAAATACCTTCATTTTGATTTATATCTATTCCATAACTTTTATTAGCCCAAAAAATTTTGAAAGCTTTTTGAGTCAAATGTTTGTTGTAAAAACTTCTGTCGCCATCGTTTGGTCCAAAATCGTGATCATCCCAAATTGCAAAGTTTTGTGTTTTTGCAAATAACCGTTGTGTTTCTTTTATAGATTTTGTGTGCGTATATCTATGGTTTATACCAGTTTGAGAATCCCAATCGGCTTCTCGCAAATAAATATTATCGCCACCCCAAACCATGATATCTGGATTTTTTGCCGCAATACTTTCGTAAATGTTATATCCACTACCGTAAGATTTTCCTGGTCTGTCTACTAACTCTTCGTTAATATAATTGCAACTTCCTAGAGCGACAGTAAAATCTGGTGCATCGCCACGCCATTGCCATAATTTCTTGGAAGATAACGAAGTTTCGAATGGTAAAATAACTTTTTTATTGTCAATAAAAATGCTATATTTATATTTTTTGCCTTCCTTTAATTTATCCAAAATTACATGATAAGTAAAACCTACTTCTTTGGTTGTAGAATAATTATCTGAAATAAAAACCTCTGAAGGATTATCTACAGAAAAATATTCTATTTTTATAGTTGCAGTTTTAGTTGTTTGCAACCAAATCATAGCTTCGGTCATTTCGCAATAGCCAACCATTGGCCCTGATTGTAAAATAGATTTTTGAGTGTATCCTTGAATAAATAGGATTAGAAGGAAGAAACTAAATACTTTTTTCATTTTAAAACAAATTATTTTTTGCAAATTTAATGAAGTAAAATTTTTAAACTTCCATTTATAACATTAATTTATCAATAATAAAATTTTTAAAGTAGTAAACTGATTTTACAAAAAAGTATTAAATGTTTTGTAAAATTTATTCAAACAAAATACACATTAAAAAGAATCCTAAATGCAAAATATTGAATTACAATAACAAGAAAAATTTAAAGAAAAAAGAAATATTTCTAAATTAAAATAGTAAATTTGTATTAGATTTTTTAAAAATTATTCCCATGTCAACTAATTGTATATTTATGAAAAAATTAATTTACCTATTAACTTTTTTCCCGTTATTTTCTATGGCACAAGTAGGCATAGGTACAACAGATCCGAGAACAACCTTAGATGTAAACGGCGCTATAACAAACAGAGAGTTAGCTTTTTCTGTAGTTTCTAATACAGCAGTCATTAATCTCGAAACCTCGTTAGCAAAACTCACGGGAGCAGCAACAGCTTCGGTAAACACAACATCATTTACGCCAACTGTAAATGGATACAGGTTAATAATATCTAACACTACCACTGGAGGTTTTGAAGCTGTTTTTGCAGGTATAACAATCCCAAACGGACAAGCTGTAGAATACATTTATACCAATGGTGGTTGGAAAACAACATCAGGAGGCGTAGCAAAAAATATATATGATACCAATGGTACTTTATCTGGGAACAGAATTGTTTCTCAAGGCACGAACTCATTATCGTTTACAAACTCTTCAGTAAATGCCTTTAATGTTGATGGAAGCACATTTAGTGTTGATGGTTCAAACGATAGAATAGGAATTGGAGCTACAGATCCGCAACAAAAACTAGATGTTAACGGCAATATTAGAATTAGGTCGAATAACACTATTCATTACGGAATTATTCCTGATTACAGATTAGTTATAAGAGAAAATTTTGAAAGTACGGTAACTGGCTAGACAGACAATACAAGGTCAACTTATTTAGGTCAAAATATATTAGGAGGATATAACGTATCTAGCACTACTACTAATCAAAAAACATTTGATTTAACAGGGATACCTCATGCTACCGTGAAAATTAAATTCTCCTATTACGCTATCGATTCTTGGGATACAGAAATTGCCTATGTGAAAATTCCAGGAACTGGTGGAGCTTGGCAAAGAACAACTATTTATAATGAAATAAGTCGAGAAAATATTTTGGGTGGAACTTGGCCTGATGGAATTTATTACGGAGAAATCGAAGTGCCTCATACCGGCGATAATTTAACAATATTAATAGGTTCAACATTAAACCAAACGCCTAATGATGAGTCATATGGCATAGATAATATAGAATTATGGGTACGATAACTTGTTAATTTAAAGCTTAAAAGACCTTGTAATATTTTTTAAACTTTGTTGTATGGTTTTTTTCTTCATTAATTCATTAATTAATGTATCTATACATCTTTCAAATGTCAAGTTTCATCAGCAATGTTATGAAACTTGACATTTAAATATTAAAAGTAAACCCTAACAAAAGGCAAAAAAGCATCGCTATAAATGCTTTTATTTCTGTCAAAAAGAATGTTGTATCTTCCGCCGATTGTGATATTGTTAGTTCTATAACCAGCGCCAAGCCACAAACCAGTGTTCCAAAAGCTAGTTTTCGGAAAAATATTAGCACCAGCTAATGCAGTATTTGAGGTTGTATTTACTTTTAATTGTTCCAAATCGACCGATAGCTGAATTGATTCTATTGGATTGAACAACGTGGTTAAGTTTACACCATATATCAATGATCTGTAATCTGTTGCAGAAACATAACTAACCTGCAAACCCGTTCCGACTGCAAAAAATTCGTTGACATTATATAGCATACTTGGCGAAACGCCAAGATTCGTAAACCCAGATCCAAAACCCAAAGTGAATCCGCCACCAAACTGAACGTTTTTCCAAAAATCAGACTGAGATGGTGTTATTTGTGCATTAGAAAAATTAAATGTTAAGAATATTATTGCGAAAATTAAAATGATATTTTGATTAAATAAGTTGATTTTTTTCATAGTTAACTATTGTTTAATTTTTTAAAAGATAAATGTATCTAAAATTTTTATATTTTTATTGAAATATCGTACTTTTGCAAAACATTTTTTACAAATCAGGAACTTACATTATCAAATGGATAGATTTTCTTTCTTAAACGCAGCACATACCGAGTTTTTCGCTCAATTATACGATCAATATTTAGTTAATCCAGATAGCGTTGAGCCATCGTGGAGAAGTTTTTTTCAAGGTTTCGATTTTGGAATGACAACCTACAACGAAGAAAGTTCTCGTGAAGTTTCAGTTGCTCAAATGTCAAATATCGCAGTGGCGAATGTTGATAATGGTCAAATTTCTGATAAAATAACCAAAGAATTTAACGTTCTTAAACTCATTGATGGTTATAGAACACGTGGTCATCTATTTACACAAACCAATCCGGTTCGTGAAAGAAGGTTATATACTCCAACTTTAGAATTATCTGATTTCGGATTGTCGGCTGCAGATTTGAATACTGTTTTCGATGCAGCCAAAATTTTGGGTCATCAACCTTCAACGCTTCAAGAAATTGTTGCTCATCTAAAAAATGTATATTGCCAACACATTGGTATTGAGTACATGTATATTAGAAATCCAGAAGTAATTCAATGGGTTCAAGACAAATTAAACATCAACGATAATCTTCCGAATTTTGATGACAATCAAAAGAAAATTATCCTAGAAAAATTAAACGAAGCCGTTTCTTTCGAGAATTTCTTGCATACTAAATATGTTGGTCAAAAACGTTTCTCGCTTGAAGGTGGCGAATCGATAATACCCGCACTTGATGCATTGATTGAAGCTGCAGCCGACAAAGGCGTTGAACAATTCGTAATGGGAATGGCACATCGTGGTCGTTTGAATGTATTAGCGAATATTTTTAGAAAATCGACACAAGACATATTCTCAGAATTTGACGGAAAAGATTATGATCAAGAATATTTTGATGGCGATGTAAAATACCATTTGGGTTTAACATCCGATAGAAAAACACGTTCTGGCAAAAACATCAATTTAAATCTTGCACCAAATCCTTCGCATTTAGAAACCGTTGGAGCCGTTATTGAAGGAATTACTCGTGCCAAACAAGACAAATATTTCCCAAACGATTTTTCGAAAGTGTTACCAATCGCCGTTCACGGTGATGCCGCAATTGCTGGTCAAGGAATTTTATACGAAATTATTCAAATGGCACAACTCGACGGTTACAAAACTGGCGGAACAATCCATATTGTTATTAACAATCAAGTTGGTTTTACTACCAATTATCACGATGCTCGTTCGTCAACTTATTGTACAGATGTTGCAAAAGTAACATTGTCCCCAGTTTTGCACGTAAATGCCGACGATGCCGAAGCTGTAGTTCACGCAATGTTATTTGCACTTGATTTCAGAATGCAATTTGGTCGTGATGTTTTCATTGATTTATTGGGTTACAGAAAATATGGTCATAACGAAGGCGACGAACCTCGATTTACACAACCTTTACTATACAAAATCATAGCAAAACACAAGAATCCTCGTGACATTTATGCCGAAAAATTATTGGCACAAAATATTATCGATGGCAATTTTGTAAAAGAACTAGAAACTTTATATAAAGAAGATCTTGATGACAATCTTGAAGCATCACGAAAAAAATCATTAACCATAATTACGCCATTTATGCAAAATGAATGGAATGGTTTTGTGCAAGTTTCTGATGATGTAATGCTTCAAAAAATTGATACAAAATTTGACAAAAAAGAATTAGATTCAATAATTGAAACCGTTTCGACATTACCATCGGACAAAAAATTCATTAACAAAATTTCGAAAATTGTTAATGACCGAAAAACAATGTACGACAACAATACCATCGATTGGGGAACAGCCGAAGCATTGGCGTATGGTTCACTTTTAACTGAAGGTTACGATGTTCGAATTTCTGGTCAAGATGTTGAACGAGGAACATTCTCGCACCGTCATGCAGTTGTTAAAGTCGAAGATTCTGAAGAAGAAGTTATTTTATTAAACGAAGTAAAAGGCAAGAAAGGAAACTTTAATGTATTCAATTCGCACCTTTCAGAATATGGCGTTCTAGCATTCGATTATGGTTATGCATTAGCAAATCCGAACGCATTAACCATTTGGGAAGCACAATTTGGTGATTTCTCGAACGGTGCACAAATCATGATTGACCAATACATTTCGTGTGGTGAAGACAAATGGAACAACCAAAACGGAATCGTAATGTTGTTACCTCACGGCTACGAAGGTCAAGGTGCAGAACATTCTTCAGGAAGAATGGAACGTTATTTACAACTTTGCGCACGTCACAATATGGTCATTGCCGATTGTACAACACCAGCTAATTTTTTCCACTTATTGCGCCGTCAAATGTTGACCAAATATCGTAAACCATTGGTGGTTTTCACACCAAAAAGTTTGCTTCGAGATCCAAGATGCGTTTCGACACAAGACGAAATCGCAAACGGACAATTTCAAGAAACGATTGATGATAATTCAGTAAATAAATCAGATATAAAAACATTAGTTTTTTGTACAGGAAAATTCTATTATGACATAACTGCCGAAAGAGAAAACCTGAAACGAAATGATGTTGCAGTAGTAAGAATCGAACAAATGTTTCCGTTGCCAATCGAGCAATTAAAAGCAATTGTTGCCAATTATCCAAATGCCGACGATTATGTTTGGGCACAAGAAGAACCAAAAAATATGGGCGCTTACAGTTTTATGTTGATGAATTTCGATTTCATCAAATGGAGATTAGCATCGCTAAAAGCATACGCAGCACCAGCAGCAGGAAGTTACACAAGAGCCAAACGCCGTCACGCAGATGCGATTAGAATGGTTTTTGATAAAGATTTGTTTAGGTAGTTTTAAAAAATTAAATTATTAAATGTCTTATTAATTTTAATAAGAATGAAAAAAAATGAAAAATAAAATTGAAATATCAAATGTTGGTCCTATAAAACACGTTAGTATTACTTTAAATACTACCAATGTTTTTATGGGTTCTCAAAGTAGTGGGAAAAGCACGATTTCAAAAATAATTAGTTTTTGTTCTTGGGTTGAAAAAAACGTTGCAACAAATCAATCTTTGGACAATTATTACACTGATAGAACTTTTTTTATTGATAGGCTTGAAACTTTCCATAAAATGAAAGGATTTTTTAATAATAAAAGTAAAATCAAATATGAAAGTAATGTTATTAAATTAGAATACTCATCAAAAGATTTTAAAATAAATTGGGTGGATCAATATGCCTACAAGAGAAGTAAAATTTCATATATTCCTTCCGAAAGAAGTATGGTCATTTTACCAGAAATTGAGAAAGTTGAATTTCCTCCAAATTATTTAAAAAGTTTTTTGTTTGATTGGTTTGATGCAAGAAAGCAATATTCTAAAGAAAAAAGTTTAACATTGCTGAATTTAGGTTTTGATTATTATTATTCGGAAAATGCAAAGGAAAATCATATAAAAAGTATTGAAAAAAACAATCGCCATGATATTTTACTTTCAAATGCATCTAGTGGATTACAATCTGCTACTCCGATGATTGCTATGGTTGATTATTTAACTAATTACATATACGATGAAAACCAAAATTCATCATATGTGATGGATGAAATTAAAATGAAAGTTGGAATAGATTTATTAAACAATTTAATCTTGAAACCTTATTTTAAGCAAATTTATAAAAACGATGAAGAAAAAAAGACTCAAATTGAAGAAATAAATAAAAAATTATTAGAAAAAGATGTTACAGTAACTAATCTTTTTAATCATTTTATTTCAGTTCGACAAAATTTATTTTCGACCCATAGTTCGAATCTTATAATTGAAGAGCCTGAACAAAATCTATTTCCTGAAACCCAAAAATCATTAATTTACTATTTGTTAAACAAATGTAGCGATGAAAATCATCAACATCAAATGACATTAACTACTCATAGTCCTTATGTTTTATATGCCATTAATAATTGTATAATGGCTCATGTTGTAAAAGACAAAATAAATGATAATGATAATGCAAAACTAAAGTGTATTACTTCTTCAATTGACCCAAAAGAAATTTCTATTTATCAAATAGAAAATGGAGAATTAAATTCTATTCAAGAAAAAAATGGCTTAATTGGAAAAAATTATTTTGATGATAAAATGAAGGAATTGATGGATGATTTCTACGTTATGCTAAATTATTACGAATGATAAAAACTAATATAGCATCGATTTACCCAAATCATATTAATAAATATAGAACCTCAAATACAGCTATCTATATTGCGGATTATACAGAACAAACAAAACGTCTTATTCCAAGAAGAGGTGTTGAGGTATTTAATGAAAATCCTCCAACAGATATAGAATTTTTTACTTTAATAAACGATTCAAGTGTTGAAATTGGATATATAGATTTTGATAATTTTAGTTTTTTACATTCAAATGGAAATCCACGAACACAATGTGAATGTGTAATCTTTCCAAATGTTTCAATAGACAGTTCTTGGATTCTTTTTTGTGAATTAAAATATAGTTCAAAAATTTCTAATAATCCCAAGAATTTAAAAAAGGCGATTAGTCAATTATTTAAAACAAGATATTATTATTTTCAAGAGAATATCTTTGTAAAAACAAATACATCTTATTTAATTGCATCATTACCATTACAACCAGAGCCTTTTTTAAATTTTTCACTTACGCCTTCATATTTAATAAGTTTAAAAAGTAAAAGAAATATAATTTTAAGATTAAAAAATAGTGTTGAAGTTTCAAATACCACAAATATTACAGTTTAATTAAAACATAAAAATTCATCATTTAAAATAAATATACAATGATTTTAGAAATGAAAGTGCCTTCACCAGGCGAATCAATAAAAGAAGTAGAAATTGCAACTTGGTTAGTAAAAGACGGTGATTATGTCGAAAAAGACCAAGCTATTGCCGAAGTCGATTCTGACAAAGCAACACTAGAATTGCCTGCAGAAGCCAGCGGAATTATCACTCTAAAAGCAGAAGAAGGCGACGCAGTTGCCGTTGGAGCTGTAGTTTGTCATATTGATACCGATGGTGTAAAACCATCAGGTTCAATACCAGTTGTGGAAACTAAACCAATTGCAGAAACGCCAAAAGTTGAATCAAAGGTAGATATGCCAAAACCAGTTGCTGCACCAATAACTTATGCCGCACAAACACCATCACCAGCTGCCAAAAAAATATTAGACGAAAAAAACATTCAACCATCTGACATCGTTGGAACAGGTAAAGATGGTCGAATTACAAAAGATGATGCTGTAAATGCAGTGCCATCAATGGGAACACCAACTGGCGGAAGTCGTAGTTCAGAACGTTCAAAATTATCAATGTTGCGTCGTAAAGTTGCCGAAAGATTGGTGGCTGCCAAAAACGAAACTGCGATGTTGACTACGTTCAACGAAGTAAACATGACACCAATAAATAATATCAGAAATCAATATAAAGACGCTTTCAAAGCCAAACACAACGGTGTTGGTTTGGGCTATATGTCCTTTTTCACAAAAGCGGTAACTCGTGCTTTGCAATTGTTTCCTGACGTGAATTCAATGATGGATGGCGATTACAAAGTTGCATACGATTTTGCTGATATTTCGATAGCCGTTTCAGGACCAAAAGGATTAATGGTTCCTGTTGTTCGCAACGCAGAATTGTTAACTTTTAGAGGTGTCGAAGCTGAAATAAAACGTTTGGCAATTCGTGCCCGTGACGGTCAAATTACTGTTGATGATATGACTGGCGGAACATTCACAATTACTAACGGTGGTGTTTTCGGAAGTATGTTATCAACGCCAATTATTAATCCGCCACAATCTGGAATTTTAGGAATGCACAATATTATTGAACGTCCAATTGCTGTAAACGGGCAAGTAGAAATTCACCCAATGATGTATGTGGCACTTTCTTATGACCACCGAATTATTGATGGTCGAGAGTCTGTTGGATTCTTAGTTGCTGTGAAAGAAGCTTTAGAAAATCCATTGGAATTATTGATGGGCGGCAATGCAACGAAGGCTTTGGAATTGTAAAATTTAATAATTTTAAAATACAAAATCTCGTTTAAGAAATTAAATGGGATTTTTTTGTTATTAGTAATACTAAAAATATTTGTGGTACATGTCCAAAATATTAAAAATTACATTATTTTTGTTTAAATCAAAATAATGTTAAACTCTAATTTTCAACAACTCGATTTTATTGACTTTGCAAAAGATTGCAAAGAATTTGCTATTGATTTATTTGAAAATAAAAAATTTGGGGTCGTAAAAGTATATGGTATCAAAAATCAACCTGCGCTTTTCTTAAAAGAAGTTACTTCGTTTGATTTTGGAACTTTAAAGCAAATTGCCAAAATTCAAAAAATTTGTTGGAATTTTCAAAAAGTTTTATTCTTGTATGTTTATAACAAAACAGAAATCAGAATTTATAACTGTTCTGAAAAACCTTTTGGCTTTAATGATTCAATTCAAGAAAAAGAGTTTGTAAATAAATTAAAAGAATTAGAACTCTATTCTTGTAAAGAATCAGATAAATCAAAATTAGCAACTTTAAATACTCTTTTTTCAAGAATTGCTATTGATACAGGTTTTATTTGGTCTTCAGAAGAAGCAATATCGATTAGAAAAAAAATAAATCTTGAAACTAGAGTTGATAAATTTTTAGTTCAAAGTTTAATAAAAACAGCTAAAGCATTAAAAGAAAATGGATTAAATGATAAGTTTATAATTCATAAACTAATAATGCGTTCTTTATTTTTATTTTTTTTAGAAGATAAGAAAGCAACTCCAATTGAATTGTATCAAAAATTTTCTTCAAAAGCCAACTCTTTTTTTGACATTCTTGAAAATCCAGATGCAACTTATAATCTTTTTAAACAACTATCAGACGATTTTAATGGAAGCTTGTTCAATTTGGAAGAAAACGAGAAAAAAATTGTAACAAAAGAGCATTTGTTATTAATCAAAAAATGCTTTTATGAAGGCAATATTGATAAAAATCAGCCACAATTATTCAGTTGGAAATTATTCGATTTTAGTATAATTAGGATTGAATTATTAAGTGAAATTTACGAGAATTTTTTATCCGAATTAGACAAAAAAGAGAAAAAAAGCACAGGAACTTTCTATACGCCTCCTTCATTGGTTGAATTAATTTTAAATGAGAAATTACCAATTAGAAATAATGAAACTAATTATAAAATAAAAACATTAGACCCAAGTTGTGGTTCGGGAATTTTTTTAGTCCAAAGTTTTAAAAGATTGATAAAGCGTTATGAAAACAAACACAATTTAAAACTAAATGATTTCGATGTTTTAATAGATATTCTTAAAACAAATATTTTTGGAATTGAAATTGATGAAAAATCAATAAAAGTGGCAGCTTTTAGTTTGTATTTGGCTTTATTAGACAATCTTGACCCAAAAACAGGTTGGTGGAACGGAAGTATAAAATTTCCTTATTTAATTAATGATCCTGAAGATACTAGTTTAAAAGAACAAGGAAACAATCTATTTAAAAGAGATACTATTTCAGATTTATCGGAAATAAAACAATTACAAAATTTCGATTTAGTTGTTGGAAATCCGCCATTTGGTACAAAAAACTTATTACCTACGATAACTGCTTATTGTAAAAAAGAAAACTTCGCTCAAGAAATGGTTTTGCCTTTTTTGCACAAAGCTACTATTTTAGCTCCAAAAGGGACAATAGCTTTGATATTCAATACCAAGGTTTTAACTAATACTGGAGGAACATATAAGAATTTTAGAAAATGGTTATTTAATGATAATTATGTAGATAAAGTATATAATTTTTCCATTTTAAGAAAAGCTCCAAAATTCTCTGGCGGTCAACTTTTTGGTTCAGCAGTTGGACCAATTAGTATTGTATTCTATCAAAACGAAAAACCAGAAAACCAAAAAGACACCATTACTTATTATGCTCCTAAAACATACATCAAAAATGATATTTTAGAAGGAATTGTTATTGACTCATCAGATGAAAAGCATTTGCCAAGAATAGAATGTGAAAAACCAAATACAAAAATATGGAAAATAGCCATGTGGGGCAGTTATTTTGATTTTGAGTTGATTGAAAAAATAAAAAACGAATTTGTTACATTAAAAGATTTTATAAAAAACAACAATAAGGTTTGGGATTATTCTACAGGAATAATGGCTGATACTTTAAAATTAGAATTTATTCCTGAAAAAGTAATACACACACAATCAATATCTAGATATTACACTTCTGAAAAAGCATTAATAAATAACAATAGACTTTACAGAAAAATTGATTCGAAATTTATAAAAGCCCCTTATTTAATTGTTAAAGAAGGACAAAAAAATAAGCAATATTGTTCTTCAATAATAGATGTTGAGGAATATTTCTTAAATTCAGCCTTTGCCTTTTCCAATAAAGGAGATTTTAGAGAATCCAAAGTTCTGTGTTCTTTTATTAATTCTGTCTTTGCATTTTATTTTCTATCAATTTATTCATCTTCTTGGGGAATTGAACGTGAAAGAATAAAGTTAAATGAATTAGTTCTTTTACCAGCAATTATAGACAATTTGGACGAAGAAATTTTAACAAATCTTTCTTTAATAATTGACAAAATAATTTTAATAAAAAAATCAAACGAAGTAGATCAAGATATTTCTCATCTAGAAAAACAAATTGACCAAATCATATATAATGATATTTTAAATTTAACAAAAGACGAGCAAATTATTATTCAAGACACTTTGGATTATAGTTTAGATTTATTTGAAAAACAAGAAAAGTCAAAAGCTGTTTTTCCTGTTAATGATATTGCTATTTATTCAAAAAGAGTTACTAAAGAACTAAATGAGTGGCTTGATGAAGTCGATTTAAAAGTTTCGGTAACTCATTATGAAATAAATAGAAATTGCCCTTTATTTTTAGTTAAATTGTCTTTTGGGAATCGACAAAATGAAACCGTTTTTTCAAATGAAGATATTTATAACGAACTTAAAACTTTAGATAAAAAACTATGGAATAAAGAAGCGCAAAATCTTTATTTCAGAAAAAAATTGAATTATTTTGAAGGTGATGATGTATATATTGTAAAGCCTAATCAAAGACGTTTTTGGAGTGAAACTGCAGCTATGGAAGATAGTAAATCTTTACTAGTTGAAATTCTTAATATGAAAGAATAATGGCAGGATCTTTAAATTCTTCTATTTTTCTAAACTTTCAAAATAAGTTTAAAGAAAGATGCACAACTTTGTTTATCGAAGCTTATTACACTTCAATATCAAACAATTCTATTTCTCTAGATTTTGAAGAAAATGACATTACAGCTATACTTCACAATTACATTGACGAAAATCCAAAGAGAAAAAAATGGCAAATTTTTACAAACCGTGAAGATTATCAATTTGAAAAAAAGGATAATCAAAGTAAAGGTTTTGCTGCCAAGTTTTCTAGAATTGATATGCGATTTACTAAGTTTTGGGAGTGTGAAGAATATAAATATTTCATTGAAGCCAAAAATCTTAAATTAAGCGATTCAGGATTAAAAAGAAGATATATAAATACAGGTATTGATAATTTTTTAAAGGGAGGAAAATATTTTGATTGTGACGGATTTCTAGTTGGATACATTCTTGAAGGTTCTGTTGAAAATTGTGTTGAGGGAATTAATAAATTACTTAAAAAAGATAAAAGAGAGAACGAAAAAATAGAGAAATTCTCTTCTTTTTTATCAATTGACAGTTATTTCACTTTTCATCCTAAAAAAAAGGAAATTTATCATTTGCTTTTAAGTTATATAAATTAATACAATGACACAAACAAAAAAATCCCCAGCAATAGGTTTCATTTTTATAACAATGTTAATTGATATTATTGGTCTTGGCATTATTATTCCAGTAATTCCAACATTAATTAAAGAATTAATTCAAGGCGATATTAGCGAAGCTGCTAAATATGGCGGTTGGTTAATATTTGCCTATGCAGTAACACAATTCGTTTTTTCGCCATTAATCGGTAATTTGAGCGATAAATTCGGTCGAAGACCTATAATTTTAATTTCTTTATTTGGATTTTCATTAGATTATTTGTTGTTGGCATTTGCACCAACAATAACTTGGCTTTTTATTGGTAGAATAATTTCTGGAATTACTGGTGCAAGCATAACAACTGCAACAGCATATATTGCCGATGTGAGTACGTCCGAAAACCGAGCAAAAAATTTCGGACTAATTGGTGCAGCATTTGGACTTGGTTTTATTATCGGTCCTGTGATTGGAGGATTTCTTGGACAATATGGATCAAGAGTTCCGTTTTATGCCGCCTCTGTTTTATGTATGTTGAACTTTTTGTATGGCTATTTTATTCTCCCAGAATCGCTAGCTAAAGAAAATCGTAGAGATTTTAGTTGGAAAAGAGCCAATCCAGTTGGAGCAATTTTGAATCTTAAAAAATATCCTACTTTAATAGGATTATTTCTGGCAGTATTTATTTTGAATGTTGCTTCGCATGCAGTACAAAGCAATTGGAGTTATTTTACGATTTATAGATTTGCTTGGGATGAAAAAATGGTCGGAATTTCACTTGGAGTTGTTGGGCTTTTAGTCGGCATTGTTCAAGGTGGATTAATTCGTTATACAAGTCCAAAACTAGGCAATAAGAAAAGTATTTTTATTGGTATGTCTTTATATTGCATAGGAATGTTTTTATTTGCAACAGCATCAGAAAGTTGGATGATGTTTGTATTTTTGATTCCATATTGCTTAGGCGGAATTTCTGGACCAGCATTACAATCTGTTGTTTCAGAACAAGTTTCGGCATCTGAACAAGGAGAAATTCAAGGCACAATGACAAGTATTATGAGCGCCTCGTCTATTATTGGACCGCTAATGATGTCGAGTGTTTTTTATTATTTTACTCACAAATCGGCACCATTTCAATTTGCTGGTGCACCATTTGTTTTAGCTGGTTTATTAATGTTGATTAGTTTGCTGATTGCTTATAAATTTTTGAAGAAGCATTAAATATTGGATTAAAAATAATTACTGTAAAAATAAATGTCATAATATGTATTTATCTTGAATATTTTCAAGAATAACTTAGCTTTTTTATAATTTCAACTGAATTTGTTGTTTCGACTAAATAAGAATGGCTCTAAAAATTTTATTTGATAGAAAGTAAACACAAAAAATGCTTTATTATGATAAAATGGGCAACTTAAAACGAACAAAATCAAAGGATATATCATTTTTTATTCATAAAAAAACCATTCAAAATAAATGAATGGTTTTGTTTTTATTTTTTAATTAATTTCTTGTATTTTAAAAAAACATAAAAAAACGATATAATTATCAATAATATTATAGAATTATCTATTGCTAAATTCGGCGGGGGTGGTGGAGGTGGCGGTATGGGTGGAGCAAACATTAAATTGCTACACAAAAAAATTACCACCATTAATAATACGTTGTGTGCTTTTATTTTCATAGGTGTAAAAATAAATAAAAATTATTCTTAAAAAAATTTAAACTTAACGAATTAGATTATATTATTGTTAAGTAATACAATTTTTGAAAATTAACAAACACCCTTCATTTTTGGTAGTAAAAAAATGATATTTATCAATTGTAATGGATTAAAAATTAAACTTATCAAGTTAAATTTGTGGTCCCACTTGGAATCGAACCAAGCACCTACTGATTATGAGTCAGTTGCTCTAACCGAATGAGCTATAGGACCTAATAAAGATGCAATATTACTACATTTTTTGATTTATTGCAAATGTTTTTACAAATAGATTATTGGTTTTGCAGTGTTTAGGAGCCAACAAACAATTAAACAGTTGATTTGCTATGATTTAAGTATAGTTAAATTTTAATTTCTTGGCACAATTCAATAAGTACCGAGTTGGTTGTTTTAGGATGCAAAAAGGCTACAAGTTTATTATCGGCACCTTTTTTTGGAATTTCATTCAATATTACAAACCCTTCTTGCTTTAATCTGGCTATTTCGTTGACAATATTATCTACTGCAAATGCTATGTGGTGAATGCCTTCGCCTTTTTTTTCTAGAAATTTGGCAATTGGACTATCAGGGTTTGTGGCTTCTAATAATTCTATTTTGTTGGGTCCATTCATAAAAAAAGAAGTTTTAACGCCTTCGCTTTCGACTTGTTCTTGTTTATATGGTGGGTTTCCGAATAATTTTTCGAACAATCGGTTCGATTCTGATAGGTTTTTTACAGCGATGCCTATGTGTTCTATTTTTTGCATTTTCTTAATTTTTTTTAAACTTTCTAAGAATACGAAAATCATACCCGAGTAGTCCTTATGGAAGAGGTATTGTCTTTTGGGACAAGAGATAAGACCGCAGATATTGCCATTTCTGAAAATGCCTGAACATTCGCTTCTAATAATTCAACAAAGATAAAAACATTAATTTAGAAAATTGTATTTTTGCAAAATGGAAACAAATAGACAGAAAAAAATTGGTGGCGTGATTCAGAAAGATTTGGTCGATATTCTGCAAGGCGAAATCAGAAAAAATAACATATCGAACCTTATAATATCGGTTTCGAAAGTAATTGTTACGACCGATTTGTCAGTAGCGACGGTGCATTTAAGTATTTTTCCGCAAGAAAAAGCAAAAGAAGTTTTGGTAGCAATCAAGTCAAATGCAGTGATGATTAAACACGATTTGTCGCAACGGGTTCGTTTGCAATTGCGAAAAGTGCCTAATTTAACTTTTTTTATTGACGATTCTTTAGAGTATATTCAACAAATTGACGATGCGCTGTCCGGGAAAGAAAACCCAATTGAAAATAGAGATTTGTTGGAAAAACGTAAATTTTTATAGTTTGAATTTCTCATTATACATTGCCAAACGTTATCTTTTTTGCTTTAGTAAAAACAACGCAATCAACATTATTACAGGTATTGCTTCGTTTGGAGTTGTGGTTGGTGCAATGGCTTTGTTTGTAGTATTGTCGGTTTTTTCGGGATTAAAAGATTTTAGTTTGTCGTTTAGCAATAGTTTTGATCCTGATTTGAAAATTACGGCTTTAAAAGGAAAATCATTCTCGATTTCAGAAATTCAAGAAAATAAAATTTATAGCCTTGATGGCGTTATTTCAAGAAGTAAAATTGTTGAAGAGCGAGTTCTTTTTATGTTTAACGGCAAAGAAGAAGTTGCCTCTATAAAAGGAATTGACAGTTTGTACAGCTCGGTTAACGATGTTCGAAAATCGTTATATAACGGACAATGGTTGCAACCAAAAACTTATCAATGTGTTGTGGGTTATGGTATTAGCGATAAATTATCGATGGGTTTGTTCGATTTTAATAATAAATTCGAAGTTTTTGTTCCAAAACCTGGAAAAGGCAATATAGAAAATCCAGCTGATGCTTTTACTCAAACTGCTATTATTCCGGTTGGTATCTATGCTGTTAATGATGATATTGATAGCAAATATGTTTTTACAGATTTGGGTTTGGCACAAGAATTATTGCAATATCAACCCAACCAAGTTTCTGGAATAGAATTAAAATTAAAGCCCGATGTTGATCAAGAAAATATAAAAATCCAAATTCAAGAAATTTTTAACAATAAGGTTTTAATTAAAAACCGTGCGCAACTAAACGATAGTTTGTATAAAATGTTAAATACAGAAAATTTTGCGGTTTATTTGATTTTTACTTTGGTTATAATTTTGACATTGTTTACGCTCGCTGGTGCAATAATAATGATGATTTTAGACAAAAAATCGAACCTAAAAACGATGTTTAATTTGGGCGTTTCGGTCAAAGAATTACAAAGAATATTTTTGTTTCAAGGCACATTATTGACTTTTGTTGGCGGACTAATTGGTCTTGGATTAGGAATAGTTATTGTTTTGGTGCAACAATATTTTCAATTTATAATGATAACCCCTACTCTAGCCTATCCAGTTATTTTTAATTTTCAGAATATAATTATTGTTTTTTTGACTATATTTTTGTTAGGATTTATTGCCAGTTATATTGCAAGTAGTCGGGTTAGCAAAGATTTATTGGTTTGATTTCTATTACAATTCATTGAGAAAAATTACAACTTTTTAATGGTTGTAGTTTTTTGGAATGCGCCAGTGTTATTTGTTACGAGCATATAGTCATTTGGGACTAAATCGCAACAGCAATGCTTGTGTTTGCTAATGCTCGGAGTAGTTATCGGGGATATCAGACATCAATCTATATTATTACTTTTTTTCTTCGTCCTTATTATAAAAAACAAAATAAGAATAATTAGAATAAAAAATCCAATAAAACTTTTCAAATATATAATTTGAGTTTTTAAATTTTCATTTTCATTTTTGATTAAATTTATTTCATTTTTAGTTTTAATAAATCGTAAATTTTTGATATCATATTCAAGTTCAAGTTTAGCAATTTTAAAATCTTTCTCAGATATTAAATTTAAGACTTCATCACTTAACCCTATTGGAGGTGGCGTTGGAAAATTTAAACTGTTATTATTAAAAGGGAAGTTAAAACTTCGAGAATTTCCGCATGTACTGATATGAGGTTTTCTATCTTTATTCTTTTGAGAATATAAAATCCAAGTTTCGCCTTTTATGGGATAAATTGAGCAATAATCCACAAAAAACCTAACCGTTAATTGTGTATTCCCTTTAAAAATTTCTAATACTTTTACTTCAAAATAAATAGAATTAACAGATGTAATTTTTCCTAAAATGATCAAATTTGAAATACTATATTCCTTTTCTTTAGAGATAGTTTTACAATCATAGCTATATAAATTTGAATTATATAAAAATACCAAAATTAATATTATTGTGTTTTTCATTTACCTTTTATATTTGTTATACTTATCGTATTCTGCTTGATATTTAACTGGCATTCTTTGATTTCCTACTTCATAATAATAATAAGTCCGCATTTGTGTTACAGCATGATATTTAAATTTATATGTTGTTGATTCCCAATACTTACTATCAATTGATGCTTGATAAGCTTTATGATGATTTTTGTTATCATCGGAATAGCCTTTTACACCGTGCCCATAACCTTCGTGGATTGTTAAAGCTCTAATGTTTGCGATTGTCATTTCATAATCACCAATATCAAAATTTATATGATGTTTATTGTTAAAAAATCCTTTGTAATGCGCGTTACCATTTAAATCTGGGTCGAAAGATAGTTTAAAATCTTTTATACTTTTAATTGAGCCATCGTTAAATACAATACCATCAACCCCGCTCCGCAAAGTATTATTTCAACTTAATTTATTTTTAAATCTAGGTGCGCTGCGCAAATGTCTCCGACTTTGCGCCCATTGACATTGGTAACAAATGTATTATAATTTTTCAATTAATAATTATTAAATTTCAGGAATGAATTTGGATTTAAAACATCAACAATTGGATTGTCAGCTTTAGTAATT
Organism: Bacteroidota bacterium; assembly: GCA_031408435.1. GTDB lineage: Bacteria > Bacteroidota > Bacteroidia > Flavobacteriales > Flavobacteriaceae > Flavobacterium. Next base: position 33,324 of record JANNWM010000069.1, read on the forward strand.
TGCAATAAACCTTCATCGTAAACATAATTACTCGCACTCGAATAAATATATTCTGATGCTTTATTTACAATTCCAGCACAAACTGGATTCATGTGAATATAATCTAATTTTGACCACATGAATTTATTGGTATAAATCTCTTCGGGATGGTTGCCATATTGCCAGAATTGATAGTTTTTGTTTCTAGAATGACTTTCGGTTGCTAGTTTAAATCTTTCAAGCATCCATTCTCTTCTGCTCTCGGGCTCATTTTTAATTTTTTCTAAAATGTTTTTGGCTGTAAATTTTTTAAAATCTCTTAACAAATTTGATAATTCTCCAATATCTGATTGTACTACTAAATGAATGTGATTGCTCATAATTACATATCCATACAAAACCATTGACTTGTTTTCAATACAATATTTCATACTTTCTATTACGCAATCGCGATAAGATTTTCTTGTAAAAACATCTATCCAGTCTACAACAGTTGCGGTTACAAAATTTGGCAATGATTGATGCCGAATTACATATCCTTCTTTTTGCATTTTTTGTTTCAAATTTAACAAAAAAACTAGAACTTTTTTAATTGTTGTAGTTTTTTGTTTTGTGCGCTTGTGTTAGTGGGCGCAAAGTCGGAGACATTTGCGCAGCACATTTGCTTTAATTTACGAGCTTTTAGTTTTTGAAGACTTCGTAGAGCGGGATTGGTATCTAGTAAAAAACTACGTGATACGCTTTCTACTGCTTTGAATACTGGATTGGCTGTATAAAAAAAAACCGCTGTTAAGCGGTTTCGTATTTTAATTCAATTCGTCTTTGGTGCAAAGTTTTAGATTCTTCATTCTCGTAAGGATCTCGAACATATTCAATGATATATGCTTTGCTTCCTTCAGGCATATAAAAATCATCATTAAAATAATCTATCCCATAATGCAATAAATATCTTTGGAGCATTTCTGGAGTAAAGCGATTACGTACTAATTTCTCATTATATTTTTCAACTTCTTCAAATGGCAACGGTGTGCCTGATTGGTCAAATTCCCATTTATCTTGGTCAGATAGCATAATATGTCGTTTCATATTATCTCCTTCAAAAAGTGAAAAAGACCCACCGCTCCAACCATTTGCAATTTTATTTCCACCTCCATACCAAGCTTGTACACCAATACTTTCTTTTTCATTATTAATCCTTTGTGCAATTTGGGTTATCCTCCAAATTTCTGTACCAGTTATCAAATTTTCAACATAACCAATCCAATTGCTTTTGGTCTGAAATAAAACAGTTTTTTCAGGATATGAAATAGTTCCAATTTCTTTGATTAAATCACAAAAATTACCTGTAAACTCCTTGCAATCAATTTTTGAATATAAATCATTCCCTCTATTATTTATCCAATCCAGTAAATTCTTTAAAGCCAAATCAATCTCTAACTCTATAAAAGATACTGAATCTGTTAAAGGAGCGAATTTATTGTCAAACATAAATCTCATTTTATAATTGAATTAGAGTTATACCGCCACTTAAAGTATGTGTTTTCCCATTGACTGTTACACTAATATTTTGTAATGCAGTTGGTAAAGTTAAATTAGCACTTGAAGGATCATTAGAAATAATTCTATTTTTGTGTGGCACACCTCTATTTGATGCTGCAGCATCTATTTCAATATGATACCTTTTTCCGCCATATGTGAATTGTATATCAGGTCTATTTATACCAACTGCATTTCCATTAGTTAAGGTTTGGCTTTGATTAACCCTTATATCAGTTGCTCCGCTAGATTTCAGTTGTGTACAAAATCCGTCCTTGATTTGGTTAGGCTCTGTTAAAGTACCTATGTTTCTATTTAGAAAATCTGGTTTTGTAGCTGTGCCACTTCCTTTTGTAGCTCTGTATTGTTCGTACTTGATATCTTGTGCAGTTCTTTGTGTAAAGCTTCCAACATCGTCTGCTTGCTCAAAACTTTCTTTTAGAACTTTTTCGGCTTGTGTTAACTCTGATGCTGATTTTTCAATTACATCATCATACTTAGAAACGTTTGCAATGAAGTCATCTATAACATTCCCCGCCCCACTAACCCTCAAAAAAACATCAGCATCCTTTTCAACAACATCAAAGTTAGTAATTATTTTGTTACCAAACTCATCTATATATGGAACATTTTCTAAAATTTCTAAAACGACACCATCGGTTGTATTAATTAACTTGGCTGCATCGAAAGCTTTATCTATTGTAAATTCTGCCAGTGTAACTTCGGTGTTAGCCAATTTATAAGCCAAGTAAGCACTTTTGTTTCCTGTTTTTAATGCGACATAAGCTAAACCACTATTGCTGGCTCGTTGCATTAATTTCGCTACACTTTTGGGTATCGCTGCATAAGATTTTAAACTGGCCTGAACCACTTTCAGCAAAGTTGTTTCTCCTTTAATTAGCGCATTTGCTTCAGTAACTCCAATAAATAATCCTGCAATATTAAAAATTAGTTTTCCTTGATTGTATCTAGCTTGATTAGAAATTGCACAAGTTTCAATCAAATATTCATTAAATGATGTTCCAATTCCTTCGAAAGCTTTATTCAAGGCAGCACTATCGGTGATAAAATTCACTAAATCGCCCCGCTACCGCACGAATCCCTTCGTGTGGTTTTTTTGTTTATCGATTAAAATATTGAAACACTACAACATTGTCTAATAAACCTTTTTGACCAGCATAATCAGCTGCACTGTTGTATTTGTAATCTTCTGGTCTGAAAACAAATCCTTCTTCAACAGGATTATTATGAATGTAATCTATTTTTTGTTTGATAACTTCATTACTCCATAACTCAATTGGTTTATTGTCATGTCTCCAAAATTGATTATTGGTTGTGTTTGATGTTTTTTCAGCTTCTTTTTTAAAATAATCTAATAAAAATTCTTTTCTACTTTCTCTAGGATTTTCTTGAATAGCTTTTATAACACTTCTGCTTGTAAAACGTTTGAAATCTCCGAGTAACAACTCAGGATTTTGATCTTCGATACTTCTAAAAATTAAATGCACATGGCTTGTCATTATGCACCAAGCATGAATCTCTATACCTTTTTTCTCTTGACAAAATTCTAAACTTTCTAATAACAAATCTTTGTATTCATTTCTTGTAAATACATCTAACCAACCAACCACTGCAAAACTAACGAAGTAAAGTGCTTTTGGATTATTAAACTTATAATTTCTACTCATTCATTAAATAATTTTGTCAAATATAACAATTTACATTTATTAACAACATTCCACACGAAAAGATTCGTGCGGGAGCTGGGGCAACTTTTTACCATATTGTTTATAAGAACCTGAAAACCAGCATCTAAACAAGAGTTTCTAAAACAAGATTCACTTTTTTCCTAGCTAGTGCGAGCGTCCCGCCGTTCCCACAAACTTGCTCTTTTATTTTGTTTTGTGTGCGTGCTAATTGGTACGAACGGGAAGCACACTCTAGAGACAGCGGAAATTGCTGATGCTCGGACTAGTGGGGAAGTTTGAGACCAACAAAATAAATTAAAAACATAAAAATAAAAGCAAATATTTTTTTCGTAAGATTGTATTTATTAACGTTAACATAAATTTTTTAACAATGTTGTTTTTATTTGTTTTGTGCAAAACGAACTTGACGTAATAAAAGAAAAAATTACCAAAAGAATTCATATTCTCTTTTTAGAGCAATATGATGGAAATAAATTGCGTTTTGCAAAGGCAGTTGGTTGCGACGAAAAAACACTAAGATTAATTTTTGATTTTAACCAAGGAATGACTTTGAATTTATTTTTTAAAATTGCCAAAGCATTAAACATGGAACCCGCAGAACTGTTAAAAGATTTAAAAATTGAATAATTATCTAAATTTTAATAAAAATAGTTGAAAATTTAATAATTCGGTAACCTAATTTAACTTACATTTATTCAAACCAAAATCTAAAAATTTTAAATAAATATAATGTTAATTTTTCAGACAAAATGCTAAAAAACATTCTCAATCTATTTTTTCCTGAAGTTTGTTTTGGTTGCGACGGCATTTTATTGGCAGGCGAAAGTATTATTTGCACGGCTTGTCGACACGAAATTCCGCTAACAAATCATTGTTTTCAATTCGAAAACGAAATGTACAAACGTTTTTATGGTCGTGTTCCAGTCGAGTTTGTGGGTGCTAAATTGTTTTTTCATAAAAAAGGAATCGTTCAAAAACTGATATATAACCTTAAATATTTTGGTCATCAAGAAATTGGAACCGAAATAGGTAATTGGTTCTCTGATGATTTAAAAAATCTGGAAATTATCAAAACAATCGACGAAATCATTCCTGTTCCGTTACATAAAAAACGAATGAAAAGTCGAGGTTACAACCAAGTAACAACTTTTGGAAATGCGTTGAGCGAAAACCTAAAAATAACCTATAATCCTGATTTATTAGTTCGAAAAATTCATAAAGAAAGTCAATCTAAAAAGATTTTCTCTGAGCGAATTGATGGTAAATTAGATGTTTTTGACGTAGTTTATACAACCCAAAACCACAACAAACATTACTTGATTATCGACGATGTTTTTACAACTGGCGCAACTCTTGAATTGTGTGCCAAAGCGTTATTGAAAATCCCAGGAACAAAAATTAGTATTGTTTGTATGACTATGGCACATTAATATTATGATTTTATTGGTTGTGGTTTTGGTATTCATCTATCTTCGATGTATGATTTTTAGGACTTAACAAATAACTCATGTTTTCATTCAAAAAAACTCCATGAGCCTTAACTTTTATTATACGAATCGTTTTCATAACGAATCCTAATGCGTAATCAGGGTTTAATAAAAACTTAAAACATTTCGTTAACCGCAATTATAATTGTTAATTTGTAGACTGTAAATTTTTTGGAATATGTCGATTAAGATTTTTAAATACATTTTTGGTTTTTTGTTACTCTTTTCTATAAGTTGTGCCCGTCGTGGTTCAATTGATGGAGGTCGAAAAGATACTCTAGCACCAGTTTTAAGAATGAGTTTTCCGAAAAATGGTAGCGTTAATTTTACTGGAAATGAAATAAAACTGAATTTTGATGAATATGTTAAACTTAAAGGTGTCGAAAAACAATTAATTATTTCGCCACCAATGAAGAAAACTCCAGAAATTCTTCCAGCTAATGCTAGCAAAGTTATTACAATAAAAATCAAAGATACTTTGTTGCCCAACACTACTTATAGTTTTAATTTCGGGCAAAGTATCGAAGATAACAACGAATCCAATGCTTATAAGCAATTTAAATATGTATTTTCTACTGGAAAATTTATCGATTCGTTAGCAATTGGCGGTTCAATAAAAGATGCTTTTGATAAAAAAGTCGATAATTTTGTGTCTGTTATGTTGTACGAAGTTAACGAAAAATATAAAGATTCGTTGGTATATAAAGAAAACCCAAGATACATTACCAATACTTTGGATAGTTTAAAAGTTTTTAGAATTGAAAATATCAAGGCTGGAAAATATTTATTAGTAGCCTTGAAAGACAAAAACGGAAACAATAAATTCGATTCTCGTGATGAAAAAATTGGTTTCCAAAAACAATTTATTACAATCCCGAACGATACTGTTTTTCAGTTAGAATTATTCAAAGAAGCATTGCCATTCAAGGCATTGAAACCAAAACAAGCTTCTGGAAATCGAATAATTTTACCTTATGAAGGCAACGGAAAAAACTTAAATGTTGTTCTAAAAAACGGTTCAGAAACCATTAAAACCATTTTGACCAAAATCGAGAAAAAAGATTCTGTTCAAGTTTGGTTTCAACCAATAAAAGTTGATTCGTTACAATTAACTGTTTCTAGAAACAAATATTCCGAGAATTTTATTGTAAAAATGAAGGCTCAGAAAAAAGACACTTTAAGTTTTAATGCTATTCAAACTGGCAATTTAAGTTTCAGAGAAACTTTTACAATACATGCTTCGAACCCAATTTCGAAAATTGATAATTCAAAAATTCAACTTTTAAATAAAGATTCAGTTGCTGTAAAATTCACAACCAAGTTTGATGAATTAACACAAGATTTAAAAATAGATTTCAAGAAAGAACCTTTAGAAAAATACAAATTCAAACTTTTTCCTGGTGCATTGATTGATTATTTAAATTTCAAGAACGATACACTTGCCTATAAAGTCGAAACCAAAAACACAACCGATTACGGAAATTTGACTTTAACATTAGAAAAAGTAAAACGTTTTCCAATAATTATCGAATTGACAGATTCCGCAGGCAAAATTGTTGCAACAGAATTTTCTGAAAAAGCAACAACTGTAGCATTCAATTTGATTGAACCTGCGAAATATACATTGAGAATTATTTATGACGACAATAAAAACCAAGAATTCGATTCAGGGAATTTTCTTGAAAAACGCCAATCCGAAGAAGTGTTTTATCACCCAAAAGAAATTGATGTTCGGTCAAATTGGGATGTTAACGAAGCGGTAGATATGTCTAAATAGGCTTTTTTATTGATGTTAAATATTTATGCACTAAACCTTAAAGTGCTGTAATAGTATTTTTTAGCTCTTGTTCTCGAAATTCCTTAATCTCTGTCGTTAAGAAATGTAAGTTTATTTCTGGTCAATATCATTTCGGTTTTGTCTAAATTTGCAATAAAAATTCCTTCTGTTTTTTGTGGTTCAATAATAGAATTTCCTAAAAAATCTATTGCTTGCGAATGACCAACATATTCTAAATTATTATTGTCTGTTCCTACTCTATTTACTCCAATTGTAAAACACATATTTTCGACAGATCGAGCTTTTAAAAGAATATCCCAAGCATTGACTCTGGTTTTTGGCCAATTGGCAACATAAATCAATAGGTCATAATCTTCTTTGTTTCTAGCAAATGTCGGAAACCTTAAATCATAACATACTTGTAAACAAATTTTAAAATCTCGAAATTCAACAATCGTTTTTTCATTCCCAGAGGTATAAACTTTGTCTTCGCCAGCAAGAGTAAACAAATGTTTTTTGTCATAATATTCAACATTAGCATCGGGAAAAACAAAAACCATTCGGTTATAAAAATTACTGTTTTCAAGGATTACTAAACTTCCTGTAATTGCACAATTTTTGGTGTTTGCTAATTTTTTTAGTAATTGAATGGTTTCTCCATTCATTGTTTCGGAAACTATTTCTGGATTCATAGTAAACCCAGAATTGAACATTTCGGGTAATACTATTAAATCTATATTTTCGGAAATCGAATTGATTTTTTGCTCGAAAATTTTTCTGTTTTCGGCTGGGTTTTCCCAAATTAGATTGGCTTGAATTAAGGCGATTTTCATTTGATAAAGATATAAAAAAATTAAATTTTATTAATATTCTTTATGATAACCTATTCCGAAAGTTAAACCAATACCAATATAACTTTGCTTAGAAATATTGCCCAACAATTTAAAACCAATACTGCGACCAAAACCTGTTGGTTGACCAATCGGAATTAACGCATAAACAATTCTGTAACGCTGCTTTTTAGCATTAAACCAACGAATTTCGGCTTCGAACGGAAAACCAATAAAATTATCATAATTGCTTGAAATTAAATCTTTTGAAAAATTCGACAAAAATAAATTTTCATTATCGTAATTAAAAACTTCAAATTGATTGTACGAAATTCCGCCAGAAAAACTCAACGATTGATTTCCGTCGATAAATCGTTGTCCAAATAATATTGCTGTTTCACGATTTTCTGATTTACTTATAAATGTCGGGAAAATAAAAACCCAGCGTGTTTCTAAGTCTAAGTTTTCAGTATATCGAATTGTAAATAAATTTTTTTTATATTGATAATTCAAAGATCCACCAATAAATATTGTTCTTGAATTTTTTTCTACAGATGGTCCAAAAAACAAATCTCCATAAATAACAGGATTTGTCTTTTTCTTGACAATAGAATCTTTTGTAAATTGCGAAAAAGCTGTAAATGTTGATAATATAATGATGATTAAAACTTTCATTGACTTAATTTTTGAATTTTATATGTCCATTTTTCAGGTATATGGTTGTTGTTTATTGCAGGAATCAAAACCCATTGGAATTCCTCGTGGAATCATTAAAATTGCATAACCCGCGACAAAACCTCAAGAATTTAAAACAATAGAATTGTTATTGGCTTTATTTATCAAATATATTCCGTTTTCTTGAACAAATGAAATTAATGAAGTTAGAATTGCAATTATTAATATTATTAAATTTTAAATTTTTTGTAAATTTATTTGATTAAAACATCTCAAAATCTGATTTGAAATATTGACGTTGAATTAAAATACTGTTTTGATACATCAATTCGCCAGATAACGAAATAGATAAATCAAAGAAATGTTTGTTAATTGCTTTTATTGAATCTTTAAGTAGAAAACAACTTAGTTTTTTTGGTTTATTTATTTTTGAGTTTTTCAAAGTTATTTAGTTTTTGAATGAATATTTATAACCAAAATTTAGGAGTGTATTTGTATTGTAAATTGGCGAAATAAACAGAAAACTATCAGTTTTGCCTCTAACTCCTCCAATATAAGATTCAACATTAACAAAAACAGCCATTTTATTTGAAATAAAATAATTAAATCCAAATCCTGAATTATAACTAGAATATTCTTTAGAATTGCATTTTGAATAATTATCTTCGTTTGAATAATAATATTTCCTTTCTGTTTCGAAATTATAATTTATACCTAGATTTAAATTTCCACTAAAGTTTTTCCAAATTCTAAATTCCCATTTTATATTTAGTGGCATAGTTATTACCTTTCCTTCAAATTGACTTAAACTTTCATCATGTCCTAAATCAAACCAACCTCCAGTATGTGTATTTGGGCTAAATATAGATAACCCTGTTTTAAAATACTTGACCCGACCAGTCAAACTCCAATGTCGTCCAGTATAAAATTCTGCAAGAATTCCTCCTTGTAAAGATTTGTTAGATTCTCCTAACGAATAAGATGTAATTGTATTTGAACCAATTTCAACTCCAAAAAACCATTTCCCGTCTGGATTTACGATTTCAGATTTTGTAATTTCTTGTCCATTCATTATAAATGGAAGAAGAAAGACTGCTATTAATTTTTTCATAATCTTAATGTTAAAAGTTCAATCCAAGACTAGCACTACTTTAAAAATAAAATGTCCCAATTTATGCGTTTTGCATAAATCAGGACAAATTTGTATAAATCGGGACAAATCTTCTTAGTCGGTTTTCTTTTTAAATTCGGTTGGAGTAAGATTTGTAAATTTTTTGAAAGCAGCGTAAAATGCTGATTTAGAATTGAAACCGCACTCAAAGCCAATCGATTCGATATTGTAATCTTTGTATTTTGGTTCTAACAATAATTTTTTTGCTTTCTCGATTCGAAATTGATTAATATAATCAGAAAAGTTAAATTCGGAATGATTATTAATAATACTGGACACTTTAGAGACGCTCATTTTGGTTTCTGTTGCCAAAACTTCGAGACTAAAAGCCGAGTCTAAATATCTGTTCTGGTTTTCGATATGATTTTGAATAACCAAAAATTGATTTTCTTTAGATTCCGTTTCAATAATAATTTCGGTTTTTGGAACTTTAATAATTAATTCATTTTCCGATGCAATATCTTTTCGAAGTTGGATTCTTTGTGTTAAAATGTTGTAATTAAAAAACCCTTGATAGCCAATCCAATACAAAATTATTGAACAACTCAACCGCATCGGATAATAAATATAAATTTCAGGATTTAAAACTTCGCTAATGTCCGAAATAATTGCCGTTAACCATAACAAAATTACTAAACTGCCAAGCGCCATAAAAATTTTGAGCCAACGAACATTGTCATAACTCAAAACATATTGATACAAATTGGCATATCGAAACAACAATAAAAACGCTTTCGCATATAAGAAAATGGCGAAAAAAGCGTTGACAATTTCTTCAATTTGAGAATATTTTGCTACTATAAAATTATTATCATCATTAAAATAAAATGGAATAAAACCAATTCTAAAACCAATTTCTATTAAAAATAATCCAAATGTTATGGGAACAAATGAATAAATTTTTTGTTCAATTTTTAAATAATGAGTCAAGAAAGTATAAAATGATGGAAAAATTAGCAAATACCAAGGAATAAGTAATTTACGAAGATAAAAATTGACTTCAAAAAAACCACTTTCGACCAAAACAATTTGTATGTTGTTTAAAGTTAAAAACAAGATTACCAAAACCAAATAAATAACCGATTTATGACGACCTCGTTTAGAAAAACTTGTGGTAAGTACAAACGAAATGCCAAGAATAATTCCAGCAATCATCAAGAAATTAAAAATTTGTCTCGCTATTTGTAAATCCATTATTGGGGTTTAATTTCTGGTCAAATATAATGAAATGCTATTAATAAAAAAACGCATACAAATTAATGAATGCGTTTTTTGTTAAAATCTTAATATATTTCGTCTTTAAGTCTAATTTCAAATCACCTTAAAATTACAAACTAGCCGATAAATATTCTCTATTCATTTGAGCAATATAATCTAGTGAAATCCCTTTAGGACATTCTACTTCGCAAGCGCCAGTATTGGTACAATTTCCGAAACCTTCTGCATCCATTTGGGCAACCATGTTCAATACACGATCAGTTGCTTCTACTTTTCCTTGTGGTAACAATGCAAATTGAGAAACTTTAGCGGAAACGAACAACATTGCCGATGCGTTCTTACAAGTCGCCACACATGCACCACAGCCTATGCAAGTTGCAGCATCAAATGCACGGTCAGCATCGTGTTTGTCAATCGGAATAGTGTTGGCATCGATTGTGTTTCCTGAAGTATTTACCGAAATAAATCCACCAGATTGTTGAATTCTGTCGAATGCACCACGGTCAACAACTAAATCTTTGATAACTGGAAATGCTTTTGCTCTGAATGGCTCGATTGTAATTGTGTCACCATCTTTGAACTTTCGCATATGCAATTGACAAGTTGTAACCAATCGGTCTGGTCCGTGCGCTTCGCCATTAATAAACAATGAACACATTCCACAAATACCTTCGCGACAATCGTGGTCAAAAGCTATTGTATCAGTTCCTTTTTCGATTAATTGATCGTTCAAAATGTCTAACATTTCCAAAAAAGACATATCAGGTTCGATATGATCTACTTGATAATCGACCATTTTGCCTTTTGCGCTAGCGTTTTCTTGACGCCATATTTTTAGGTTTAGTTTCATTCTTTTAAATTATACTGTATTAATTTATTGCTGTTTAAAACCAATTATTTTTTTATTTTCAGCAGATTTTTTGTCTAAATATTGTTCCATTATTGTGTAAATCTCTAATAATTGAACATCATGTTCGCCTAATCGTTCTTCGAGTTCGTTTTTGAATGATAACATTTGTTGTGAGATTTCACTTTGAAATGATATCATTTTGCGAATTTCTACAAATGTTCGCATAATAGCGATATTTGTCGATATTGCCTTTTTAGAATTTAGTATTCCACTTAACATTGCAACTCCTTGCTCTGTAAAAGCGAATGGTAATTTACGAATTCCACCATAATTAGCTTCAGAACTTGATATCACAAATTGTGATATCAAGTTGTCGAATTCAATTTTCGATAATTGAAACATAAAATCTTTAGGAAACCTATCAATATTTCTTTTAACAGACTGATTTAAAACTCTAGTTTCAACTTCGTAAAGAAATGCTAAATCAAAATCTAGTATAACCTTTTCTCCTCGAATTTCGTGAATTTTAGTTTGTAAAATTGTTATATCCATTCAAATAACAATTTTATTTGTAACTTCTCTGTACCAATTTAACATTTTCAAATTTCAATTCTTCTTTGTGCAAAACTGCATCAGATGGATTTCCTTTGTATTCCCAAGCGGCAACATAAGCGAAATTTTCGTCGTCACGTTTTGCTTCGCCATCTGAAGTTTGATATTCTTCACGGAAATGTCCTCCACAAGATTCGTTTCTGTGTAAAGCATCTTTTGCGAAAAGCTCTCCAAGTTCCAAGAAATCTGCAACTCTCATTGCTTTTGCCAATTCTGGATTAAAACTGTCACGAGTTCCTGGAATACGAACATCTTTATAGAAATCTTCACGAATTTGAGCAATTTCTGCTTGTGCTTCGATTAAACCTTCTGCATTTCGAGCCATTCCGACTTTGTCCCACATTATTTTCCCTAATTTTTTATGGAAATAATCTGCAGGTTTTGTACCTCCGTTGTTCATTAAAGCATCAATTTGAGCATTAACATTAGCTTCGGCAGCATCAAATTCAGGAGAATCGGTCGAGATTGTTCCCATTTTAATGTCTGGTGCCAAATAATCTCCGATTGTATATGGTAAAACAAAATAACCATCGGCCAAACCTTGCATCAATGCAGATGCTCCTAATCTATTAGCTCCGTGATCAGAGAAATTAGATTCTCCAATCGAGAAACAACCCGGAATTGTAGTTTGCAGATTATAATCTACCCAAGTTCCACCCATTGTGTAATGCACCGCAGGGTAAATCATCATTGGAGTAGAATATGGATCTTCGTCAACAATTTTCTCATACATTTGGAACAAATTACCATATTTATTGGCAACAACTTCTGTTCCTAATTTTTTAACTAATGCTTCATCAGCCACATCTAGACCTTTGACTAAAGCTTGATCCTTACCGTAACGCATAATTGCAGCAGCAAAATCTAAATAAACTGCTTCGCCAGTTTTGTTGATTCCAAAACCTGCATCGCAACGTTCTTTGGCAGCACGAGAAGCAATATCACGTGGCACTAAATTTCCAAATGCTGGATATCGTCTTTCTAAATAATAATCTCTATCTTCTTCTTTAAGTTGTGTCGGTTTTAATTTTCCTTCGCGAATGGCTTTTGCATCTTCTAGTTTTGCAGGAACCCAAATTCGTCCGTCATTACGCAAAGATTCTGACATTAAAGTCAGTTTAGATTGGTTTTCTCCGTGCACCGGAATACAGGTCGGGTGAATTTGTGTAAAACACGGATTTGCAAAATACGCGCCTTTTTTATGCGCCTTCCACGTTGCCGTTACTGCACAAGCCATGGCGTTTGTAGAAAGATAAAAAACATTTGAATAGCCGCCGCTCGCAACCACCACGGCATCGGCAACGTGCGATTCTACTTCGCCGGTATTTAAATTTCTCACAATGATTCCACGAGCTTTGCCATCAACCACAACAAGATCAAGCATCTCTCGCCTGGTG
>JANNWM010000070.1:0-50319 GCA_031408435.1 Bacteroidota bacterium
GTTCGAAAAAATATTAATGTTGCCATTTTATATGTAGAATCTTGGCTTATGGGAACTGGTGCCGCAGCTATTTACAACCTAATGGAAGATGCAGCTACAGCAGAAATTTCAAGAGTCCAATTATGGCATTGGTTAGACAAAAAAGTGGTTTTAGAAAACGGTGACACTTGTACCAAAGCATTGTATGATGAATATGCCGTTCAAGAATTAGAAGCCATCAAAGAATATGTTGGTGTGACAAGATTTTCTGAAGGGAAGTTTGAAATTGCTTCAAAACTATTATTAGAAATGGTTTTTAATGAAAAATTAGATGAGTTTTTAACGTTAAAAGCTTATCCATACTTAGGTTAATAAAAAACAAATATTAAAATAATTTACACAACTATATAAACAAAAAAGATGAACACAAACGAAAAAATTCAGCAATTAGTTACCGATTGGACAACAAACAAAAGATGGAAAGGCGTTGAAAGACCTTACACAGCCGAAAAAGTTATAACACTTCAAGGGTCTTACCAAATTCAACATTCTATTGCAAAACACGGTGCAGAAGTTTTATGGCACAAATTGAACAATCAAGATTGGGTTGCTGGATTAGGTGCATTAACTGGAAATCAAGCTATTCAGGAGGTTGAAGCAGGATTGGAAGCTATTTATTTAAGCGGTTGGCAAGTAGCTGCCGATGCTAATTTATCGGGAGAAATGTATCCTGACCAATCGTTATATCCGGCCAACAGTGTTCCTCAAGTTGTAAAACGTATAAATAATGCTTTACTAAGAGCAGATCAAATACAAAGTGTTAACAAAATTGAAAATAAAAAAGAATATCTAGTTCCTATAGTTGCCGATGCAGAAGCAGGTTTTGGTGGTAATCTAAACGCTTTCGAATTAATGAAAGGCATGATCGAGGCTGGAGCTGCAGGTGTGCATTTTGAAGACCAATTATCATCAGCAAAAAAATGTGGGCATTTGGGTGGCAAAGTATTAGTGCCAACACAAGAAGCTATTAATAAATTAGTTGCGGCACGTTTAGCAGCAGATGTTATGGGAGTTTCTACTTTAATTATAGCAAGAACTGATGCCGAAGCTGCAAATTTAATTACGAGTGATGTAGATGAAAGAGACAGAAAATTCATTACAGGAGAACGTTCTCCAGAAGGATTTTTCTATGTAAATAATGGTATCGAACAAGGTATTGACCGCGGTTTATCGTATGCACCTTATGCTGATTTAATTTGGATGGAAACTTCTACTCCAAATATTTCAGAAGCAAGAAAATTCGCTGAAGCAATTCACGCACAATATCCAGGAAAATTGTTGGCTTACAACTGTTCGCCATCGTTTAACTGGGCTTCTAAATTATCTGTAAAAGAAATGGAAACATTCAGAGAAGATATAGCTGCAATGGGTTACAAATTCCAGTTCATTACATTAGCCGGATTCCACGCCTTAAATACTTCAATGTTCGAACTTTCTTTGGCTTACAAAAAGAAAGGAATGGCTGGTTATTCTGAATTGCAAGAAAAAGAATTTGCTCTTCAAAAAGAAGGTTTCAAAGCAATAAAACATCAAAATTTTGTAGGAACTACCTATTTTGATGAAGTTCAAAATACGGTTACTATGGGATTAACATCTACTGTAGCGATGAAAGATTCTACAGAAACAGCACAGTTTTAATAATTAGTTAAGTTTTTTTGTTTTTAAAAGCTCCTTAAAACAGGAGCTTTTTTATGTTAAAATAATTTTAATTTAACCTTCCATTTTTGCAGAAAGTTCAAACCAACGTTCTTCGTGATTTTCGATTTTATTGCAAATATTTTCTAGTTCTTTCGATTTCGATAAAATATCATTATCAGCAATTTTTCCATCAGCAAAAAGCTGTTCTATATTTTGTTTTTCGAATTCTAAATCTTTGATTTCACGTTCAATTTTATTGAATTCTTTTTGTTCATTAAAAGTTAAACTTCCAGAAACACTTTCTTTTTTCCAGTCTTGTTTTTCGGTATTGACAGAATCTAATTTTTTAGGTTCAATCGAATCTTCATAAGCTCGAAAATCTGAATAATTTCCAGGAAAATTCTCAATTTGTCCTTCGCCCCGAAAAACAAATAAATTATCGACAATTTTATCCATAAAATACCTATCGTGCGAAACTACAAGCAAACAACCTGGATAATCCAAAAGAAAACTTTCTAGAACATTTAATGTTACAATATCCAAATCATTGGTTGGCTCATCAAGAATCAAAAAATTAGGATTTTGAATCAAAACTGTGCACAAATACAATCGTTTCAATTCGCCACCAGACAATTTTTCTACAAAATCGTGTTGTTTTTTTCTATCGAATAAAAACCTTTCCAAAAGTTGTCCAGCCGAAATTAATTTGCCTTTCGCCAGCGGAATATATTCGCCATATTCTTTAATAATATCAATAACTTTTTGACCAGGTTTTGGGTTGATGCCACTTTGTGTGTAATAACCAATTTTTATGGTTTCGCCAGTGATAACTTTTCCAGAATCGACCGGAATTGTTTGTGTCATCAAATTCAAGAAAGTCGATTTTCCTGTTCCATTTTTACCAATAATTCCAATTCTTTCGCCACGTTGAAAATCAAAACTGAAATTATCTAATATAACTTTGTCTTTGAATTTCTTAGAAATTTTATGCAATTCGATAATTTTCGAACCCATTCGTTCCATATTAATCTCAAGTTCAACAGCATTTTCTTTTCGTCGAGATTGCGCTTTTTCTTTGATTTCATAAAAATCATCTTGACGAGATTTCGATTTTGTCGTTCTTGCTTTTGGTTGGCGTCGCATCCATTCTAATTCCTTCACAAAAAGGTTTTGTGCCTTGTCTACACTCGAATTTTCCGATGCAATTCGCTCTTCTTTTTTCTCTAAATAATAAGAATAATTGCCTTTGTATTGGTATAATTTTCCGTTATCCAATTCAATTATTTCATTACAAACTCGTTCCAAGAAAAAACGGTCGTGCGTAACCATAAACAAAGTTATGTTTTCTTTAGCAAAATAACTTTCCAGCCATTCTATCATCTCTAAATCAAGATGGTTTGTCGGTTCGTCAAGAATTAATAAATCAGGTCGATTGATCAGAATTATTGCCAACGAAAGTCGTTTTTTCTGTCCACCAGAAAGATTTTTGACTTTCAATTTAAAATCTTCTAACTTCAATTTAAACAAAATCTGCTTGTATTGTGTCTCAAAATCCCAAGCATTGTGTTGGTCCATTCCGTCAAATGCTTTTTGATATGCATCGGAATCTTCGGGATTTTCAAGCGCTTTTTCATAAGCTTCAATCACTTTCAAAATCGGATTATCGCTCGCAAAAATGCTTTCTTCGATTGTTAATTCGTCTTGCAAATTGGCATCTTGACTCAAAAAAGCCATATTAATACCTTTTCTCAAAACCACATTTCCAGTATCGGGTTCGTCTTCGCCGTTAATAATTTTCATTATACAGGTTTTTCCCGAGCCATTTTTGGCGATAAAAGCAATTTTTTGGTCTTTATTAATCCCAAACGAAATATTTTCGAACAATGTTCGTTCGCCAAAAGATTTCGATATATTCTCAACAGATAAGTAATTCACAACGCTAATTTTTTGCAAAAGTAAGCTATTAATTGCGATTAATGAATTTTTATTAGTAACGAAAGTTTAGGCATTTTTGGAATGATTGTTCCCGCCATCCTCCCAAATCTTTTTTGGTCTCGTTGAAAAAACGAAATCTAAAAAGGATTTTCCTTCCTGTCGGGGTTATCAATCAAAGTTTTAGGTATTTTCAGGAAGTTTTCGGCTATCTTTTTTAGAAATTTATCGTATATTTGAACTTTAAAATTATTTACAATGGAAACTCCAAAAAAATATTCATCAGACCAAAGTCCAAGTTTTGTTCAAGAATCTCAAACGGTTTATGAAACGAACCAAGAAATAATTCAGCAAAAAAATACGCCCGAACAAGAAATTTTGTTACAAAAATTATTGAAATTAGGCTGTGAACAAATAGAAAGAGGCGAAACTTTTACAAATGATGAAGTTTGGAAAGAAATTGAGTTAAAATTTAATTTCAAAAGAAATGGTTAAAATCATTTGGTCAAAATTATCTAAACTGACTTTATTTGAAGAAACAAATTTTATTTTGTCTAAATGGAACCAGAAAGAATCTGACAAATTTCTAATTTTAGTTTACGATTTTATTGATACTTTATCAAAAGCTCCTGAAATAGGAATTTACAATTCTGTCAATAATTATTATTCGTTTGTAATTTCAAAACAAACCACTTTGTATTATAAATATGATGAAAATTCATCATCAATAGATTTAATTTTGTTCTGGAATAATTCGCAAAACCCAAATTTATTAAATAAACTATTGCAATAATTTTAAAAATAAACTTTCAACTAACTTGCAATTATCCATAATCATCCTAAATTACAACGTTCGATATTTTCTCGAACTTTGCGTTATTAGCGTTCAAAATTCCATTCATAACCTTGATGCAGAGATGATTGTAGTCGATAACAATTCGTCAGATGATAGCTGTGAAATGATTAAAAAACGTTTTCCAAACATCAAACTCATCGAAAACAAAGAAAATTCAGGTTTCCCAAAAGGAAATAATATTGGAGTTGATGTTGCGAAAGGCGAATATATTTGCATTTTAAATCCAGATACAGTTGTTGCCGAAGATACTTTTGAGAAAATATTTAATTCTGAATATTTCAAACTGCCAACTCAAAACTGCCAACTGAAAACTGGAATAATCGGTTGCAAACTGATTGACGGAACAGGAAAATTCTTGCCAGAATGCAAACGTGGTGTGCCAACTCCATTTGTTGCATTCACAAAAATTTTCGGATTGTATAAATTTTCGAACATTTTCGGGAAATATTATGCACAACATTTGAATGAAAATCAATCAGGAAAAGTTGATATTTTAGTTGGTGCATTTATGATAATGAAACGAGAACTATACCAAGAAATTGGCGGATTCGACGAGAAATGTTTCATGTATTCTGACGATATTGATTTGAGTTATATGGTTGCACAAAAAGGATACGACAACTATTATTTACACGAAACATCAGTCATTCATTACAAAGGTGAAAGCACTGTAAAAGACGGAACTTACATGAAACGTTTTCAAGAAGCGATGAATTTTTTCTATAAAAAGCACTTCAAGGTTTCTGTTTTTTTTTCAATTTTTATGAAAATCGGAATTGTTTTATTTTCATTCATCAAAAAGTTTCAAGGCAAACCAGTTTCCAAAACCGAACCAGAAAATTATATCCTGATTTCTGATAATGAAAACTTGAAGCAAAAACTCGAAAATCAATTCAAAAAACCAGTCCAAATGTCATCTCGAAACTTCGAGACTACGAAATCGATTTCGCCAAAAACGAATTGCGAAATTATTTTTGACAACAATTACATCAATTTCAAAACAATAATCAAATTATTTGAAACCAATAAAAACAATAATTTAACGTTTAAAATCTTACCTCAAAATTCTGATTTTCTGATTGGCAGCAACAGTTCTAATGATCGAGGCGAAGTAATTCGGGTAGCAGATTTCAATTAGTAGTTCATAGCAAAAACTTTGTGCCTTTGTGCATTTTTGGTAAATAAAGAATTCTATTAATTCGTGACAAATTCATAAAAACATTTACTATTTTTGCAACAACAAAAACAAAAAATATTTTTTCATACATATTATTATGGCAAGATTTGAATTGAAACTTCCAAAAATGGGAGAAAGTGTCGCAGAAGCAACAATAACCAATTGGTTGAAACAAGTTGGAGACAAAATCGAAATGGACGAAGCAGTTTTAGAAATTGCAACAGACAAAGTCGATAGCGAAGTTCCTAGCGAAGTTGCAGGAATTCTAGTCGAACAACTTTTCCAAAAAGACGATTTAGTTCAAGTTGGTCAAACCATAGCAATTATTGAAACCGAAGGCGGGAATGCCGCTACTTCAATTATTGAATCTGCACCAATCGCAGTTCAAGAAACTGAAAAAACAATCGAGGTCATTAAAGAATCTGTTGCAATTCCAGCAGCAGATTTTAGCGATTCGGATAAATTCTATTCGCCATTAGTTAAAAACATAGCGCAATCAGAAGGAATTCCGCTTGTAGAACTAGAACTTATTCAAGGAACAGGAAAAGACGGTCGATTGACAAAAACTGATATCTTAGATTACGTTAAAAATAGATCGCAGATTTCAGAAAGCAGTGTTCAGGTTGCAGATAGCGGAGTTCAAGTTGCAGATAGCAATAATCAGAAACCAGTTGTCGCACCGAGCACAATCGAGGTGGTACAAGTTGCTCAAAACCTACAACCAACAACTCACAACGTACAACCAATATCAGTAAACGGCGGCGATGAAATTATCGAAATGGACAGAATGCGCAAGCTAATTTCTGGCTATATGGTCGCATCGGTGCAAACTTCGGCACACGTGCAATCGTTCATCGAAGTTGACGTTACAAATATCGTAAAATGGCGAGATAAAGTCAAAGCAGCTTTCGAAAAACGCGAGGGCGAAAAACTGACTTTCACACCAATTTTGATGGAGGCAATTGCCAGAGCATTAAAAGATTTCCCGATGATGAATATCTCTGTACAAGGCGATTATATCATCAAAAAGAAAAACATAAACCTCGGAATGGCAGCTGCATTACCAAACGGAAACCTTATTGTTCCAGTCATTAAAAACGCAGATCAACTCAACCTTGTCGGAATGGCAAAAGCCGTTAATGATCTTGGTAATCGTGCCAAACAAGGCAAACTAAAACCAGACGACACTCAAGGCGGAACCTACACAGTTACTAACGTCGGAACGTTTGGAAGCGTTTTTGGAACACCAATCATCAACCAACCGCAAGTCGGAATTATGGCTTTGGGTGCAATCCGAAAAGTTCCTGCGGTTATCGAAACTCCAGAAGGAGATTTCATTGGCATTCGTCAAAAAATGTTCCTTTCGCACAGTTACGATCACCGTGTTGTCGATGGCGCACTAGGCGGAAGTTTCGTTAAAAGAGTTGCAGAATATTTAGAGGCATTTGATGTGAATAGAGATTTTTAGGAGCTATTTCCTGCTTTCATTCCAAATCTTTTTTAATTTCAATTGCCACGGGTTTAAACCCGTGGCAATTGAAATTAAAAAAGGATTTTCCCTTCAATCAGGGCTAATGCTACCAAATTCTAAAAAATTTATTTTAAAAAATGACCAATGAATTACAAAATATCATTTCAGGAACGAAGCAAGTTAAGCACGGAACTTTTATCCAAACAATTGCCAACTACCTTAGCCGAAGCCAAGAAACAAGTCTTGTGGTTGCAAAGCATAAGCTCAACAAAAACGAAGAAGAAAAGAGATTTGAATTAGAAAAATTAAACTTTGCGACTTTGTGGCAAAAAAATAAAATAAATGGAATTAAACCTAACACGCCCAATTTGCTTTTTTGACCTTGAAACTACAGGAATCGATATTGGAAAAGACAGAATTGTAGAAATATCGATACTAAAAGTTTTTCCAAACGGAAACAAAGAAAGCAAAACTTGGCTCGTGAATCCAACAATTCCAATTCCTTATGAAACTACTTTAGTTCACGGAATTACAAATGAAAAAGTGGCTAACGAACCTACATTCAACGAGTTGGCAAGTCAAGTTTACAATATGATAAAAGATTCAGATTTGGCAGGTTTCAATTCTGACAGATTCGATATTCCATTATTAGCAGAAGAATTACTTCGTGCAGGTGTAGATTTCGATATGAAAAACAAAGTCTCAGTCGATATTCAAACCATTTTTCATAAAAAAGAAGAACGAACATTATCAGCAGCATTAAAATTTTATACTGGAAATGCTCTAGAAAACGCACATACAGCCGAAGCTGATACCAATGCAACATACGAAATTCTAAAAGCACAATTAGACCGTTATCCAGATTTAGAAAACGATATGAAAACGCTTTCTGAATATACAACGCGCAAAAAAATTGCCGATTTCGCAGGAATGATTGCTTTCGACAAAGACAACGAAGAAATTTTCACTTTCGGAAAACACAAAGGCGTAAAAGTCAACAAAGTACTAGAAACCGAACCAGGTTATTTCAGTTGGATTCAAAATGCTGATTTTCCTTTATATACCAAAAAAGTTTTAACAGCTATTAAGTTAAGAAAAATGAATACAAAATAAGTTTTAAGTCTCAGTTTTCAGTCTCAGTCATAAGAAAGTTGCAGTCTCAGTTTTCAGTCGAAGTGGGCAACTGAAAACTGAGAATAAAAACCGAAATTAAATTAAAGATATGGATTTTAAAGAACTACTTGCCTATCAAAAATCATTTGAATTAGCAATGGAAATATTTGAATTATCAAAATCATTTCCAAAAGAAGAAAAATATTCATTAACTGACCAAGTTCGACGTTCATCAAGAAGTGTTCCTGCAAATATTGCTGAATCGTATAGAAAAAGGCGTTATGTTAATCATTTTATAAGTAAGTTAACTGATAGCGATGCTGAAAATTCAGAAACTAATGTTTGGTTAAAATTTGCACTAGATTGTAAATATATTGAAAACGAAACTTTTGAAAAACTAAATAACAAAAGCATTGAAGTTGGCAAACTTATTAATTATATGATAAATAATCCTGAAAAATTTGGGTGCAAAATGTAAGTTTTCATTCGCAGTTTTCAGTTTTTGGTTACTTAATGTGAGGCCAAACTGCGAACTGAGACTGAAAACTGAGACTGAAAACTGAAAAATAATGAAAATAATCTGTATTGGGCGAAATTACCCAGAACACATTGCCGAATTAAACAACGAACGACCAACCGAGCCAGTAGTTTTTTTGAAACCCGATTCGGCTGTTTTATTGAAACAACATCCGTTCGTTATTCCAGAATTTTCTAATGAAATTCATCACGAAATCGAAATAATTGTCAAAATAAATAAAGTCGGAAAATACGTCGATGCAAAATTTGCTCATAAATATTATGACGAAATTAGCGTAGGAATCGATTTTACAGCAAGAGATTTGCAAGACAAACTCAAAACCAAAGGATTGCCTTGGGAAAAAGCCAAAGCGTTTGATGGTTCTGCGGTTTTAGGAGATTTTATGTTAAAAAGTAATTTTAATTCATTAGAAAATCTTAGTTTTGAACTATTAAAAAACGGAATTTCGGTTCAAAAATCTTCTACCTTATGTATGATGTGGAAAATAGATGAGATAATTGCTTATGTTTCTCAATATTTTACATTAAAAATTGGAGATATAATTTTTACAGGAACACCATCTGGCGTGGCAAAAGTTTCAGAAAACGATGTTCTTGAAGGTTTTTTAGAAGGAAATAAATTATTTAGAATACAAGTAAAATAATGGCATTACACTATAATTTATCAAAAGTTCATGCATTGTCCGACGGAGACAACGATTTTGTTATGCAAATAATCGATTTGTTTTTGAGTGAAATTCCAGAAGACTTAAAAGAAGTCAAAGCAGGAATTGAAGAAAAAGATTACAATAAAGCCCATGCATTTGCCCATAAAATAAAACCAACTTTAGATTTAATGGGAATGAGTGTTGCATTCGAAGAGATTTTGTTAGTCGAAGCTTGGGCAAAAAAAGAAGGCAAACGCAAAGAAATAAAAGATACATATAAAAGCATTAAAACACAAGTTGATAATGCGGTAATTGAAATCAAAAAAGATTTTAACCTGTAACCTACTGTTTTAAGTAAATATGTACTACACAGCATCTTTACTGGTTTCTAAAAAATCAATATTAATTGGATTTTTTAGAATAAAAATCCGAAAATTCCTAATTCCATAATAAAACTTGAAAGCAACAATTGTAACAATCGGTGACGAAATATTAATTGGACAAATAACCGATACTAATTCTGGATTTATAGCCAAATCATTAGACAAAATTGGAGTCGAAATTTGCGAAATGATTTCGATTTCAGATAACAAAAACCATATTTTAGATACTTTTGCAAAACTTCAAGACCAAGTCGATTTAGTTATAATTACTGGCGGGTTAGGTCCAACAAAAGACGACATAACAAAACATACAATTTGCGAATATTTTAATGATAAATTAATTAGAAATCAAGATGTAGAAGACCATGTTGTCGAATTATTCGAAAAGGTTTTAAAAATTCCAGCATCGCAAGTAAATAAAGACCAAGCACTTGTGCCGTCTATGTGTCAAGTGTTGCACAATGCTGTCGGCACAGCACCTGGAATGTGGATCAAGAAAGAAAATACAGTTTTCATTTCGCTTCCTGGTGTTCCTTATGAAATGAAAAGTATTTTGACCAACGAAATTATTCCAAAAATTGTCAAAGAATACGAACGACCATACATAATACATAAAACAATTTTAACTTATGGACAAGGAGAAAGTATAATAGCCGAGCGCATCGAAGATTGGGAAAATAACTTGCCTAATTTTATAAAACTAGCCTATTTGCCAAGTCCAGGTCGTGTGCGTTTGCGATTATCAGCACGAGGAACAGACAAAGAATTGTTAGAAAATACCATCGAAAAATTAGTAATTTCGTTGACCAAAATAATTGGCGAAATAATTGTCGGTTTTGCAGACGATGAAACAATCGAAGTAATTGTAGGCAGATTATTATCGCAAAAAAACCTAACAATTTCTACCGCAGAAAGTTGCACAGGAGGAAAAATTGCACAAGTAATCTCTTCTGTTGCTGGAAGTTCGAAATATTTTAAAGGAAGCGTAGTTAGTTATGCAACCCAAACAAAAATTGATGTTTTAGGAATTCAAAAATCATTTATTGAACAAAACTCTGTTGTGAGTGCCAATGTTGCCAAACAAATGGCTATCAATATTCAAGAAATGATGAAAACTGATTATGCCATTGCCACAACCGGAAACGCAGGTCCATCAAAAGGAGATGAAAATGCAGAACTTGGTATTGTTTTTATTGCACTTGCAACACCAAAAGAAGTATTGGTTCAAGAATTTAGTTTTGGTCAACCACGAGAAAAAGTGATAGATAGAGCCGTAAATAAAGCACTGGAAATGACATTAAAAGAAATTTTAAAAAATGTTTAATAAAAGTTTTGTAAATAGGTTTATTTTTACTTTCTTTGCACCCTGATTTTGAATAACGATAAAAGATAAGATATAATGTCAAGAGTTTGTGAACTTACAGGTAAAAGAGCAATGGTTGGAAACAACGTATCTCATGCTATGAATAAAACTAAGAGAAAATTTTCTGTAAACTTAGTTAAAAAGCGTTTTTATCTTCCTGAAGAAGACAGATGGATTACTCTAAGAGTAGCTGCATCTACAATAAAAACAATCAATAAAAATGGAATTGCTGCAGTTTTGAAAAAAGCTCAAACAGCAGGATTTATTAAATAATCTTTTCCGAAGACAATAAACAAAAAGCAAGATGGCAAAGAAAGGCAATAGAATTCAGGTAATATTAGAATGTACAGAACACAAAACAACTGGTGTAGCTGGAACTTCTCGTTATATAACAACAAAGAACAAAAAAAATACTCCAGACAGATTAGAGATTAAAAAATTTAATCCAATCTTGAAACGTGTAACAGTTCACAAAGAAATTAAATAATAATAAGATATTTTTATTTTTATAAAAATTTCAAATAATATAAATTAGTCATGGCAAAGAAAACCGTAGCATCGTTACAAACAGCATCTAAAAGATTGTCTAAAGCAATCAAAATGGTTAAATCTCCAAAAACTGGAGCATACACTTTCGTTGAAAGCATTATGCAACCTGAATTAGTTGATGAGTTTTTGAAAAATAAATAATCAACTTCTGTACAATTTATTAAAGCTATTTTCGAAAGAAAATAGCTTTTTTTATTAAAATTATTTGTAACTATTGGTTTGAAATATTTAAAATGTTAGCTTCATCTATTTATTCCTTTGGATAAAACTCTGGTCTCCATTTAAATAGAGCTTGTCGAAAACGATTATATGATTTTTCAAATTATTCTTATAGAAGAGACATTAACAAAACACAAAATCAAAATTTCTTATAAAAATTCGATAGATTATTTGTAAATTTGTAATAATTATTTTATCTATTGAGGAAATTCCATATTTTAAATTTCAAATCTAAAATCCAAAATAATAATGAGTTTTTTTAAAAAATTATTTTCGCCAGAAAAAAAAGAACAAGTTTTTAATGAAGAAACCAAAGAAACTTTGGACAAAGGTTTGGAAAAAACCAAAACCTCATTTTTTTCTAAATTAACTAAAGCTGTTGTTGGAAAATCCAAAGTAGATGATGAGGTTCTTGATAATCTCGAAGAAGTTCTTGTGGCATCAGACGTAGGTGTTGACACTACTTTAAAAATTATAAAAAGAATACAAACTAGAGTTGCAGAAGATAAATATTTAGGAACAGATGAATTAAATTCTATTCTTCGTGACGAAATATCCGATTTATTATCAGAAACCAATCTTGGCGAAGCAACTGAATTTGTAATTCCAGTAGGAATAAAACCTTATGTATTGATGGTAGTTGGTGTAAACGGAGTTGGTAAAACTACGACTATTGGCAAGCTAGCTTATCAGTTTAAAAAGAAGGGTTACAAAGTCGTTCTTGGTGCAGCCGACACTTTTAGAGCTGCAGCTATCGACCAATTGCAAGTTTGGGCGGATCGTGTTCAGGTGCCATTGGTTAAGCAAAATATGGGAAGCGATCCAGCATCGGTAGCATTTGATACTTTACAAAGTGCTGTCGCTCAAGATGCTGACATTGTTATAATTGATACCGCTGGGCGTTTACATAACAAAATAAATTTAATGAACGAACTTACAAAAGTAAAACGTGTTATGCAAAAAGTTGTTGCCGATACTCCAAACGATGTTATGTTGGTTATTGATGGTTCAACAGGTCAAAATGCTTTTGAACAAGCCAAACAATTTACCGCAGCAACCGAAGTTACTTGTCTTGCAGTAACCAAACTTGACGGAACGGCAAAAGGTGGCGTTGTGATTGGAATTTCTGATCAATTTAAAATTCCAGTAAAATATATTGGAGTAGGTGAGGGAATAGAAGATTTACAGGTTTTTAATAAGTACGAATTTGTAGATTCGTTTTTTAAATAATATATTATGTTTTCTAATTTTATTAAGAATAATACTTCAATGACATTTTATATTGTCAGTATTATAAGTTTTTTTATAGCTAATTTCATTCGAGATAAAAATTTAACTATTTATTTTGGATTGCTTATTATTGGTCTTTTCTTTTTTGTATTAGGTTTAATAAAAAGATTTGGAAGAAAATAATTTAAATAAAAAAACTGCCAATAGAAGCAGTTTTTCTTTCAAAATTTTTAAATTAGTATAGACCATTAATTTTTTGCCATAACAATTCGTCGAAACCTGACAATGCAAATGTTGGATTAGCTGCATCGGATACTTCGCCCATTCTAATGACTACCATTTTTTTGCTTGGAATTACATAAATTTTTTGATCATTTTTGCCTAAAGCCATAAACATATCTGTTGGGCCAGCAGGAATTAATGTGCCTTGAAAAGTAATTTGAGAACTTGGTAAATGAAAACTCGATTTCCCGTTCAACCACCACAAATAGCCATAACTTAGATTTATATTTTGAGAAGTATTAGTAGCCTCGTTATAAAATGTTTCATTTAGAATTTGGTTATTTTCCCATTTTCCTTTATTGAGAATCATTAAACCAAATCTTGCCATGCTTCGGGTTGTACTCCAATATACTTGACTGTTTCCAGAAGTTTTCCATTCACCAGTCATTCCGATTTTGTTTTTTAATTTATCGTTAAAATAATTTTCCCAACTTTGTCCACTAGCTGCTGCGATTACATCTTGTAATTTAACATACACATTGTGATAAGCCCAACGATTATTGGCATCGGCTTTGTAAATTAGACTTGCAGTATTGATTTCATCGGTAGTATCATCAAGTCCTGATGTCATGGTTAACAAATTTTTGCAAGTTATTAAATTTTCTTGTGCCAAAGTTTCGCTTGTCCAACCTGTGCCTAAATATTGCGAAACTTTATTATTTATGTTAATTAAGTTTTCTTGTTGCGCTATTCCTGTTACTGTAGATGTTAAAGTCTTTCCTGCACTTGCCCAGTACCAAGGCAAGGTTGCATCGTGTCCGTTAAAATAATTTTCTAAAACTATGCGACCATTCACTAAAACAATAAATCCTTTAGTGTGTTTTTGATCTAATAAATCGAGTAACGGTTGTACACCAGTTTGTTTCCAACCTAAATCTGCTATTGTTTTTGTTTCCCAACTTGTGCCAGTTAATGGTGGAAAATACATTGTTTCAGTTGTAATAGAGGTTGGAACAATTGTTGGTTCTATGGTTGTTTCGTCTTTGCTACAACCAATTTGGAACGCTATTGCGAATGTTAAAATAAATTTTTTATACATAATAGTAAATTTTAGTTTTAATTAAGACTTTAAAATTTCAAAAAGGTTTAATCTAAGTTTTTTAATTGCTAAATTTGTGAATTAATCGATGGCTTTTAGCCCAGATAAAAAAGGAAATCCTTTTTTGATAAAATCTATTTTTTCTTAAACTTGCAGAACGACCAAAGGAAGTTCCTGAAAGTTTGTAGAAAAAAAGTTTTTAGAGAAAAAGATTGAATTGCATAGCTGGATTGGCTCCAAAATACAAAAAAATTATGAAAAATAGTTTTATAATTGCATTTTTATTATTAATTTTAATATCATGCAGACAACAAATAATTCCCGAAGATATTGCAAAATTGAATGGTTATTGGGAAATTGAGAAAGTAGTTTTGCCTGATTCTAACGATAAAGATTATAAAATTAATGAAACTATTGATTATTTTAAAATCGATAAAAATGTTGGTTTTCGACATAAAGTTACGCCGCAATTTAACGGAAAATATTTGGTAAATGAATTTGCTGAAAAAGTCAAAATAGTTACAAAAGATAATAAAACATACATAGAATACTCGACAGAGTTTGCAAAATGGAAAGACGAATTGATTTCGATTTCGGATGAAAAATTAGTTGTAAAAAATGATGCAAATATTGAATATTATTATAAAAAACCAATTCTTTATTCGGTAAAATAATGGCAAAAAGAACCAGTAACGAAAGCTCTATCGCTGATGTTTTGAAAGAAATTATCGAGAAAAACAAATTGCAACCAGGTATTGACGAAGTAGTGGTCAAAGAAGCTTGGAAATCGTTAATGGGCAATGGTGTAAATAGTTACACTAGAAATGTAATCTTGAAAAATGGTACATTGTATGTCGAATTGACTTCGGCTGTTTTGCGTGAAGAATTGACTTATGGTAAAGATAAAATTATTAAATTAATTAATGAAGAATTGCGTCGTGATGTTGTTACTAATGTAATTTTACGTTAAAATTATTAATTACTTAATAACATATTCTTTAGAATCGGTTTGCGATAAACTAAAATATCCATAAGGATAATCGTTTTCGTTTTGATTGTTTATAAAATTGCCACGAACCGAAACAGGCGGAGCAGAAAATGGACCGCCACCGCCGCCACTTCCAGCCAAACTTAATAATATATTTAAATAATTGTAATATTGTTGCGAAATTCCCATATGGGTCATTTTTACTATATCGCCAACTTTTAAATCATCTTTGAAAGAAACACTATAAAATTGATTCCCGTTGTAAAAAATATCATCAGATACATAAAAATCAGGTTTCATTCCTTCTAAATTAGGAAAAGAGTAATTAAATAAATAATAATCAGCAGTTGGTTGTGGATCATTATAAATTGCACGAACTCTAATCTTTTTGCCATTCAAACCACCGTTAGCTTCTTGAATTACGTCTACAATCTCCGAAACGGATATTAATTTTTCTGTTGCTTGGTATTCAGTGTCTTTATATTTAATATTTATGGTATAAGTATCGTTAATAACTGGCTTAAAGTTATTACAGTTATACAATCCTGAATTTGGGGTTTCAATAAAAGCAAAAACTTCGTTAGTAGCATTGTTTTTTACAGAAACTATTGCTCCCAAAGCTTTTGGTATTGTTTTAGTATAAAAATTGGTTGTTGTTGTTAACTTAATGCTTTGTTCTTCACCGCTTGTGCCATTTTGCCATTTGATATTGGCTTCAACAACTAATCTTGGGTTTTCGGTATCCAAGGGAATATCGACAACTTCGGTACAACCTATTAATGTTAAAAAAATTACGAATATTATTATAAGATTTTTCATAATATTAAAATTTAAAATTATAACTAATTGCTGGAACTATTCCGAAAATCGATGTTTTTACTGCTTCGTTATTTCCAGTATCTGTGTTTTGTCTGAAAGCTATCGAAGCTGCATTTTGACGATTATATACATTATAAACGCTAAAAACCCATTCAGATTGCCAATTTCTCAGTTTATTTTTTCTTGAGGTTAATGTTGCTGACAAATCTAAATGATGATAAAGTGGCAAACGGTCGCTATTTCTTAATCCATAAACTGGAACAGTTAATCCAGGTTCATCAAATTGTCCGGTAGGATTAAAAGTATATTGACCTTTAGGATAAGTAACTGGTTGACCAGATTGCATTGCAAAATTAGATGCAAAACTCCATTTTTCGTTTAATTTATAAGATCCTGTAACTGCTAAATTATGTGTTTTATCATAAGCCGAGTTGTACCATTGGCCATTATTTATTCCGACTTCTCCAGCTTTACGACCCGGAGTTTGTTGTTCTGATTTGGCTAGAGTATAAGAAATCCAACCTTGAAAATCACCTTTATTTTTACGTAACATAAACTCTAAACCATAAGTTCGCATTTGTCCGTTTAAAATTATTCTTTCGATATTTTCGTTTGCAATAAGCTGTGCGCCATCTATATAATCTAATCTATTTTGAATTTTTTTGTAATAAGTTTCGGCTTCTATCGAAAAATTATCATCGCTAAAATTAGTAAAAAAACCAGCTGCAACTTGATCTGCAATTTGTGGTTTAATAAACGCATCACTTGGTGTCCAGATATCAAGTGGAGTAGGCGAGGAAGTATTAGATATTAATTGCAAATATTGAACCATTCGATTATAACTCAGTTTAACCGATTTGGTATCACTAAAGGCATAAGACGCTGCAAATCTTGGTTCTAAATTATTAAAAAATTCAATAGATTTATTAGTCTCAAATTCTTTAAATCCAATTGGTTTTGCTTCTGAATATATTTTTAAATTAGGATCATAATCAACAGGTTCGTCATTGGCATATGTAAAAACTCTTGACGCTCCAAGTCTGTAAAACATACTAGACCGCAAACCATAATTGATAGATAAATCGTTAGTAATCTTGTTTTCTACATCTAAATACAAAGCTGGTTCAAATGCATTTTTTTTGTCTAATTGCTGAAAATTGATTCCAGAACTTGGTTTTGATGGCGACAGTGTTCCTGGATTAAATTGATAATAAATAGCATTTATACCAAAATTAAGTTTGGTCTTTTCTGATATATAATTTTTAAAATCGTACTTGAGATTATAGTTTTTAATACCCGAATCCCAATTGAAACCTACTAAATCTAAGTTTAAGCCATAATAATAATCAGAATAAATTAACGATAAATTCGAAAACAATTTATCTGAAAACAAATGGTTCCATCTTAAATTCATGGTTGTATTTCCGTAAGTATTAACGAAACTTTTGCTTATTCCAACTACATCACGACCAAAATATCCTGATAAATAAAGATTATTATTTTCGTTTAATTTGTAACTTATTTTGGCATTTAAATCATAAAAATAAGCTGTATTGTCTTTTAACTCCTCGGATAACTTTAAGAATAAATGCGCATACGAACCACGTCCGCCCACCAAAAACGAACCTTTTCCTTTGTCGATTGGACCTTCGAGTAATAACCGGCTAGAAATTAAACCTATTCCGCCATTCATGCTGAATTTTTTGCTGTTTCCATCTTTCTGATAAATCTCTAAAACCGAAGAGGCACGACCACCAAAACGAGCTGGAATACCACCTTTATACAATTTTAAATCTTTAATTGCATCTGGATTAAAAACCGAAAAAAATCCAAAAACGTGCGAAGAATTAAAAATTGTAGCTTCGTCCAAAAGTATTAAATTTTGATCGGCACCACCACCACGAACATTAAAACCCGATGCACCCTCGCCAGCATTGGTTACACCTGGCAACAATAATAATGATTTAATAATATCGACTTCTCCCAAAACAACAGGCATCTTTTTTATGGTCGAAACCGAAAGTTTGTTAACACTCATTTCGGTCGATCGGATATTGGTTTTGGTTTTTTTGCTATCTAGAACAACTTCTTCTAAAACTTGCTCACTGCTTGATAATTGATAATTAAATTTAGTATTCTTATTCAATTCTACAGTTTCTTCTTTTGCTTGAAAACCTAAGTTTGAAACTACAACTTTATATATTCCCTTAGGTAATGTTATCGAATAAAAGCCATATTCGTTGGACGTTATTCCAGTTCTTAACTCAGGAATGGTAACGTTTACACCAATTAATGTTTCGTTATTTTTAGCATCGGATATTGTTCCTGAAAGTGTATATTTCTCTTGCGAAAATGATGTTAAAATTCCTAATAAAATAAATAATAATAGAAAATAATATTTTTTAAATGGCATAAAATTAATTTTGTTATTAATAAGACGATCGAATTGGTTTTTTATTACATTCTTTATGTTAAATAATTATTAAGAATTAAATATATAAAAGCGACAATTTTTTGAATGGTAAAAATAATAAACTGTATCATAATTTTATTTTTATTACAAATCTATATTTTTTGTTTAATATTAAAGTTAATAAAAAAACAAAAAACAAAGTTCAAATTTTAATTTAAAAAAAATCCCAAAGGAATCAATTCTTTTGGGATTTAATATTTTTATGATTTATAGATTTACAATGATGTTTCTTCCTGCAAATTTCTATCAAATTCACGTTTTCCGAAAATCAATTCTAAATCGTCTTTAAAAATAACTTCTTTTTCAATTAGAATAGTTGCCAATTGGTTTAGTTTATCTTTGTTATCTTCCAAAATTTGAATAGCTCTTTGGTATTGACCTTCTATTAATAACGAAATTTCTTTATCAATAATCATTGCAGTATCTTCAGAATATGGTTTCGAAAAATTATATTCACTTTGACCCGAAGAGTCATAATAAGTAATATTGCCAATTTTATCATTTAAACCATAAACCGTAACCATTGCCCGAGCTTGTTTGGTTACTTTTTCTAGATCGCTCAATGCACCAGTCGAAATTTTATTAAAAATTACTTTTTCGGCTGCTCTTCCGCCCATTGTGGCACACATTTCGTCAAGCATTTGGTCAGGACGAACAATCAATCTTTCTTCGGGTAAGTACCATGCCGCACCAAGACTCTGACCTCTTGGTACAATTGTAACTTTTATAAGAGGCGCTGCGTGTTCCAACATCCAGCTTACGGTTGCGTGTCCAGCTTCGTGAATTGCGATTGCTTTTTTCTCGTCTGGCGTTACTATTTTGTTTTTCTTTTCTAGACCACCAACAATTCTATCGACAGCATCTAGAAAATCTTGTTTATCGACAGCTATTTTATCATGTCTTGCTGCAATTAATGCGGCTTCGTTACATACATTTGCTATATCTGCACCAGAAAATCCCGGAGTTTGTTTTGCTAAAAAGTCTAAATCTAAACCTTCTACTTTTTTCAAAGGTTCTAAATGTACTTTAAAAATTTCTGCGCGTTCGCGAATATCTGGTAAGTCAACATAAATTTGCCTGTCAAAACGACCTGCTCTCATTAAAGCTTTGTCTAATACATCAGCACGATTAGTTGCTGCTAGAACAATTACATTGGTATTGGTGCCAAAACCATCCATTTCTGTAAGTAATTGATTTAATGTGTTTTCACGTTCGTCATTTCCGCCAGACATAGTATTTTTTCCACGTGCACGTCCAACAGCATCAATTTCGTCGATAAAGATAATTGCTGGTGATTTATCTTTGGCTTGTTTAAACAAATCTCTAACTCTAGAAGCACCAACACCAACGAACATTTCAACAAAATCTGAACCAGAAAGCGAGAAAAATGGCACATTAGCTTCGCCTGCTACTGCCTTGGCTAATAATGTTTTTCCTGTTCCTGGAGGGCCAACTAATAATGCTCCTTTCGGAATTTTACCGCCTAGGTTGGTGTATTTAGATGGGTTTTTTAAGAATTCTACGATTTCTTGTACTTCTTCTTTTGCGCCTTCTAGACCTGCAACATCTTTAAATGTTGTTTTGGTATCTTTTTTTTCGTCAAATAATTTGGCTTTAGATTTGCCAATACTAAAAATTTGTCCTCCTGGACCATTTCCGCCTGACATTCTTCTCATTATATATATCCAAACTCCGATAATTAAAACCCAAGGCAAAATATTTAATAATAGTTCTAACAAATCGTTTTTTGGAGCAAAACTATAATCGTTTAGTCTTTTTTCGGTTCTGGCTTTTTCTAGTTGATTTTGAAAAATTTCTTCATTTCCAATTTGTACAAAATAATGAGGCCCTTTATTTGGTTTTTTAAATGGATCTAATTGTACTTTTTTATGATCGACTGTTGCTAAAGCTACTTTAGTCAAATAAATTTCGGCCATAGTTTTATCGAAAACTACGACTTTTTCAATTTCTGATTTGTCTAGATAATTATTAAATTCGGATGAGGATATTTTTACAGGCTCAGAATAATTTATTTCTGTTTGAGAGAATTGCCATGCAAATATTCCAACTATAATTATTCCGTAAATTAGCCACGGATTAATTTTAATTTTTTTCGGTGTTGGTTTGTTATTTTCGGTTGCCATCTATGGTTTTAGTATTTATTTTCGATTAAAGTAATTTTGGCATCGCCCCAAAGACTTTCTATGTTGTAATATTCGCGAATGTGTTTCTGGAAAACATGAACAACTACATTTACATAATCCATTAAAATCCATTCTGAATTCTCACCACCTTCTACATGCCAAGGTTTGTCTTTGATAGATTTAGAAACTGTTTTTTGAACAGAATTCATAATTGCGTTTACTTGAGTGTTCGAATTTCCGTTGCAAATCACAAAATAATCGCAAGAAGAATTGTCAATTTCTCTTAAATCTAAAATATTTATATCTTCTCCTTTTACTTCTTCGATTCCTAAAATGATGTTTGCTAGTAAATCATCATTATTTATTTGTTTTTTAGTCATTTAATTTTTTGTATAGTTTGCAAAGTTACCATTTTTTAAGTGTAATTTTGTATTAACGTTATATAATATTCTGTTATTTTTATTTTATTTTTCTAAATCTTTTATGAATTTAATCAAACTCGATGCCATAGATTCTACCAACGAATTCTTGAAAGGTTTATCTAATGACATTAGTACTCAAAACTTTACAATTGTTACTGCCGAAACTCAAACCAATGGCAAAGGTCAAATGGGATCAAAATGGCTTTCTGAATCTGGTAAAAACTTGACTTTTAGTATTTTGATAAAAAATATTCTATCGAATATAAATCAAATATTCGATTTGAATGTTGCCGTTACATTGTCGATTATTGATGCGTTAGAGCGTTTAAATATTCCTGAAATTTATATTAAATGGCCAAACGACATTATGTCAGGGAATAAAAAAATTGCAGGAATTTTAATCGAAAATATCAAAAAGTCTGACAATTCTATTTATTCGATAATTGGTTTGGGTTTGAATGTAAATCAAACAAATTTTAATAATTTGCCCAATGCCAGTTCAATAAAAAATATTATGAACCACGATTTTAATAAAGATATTATTTTTAATAAAATTATAGAATCTATTAAAAAAAATATTTTTGAACTTGAAAACAATAATCAAAACCAACTTTGGGGTTTATATAATGACAAACTTTTCAAGAGGGGAATAATAATGGCTTTCGAGAATAAAAATCAAGAAAAATTTATGGGGATTATCCAAAATGTTACTCAAACCGGAAAATTACAATTACTTCTTGAAAATGATATTATTAAAGAATTTGAAATCAAAGAAATTGTAATGCTTTATTAAAAATTTATCAATAAAATAAAATTAAAACATGAAATTTATTAGGCTTTTTTTGCTTCCTTTTTCTATAATTTATGGTCTTGTTACTTGGTTCAGAAATTTTTTTTATGATAAAAACATTATTAAATCCTATCAATTTAAAATTCCAGTTATTTGTGTTGGTAATTTGAATGTTGGTGGCACAGGAAAAACACCACAAATTGAATATCTAATAAATCTATTGTCCGAAAACTATAAAATTGCAACTTTAAGTCGTGGTTACAAACGCAAAACTAAAGGTTTTGTTTTGGCCAACAAAAATTCAAATGCCGAAATTTTAGGAGACGAGCCTTATCAGTTTTATTCTAAATTTAAAAATATTCTTGTTGCTGTCGATGAGGACAGAAAAAGTGGAATTGAAAATTTATTGTCATTAAAAAACAAACCCGATATTATTTTGTTAGACGATGCATTTCAGCATAGAAAAATTCATGCAAGCACCTATATTTTGTTATCAGCTTTTGACGATTTGTATTGCGATGATTTTATTTTGCCAGCGGGCAATTTGCGTGAAAGTTGCAATGGTGCAAAACGTGCAAATATTATAATTGTTACAAAATGCCCTAAAAATTTATCGAAACCTGAACAAAATTTAATAGAAGCTAAACTAAATTTAATGCCATATCAAAAATTGTTTTTTACATTTATCGATTATGAAACAGCAATTTATAATGACCATAAACATATAAAAGTTGAAGATATTATTGATAACGAAAAGCTGCTTATTGCTGGTATTGCTAAACCTAAACCTTTTTTTGAGTATCTAAAATCTGATAAAAATATTATTTTAGAATTCGCAGATCATTATAACTTTAAAAGAAAAGATATTGAGCATTTCAAGATTTTATCTCAAAACAAAATTATAATCACAACCGAAAAAGATTATGCACGATTAAAAGATAATTTTAAAGAAAATCTTTATTTTTTGCCAATCAAATGTTCATTTATCGATAACCAAAACGTTTTTAATAATTTGATAATACAAAGTATTTCTAAATATATTTAGCAATTATTTTATAAAATTCTTCTGGATCGAATGGTTTTGTTAATACATCGTTCATTCCAAACGCTAAAAGAGAATCTCGGTTTTCGTCCAAAGAAATTGCTGTTAAAGCTATTATTGGAATTTTGCTATTAAATTTTCGAATTTTTTCGGTCGCTGTCGTTCCATTAATTCCTGGCAAATGCACATCCATTAAAATTAAATCGTATTTGTTTTTCTTTACAAATTCTATTGAATCTTCGCCACTATCAACTATATCACACAAGACTTTTTTGTTTTCTAACATTTTCTTGGTAATCATTTGATTGATTTTATTGTCTTCGACCAACAATATTTTTTTACCTTCTAGTTTATGTATATCAATTGGTTTTGTTTCGATATTAATCAACTCGTCTTTTGTTTTATTAAATTTAATAACAAACCAAAAAACCGAACCTTGACCGACTTCGCTTTCGACTTCTATTTTGCCACCCAAAATTTCTACAAGATTTTTTACAATCGTAAGTCCAAGTCCTGTACCACCATATGTTCTGTTTATTTCGATAGATCCTTGCGAGAAACTTTCGAAAATAGATTCAATTTGATTTTCAGGAATTCCTATTCCGGTATCAGAAATCAAAAATTTAATTTTATAAGTTTCTAAATCATCAGATTCGGTTTTCAAATTAATTGAAATTGTTCCGTTTTTTGTAAATTTTAGTCCGTTATTGATTAAATTTATAAGTATTTGTGCTATTTTGGTTGGATCACCGTTTAGAATATTTGGAATTTCCGGATCAATTTCAACATTAATTTTGTTTTTATTGGTCAATGCAATTTCGGTCAAAGAAATTTTTATGTTGTCTATTAATTCTTTTAAATTAAAATTAAGATATTCAACTGCGATTTTGTTTGACTCAATTCTGTTTGCTTCTAGAATTTCGTTGATAAAAGTTAGCAAATAATTCCCCGAAAATTTTAACGATTTTAGATATTCTACTTGCGATTCTTTAGGGTTTTCTTCTATTAACAAATGCGTTATTCCAGTAATTGCGTTTAACGGTGTTCTTAGTTCGTGACTAACGGTAGACAAAAAATCAGATCTGGCTTTCATGGCTTTTTCGGCTTTGTCTTTGGCTTCAAAAAGTTCTTGGTTTTTTTGTTTTAACAATTCATTTGTTCGGTTTCTAATAATATTATTTTTATACAATGATAAACTTAATAATGATAAAATAGATATCAATGCAATTGCAAGAATGCTAATTAATTTAGAAAATTTCGAGTTTTTTTCTTTCTCTTCAAGTTCTCTTTTTCTAAAATTCAGTTCTTTAAACTGCTGAATTTCTTTGAATTGATTGTATTCGTCTTCCTCAATTTTAAAATTAATGTCATTATAAATACTATCTTTTATTTTTAAATGATTTTTCAAGTAATTAAAACTTTTTGTTTTGTCACCTAATTTTTCAGAAACTAAACTCAAAGCGTGCAAGATTCTGCTTTTTTGTTCAGGGTTTGACCTTTTTAAATTTACTTTAAGCGCTCGATTCAGATAATTCAATGCCAACGAGTTTCTATTTAAACCATATTCGATAGTGCCAATTTGATACAAAGCTTCGGATTTTACTTGAAACTCATCATCTTCGTCTTCAGAATTCACCAGAATATTTTCAAAATAAGCCCTTGCTAATTCTGGATTTCCTTTTGTTTTATATACAATTCCTTTTTGTACATTAAGCATTTCTCTAGCCGAAGAATTATTGGCATTAATATAAATTACATCGGCTTTATCAAAAAAATATTCAGCTTCTTTTGCGTTTTTAATTTCCATCAAACACAAACCAAGCAAATAATATACGCTTGCTTTTTCTGATAATGACTTTTTTGGTACAAAGTATTTTATACTTTTTTTGAGCGATAAAATTGCTTCGTTATACTTATGAAGTTTAAAATAAATATAGCCAATTGTTGCATTTGCTTTAGATTTATTTTCCGGATTGTTTTTTTTTTCTGAGAAATCAATTGCTTTTTGGGCATTAATTAATCCGTTTTTATAATACAATCTGTTTGTATTAAAATTAGCTTGTTTAATATAATAGCCAACACTATCCACCAACTTTGTTTCTTTCTTTTGAGAAAACAATGTCATAGCAAATAGTAAAAAAACAAAAGCTATTATTTTCATAGACAATTTTAAAAATTAATGCTAAGATAATTATTTTTTTATTGAAATTAACTTAATTAAGTCGATTATTCTTGACGAATAGCCAATCTCATTGTCATACCAACCAACAACTTTGACCATTTTGTCGATTACTGATGTAAGTTGAGCGTCGAAAACGCAAGAATTTTTGTTACCAATAATGTCAACCGAAACAATTGGATCTTCGGTATAATCTAAAATTCCTTTGAAGTTGGTTTGAGAAGCCTGTTTAAAAGCCAGATTAATTTCTTGGATACTAACTTGACGTTTTACATTCAAAGTAATATCTGTCAAAGAACCATCGGGCACTGGAACTCGAATGCCGCAACCACCAATTTTGCCTTCTAATTCTGGAAAAATTTTTGTCAATGCTTTGGCTGCTCCAGTTGTTGTCGGCACAATCGATTGGCTTGCTCCACGAGCCCGTCTTAAATCTTTATGTGGTTGGTCGTGAAGACTTTGATCGGTTGTATAGGAATGTACTGTTGTAATATATGCTTGTTCGATGCCACACAAATCATTCAGAATTTGCATCATTGGTGCTGCATTATTGGTCGTGCAACTAGCGTTTGAAATAATAGTTTCTGAACCATCAAGAATATTTTGATTCACACCCAGAACAACAGTTTTTATTTCATCAACTTCTGACGGCGCCGATAAAATCACTTTTTTTGCACCCGAAAGAATATGTTCATTTATTTCATTAAATGATTTGTATTTACCAGTAGATTCGACAACAATATCAATATTTAATGATTTCCAATCGAGATTAGAAATTGATTTTTCGTGAAAAAATAAATATTTTTTTTGATTGACAATTAAATGACTTTCGTCAAATGAACATTCGTAAGGCAAAACACCATGAATGCTGTCATATTTTATCAAATGTGACATGGTTAGGTTATCGGCTATATCGTTTATGGCAACTACTTCAATACTAGGGTTATCAATTAGTAATCTAAATAAATTTCGACCAATTCGACCAAATCCATTAATTGCAATTTTTGTTTTCAAAAGTTTCAAGTTTCAAGTTTCAAGTTTCAGGTTTGGCAGTTATTCACAACTTGAAACCCAAAAATTAAAAAAATTTTTTAAAGAATATGTTTTGCAGCCTTGTAAGATGAACGAACCAATGCACCACTTTCGACATGACGAAAACCAAGTTCAAGCCCAATTTTCTCGTATTTTGCAAAT
The DNA here is from genome assembly GCA_031408435.1 of Bacteroidota bacterium. GTDB lineage: Bacteria > Bacteroidota > Bacteroidia > Flavobacteriales > Flavobacteriaceae > Flavobacterium. Next base: position 26,527 of record JANNWM010000070.1, read on the forward strand.
TGATCAGGTGTAATGTATTCTTTGACTGGCAAATGTTTTTTGCTGGGTTGCAAATATTGTCCAATGGTTACAACGTCAACATTGGCTTGTCGCAAATCGTTCAAAGTCTGAATTACCTCTTCTTCGGTTTCGCCTAAACCAAGCATTATTCCAGATTTGGTTCTATTGATTCCTTTTTCTTTCAAATAACGCAAAACTTCCATACTTCGGTCATATTTTGCCTGAATTCTAACTTCACGGGTCAATCTGCGAACGGTTTCTATATTGTGCGAGACCACTTCTGGATTGGCTTCGACAATTCTATCAATATTTCGTTCAATTCCTTGAAAATCACCAATTAGGGTTTCAAGAGTTGTGGTAGGATTCATTCTACGAATGGCTTTAATGGTTTCTATCCAAATTATAGATCCGCCATCTTTTAAATCATCACGGTCTACACTGGTTACGACCGCATGTTTAATATTCATTATTTTTATAGAACGCGCTACTTTTTCGGGTTCGTCCCAATCGACAGTTTCTGGACGACCCGTTTTTACACCACAAAAACCACATGAACGGGTGCAAATATTTCCAAGAATCATAAATGTAGCAGTGCCTTCGCCCCAACATTCGCCCATGTTTGGACAACTTCCAGAGGTGCAAATTGTGTTGAGTTTATATTTATCGACTAATCCGCGCAGTTCGGTATATTTTTGACCAATTGGTAATTTTACTTTCAACCATTTTGGCTTTCCAACTGGTAAAACATTTTCTAAAACAGATTCCATAATTTTTATTTATCGGATGACAAAGATAATGAAACAATTAATATTTAGGAATGAGAATTTTAGAATCTTTAGTATATTTTTTAAAATAAAAAAAACAGCATTCTAAAAATAAATGCTGTTTTAAACAAAAAACTGACTAAAAATTTATTCGGTTTTAATAGATATTGGTAAATTGAATAAAGTTCTCACTTTTTCACCATCTATCATTCCAGGTTCCCATTTGGTTCTTAATGATTTTAGCACTCTAATTGCTTCTTGACCAATACCATAACCTGGGTCGTTTTGTGCTTTTATGTTGCTTAACGAGCCGTCCTTTTCGACAACAAACGAAACTAAAACTGTTAATATTTTTTCTTCATCTAATTCTGGTTTTTCGAAATTGATGCCTACAAAATTTCGAAATTTGTCTAATCCACCAGGAAAAGTTGGTTGTTTATCAAGTTTTTTTGAATCATTAATGTCGTTGTTCGGAACTTTTATTACTGCAACAACTTCATTAGTATTTCCGTTTGTTGGATTTTTTAATGAACTATTTGTCGTTCCAGATTCAACATTATTAGATGTTTTTCCGTTGTCTATATTTTCAACAATTGTTTCTGTGATAGTATTCGCAGTTACTACAATTGGACTTTTAAGTTCAACCGCATCAGAAAAAACTCTTTCAGCTTTTGTTTTTTCTATAATTGGTTCTGGAATTACAATTTCTTTAATAACTGGACGAATGTCTGTTAGGATTAACGGAATTACAAATTCATCATCTTTAATCGTTAATTTATCAGCAGAAAAAAAGCTCGATAAAGTAAAAATTCCAATACAAGACAAAACAATCATTGTTCCATAAGCAAAAGCTCTCAAAGATGTTTTTTGGTTTTCTTGGCGCAGTTGGTAGGCTCCGTATTCTTTGTTTTTTCCATCGAATACAACATCTAGCCATTTTTTGTCGAAGATACTTAGGTTTGACATAATTAAAATAATTTAAGGGTTAAGTATCGATGTTACATAAGCAAGTAGCTGTTTTTTTAATGATAACGCAAGATAATTACTAATATTGTGTTAATTTTAAAAAAAAATACTATATTTTTTTATTTTAAGGTTGTAAGTTGCCAAAAACGTTAATAAACAAAAAATTAGATAAAAATGGCTCTGGTCTAAAAAGTATATTCAAATAAAAACTTTCTGCCACAGATTTAAAAGATTTTTAATATTCGATTTTAAAAAAATCTGTGATAATCTGTGAAATCTGTGGCTAGAATAAAAATCATATATTAACTAGACTACAGCCATAAAAATTAATTGTTTTATTATAAACAGAATTTTAAAACTTGGATACCTACAAAACTTTCGAATTAGCTACCGAAGCAATTTTATTTAAAGAAAAAAATAGTAAATTTTTTGGTTATGGTTTTCCAATTCAATCCGAGACTGAAGTCAAACCATTACTCGAGAATTTGCGAAAGCAACATTTTGGGGCTGGACATTTTTGTTATGCTTTTCAAATCGGAACAGAAAAAATTCAATTTAGAGCCAATGACGACGGCGAGCCAAGCAATACTGCGGGAATGCCAATTTATGGCCAAATTTTGTCATTTGAAATTACAAATGTGTTAATTGTTGTGGTTAGATTTTTTGGTGGAACAAAATTGGGTGTCGGCGGATTAATTACTGCTTACAAAACCTCTGCCCAATTGGTTATTGAAAATTCCAAAATAATACAAAAAACGATTAATGTTAATTTTATAATTTATTTCGATTACAAAAACATGAATAAAGTTATGCGCATTATAAAAGAAAAAAATCTAGAAATAATTTCTCAAAAAATGGAATTATCTTGCGAAATAGAAATCGCAACCCGAAAAAAAAATGCCGAAATAATTTTCGACATTTTTGATAATTTATTTGAAGTATATATAGAAGTGGTTTAAACTTTTTTTAATTGGCTGCAAAATTGTCTTTTCGCCCCACATTTCAGATTTTTTTTATTCGATAGCGATGCTATCCAATAAAAAAAATTCAAAATCTGAAACAAAAATCTTAATTTTTCGCTTCAATCAAAAAAGTTTAAACCACTTCGTAAAATAGTTTTGGGTGACAGTTTTGAATATCAAATATTATTGTCTTAAAAATGTTTTCTAATGTTAAAAAAAAATCAAAAACTATTAAAACTAAACATACTTTTCAATAATATCTAAAATGTATTGTGGTGGGTTTTTTGGACGCAAATTTTTTAGATCAATAAAGACCAATAAAAAAGTAGCAGTTGTTAATAACTCATTTTGTTCATTGTGAATCTCGCATTCAAATTCTATCTTAACACCACTATATGACTTTAGTTTGGTTTTAACATAAAGTAAGTCGTCGTAACGAGCTGATTTTTTGTAATTTAAAGTTAAATTAGCAATAGGCAAACCAATTCCGTTGTCTTCAAGGTATTTGTATGAAATCCCTTTGGTTCTGAGCCATTCAACGCGACCAATCTCAAAATAAGGCAAGTAACTGCCATGATATACTACCCCCATTTGGTCAGTTTCGGAATATCGTACTCTAATTTGTTCTATGTGTTCGTTCATCGATTTTTTTTGTAAAATTAGGGTAAATTTAACTGAAAATCCACCTCTCTTACAACATTATTTTTTAAAAATCAACCTCTTTTTAATTTTTTTTAAGCAAATTTGTTCACATATTTGTACTCCCAAAAAGATAACAATTTTCAGCTATTTTTTAGTTGTAAGACAAACATTAATAATACAAAAATTTAACAACAATTATGAACAAAACTGCTGAATCGGTATGGGAAAATTGCCTTTTATTTATAAAAGACAATATTCAAGATCAAGCCTACAAAACTTGGTTCGAACCAATTAGGTCAGTTGAGTTGACAGATAATGCATTGCACATTCAAGTTCCAAGTAAATTTTTTTATGAATGGCTCGAAGAACATTATGTTAAGTTATTGAAAGTTGCACTAACCAAAGAACTTGGTAAAAACGCAAAATTACTTTATAAAATTAGAATGGAAAATACATATGGTAACAAAGAGCCATTTGTAGAGAAAATTCCTAGTTCCAATAGATCAACTGTAAAATCTCAAGATGTTGACGCACCGTTTAAAACTCTAAATCACGAATTAAGAAATCCGTTCGTAATTCCAGGAATTAGAAATTTAAAAATCGAATCACAATTAAATGCGAATTATAGTTTTGACAATTTCTTAGAAGGCGATTCTAACCGTTTAGCAAGATCGGCAGGAATGGCTGTTGCCAATAAACCAGGTGGAACATCGTTCAATCCGTTACTTATTTTTGGTGGAGTTGGTCTGGGAAAAACACATTTGGCACACGCAATTGGTGTCGAAATTAAAGATAAATATCCAGAGAAAACTGTTTTGTACATATCTGCCGAAATTTTCACACAACAATATATAGAAGCTGTTAAGAAAAATAACAGAAATGATTTTATACATTTCTATCAATTAATCGATGTTTTGATTATTGATGATGTTCAGTTTCTTTCTGGTAAAACCGGAACACAAGATGTATTTTTTCATATTTTTAATTACTTGCACCAAAACGGAAAACAAGTAATTTTGACTAGCGATAAAGCTCCAGTCGATATGCAAGATATCGAGCAACGTTTGTTATCGCGTTTTAAATGGGGTTTGTCTGCCGAATTGCATCAGCCTGATTATGAGACTCGTGTAGCGATATTAAAAAACATTCTTTACCGTGATGGTGTTGAAATGCCCGACGAAATTGTAGAATATGTTGCTAAAAACATTAAATCGAATGTTCGTGAACTAGAAGGAGCAATTATTTCGTTAATAGCTCAATCATCATTCAATAAAAAAGAAGTTACAGTAGATTTAGCTAAAAGCGTAGTCGAAAAATTTGTTAAAAACGTAAAACGAGAAATATCAATAGATTATATCCAGAAAACAGTTTCTGATTATTTTCAATTAGATTTAGAGTTGTTGCAATCAAAAACCAGAAAACGTCATGTTGTTCAAGCCAGACAATTGGCAATGTTTTTTGCGAAGAAATTTACAAAAGCATCATTGGCCAATATTGGTTCGCAAATTGGCGATCGTGATCACGCAACAGTACTTCACGCATGTAAAACAGTAGATAATTTGGTTTCTACAGACAAACAATTCAAAAAATACGTAGAAGATATCCATAAAAAATTATCTTTATAAATTATCAATGTCCGTAAAAATTTTAATGGTTTGTTTAGGAAATATTTGTCGTTCGCCTTTGGCCGAAGGCATACTGGCATCTAAACTTCCGAAAGATAAATTTGAGGTAGATTCTGCTGGAACTGGCGACTGGCACATTGGCAAAAAACCTGACGAACGTTCAATCGCAACTGCAAAGAAAAACGGGATTGATATTTCCAACCAACGAGGCAAGCTGTTTAAAAAAGCACATTTTAAAGAATTCGATTATATTTTTGTAATGGATAATACCAATTACGAAAATGTTATGCATTTGGCACCAGATTTTGAATCTTCAAAAAAAGTACAACTTATTTTAAATGAGTTATTTCCTAACGAAAATGTTGATGTTCCAGATCCATATTACGGGTTGCAAAATGGTTTCGACATGGCCTTTGAAATGCTTAACCAAAGTTGCGAAATCTTGGCTAAACGATTGATTGAGAAGTATAAATAATCAACATTTGGATTACTTGCACTTAAAAAACTTATAAAAATAAATACTTTTATATTTTATATTGGATTTTTGAAAAGATTCTTGAGATAAGATTTTTTTAATTTCCAAAAATAAAAAATTTCGACAAATATAAAAATTGTATTTATTTTGTTTAGATTTGAATTTTTATTATTTGAACATATTATTTATATCAAAAAAAATTTTAAGCTAATCAATAAATACATCACACTAACCATAACTATTTTGCCTGATTTTCTTTTCAATTAAGAATTATATAAAAATTAAGAAAACTCAAACTACTAAAAAAATGGATTATCTATTTTTTTAAACAAAACTCAAAAACTTTTAAACCCCAAAACAAAAAATGCAAGAAGAAAATCAAGAAAATTTTAAACGTGAGCTAGGTCTTTTTGACGGAACCATGCTAGTAGTTGGCTCAATGATTGGTTCTGGAATATTTATAGTTAGTGCCGATATTGCCAGACAAGTTGGTTCAGCGGGTTGGTTGATAGCAATTTGGCTTGTTTCTGGGTTGATAACAATGATTGCAGCTGTAAGTTACGGCGAATTGAGTTCGATGTTTCCAAAAGCAGGAGGGCAATATGTTTATTTGCAAGAAGCCTATGGCAAACTTATTGCTTTTTTATATGGTTGGAGTTTTTTTGCCGTTATACAAACTGGAACAATAGCTGCCGTTGGAGTTGGGTTTTCGAAATTTTCGGCTTATTTAATTCCGAGTTTGAGTAACGAAAATATTTTATTAGATTTAGGAAGTTTTCAAATAAATGCTGCCCAAATTGTTTCGATTATAATGATTTTTTTCTTGACTTATTTGAACAGTCGCGGGGTAAAAGATAGCAAAACAATGCAAACAATTTTGACTGTTATTAAAATTGCATCAATGTTTGGATTATTGATTTTTGGATTTTTATTGGCTGCAAAAGTCGATATTTGGAATGCCAATTGGGCAAATATGTGGCAAACATCTTCTTTAAATTTAGCAACTGGCACTTGGACATCCATTTCTGGAAAAGCATTAATTGCAGGAATTGCTGCTGCAATGGTGGGTTCGCTTTTCTCGAGCGATGCTTGGAATGGTGTAACTTTTATTGCAGGCGAAATCAAAAATCCGCAACGAAACGTGGGTTTAAGTTTATTCTTAGGAACTTTGGTTGTGAGTATAATTTATATTTTAATAAATGTGATGTATTTGGCAGTAATTCCTTTTCAAGAAATTGCAACTGCAAAAAATGATAGGGTAGCCGTGGTTGCATCTCAATATATTTTTGGAGATATTGGAACTTATATAATAGCAATTATGATAATGATTTCTACTTTTGCATGCAACAATGGGTTGATAATGGCAGGAGCAAGAGTTTATTATACAATGGCAAAAGACGGATTATTTTTCAAAAAAGCATCGGTTCTAAATTTTGCTGGTGTACCATCCTGGGCATTGTGGGCTCAATGTTTTTGGGCATCGGCATTGTGTTTGACTGGAAAATATGGTGATTTATTGGATTTTGTAATTATTATAGCCTTAATTTTTTATATTTTGACAATCTACGGAATTTTTATTCTTCGTAAGAAAAAACCTAATTTAGAAAGACCTTATAAAGCATTTGCCTATCCGTTTTTGCCAGCAATATACATTATTATTGCAAGTGCTGTATCATTGGCATTATTGTTTACACAAACCAATACTTGTGGTTGGGGAGTTTTGATAATGTTATTCGGAATCCCGATTTATTATTTATCCAAACCAAAAGTATAACAAAAAAATGCTCAATTTTAAGTTGAGCATTTTTTTTATTTTTGATACTCTTCAATCAAGCCATTTTTCCACTCAACCCGTTGATAATAAAAACCAGCATTAGTGACTTTGGCTCTTGTCGATAATTTGCATTTTCCGAAAACTAATGCATCATTGACTTTGAGTTTTATTATCGAATCGGATATGTTGTTGTTTTTATTGTAATAATCTAAAAATTTTTGAGCAACCTCGTTTTTTATTGTCATTTTTGCGTTATAGGTACTTACAATAATCGTAATGCCCTTTTTGCTTTTTGAAATAATTTCTATTCCACTTTGTCCATTTTTATAAAATTCTACTTTTTTAGATTGTGAAAAAGTTAAAAATATTGAATTAAAAAATACAATTGTTAAAAAAAACTTTAAATTGAAAATCATAAATATTTGTAGGTTAATTATTTGAGTGCAAATTTAAAAATAAATTTTAAATATTTTTTTTATTTTTAATATTACTTTGTTTTGAAAAAGGAAAAAAATATTTAAAGTTTATTTTTTTCGCTAATACTTGTAGTGAAATCTAATTTTAGTTATCCTATAAACCGAATTACCATATTTTTCGGTAAAAACAAATTTATTTCGACCGATTATATCAAAGCTAATGATGTTTGTTGCAGAAATTTCGAAATAAATTCCGATTCCTTCTAACATAAATTTATTACCATTTTCTCTATATGCAGCTTGAACTAAATTAAATTCGGATAAATTCCAAGTCGTTGTTTTTGGATTATCGATTGTAAATTCATCAGATAATCCTTGGGATATTTCGGTTTTTGAACCATAATATTTTTGAATATTTTCGAAAAAATCTAAAATACTAAGGTTTAATTCGTCGAAATTGATCATAAAAATTTAAATATTTCGTTTTATAACATTGGGTAATTTTAAATTTTTATTCCAGGAGGTAATAAATCGGTGTAAATTTTATTTTTCTTGAAAAAAATTGCAATCTTCGGCAAAATCGGAACAACTTTTAGTTTGCGTTCGTAGGCAATTTCCATTATATTTTTTAAGAAATCATTTATAAAATCTTCATTATCAAAACTTTCTGGAGATGATATTTTTGTTAAAAAAATTTTTTTTTCTTGAAACGAATATTCAATTGCAACCATTCCTTCGGTAGTAATTGTTTCGAATTGTCTGGCAAATGTGTTGTCTTTTATATCAATCTTTAAAAATGTTTCCATATTTATTAATTTAAAATATTAAGTTTATTTTTATCATTTAATTTATTTTTTTTAAAAATTTTGAAAAAACAATTCAAAAAGCAAATAAAACTTTGCTCAGTGATTTTTTACTAAATTAAATAAATACCAAAGAAAATACAATTCATTAAATTTAAAAGATTTTTCGAAAATTAATTTCCATCAAGATGCTTGATTTCAGTTTTATAATTATTTTTTTAAAAGTATGTCGTTTATTATTTTTAAATGATGATTGGTATGAATGTTCAAGAATTTAATCGTTTGCTCTAAATTTAAAATGCCAAAATATGGATGGTTAAAATTATTTTTTTTGGTTAAATCGTTCAATTCTAAAACTAACTTTTTAGCAATTTCAATTTGATTAACTAAATCTATTTTTTTAATTCCGTCAAACGATTGAACGGATTTTGGTGCATTTGCTTTACCTCTAGGGATTTTATTTATTGTAAAAACCAGAATTCTAGGAAAATTGAATTTCCATTTATAATCATCTGGACTCGATTTTTTTAATTGAGAAACCACTCCGTTTATTACTCTTAAAGCGTGGTCGATTTGCCAACCAACCGTACTTTTAGAAATCTCTAAATTTGAAGTTTCTAAATGTTCGATTTTCGTTTCGAGATTCGAAATAAGTTGGTTTAACAATAACATTTATTTCTTGGCTTTTCCGTTATTGTATTTTACTTTTTCGACAACCTGAACTTTTACTGATGGTTTTTTGTCACGAGATTTAGCGTTAGATGCAGGTTTTTTCTTAAACTCGGCTTTTGGTGCTGCTTTAAATTCTGGTCTTGCTTTGAAACATTCTTTTACAGGAATTTCGGCTTTGTGTTGTGCCAAAACATCATTTGGATTTTTTGGATTTTCGATTGTTCCGCGCAAGTGAATTACTAATCCATTCAAGAAATTACGCAATACTTGATCTCCACATTCCATATAATTTTCGTGTTTTTCGTCTCGAAAAAACGCTCCAAGTTCAGATTTTGTAATTCTGAAATCTACTAATTCTAAAATTTGAACTATTTGGTCATCTCGTAGCATTAATGCTACTCTTAGTTTCTTGAAAATATCGTTGTTTGTCATATTATAAATATTTGTTACAGGTTAAAAGTTGTAGGTTTTAATTATCTGGAAACTGAAAATTGGGACTAAAACTTTTCTAAAAAAGCCAAAGATAAGCATTTTTAAATCCTTCTCGCCATAATTTTTCGTTGTGTTGACCGTCTTTTACAATATTTTTTTTGTTTGGGTTTCTACAATTACATCTTTTTGAATCGATTAAATATTCCATTTCATTTAAATCTTTTAGCATGTCTTCGTCGCCCACGTTATCGCCACACAGAAAATATATTTTGGTTTCAAAGTTTTTAGTTTCATTCATTATTTCGAATATTTCTTTACGATTAAACCAAAACTATGGTGAAAAACAACCAACTTTCCCGAATATTTTGGGATATTTTAACGCACCGTAAAATGAAACCAATCCAGCCAAGCGAACCTCCAAAAAGACAGGTTTTTTTGGCTGTAGTTTTGGTTCTGTAATTTTTATCGATATGCGGTTTTAATCTGTTTATAAGAAAATCAAAGTATTTATCGGCATTTTCGCCACCGTGTTTTAAGTTTTTAAATGGTGTTAATTCCTCCATTCGTTTGTCGCCACCGTTTTCAATACCGATTACAATCACATTTGCCTTGAGCGAACCGAGCGTTTCATCTATATTCCATTATTCCATTCGCTGGTATAAGAGGTTTTTTAATCAAACAGATATTGACCATCGTGCATATAAATTAAAGGATATTTCTTTTCGGAGTTATCATAATTTAACGGCAAATACAACCAAATTTTTCGTTTGCAATCGAGTTGGGGTGCATCGATTTCGAAGGTTGAATATTTCGGTTTATTGGATAATTGAGCATAAATATCAACTATACAAGTGATTAGTAATAAAACAAGTAAGATATTTTTAAACATATAACAAGTTTATGTTTATTTAAGGTTTTCTGTCATGCGTTTAAAATTTAATTATATAAAATTTTTGACTTGTATTGACTTATATTTTTTTAGGTTTTAGAAAATACTTGCTATGTTTTGAAATATTTTGTAATTAAAATTAAAAATAATATTTTAGCCAAAATTAATCAAATCTCATGGAATCTCGAGCAGAAAAAATAAGTTTACTTTCAGAAATGATTGCATTTGCATTGGTCGATGGCGAATTGCATGATAAAGAATATGATTTTTTGTATTTATTATCCCAAGAACTAGAAATTGAAAAGCCTGCGTTTTTGGATTTATTTCGAAAACGTGACAAAATTATTCCAATAAAACATGGTTTTAGCAGAATTGTACATTTTTATCAATTGTCGCTTTTAATGTATTGCGATGAAATTATTCATGAATACGAAGATGTTTCTATACACAAAATCGGACTCAAACTAGGCTTGAATCCGATTGCTATGAACCGTGTTTTGGGAATGATGAAATGTGCGCCAAACCACATTATTGCTCCAGAAAAAGTAATTTGTATTTTTGAAGAACAATTGAATTAATTTACTAAGGATTAATTACAACATTAATAAATTTTCCTGAAACCGAATTTATTCCTAAATCACTATCGCCAGCTGTTAAATCGTAATATCCAGAAACCTTATTGTCTGTATTTGAATTGATTGTAATAGTTCCTAAAACAGCATTCCAAGGGCTTGTTGTACCAACTCTTGTATATTTAAATCTGTTTTCGGTGCTAATTGTATAAGTTCCAACGGCAAGAGATGACAATTTAATCTCAACAATATTCGTGCTTGCATTGTTGCCAAAAATTGTTTTTGTCGATGCATTTGCGTAAGGATTTGTAACATAAGCCAAACTAGCACCACCTTCGGCATAGGCCAAACTTGCAACTTCAACTATTGGTGCTGGAACAGGAACATCATCGTCTGTGCAAGATGTAATTGATGTGATTAGCAAGATTGTTGCTAAAATCGATTTTAAAATTATTGCTTTCATTGTGTTAAATTTTTAGATTAATTAATTATTTTAAATGCAACTCTACGGTTTAGCATTTTTTCTGATTCTGTGTTGTTTTCTGCAATATTTTCGGACTCTCCGCTACCAAAAGTGTTCATTCTTGATTTAGAAATATCAAAATTTTTGTTCAAATAATTTTTGACACTTTCGGCTCTTTGTTCGGATAATTTTTGGTTAGCTTTCTCGTCGCCATCGCTATCTGTGTGACCCGTAATACTGATTTTTATATCTGAATTTTCGTTTAACGCTTTGCCTAATTCATTTAAAATATTAGTACTTGAATTTTTGATAGTTGCTTTGTTGGTATCAAATAAAATTTCGTTGGTCGAAAAACTTCCTGTTTCAATTAATTGATGTCTTGTGTCTGAACCTGCTTCGGCAAGTTTTAAATTTGAAATAAAAAATTTATCTGATGGCTTTTTATACGTTCCGATAAAAAAAATAATTTGGTTGTAATTGGCATCGCTAAATGCTGTGGGCAAATCCCAGAATTTTTTGCCATCTACGTACATTCTGAACCTGTTTTTTTGTCGCCAAACTTGAACCCGAACTGTGTTGTTATTTTTATTGAAATCTGGAACAACAACTTTGTTTTTCATGAATTCTTTTTTATCAGAAATTACCGAAATACTGCTGCTTCCTTGCGTTGCTGCAAGAGAATTTGCTGGATGTACACCAAAAATCATAGCTTCTTTTCGTTTAAAAGTCGTATTCCAAACATTATCCGTTTTATTGGTTTTTTCTGTAAAAACAACATTTAATGCCGTAGAATAAAAATTGAAATTATCGGTTGTGGTAACGTCAAACTCAAAAGTAAAATTTTCGGGTAATTTTGAAATATTCAATGGCGAGAAGCTACCTTTATCAGATATTTGTAACCATTTTTTGGAATCTCCATTAAAAGTTATTATTTCGCCACTGCTGTTTGTAAACCATTTTACTGGAAAATCGCCAATTGCATCTCGACTAAAATTTTCTTCAAAAAGAATTTTTGTTCCAGAAATAAAGTCGCTTCCAGAACTAGAAATTGTTTTGTTTTTTGAAGATTTAGAAGATTCTGATGAAGTTGTTTTTGAATTATTTTTAGTATTCAAAACGCCGTCCATAACATCGTTTGTTGACTTTGTAGCTTTTTGTTCTACTTTACGCTCGACGGCTCTTTCGGTAGCTTTTTCGGCTTTTTTGACTAGTTTATCAAGAAATTGAGCATTTGAAATCGAGAATAAGAATAAAAAAAATGATGTCGTGATTAACTTTTTCATGATTTATAACATTCTTGATTTGAACGAACCTTCGGTAATAACTTTATTGCTAGATTCGGCACAATTGATTCCTTTTTTTCCAGTAAATGAAAAAGTACCAGAAATTTCTGTCGCAGAAATCTCTGTAATATTTAATGTTCCTGTTGTCGAACAATTGCCTGCTTGGAACACAGAAGTTGCAGATGCACCATCGGCATATTTCATATTCAAAATATATCTTTTATCATTAATTTGATAAGTTCCAACGCCAGTACCTAACGGATTATCAATTACGAACTCAAAATTTTCTCTTGCCACAACACTCGCAATCGTGATTCTGTTAGTTGTTTTTCCTGCTGTTACATGAAGGGCGTCTGTGGTATATTGTAAACCATCAATTTTTGCTTTAAAAAAATAATCTGTTGTTGATACAGGATTTTGGTTTGATGGAGCTGGTTCATCGTCGTTGCTGCAAGATACGAGTACTAACGAACTTGTTAAGCAAATTGAGAGTAATAAAATTGCGAATGTTTTTAAAATATTTTTCATGTTTTTGATTTTTTTTATTTGATTTATAAGTAAACTTTTTAGTTAAAAATGATATTGCAAACCAATATTGAGTCCAAAACTGTTGAATGAAAATGGTAATTTTGGAGATTTGCTTGGTTCATTAGGATTTTCTGGAGCTCCAGTATCTGTAAAACTGTCTAAAAACTCAATTTCTTTTTGTTTAATTGTTTTTGTTGGCAACATGTCAACACCGTTTTTTGAAGATTCTGTTAGTATTCCTTTATTTGGAGCATATTCAAGACTTACTAAATTCAATTCACCTAATAATGATAGTTTCTGACTTAGTTGACAAAGTAATCCTAAACCTGCTTGAAACCCAATTGGTGTTCCACCACTAAATTCTCGTGAGTCAATAAATATATCAGTGCCATTTTTTTCGATTTGTGTGTTGGTTATTTTTCCAGAACCAATAACTAAACCAATTTTTGCATAAGGATTTATTTTGTCGAAACCAGCCCTAAAAATTATCGTTGGCTTTATTTGAATCATTTTTGCAGCCACCTCGCTATTGCCATAATCTCCATTGTAATTAGTCTGATTTGCTGTTGTTTTTCCGCCTAACAAGTAATTAAATCCTATTTCAAAACCCATATTTTTATTAATCATATAACCAAAATCAGCTCCTATGTTAATGCCTTTTCCTAAAGGTAATTTAATGATTTCTGTTGTGCTTGTCGAAGACGAAATTTGATTTGTATTTACAATTCCTAAAACTGCAGATTGATAATAATCTGGATTTCCTGTGCCGAAATTGTAACCAGAATTAATACTTGCATATAAACCTTTGTCGGATTGTGCATTTGTAATTAGAGAAAAGAAAATAGAGCAAATAATAAAAATTGTTTTAAAATTTTTCATAATTTTTGTTTTTATTTTAAGTTATGGTTAATATTTTTTTTAAATAAAAGTTACTTTAAAAGTTCCATTGGTAATTGTTTTGGCAGCGCTAGTACAACCAGCAATTTTTTTACCAGTAAAGCTAAATGTACCTTCGATAGTTTTTCCGTTTTTGGTTGTAATGATTAGTGTTCCCGATGATGTAGAACAAATTCCTGAAGAATAAATATCGGGACTTCTATAATTCAATCTACCTGTTGCAGATGCATTTAAATAATTCGGAGAATAAGTCCCAACAGCAGCTTGACCTGATAACGAGAAATCCATACCTATTCCGCCACCAGAAATATCGCTTCTAAAATCAAATGCAATTGAATTTTGAGCACCAGTAATAGCAGCTCCAGAAACGGCATAAGCAACACCGTCAATATTGCATCTGATATAATTGTCGTTTATTACCACTGGCGGTTGCGTTGTTACGGCTGGATTATTGTCGTTGTTGCTACACGAAATTGACAATAATGTAATTAATAAAATTACGAATGTATTTTTTAGAGTTTTCATAGTACTAGATTTTAATGAATTAATTATTGTTTTTTCAAATATGACTTGGTAATCGCAACCAAGTCATATTATCCAAAAAAATATGAAAATTTATTTATTCTGGTATACTGAATTTTGTACAAATCTCGTGGTAAGACATTTTTGAGTAGTCAATTGGTGTAACGCCGCGACCAGATCCGCTAGGAATAACAATGTATCTAAAAGCATTTCCTCTAATTGGGTCATAAGTCAAATCACTTAATACAGATCCATCATTTGATGTCAATGTTATAATAATTCCATCATAGGGTGCGTTATTTCCAAATTCATAATTATAGGTTACAATATTTGTCCACCTTCCTGAACCAGGTAATGGAAAAACAGAACTTGTTCCATACTGTTTAGCATAAACCATAACATTGCTATTATTTTTTAGAACAGTTTGAGATACTTCTGGAACGTGTATTAACATTCCTTTGGTATTTGATAAATTTTGATAACCCCAATTTGCTGGATACCAAACAGATGCAATTACATTAGCATTGCCATTAGTACCGTTTGTTCCATTAGTTCCATTCGAACCTGTAGTTCCAGTTGCACCTGTTGCTCCAACTGCTCCATTAATACCGTTTGTTCCATCTGTACCATTGATACCATTTTCTCCATCTTTACTACAAGACGAAATAATTGAAATCGATAAAATTGTTATTGCCACTAGCAATACTTTCGAGAAATTTTTAATTGTTGTATTCATAATTTTTGGTTTTTTAATTTTTTTATTTATAGAATTTAGTTTTTATTATTAATTTGTTTTTATTGATAATGTTTAATTCATATTTTCCTTTTTCAAGATGATTAATATTCAAATAAATTTTCTTGTCCAGCAGTTTTTCAATTTGGCCTTCATATTGTATATTTTTCTTTTTGGGCATTACTAAGTAGGATTTAGTTTTGTTTCTGATGTAAAATTATATTTATCAAAAAAAAAACCTTGCGACATTTGTAACAAGCATTATAACAAATGTAACAAGATCAAAAAAGTCAATGAATTCAGTGTTTTACTGATTATTTTTTTGATAAATACTCACTAGGTGTTACATTATAAACTTCTTTGAAACATTTCGAGAAATAAGAAACATCATTAAATCCAACCGAATAGGCAATTTCAGAAATATTTCCGTTGCCTTTTTCAAGCAAAACTATTGCGGTTTTTAATCTTTCGTTTCGCAAGAATTCGGTTGCCGAAACGCCAAGTAGCGATTTTAGTTTGCGGTGCAATTGCATTCTGCTCATGCCAACCGATGAAGCAAAATTGTCTGACGAAAATTCAGAATTAGATATTTCTTTATCTAAAATTTGTTGTAGTTTTTCTAAAAATTTCTCATCGACCGAATTAATTACAATATCTACAGGTCGCAAAACCAATTCTTGGCTGTACCGTTTTTGAAGTTTTTTGCGTTCGGCAATCAATTGATTGACAGTAGCTTTAAGGATTTCGTTGTTAAATGGTTTGGTCAAAAAAGCATCGGCGGTGCTTTGCAGACCTTCGAGTTTGTATGCATCTGACGATTTGGCTGTTAATAAAACAACTGGAATAAAAGATGTTAATTCGTTGTTTTTAATGGATTTAGTAAATTCGAAACCGTCCATTTTTGGCATTACGACATCAGAAATTATACAATCTGGAATTTCTTTTTGAGCTAATTTATAGCCCTGTTCGCCTTCTTGAGCTTGAATTATAGTATAATAATCTTGAAAAATACTGGCGATTACGTTTCTAATGTCTTGATTGTCATCTACTATTAATAAAATCGGCAAATCTTTATCATCAATTAAATCATTAACAATCGATTCGTTTTGTTGGTTTATTGGAATAACAATTGCGTTCGAAACATTTTCTAAAGGAATAGAGATTGTAAAACTCAAAACACTATTTTCGACATTGGTTTCAATTTTTCCTTTATACAAATCGACCAATTCTTTGACTAACGACAAACCTATTCCAACGCCTTGATTGGTATCTTTTTTCTGATAAAAACGCTCGAAAAGTTTTGGCAAATCGGTTTTCTTAATATCGGTTCCTGAGTTAGAAACTAGCAATTTCAATTCTTGATTTTCTATCGCGGCATCGAATGTTATGGTTTCGTTTATTAACGTATATTTAAAAGCATTTGATAATAAATTGGTTGCAATTTTTTGAATTACATCTTTGTCAATCGAATGATTTTGATTTGATTTTTGAATATTTATAATAAAGTTTAGATTGTTTTCTTTGGCTTGAAACTCGAATGATTCTGTTATTGTATGCAAGAAATTGGCAATATTTCCGTCTTTTAAAATCAATTTCAAATTACCAGAATCTAACTTAGAAAGTTCCAAAAGCTGATCGACCAATTCTAGCATTCTATTCGAATTATTGTCTATTAATGACAATTCTTTGAGCTGATTTTGGTCGTTTATTTTAGATTTTAAACTCTGGACAGGACTTTTTATTAAGGTTAATGGCGTGCGAAATTCATGTGAAATATTAGCAAAAAACCTAGATTTTAATGCATTCATTTTTATTAAAACATCGCGTTCTTGCTCAGCATATTTTTTGCGAAGATTTAGTGCATAAGTAAAAAAAAGTATTTCGATTAACGTTCCGATCAAGTTAAAATAATGATTAATAATAGAATTGCCAAACAATAAATTGCAAATAACGTGAATAAAATATGAAAAAACTAGCACAAATGTTCCATACATTATAAATTTCAAATAACTGTTTTTGTGGCTTTTAACTAATATGTAAATAATATAAAAAGCATAAAAACTAGAAATAATTCTAAACAATAATGCAAAATATACAAAGCTAGAAATAATGTCACGATTGTTAATCTGGAAAACGATATTGACACTAATCAAGTAAATTATCATAAAACCGATATAGTAATAAAAAAGTTTTTTTACAACAATTTTGCTATTCTCAGTCAAAACCGAAAATACAAAAATGGTATAAAAAATAAAAGATAATACATATGAATTCTCGATCATTAAATCCCGATAATGATTAAGATTTCCAAAAAAATCTTGATGAAACCCATCGGCAATTATCGAATAATTAAAAAGTGTAAAAAACAAATAAAGCGAATAATAAAAATAATTTTTTTCTTTGTATTGAAAAAAAAGCAACAAATTATAAAGCAACATTATCAGAATTCCGCCTGTTAACAACGTGAATAGCAAATAACTAAAATTGTATTTTTGGGTATATTCAATTAATAAATTGTTATAGTTAGCTTGAGTTTCTAAACTAATTTTTAAACCATCTTGAGAAAGATAATCTACATAAGAATTTATTAAAATTTGCTTTTTTTCTTTCGGTAATAAACTGATTTTAAAACTATTGGCATCTTCTTTAAAATCTCTTTCATTGGTGTTTATCAAATAGCCTACTTGTTTTGTTTCGGTGTTTTTAGTTGCTTTTATTAATACATCAGACGCTACAAAATCATTTAATCCAATAACTAAATTTAATGTGTCGTTTGTTGTGTTTATAATATTAGCTCTTAGACAAATGTTAAAATTTTTTTTTCTAAAATTAAATTGTTCTAGAAATATTTTATTATCAAAAATTCGCCAAGATTTTATTTTTTGGAATTCGTTAATTTTCAAATCTTTAGAGTTATCTATAAAATATTCAAAATCAGAATGAATATCGATTGATTTTAAATCGTTAACAACCAATATAGGTTTTTGAGAGAATCCTAAAAAAGAAAGCAAGAGAAATAATAGTAATATTTTTTTCATTTTAATAGAATAGGTGTTTAATTTCAGGAATACTCGATTTTATCTAACTGTAATTGTCAAACAATTTTGACTCAAATAATTTTTAAGAATATTCGCATATTTTTAAGATCTTTTATCGATAATGTAAAGGTTATACCAAAATATCAGTAAAAAAATAGCAGATATCTGTCATTTTTTGTATTATTGTTTAGAATTGTTTATGGCTATTTTATGAAATTGAAACCAATTAACTCAGACGAATTTTTAGATATAATGCAACGCAAAGAAAGTGCAATGCAAAACGTTGATTTAGAAGCTTATTTTAAAGATTATATCGAACAAGCAAAACAATTTGTAATTGGTCCAAGTTTCTGGCTTATTGCCAATCAAGAAACAATGACAATCGATGCTGCTAGCGATAATGTTGGCGACATGACACCATTTGATAAAGAAAAATGGATCAAAGAAGATTCTTTTTTTTGGCTCAATGCAATGCATCCAGAAGACAGAGGCATTTTGGGCGGATCTATTGCGTTGGTTATAAAAATCAATCAATTTTTGCCACCTGAAAAAGCCCAAAAAACAAGATTGAATGTTTATTGCAGAATGCTAAACGCTAGTAGCAAATACCGCTGGGTTTTGCTGCAATTTCCTCATAAATATTACGCCAAAGACGGCACGGGTCACAGCACGCTTATTGTTACAACCGATTTATCGAATTTTGCATTTGACCTAAAATGTATGGCTACAATTGTCGATCCGTCAGATAACGAATTTAGTTTTTATGCAACTTCGGTCACTAAACAAGAAGTTGTTAGATTAGATATTGCACCAATCTCTAAACGTGAACACGAAATATTGTTACTAATGACCCAAGGTTTGAATAGTCCACAAATTGCCGAAAAACTTTTTATTTCTTATCACACCGTAGAAAATCACAAGCGCAATTTAAGACTAAAAACCAAAACTAAAACTTCGGCAGCATTAATTCACTATGTTTGGACCAATAACTTGATTTAGATTTTACTTTGCAATGCTTTTATTTCATCTCTAAATTTTGCTGCTTGCATAAAATCCAAATCTTTTGCGGCTTTTTCCATTGCTTTTCGTTTTTCTCGAATGCGTTTTTCAATTTCAGGTTTGGCCAAATATTCGGTTTCTGGTTCTGCAGCTATCGCAGTTTCGTCGCCATACAATTCATAATCGACTAATTTATTTTTGGTAAAAGCACTTTCAATTTTCTTGTTCAATGCCATTGGCACCATGTTATTTTCGGTATTGAAATTTATTTGTTTAGTGCGTCGATAATTGGTTTCGTCAATTGTTTTTTGCATGCTTGCTGTAATTTTATCAGCATACATTATTGCTTTTCCGTTAAGGTTTCTGGCTGCTCGACCAATGGTTTGGGTTAGTGAACGAGCACTTCTTAAAAAACCTTCTTTGTCAGCATCGAGAATTGCAACTAGCGAAACTTCGGGTAAATCTAAACCTTCACGAAGCAAATTGACACCTATTAATACATCAAAAATTCCTTTTCGCAAATCTTGCATGATTTCTATTCGCTCTAAAGTATCAACTTCTGAGTGAATATAGCGACAACGAATGTCAAGTTTCGTAAGATATTTAGCCAATTCTTCTGCCATTCTTTTGGTTAAAGTGGTCACCAAAACTCGCTCGTCAATTTCGGCTCTAAGTTGAATTTCTTCTATCAAATCATCAATTTGATTTAAACTTGGTCGCACTTCGATAATTGGATCTAATAATCCTGTTGGGCGAATAACTTGCTCGACAACAACGCCTTCTGTTTTTTGCAATTCATAATCGGCTGGTGTTGCCGATACATAAATTACTTGGTTTTGCATCGATTCGAACTCATCAAACTTCAAAGGTCGGTTGTCCATTGCGGCTGGCAATCGAAAACCATATTCAACTAAATTTTCTTTACGAGAACGGTCGCCACCATACATAGCGTGTACTTGCGAGAGCGTTACGTGACTTTCGTCAACGACCATCAAGTAATCTTTTGGGAAATAATCTAGCAAACAAAAAGGTCTTGCACCAGTAGCCCGACCATCAAGATATCTTGAATAATTTTCGATTCCAGAGCAATATCCCAATTCGCGAATCATTTCTAAATCAAAATTGGTTCGTTCTTCTAGTCTTTTTGCTTCAAGATGTTTGCCGATTTCTTTGAAATAATCGCATTGTTTGACCAAATCTTGTTGAATTTGCCAAATTGCATCTTGCAAAACATCTGGCGAAGTAACAAACATATTGGCTGGATAAATCGTCAATTTTTCGAATTTTTCGATAATTTGAGATGTTTTTACATCAAAACTCTCGATTTCTTCGATTTCATCACCAAAAAAGTGAATTCTAAAAGCATCATCTGCATAACTCGGGTAAACATCGACCGTATCGCCTTTGATTCTAAAATTTCCTGGCGTGAAATCCATTTCAGTTCGAGAATACAGACTTTGAACCAATTGATGCAATAATTTGGTTCTCGAAATGACTTGACCAACTTCTACAGGAATAATGTTTCGTTGAAATTCAGTTGGATTTCCAATTCCGTAAAGACAAGATACAGAAGAGATTACAATAATATCGCGACGACCCGAAAGAAGTGAAGCCACGGTTGACATTCTCATTTTTTCTAATTCTTCGTTTATAGATAAATCTTTTTCTATAAAAACGCCAGAAACAGGCATAAATGCTTCGGGTTGGTAATAATCGTAGTAAGAAACAAAATATTCAACTGCATTTTGAGGAAAAAACTGCTTGAATTCTGAATATAATTGTGCTGCTAATGTTTTATTGTGTGCCAAAACCAAAGTTGGTCGTTGCACGGTTTCAATAACATTGGCAACTGTAAAAGTTTTACCAGAACCTGTTACTCCCAATAAATTTTGGTATTTTTCTTCATCAATAATACCTTGCACCAATTTCTTGATGGCTTGTGGTTGGTCGCCTTTCGGCTGATAATCAGATACTACTTGAAAGTTCATTAATAAATTTATTAAAGTGTAAAAATAAGAACTTTGAAACGAAAAATTCATTTTTAAATTGTAAATTATCAAATTAAATCAAAGTATTTTTTCGTATTTTTGTATCTCAATTTAAAATTCAAAAATGCCAAACGACTGTATTACTTTTCAAGAATCTGGATATTTTACTCCGATAATTATTGATTATTTGAATGAAAAATCTACATTAAAACCATTGTACAATCGTTTTCCAAGCATCGAAAATTTCGAAAATCAAATAATCGAAAAATCTCAAAGCTATAACGATGAAGCTTATTCTAAAAGGACAGTTTTAGTTCAAACTCTAGAGAACCAATACCAAAACAATACAGCTTCGGATTTAACAAAACAAAATATTACTTCGTTATTTAACGACAATACTTTTACAATAACAACTGGTCATCAACTTAACTTGTTTACCGGACCAATGTATTTTTTGTATAAAATTATTTCGACAATTAATTTATGTTCTCAATTAAAAGCAAAATATCCTAACCAAAATTTTGTACCAATTTATTGGATGGCAACCGAAGACCACGATTTTGACGAAATAAATTATTTTAGTTTTAAAGGCAAAAAATTCAGGTGGAATAAGGAGACTTCGGGTCCAGTTGGGCGATTATCGACCGATGGTTTGAACGAAGTTTTCGAAATATTCTCACAAGAGTTAGGTTCGGGAAATAATGCTAATTTTATAAAAAAATTATTCGAAAATTCGTATTTGAAACATTCTAATCTAGCAGATGCAACTCGGTTTTTGGCAAACGAACTTTTTGGCAAATATGGTTTAGTAATTCTCGATGCTGATAACCAGAATTTAAAATCGGTTTTTATACCTTATATAAAGAACGAATTGTTATATCAAAAATCATTTGCAAAAGTAAACGAAACAATCGAAAAACTTCAAGATTATTCCATTCAGGTCAATCCTCGTGAGATAAATTTGTTTTATATCTTGGACAATCTTCGGGAACGAATTATCCTTGAAAACGGAATTTATAAAATAAATAATTCTAAAATCGAATTCTCAGAAGCCGAAATTCTCCAAGAATTATCTAATTTCCCTGAACGATTTAGTCCAAATGTAATTTTGCGACCACTATACCAAGAAATAATTTTGCCAAACCTGAGTTACATTGGTGGTGGCGGAGAAATTGCATATTGGTTAGAGTTAAAATCGACATTTGATTTTCATGAAATTACTTTTCCTTTTTTATTACTCAGAAATTCGGTGCTTATAGCAAATGAAAAACAAGTTATTAAAATGGCTAAACTTGATTTGGCTTGGCAAGATTTATTTAAGAAACAAAACGAATTATTGAAATTGCAAACTATAAAAAAGTCGGCTTTTGAAATTGATTTTACCTCACAAAAATTACATTTGCAAAAGCAATTCGTTAATTTATATGAAATTGCAAAACAAACCGATAAATCTTTCTTGGGGGCAGTTAAAGCTCAAGAAAAAAAACAAATAAAGGGTTTAGAGAATCTCGAAAAACGTTTATTGAAAGCACAAAAAAGAGTTTTAGTCGACGATTTAGAAAGAATAACCAATTTGCAAAACGAATTGTTCCCAAACAAAAGTTTGCAAGAACGCCAAGCCAATTTCTCAGAATTTTATATTGAAAATGGAGAAAAATTAATTGAAAAATTAATTATTGAATTGAAACCTTTAGAAAATGAGTTTAAAGTAATTCAAAATTTAGAATCATAATATGTACATTCCAGACATTTATAAAAACGAAAACCAAGAAGAGATTATTAAATTTCTAAAAGAGAATAGTTTTGGAATTTTGATCAATCAAAACAATGGAATTATCGCTGCCACACATATTCCGTTAGAGTTTGAAAGAAAAGAAAACGGAAAACAAATTCTTGTTGGACACATTTCTAAAGAAAATCCGCAATGGCATAGTTTCGAAAATGACGATAGAATTTTGGCTATTTTTTCTGGAGCCCATTCTTATATTTCACCTTCTTGGTACGATCACGAAAATGTACCAACATGGAATTATATAGCCGTGCATGTAACAGGAAATTTGACAGTTTTAAATTATGAAGAAACTTTATACTCATTAAAAAAATTAGTCGACAGGTACGAAGCAAATTCTGAAAATCCTTTGAAAACAGAAAACTTATCTGCAAAAACAATGCTTCAAGCCAAAGGAATTGTAGCTTTTAGAATAAAAATCACCAATATTGAAGCTGTAAAAAAAATATCGCAAAACAGAGATGCAAAAAATCACAAAAATATAATAAACGAATTAGAAAAAACAAAAGATTATAATGCTTGCCAAATTGCAAAACAAATGGCGGCCAATAAAAAATAAGT
>JANNWM010000071.1:0-59471 GCA_031408435.1 Bacteroidota bacterium
TGGATCTAATGAAGCCAAGAATTTATGGATGGGAACTTTTCACTCGGTTTTTGCTCGAATTCTGCGTTCGGAAGCTTCTAAATTGGGTTTTCCTTCCAACTTTACCATTTACGATACACAAGATAGTGTTCGATTGATATCTGCAATAATCAAAGAAATGCAATTGGACAAAGACATATACAAACCAAAACAAGTCCTTAGCCGAATTTCTTCCTATAAAAATTCATTAATTACCGTTAAAGCTTATTTCAATAATCCCGAATTGCAAGAGTCGGATGCCATGAGTAAGAAACCTCGTTTAGGTGAAATTTATCAGAATTACGTTGACCGATGTTTTAAAGCGGGGGCAATGGATTTTGATGATTTACTTTTAAAAACCAACGAATTGTTGAATCGTTTTCCAGATGTATTAGCCAAATACCAAGATCGTTTTCGATATATTATGGTTGATGAGTACCAAGATACTAATCATTCACAGTATTTGATTGTGCGCGCCTTGTCGGATCGATTTCAGAATATATGTGTTGTTGGAGATGATGCACAGAGTATTTATGCTTTTCGTGGTGCGAATATCAACAACATTCTAAATTTCCAAAAAGATTACGAAGGTGTAAAAACCTATAGATTGGAACAAAATTATCGATCGTCGAAAAATATTGTCGAAGCTGCCAATTCGATTATTGATAAAAATAAAACCAAACTCGATAAAATTGTTTGGACAGCCAACGATTTTGGACAAAAAATAAAAGTCAACCGAAGTGTAACCGACAGCGAAGAAGGTCGATTTGTTGCCAGCACAATTTGGGAACAAAAAATGACCAATCAAATGATGAATGGTTCATTCGCAATTTTGTATCGAACAAATGCACAGTCTCGAGCTATGGAAGATGCACTCCGAAAACGTGATATTCCGTATAGAATTTATGGTGGATTATCGTTTTATCAACGCAAAGAAATTAAAGATGTTTTGTGTTATTTGCGATTGGTTATCAATCCAAAAGACGAAGAAGCATTGGTGAGAGTTATTAATTATCCAGCTCGTGGAATAGGCGATACGACTGTCGAAAAATTAACAATTGCGGCCAATCATTACAAGCGTTCAATATTTGAAGTAATGCAAAATATTGACAAAATCGATCTAAAACTGAATGCTGGAACCAAACAAAAATTATCAGATTTTGTTACTATGATTCAGAGTTTTCAGGTCATAAATGAAAACCAAGATGCTTTTGTTTTGGCCGATCATGTAACCAAAAAAACAGGTTTAGTTCAAGAATTAAAAAAAGATGGAACGCCAGAAGGAATTGCAAGAATTGAAAACATAGAAGAGCTTCTTAACGGAATAAAAGATTTTACCGAAGGACAAATCGAGGTCGATGGTGCTCGTGGTGCATTGTCAGAATTTATGGAAGATGTTGCTCTAGCGACCGATTTAGATAAAGATACTGGCGACGATGATCGTGTAGCATTAATGACAATTCACTTGGCAAAAGGTTTGGAATTTCCGACTGTTTTTGTAGTCGGAATGGAAGAAGATCTGTTTCCATCGGCAATGTCAATGAGTACTCGAAGCGAGTTGGAAGAAGAACGTAGATTGTTTTATGTAGCCATAACTCGTGCCGAACATCAAGCTTATTTGACTTATGCACAATCAAGATACCGTTGGGGGAAATTAACTGACAGCGAACCATCGAGATTTATTGAAGAAATTAGTCCACAATATCTTGAATATTTAACGCCCGAAGAAACCAATTATCGATACAAACCAATGATTGACAACGATATTTTTGGCGATATTGACAAATCTAAATTGCGTTTGGCAAAACCGATAATGGGAACACCACCAAAATATATTACTGATAATGAACCAAAATCGGACATTAACATTCGTAGATTAAAACCAGTCGATAGCAATTCAGGTAATTCAAATGCCATTGACAGCAAATTAGTTGCAGGAAACATTGTTATGCACGAACGATTCGGAAAAGGAAATGTTTTGAATCTTGAAGGAGCAGGAGCAGACAAAAAAGCCGAAATTCAATTTGAAGTTGGTGGTATTAAGAAATTGCTATTGAGATTTGCAAAGTTAGATGTTATTGGTTAAAACTTCAATCGAACAAAATTTATTAATCTTGTCGATGCATCTAATAAATCTGTTTGCGACCAATTACCGTGACCGCCATCATAAACTTTCAATTCATTATAAACACCAAGTTGGGTTAATTTAATATTCAAATCTTGATGTTGTGTATTTGGAATTAACGAATCTGCATTTCCATACAACAAAAGTGTTGGCGGCGAAGTTGCAGTTGCTCTAAAAAGAGGACTCAGTTGCTCAAAATATTCAGGATTTGCAGAATATTCAAATCCAGTCAATGTTAAATATTGACTAGCAAATATTGAATTATTTGTATAATTTTCATCTTTGAAATTAGTCGGGCCAACAATACTAACGACCATTTTTATGTTGTTGTTCGAATTATTAGAATAGCTGTACAACATCGATAAGTGACCACCAGCACTTGTGCCAATAAATCCAAAATTGTCCGAAATTCCGTTATTATCGTTTTTTAATTTATTGAAAACAGCTTCCAAATCTTCATTTTGCATCGGGAATGCATATCTTGATGCGTTTGCTAATCTGTAATTGATATTTGCAATCGCATAATCAGGAAAATTTTGTTTAATAATCGGAATCAAATAATTCATATCATTTTTATCGCCACCAACCCAAGAACCACCGTGAACAAGGATAATTGTTTTTGTTTTATTTTCAGAGCGATTTTCAGGCAGATACAAATCAAATTTTTGTTGAGAATCAATTCCATAAGATTGATTCAACAAGGTTGATGCGGGCAAATCTTCAACAATTGGAATAATTTCGTTATTGCTAGAAGAGCAAGAAAATAAGAATGTTAAAAGTAAAAATGATAAAATGATTTTTGTTTTCATATCTTGTGTTACATTTGTAATAAAACGTAAAATTAGGATAAATAATATTTCAAATTAAAATTTTAACTTTTTATGGCTCAATTTTTAAAGATTTACGAAGACAAACCAAATGAATCAGCTATAAAAAAAGTAGTTGATGTCTTGAAAAATGGCGGTTTGGTTATTTATCCTACCGACACCGTTTATGGTTTGGGTTGCGATATTACAAATACAAAAGCTTTAGAAAGAATCGCTAAAATAAAAGGCATCAAACTCGAAAAAAATAATTTTTCTTTTATTTGTCATGATTTGAGTAATATTTCTGATTATGTCAAGCAAATAGACACATCGACTTTCAAAATCTTGAAACGTGCTTTGCCTGGACCATATACTTTTATTTTGCCTGGAAATAACAATTTACCAAAAGAATTCAAGAAAAAAACTACAGTCGGAATTAGAATTCCTGATAATAATATTGCTCTTGAAATAGTCAAAATGCTAGGAAATCCAATTGTTTCGACTTCAATTCACGACGATGACGAAGTTTTAGAATATTCTACCGATCCTGAATTAATTTTTGAAAAATGGCAGAATCTAGTCGATTTGGTTATTGATGGTGGTTATGGAGACAATTTGGCATCAACTATTATTGATTTGTCTGGTTTTGAGCCTGTTGTAGTTCGAGAAGGAAAAGGAAGTTTGGATATTTTATAAAATTTAAAAAATGAAAATAATAGCAGTTATTCCAGCACGTTATGCTTCGACAAGATTTCCAGCCAAACTTATGCAAGATTTAGGAGGAAAAACTGTAATTCTAAGAACTTATCAAGCAACTATTTCGACCAATTTGTTCGATGATGTTTTTGTTGTAACAGATAGCGAACTAATTTATAATGAAATAGTTAGCAATAATGGAAAAGCAATCATGTCTATCAAAGAACATGAGTCTGGTAGTGACAGAATTGCAGAATCAATCCAAAATATAGACTGCGACATTGTTATAAATGTGCAAGGTGATGAACCTTTTACAAGTAAAGAACCTTTGGAGCAAGTACTTTCCGTTTTTGAAAATGATATCGACAAAAAAATTGATTTAGCTTCTTTAATGCGACAAATTACTGATTTAGAAGATATTAATAATCCAAATAATGTCAAAGTTGTAACAGATCAATCGGGTTTTGCTTTGTATTTTTCGCGTTCTGTAATTCCGTTTCCGAGAGACGTTAATGCAGGTGTTCGTTATATGCAACACATTGGTATTTATGCTTTTAGAAAAAAATCTTTGTTAGATTTCTACAATTTGCCAATGAAAACTCTTGAAGCATCAGAAAAATTAGAACAATTGCGATATCTCGAATTTGGAAAGAGAATCAAAATGGTCGAGACCAAACATATCGGAATTGGAATTGATACTATTGAAGATTTAGAAAAGGCAAGAAAAATGTTATAGCATCAAAACAACATTATATTCTAACAGAATCAGGAACCAAAACTTTATAATCGCCACAATTTCTGATTACATCTCTAACAATGCTCGAACTGATAAAAGATGTTTTTGCAGCGGTCAATAAAAAAACAGTTTCTATTTTTGATAATCGCCTGTTTGTGTGAGCAATTGCTTTTTCGAATTCAAAATCGGCTGGATTTCTCAAGCCTCTTAAAATAAATTCTGCATCGAGTTTTTTGCATAAATCTATTGTTAAACCTTCATAAGTAATTACTTTTACGGTTAGTTCGTTAGCAAATGCTTGTTCAATAAAACGTTTTCTTTCATCTAACGAAAACATATATTTTTTTTCAGCATTGACACCAATTGCCACAATTATTTCATCAAATAACGGCAAGCTTCTTTTAATTATATCAAAATGTCCAAGTGTAATTGGGTCGAATGAACCAGGGAAAATTGCTTTTTTCATTTTTCGAATATTAAAAATTATTTTGCCAAATACATTTTCGTTTCAATGCCAATTCAATCTCATTATCAAACATTTCTGTCATATTAAAATTTGCAATTTCGGCTTGTTGCGGCAAAATACTTTGAGGTGACAATCCAGGATTGGTATTAATTTCTATAAAATGCGGAATGCCGTTCATTATGATAAAATCTGATCTCGAAAAACCTGACATTCCCAGAGATTCATATACTTTTTTTGCGGTTTCGTGAATCAAAATTGTTTCTTTTTCAGAAATTCTTGCGGGTGTAACTTCTTTGGATTTCCCTAAATATTTGGCTTCGTAATCAAAAAAATCATTTTCAGAAATAATTTCTGTCATGCCCAAAACAGTTGTTTTTCCTCTGAAATTAAAAACACCAACCGATACTTCTGTTCCAATCAATGCCGATTCTATTAATATTTCGTTGTCTTCTGCAAATGCAAATTCTAAAGCTTTTGGCAATTCAGACAAATTTTTTATTTTCGAAACTCCAAGAGAACTACCAGATTGATTGGGTTTTACAAAAAAAGGCAAACCAAGTGCTGCAACAATTTTATCGCCATCTATTAAATCGCCTTTTTTCAAATAAATAGATTTAGCTTTCGGTATATCAAATTTTGATAAAACCGACAAAGTATCTCGTTTGTTAAAAGTCAACGCCGATTGATAAAAATTGCAACCAGTGTAAGGAATATTCAACAATTCCCAATAAGCTTGCAAATGTCCATCTTCGCCTGGTGTACCGTGAACTGTGTTGACAACTACATCAAAATGAGTCGTTTGATTGTCTTTTGAAAAAGAAAAATCGCCCTTGTTAATAATGTATTTTTCTCCGTCGATGATACAATTCCAATCATTTAAAAGCAAATGAACCTCGTAAATTGTATATTTTTTTTTATCTAACTTGTTCAAAATCAATTGCCCACTTCTTAACGAAATTATACTTTCATCAGAATATCCGCCCATAACAACCGCTACATTCATTGCTAATTTTTTTTAATTACAATACAAAAATAGCACAATTGTTGAAACTAAAAATTATATCTTTGCATTAAATAAAAAAATATGAGTTTACGTAAATATTTATTCAGCCCGATTTTTTTCGGACAAATTTTAATAGCGATTATAATTGTAGCAGGAATTGGGATTTTCTTTATCAATTGGTTGGGTTATGCGACCAATCACGGCGATGTTAGGGTAGTGCCAAATTTGTCAAAAATGACCGAAGATCAAGTTGATGATAAATTGAGTGATTTGGATCTAGAAGCTGTAATGTTAGATACCATGGATTATAATCCAGCTTATCCAAAAGCATCAGTTGTCGAACAAGACCCGTTGCCGGGTTCTGAGGTTAAAGAAGGTCGAAAAGTTTATATTAAGTTAAATGCCAATGGTTATGCTTATATAAAATTACCAAATTTAATACAACAAACTTACCGTCAAGCTGTTCCGACACTCAAAGCTTTAGGGTTAAACGAAGGAACAATTACATATATGCCAGACATAGGAAAAGATATGGTTCTTGAAATGAAATTAAATGGAAAACCAATAAAAGCTGGAGATAAAGTCATGAAATCATCAAAAATTGATTTGGTTCTTGGCGATGGTAAAATTGGTTATGAAGAAGAAGTTGATAGTTTAGGAGTTGTAATTCCTAAAACAGACGAATTAAAAATAGCAGATGAACAATAATATAGAACCCATAGATATCGAAGACGAATTATTTGAACATTTTAGATTTGAGGTTCCAAAAGGACAAGAATTTCTAAGAATCGACAAATATTTAATGAATATGATTCCCAATGCAACACGAAATAAAATTCAGAATGCAGCAATTTCGGGTAATATTTTTGTAAATAATTTGCCTGTAAAATCTAATTATAAAGTCAAACCGCTTGATTTACTTCAAGTAATGTTGTCGCATCCGCCATTTGAAAATAGAATTGACCCAGAAGATATTCCATTGGATATAGTTTATGAAGACGAAGCTTTGTTACTAATAAACAAACCTGCAGGATTAGTTGTGCATCCCGGACACGGCAATTATACGGGTACATTAGTGAATGCTTTGGCTTTTCATTTCAAAGATTTACCTATGAATTCCTCAGAGAGGCCAGGTTTGGTGCATAGAATTGATAAAGATACCACTGGACTATTGGTAATTGCCAAAACCGAAGTTGCAATGACACATTTGGCAAAACAATTCGAATTTAAAACCTCTGAACGTGAATATATTGCACTTGTTTGGGGAAATGTAAAAGAAGATTCAGGCAGAATCGAAGGTAATATTGCACGCCACGTTAAAGACAGAATGATGATGCAAGTTTTTGAAGATCCAGAAATTGGCAAACCAGCCGTAACTCATTATAAAGTCTTGGAACGTTTTGGCTATGTAACACTAGTCTCTTGTAAATTAGAAACTGGTCGAACCCACCAAATTCGTGTTCATTTAAAATATATTGGTCATACTTTGTTCAACGATGCCAGATATGGAGGCGATTTAATACTTAAAGGAACAACTTTTACAAAATACAAACAATTTATTGATAATTGTTTCAAGGCTTTGCCAAGACAAGCTTTACATGCCAAAACTTTAGGTTTCCAGCACCCAACAACTGGCGAAATGATGCGATTTGATACCGAATTGCCTCAGGACATGCAAGATTGTATAGAAAAATGGAGAAATTATTTGACTTCGCATTCGGTCGAAGAAGAGGAATAATAAATTTAAACAACCATTGTTTTAATTTTTTAAAATTATAATCAATTCATTATCACCTTCAATATTTGATAATTTATTGATTGTAATTTTTTTATGTTTTAAAAAATCAATAAATTTTTCATTTCTGTCAATTTTAATTTTGCTGTTTGCAATTGTATTAAATAATATGAAACCATTTTTTTTAAGAATTTTTAAAACATTTTCAAAAAATTTCTCTTCAAACAAAAATTCTGGCATCAAACAATCTTGAAAAATATCAATAACTATTAAGTCATATATATAGGTATGATTTTCGACGAACTTTTCTGCATCAGCGATTTTGATTTCTAAATTTTTAATTTTGTGTAGTTCAAAATATTTATTTGCAATATCAATAATTTCCGAATCGATTTCGACTCCAATAATTTGACCATTAAAATTAATTTCGTCTACAATGGTTTTAATAACGCTTCCGCCCGCAACACCAAGTATTAATATTTTCTCGAATTTTCTAATTTTTTCGAAACCAATTTCTTTCAAACCTTTTCTTAAAACTTTTTGCAAACTTCCATAAGAATAATTTGTGTTTTCGGTATCGAGAACCAATCGACCATTATTCCAAGTAATTTCGATAGACTTGTTAATTTCTGATTTTTGATGTATTACCTTAATTGGAAAAATATAACTAAAAAATTTGCTAAACATTATGAAAGTATTTTTATCAAAAATAAAGAATATTATTAGATTTGTATTAAATATTCGAAATGAAAAAAAGTATTTATAAATTTATATTTTTCAAATTAATGGGTTGGAAAATCAAAGGCATCGTAGATCCAGAGATCAAAAAATGTGTCTTTATGGTAATGCCCCACACAAGTTGGCACGATTTCTATTTAGGTGTTTTCACTCGAGGAATTCTCGGAATAGAAATTAATTTTGTTGCTAAAAAAGAATTGTTCGATTCGTTTTTTGGATTTTATTTCAAATATATGGGCGGCGAACCACTAGATAGAACTGGCGGTTTAAACAAAGTCGATTCAATTGCAAAAATTTTTGAGAGAAAAGAAATATTTAAATTGGGAATTTCTCCAGAAGGAACTCGAAAAAAAGTAACAGAACTAAAATCAGGGTTTTATTTTATTGCTCTAAAAGCAAATGTACCAATAATTACAGTCGCATTTGATTATGGCAAAAAATCGGTTCAATTCGGAAAAGCATTTTATCCAACATCAAATTTAGAAAATGATTTAAAAATTCTAGAAAATAACTTTATTGATGTAAGCGGAAAATTTCCAGAAAAAGGTTATAAGTACAATAAATAAATCAAAAATTAAATTTGATGAGAATGCTGTATTTGAAAAATAATTTATTTTATTTTCAAATACAGCATTTTTTGTTTACCTAGGAGCATGTTCCGAAAAAGTACCATCATTATAAAAAATTACAATTCGTTCGATATTTCCTTTTTTTGAAAGGTTTTCATTTTTTACGATAGGATTATTTTCTAAAATTAAATTTTCATTATTTTGAGTTTCATTTTCCGAAATTGTATTTTGATTTTCCGAAAACAAATCTTCTATATTTTTTGATTCAAAATTCAAGGAAGGATTAACCGATTTATTTTCGATTCTAGGAATTTCGATTTTATCAGATTTCGGAAAATTTCCTTTTCCATTCAAAATCCAGTACAAATCAACTTCTGGAAAAACCTCAATAATTTTAAGAATAAAATCTAAACTTGGTTTGTTTCTTCCAGAAAGTAAATGTGATAAACTAGAACGTTGCACGCCAATTTTGTCGGCAAATCCAGACGCCGAAAGCGAGTAATATTCAAGAATAATTTCTAGTCTTTTGATGAAATCATCAGTGTTTACCATTGTAAATTATTTAAATTCAATACCGATTACAAATGTAAATAATATAGTTTACAATACCAAATTTAGTTCAAAAATATTTTATTTTCAACATTTCAATTGAATAAAATAACTTTAATTAAAGATGTATAATTAATTGATAATCAATAAACTATAATCATCATAAAATCGTTGTAAACAATCGAAAAATGAGTAGATAAAATACTAAAATACGCCAATGAAAGATGTTTACATAACTAAACAAATTTGAATATTTAAATGTTTACAAATGTAAATTAATGTTTGTTTACATTTGTAACTTGATAAATATAACTATGGATTACGAAACAATTTACAATAGTAACAAACAAGAAAGTTTGTTTGGCAGATACATAACATTAAATGATATTGAACCAATTTTATTAAATTTAAATACAAATAATCAATTAAAAAAAATTGGTTTTTCGGTTCAAAACAAACCTATTTATAGTTACACAATTGGTTCAGGCAAAATCAAAATACTAATATGGTCACAAATGCACGGCAACGAAAGCACAACAACCAAGTCAATTATTGATTTATTGAATTTATTGCAAACTAATTCTAGGTTAAGTTCCAGTTTTTTAAGAAATTTCACTTTTTGTATTATTCCAATACTAAATCCAGATGGTGCAACATTATATACAAGAGAAAATGCCAATAAAATTGATCTTAATAGAGATTTTAAAGAATTATCGCAACCCGAAAGCAATATTTTGATGCAAGTTTTCGAAGATTTTAATCCTGATTTTTGTTATAATATGCACGATCAGCGTACAATTTACGGCATAGAAAGTTCAAGATTACCAGCAACTGTTTCCTTTTTGGCTCCGTCATATAATTCAGATCGAGAATACAATAAAAACAGAATAAAAGCCGCTTCGATAATTATTGATATGAATAATGTTTTGCAACAATATATTCCTGGTCAAGTTGGGAGATTTGATGATGGTTTTAATGATAATTGCGCTGGAGAAACTTTTCAATCCAAGGGAATTCCAACGATTTTATTTGAATCGGGTCATTTTATAGATGATTTTGATCGAGAAACAACTCGAAAATATATTTTTATTGCAATGGTTGCCAGTTTTATTGCCATTGATAACAATACATTGAAATTGAATATTATTGATGATTATCTAAAAATTCCGATAAATAATGCCAAGTTCTTTGATTTTATTTACAAAAACATCAAAATAATTAGAAATAATTCAGAAGAAACGATTACTTTTGCAGTTCAATATTTAGAAGAATTGAAAAACAATAAAATTGAGTTCAATGCTAAAATTGAAAAAATTGAAAATTTAGAAAATTGTTTTGGACATTTCGAATTTGATGCTAAAGGATTGTTATTTAATAATAATGAAATTTTTGAACCCAAATTAGAATCAAATGCAAATTTCAAACTTGGAGATAATATTCACATAATTAATGGTAAAATGCATAATTAAGTTGTTTTTATGTATTAAATTTATTAATTTTGGCAAAAAAAAACAAATAAATTAAAAAAATAAATAATGAGTAAATTCAGACTAGACGAAGTTGACCATCAAATTCTTGATATGTTAATTGACAATACAAGAGTTCCGTTTACAGATATTGCAAAAAAACTACTCATTTCAGCTGGAACAGTGCATGTTAGAGTTAAAAAACTTGAAGATGCAGGAATAATTACAGGTTCATCATTGACCCTAGATTACGAAAAACTAGGGTATTCATTTATTGCTTATGTTGGCGTTTTCTTGAATAACACTTCACAAACTAAATTTGTTTTAGAAAGAATTCAAGACATTCCGTTTGTGACTGTAGCCCACGTTACAACAGGTAAATTTAATATTTTTTGTAAAATTCGTGCCAAAGATACTAAACACGCCAAAGATGTTATCTTTATGATTGACGATATAGATGGTGTTTACAGAACCGAAACAATGATTTCTTTGGAAGAAAGTATCAATGATAAGAAAAGATTGATGCACACTATTTTTAAAAACATGTAATATTCTAAAAATATTTAATTAAAACCTCAAGTTTATGCTTGAGGTTTTTTAATTTAGCATAAATTCTAATATAAATGTATACGCCAACCAAACTCGAACGTTTCAACGAAAATGTATTGTCTAAATACCATATTTATAATAGTATTTTTATGACTTTGCCCTTTGATGCGATAAATAATACAGGAGTTTTGTTGCCTTTATTCGCCGAATTATGCGAGAAAGGTTTTAAAATTCAATTAAGCCCTATCGAAATAATGAATCAATTTTCAGTTAAATTTCTAGAAAACAAAACTGAAAATGAAAGAATTGATTTAATGTTTCGTTTTATTCAATATATTGAACGTCAAATAGTTTTGTTTGATGCAATTGAAGATGCAGCATTTTCTTTAGTAAATAATATGGAGGGTATTGGCTCACTGAGAGATATTAAAGAAAAAGCTGAATCTGAAAATAAAACAGAGGAATTAAAAATTTATTTAGAAAAATTTAATGTCAGAACAGTTTTAACGGCACATCCAACACAATTTTATCCGGGTTCGGTTCTTGGAATCATTACAGATTTAACCGATGCTATTAAAAATAATGATTTAATGCTAATTAAAAAATTACTGGCACAATTGGGTAAAACTCCTTTTTTTAAAAAGCAAAAACCATCGCCATTTGATGAGGCAATTAGTTTAATTTGGTATTTAGAAAATGTTTTTTATCAAACTTCTGGTGAAATGATTCAATATCTGAACAAAAATATCCTTGATAATAAACAAATTACGAATCCAATTTTGAATCTTGGTTTTTGGCCTGGTGGCGATAGAGATGGCAACCCATTTGTTACTACCGAAATAACAATGCAAGTTGCAGATAGATTAAGAACATCAATTTTGAAATGTTATTACAGAGACATTCGAAACTTAAAAAGAAAGCTAACGTTCTATAAAATAGATGTTTTAATCACACAAATTGAACTAAAACTTTATCGTTCTGTTTTTTATTCAAACGGCGAAATTTTTATTGTTCTTGAAGAATTTAAATCTAAATTAAATGAAATAAAACAAATTTTAATCGATGAGCATCAATCACTTTATATAGACGAAGTGAATGATTTGATTGGCAAAGTCAATCTTTTTGGATTTCATTTTGCAACTTTAGATATTCGTCAAAATTCAAAAATTCATAATGCTGTTATGCATAATATTATAGAATTCAATTCTAATCATAAACTTAATGTTTTTCCGACAAATTATCTGGAATTGAATGAAATTGATAGAATTTTGATCCTAGATTCAGTAAATGCTAAACTAATTCCTTCAGATTTTGAAGATTCGATAACTAAATCTACTTTAGAATCTATTTATGCAATGAAAAGTATTCAAGAAAAAAACGGAGAATATGGGTCAAATCGCTATATAATAAGCAATAACGAATCTACTTTGAATATTTTAGAAACTTTTGCACTTTTTAAATTATGCGATTGGAGCGAACCATCAGTAGATATTATTCCATTATTTGAAGTTATCGATGATTTGCAGAAAGCTCCGCAAATTATGGAACAATTGTATAGGAATGACTCTTATGCCAAACATTTAAAAAATCGTGGCAATAAACAAACCGTAATGCTTGGTTTTTCTGACGGAACTAAAGATGGAGGTTATTTAATGGCAAATTGGAGTATTTATAAAGCCAAAGAAACTATTACTGCAGTTTCTAGAAAATTTGGAATAAAAGTAATTTTCTTTGATGGTCGAGGCGGACCACCAGCACGTGGCGGTGGAAAAACTCATAAATTTTATGCCTCATTAGGGTCAAATATTGAAAATCAAGAAATTCAAGTAACTGTTCAAGGTCAAACAATTAGCTCTAATTTTGGTACTTTAGATTCATGCCGATTCAACCTAGAAAATTTATTAAGTGCAGGAATTACAAACGAAGTTTTTAATAAAAATGATAATTTACTTTCTAACAATGATAAAATAACTATTGACGAATTATCACAAAAAGGATACGAAAAATATTTAAATTTTAAGAATCATCCAAAATTTGTTCCTTATTTAGAACAAATGAGTACTCTGAAATATTTCGAAAAATCGAATATTGGAAGTCGACCATCAAAAAGAAATACTAGCAATGTACTAAATTTTTCTGATCTTCGTGCCATTCCATTCGTGAGTTCTTGGAGTCAATTGAAACAAAATGTTCCAGGATTTTTTGGTGTTGGTTCGGCTTTAAAATATTTTGAGCAAAGTAATCAATGGCAAAAAATTCAGGATTTATATGATAATTCATTGTTTTTCAAGACTTTATTAGAAAATAGTATGATGTCGTTGTCAAAAACATTTTTTCCGTTGACTAATTATATGCAAAATGACGAAGAATTTGGAACTTTCTGGAAAATTATTTTTGATGAGTATCAATTAACAAAAAAAATGCTTTTGAAAATTGCCAACCATACAGAATTAATGCAAAATTATCCTGACGGTAAAGCCTCAATTGCTATGCGTGAACAAATTGTTTTGCCGCTATTGACTATACAACAATATGCATTACTGAGAATTAAGGAATTAAAATCAGAAAGTATTACAAATGTAAACTTGATAGAAACCTACGAAAAAATTGTTACTCGATCTCTTTTTGGAAACACAAATGCAAGTAGAAATTCGGCTTAAATCAATTACAATAATCAATTAATAAACAGTAAATAAACTATGAATTCAAATCAATTGCTTGAAAATGAATATGCTGGATTTTTTTCAACTTATATAAAAAATCTAAATAATATAAATCTTATTGAAGAATTAGAAATTTCGTTGCACGAATTTATAAAATTTGTTCAAAACATTCCAATGGACAAATTTGATTATCGATATGCCGAAGGAAAATGGACTATCAAAGAAATTATACAGCATATTATAGATACAGAACGTATTTTTAGTTATCGTGCTTTGCGAATTTCTAGAAATGACAAAACGCCATTGCCAGGTTTTGATGAAAACGAATATGTTGACAATTCTAACGGAAATAGCAGAAGTTTACAAGAATTATTAACCGAAATGGCGGTTATTCGTCAATCGACTTTATCACTTTTTAAAAGTTTTTCAAACGAACAACTTCTAAGAATAGGAACTGTTTCAAACAACCAAATATCTGTTCGAGCGATTGGTTTTATTATAATTGGACATCAAAATCACCATCGAAAAATATTTGAAGAACGTTATTTGTAAGTTCTTTTTTCTAAAATAGTCAAAGCAATTCTGATTTTTTCATAAGGAATTGCCTCTTCAAAATGTTCAAAATATGGTTTTAAAGCAATTGGGTTCTCAAGTTCAATTTTTGCATTTGCAATTTTAGAAATTTCATCTTCGGTTGTATATTGCATTAAATCAATGTTTTCTCCATCCAGATATAATTTCGATAAATGAGAGAAAATTGTTGAAATTCCAAGTTCTCTTAGAATTGCAATTTCTTCGACAGAATTTGCATTTTTAAGCATATCAAAAGTAACTTTGTAAGTGTTTTCTCTTTTCTTTTTTATAGGAGTTCTTTGTTCAAAATCTTTAATAGCTTCAATAAATTGACTTCCATATTTTTCTAATTTGGCTTTTCCTACGCCATCAATTGCTATTAATTCTTGTTCGGTTGTTGGTTTATCGGTTTCCATTTGACGTAAAGCTGCATCGCTAAACACTACATAGGCAGGAACTTCCTCTTCCTTTGCGATTTCTGCTCTCAATCTTCTTAATGTTTCGAATAATGAATTTACAACTGTAAACGTTTTTTCTTTTACTTCTTTTTTAACTATATCTAATTTAAAAACTGTGTTTAACTTAACTTTTTCGGCTTCGAAAAGTACTTTTTTTGAAAATTCGGTTAGTTTTAGGCTGTTCTTTTCGTGAAATGCAATCTCTAAATAACCAAGATTTATTAACTGAATGATGTATTGGTTCCAATCAAACCAAGAAATATCGCTACCAATATTATAAGTTTTTAGATTTTGATAACCTTTATCATATATTCCTGCGTTTCTAGAACCACGCAAAAAATCAATAATTACTCCAATTGGCTCGATTTCTTGCAATCGTATAACAGCCGATAATGCTTTTTGAGCAATTACTGTTCCATCAAAAAATGCAGGTGGATTTTTACAAATATCACAATTACCGCAATTTTTATTTACTAATTCTCCAAAATAAGACAATAAAATTTTTCTACGACAACTCAATGCGTCTGCATATTGTTTCATGCGTTCGAGTTTTGCCAATTGCACTTCTGCATTTAAACCCTCCGAAGCAAATTTTTGAAGCTGAATAACATCGCCATAACTTTCGAACAAAACTGTTTCCGACGGCAATCCATCGCGACCAGCGCGACCAATTTCTTGATAATATCCTTCAATATTTTTTGGTAAATTATAATGAATTACAAACCTAACGTTCGATTTATCTATTCCCATTCCAAATGCAATTGTGGCACAAACGACTTGACAATCGTCATTTATAAATTCGTCTTGAGTTTTTGAGCGAACCGAATTGTCCAATCCTGCATGATAAGCTTTGGCTTTGATTCCAATTTTTTGAAGTTTTTCTGCTAATTCTTCGGTTGTTTTTCGACTTAGACAATAAATAATTCCAGATTCGTTGGGTTTGTTTTTTACAAAATCAATTATTTGTTTTACTCTGTCCAAAGCTGGTCGAACTTCTAAACTAAGATTTTTTCTGTCAAATGAAGATATAAATATTTTAGGATTTACTAAATTTAATTGTTTGTTAATATCCTCTCGAGTAGCCTTATCTGCTGTCGCAGTTAAAGCTAAGGTTGGAGTAGAAGGGAAGCGTTTTTTTAAATACCCTAAATTGGTATATGCTGGTCGAAAATCGTGCCCCCAACTCGAAATACAGTGTGCCTCGTCGATTGCAATTAAACTAATTGTAATTGAATCGAAAACCGAATCTAAATAAGACAAACTTTCTGGAGCCAAATAAACCAATTTTACTTTATTGTCTCTCAGATTTTGAAGATGATATTGTTGCTCATCTTGAGATTGACTACTATTGATGTAACAAGCCGAAATTCCATTGGCTTTTAAACTATCAACTTGATCTTTCATTAATGCAATTAGTGGAGATATTACAACTGTAATACCATCAAAAACCAAAGCTGGCAATTGAAAACAAATTGATTTTCCGCCACCTGTTGGCATTATTGCCAAGGTATCTTGTCCAGAAAGTATACTATTTATTATCTCTTCTTGATTAGGTCTGAATTTTTCGAATCCAAAATTTTCTTTAAGTTTTTCGTGTAATATTTGCGAATTCATTTTTTATTTTATTTAAAAAAAAAGGAACTCAATTTGAGTTCCTTTTAATATTTTTTTAACAAAAACTAATCTTCATCTTCTTCGTCGTCCTCGTCTGTAATATCATTTGATTCTTTATCGTCGTCGTCGTCTTCGTCGTCAAATTCTGGTTTGTCTTCTTTCTCGTCTTCGTCATCATCATTATCATTAGCGGAATCATCATCATCTAAATTTAAAGCTTTGGCGTCGATTTCAGGTACTTCTTCCATTTCGTCATCTTCATCGTAATTGACCATTCTTTCTGAAAGTTTGGTACTAATTTTTACTAAATAAATAGTATCTTCAGTTTTTACTTCTACTGCTTCAATGGCTTCGTCTTTGTGATTTCTGAACCTAATAATGTTTGAGTCATCATATCCGTCAGGAAATTTATCCACCAAAAGGTTCAAGATTTCGTTGGTCAGTTTAGAATAATCGACAATAATTCTTTTCATGCTTTTAATTTGTTTGTTGTTTTATGTTTTACAAATTTAATTTTTTATTTGATTTTTTTAAAATTATTTGAGTTTTTTTTAAAACAATTTTACATATCCAAAATATAAGCAAAAATCAGCGGTACAACAATGGTAGCATCAGATTCAACAATGAATTTTGGTGTATCAATATCAAGTTTTCCCCAAGTAATTTTTTCGTTTGGAACTGCTCCAGAATACGAACCATAACTTGTCGTAGAATCAGATACTTGACAAAAATAACTCCAAAATGGAATGTCGGTCATTTCCATATCTTGGTACAACATCGGTACTACACAAATAGGAAAATCTCCTGCAATACCGCCACCAACTTGAAAGAAACCAATTCCTTTTCCGTTGCAATTTTCTGGATACCATTTTGCCAACCACATCATATATTCGATACCACTTTTCATTGTCGTGGCTGTAAACTCACCTTTAATGCAGTATGATGAGAAAATATTTCCCATTGTGCTGTCTTCCCAACCTGGGACAACAATGGGTAGGTTTTTTTCTGCGGCAGCAATCATCCAAGAATCTTTTGGGTCGATTTCGTAATATTGTTCTAAAACGCCAGAATTTAACATTTGATACATAAATTCGTGAGGAAAATAGCGTTCGCCTTTTGTTTCGGCATTATTCCAAATGTCGTATAAATGCGATTGCAATCTTCTAAACGCTTCCTCTTCAGGAATGCAAGTATCAGTTACTCTGTTGAAATGATTATCAAGAAGTTCTCTTTCTTCTTGTGGTGTTAAATCTCTGTAATTCGGAATTCTTTTATAAGAATTATGAGCTACAAGATTCATAATATCTTCTTCGAGATTGGCTCCAGTGCAAGAAATAATATGTACTTTGTCTTGACGAATCATTTCGGCTAATGATTTTCCTAGTTCGGCTGTACTCATAGCCCCTGCTAGGGTAATCATCATTTTTCCGTTATCAAGTAGATGTTCTTCATAACCTTTTGCTGCATCGACAAGTGCTGCTGCATTGAAATGCAAATAGTGTTTCTCGATAAATTGAGATATTGGTCCTTTCATAGTTTTTATTTAAGATTGAATGATTTAAAAAATTAAAAAATTCAAATTGTTAATTCGGTTTTTATTATTTATGAATTTTTTTTTAGCCCTGATTGCAGTGGAAATCCTTTTTTTCAATTGCCACGGGTTTAAACCCGTGGCAATTGAAAAAAAGATTGTAGCGGAAAGCAGGAAATAGCTTCAAAAAAATCTGAAATCTAAAATCTGCTATCTGAAATTTATTTATAACCTAAAATGTCTAAAACCTGTTTAGATGTTTGTTGTTCCGAGAAAACTTCGGTTGCTATAATTCCGTTTTCGTCTCGGTCAATCAAAATGTGTTTTGGTTGCGGAATCAGGCAATGGTGCAATCCGCCATAGCCGCCAATGGTTTCTTGATAGGCGCCAGTGTTAAAAAAACCAATGTAAAGTGGTTTTTCTTTACTGTATTTTGGCA
This sequence comes from Bacteroidota bacterium, assembly GCA_031408435.1. Taxonomy (GTDB): domain Bacteria; phylum Bacteroidota; class Bacteroidia; order Flavobacteriales; family Flavobacteriaceae; genus Flavobacterium. The sequence goes on from JANNWM010000071.1 coordinate 18,735, forward strand.
AATAAATGGCGTTCATGTTTTGCTCTGAGTTGTAATAATCGTCGCTATCGCAAGTCATTCCGCCCAACAAAACGCGTTCGTAAGTGTCGTTCCAACGGTTTACAGCTAACATTATAAAACGCTTATTAATAGCCCAAGTATCTGGCAATGTGGTGATAAACGACGAATCAATCATGTTCCATTTTTCTCGATCGTTTTGTTGTTTTTGATATAAAACTTGGTAAATTGCTCCACCACTTTCGCCAACGGTATACGATCCAAATTCGGTAAAAATGTTCGGAACATCGACTTCGGCTTCGTCACATGCAATTTTTATTTGGTTGATTATTTCGTCAATCATGTATTGATAATCGTACTCGAATGCTAATGAATTTTTTATAGGAAAACCGCCACCTATATTTAATGAATCCAATGTTTCGCATTCTTTTTTTAGCGATACATAAACTTTTATACATTTTACCAATTCGTTCCAATAATAGGCTGTGTCCATTATTCCGGTATTGATAAAGAAGTGTAACATTTTCAGTTCTATATTCTTATTTTCAAGAATTTGTTTTCTGTAAAATGGTACAATATTTCTGTAACCTATTCCTAAACGTGATGTATAAAACTCGAATTTTGGTTCTTCCTCGGCTGCAATTCGAATTCCGATTTGGAATTTTCCTTTAATTTCTGAAGTTAATAAGTCTAATTCTTCGTAATTATCAATAATCGGAATTGTTTTTTTGTGTCCATTATTAATTAATCTTGCAATATTCGAAATGTACTCGTCACGTTTAAATCCGTTGCAAATCACAAAAGTATTTTTGTTAATTTTGCCTGTTTTCATTAGGTTTTCGACGATATTAACGTCAAATGCCGATGATGTTTCTATGTGAATGTCATTTTTGAATGCTTCATTCATAATGTACTCAAAATGAGAACTTTTTGTGCAGTAACAATAATAATATTTTCCTGCATATTTGTTCTTTTCCATTGATTTTCTGAACCAATTTTTGGCTCTCTGAATGCTTTTGGAAATTTGTGGCAAATAGGTAAATTTTAATGGCGTGCCATATTGCTCTACTAATTTCATCAAATCGATATCGTGAAATTTTAGAGTATCTTTATTGAGTGTAAATTCTTCTTGCGGAAAATAATAGGTCTGGTTAATTAAATCAGAATATTTTGTATTCATTTATGATAATTTGTGTTTGATTAAAAAAAGTGAAATTTATTTAATATGAATCTCAAACTCGAATATTGGCATAAATAATGGGCAATTTTTCTTGAAATGAATTCGAAAACAAAAATATATCAAATTCCATAAATCCATTTTGTGAACAACCATTTTTGCAAACCATTGAAAATGATGCGTTACAAGCTTTACAGCAATTGTCATGATTAAATATAGACTCGTTTTTTCTCATTAATGCAAATGTAAAAAATAATTATATTTTATTATGTTTCTTTTGATTATTATTTTATTAAATTTTGTAATCTTCAAACGCTTGATTAATTAATTCATTTTCAACAGATTGATTTATTTTTATTTTTCCGATTCCGTCAAGTAGCGCAAATTGAATGTTACCATATTCGTTTTTTTTGTCGTGAATAAGTAATTCAAATATTGGTTCTAAATCTAATTCTTCAAAAATAATTTTATCGAAAATTGAGTTAATTGTATTTTTAATTTCTTGATATTCTATTTGAGAAATAAGTTTTTTTTGCATTGAAATATAACTTTCTAAAATCATTCCAACTGCAATTGCTTCACCGTGTAGCAATGTCTTTTTGTCTTTGTTTTCAAGAAAATAACTTTCGATTGCATGTCCCAAAGTGTGACCGAAATTCAATGCTTTTCTGATGCCGTTTTCGGTTGGATCTTGGGTTACAATATTGTTTTTAATGATTATCGAATCATAAATTAATTCATTTAGATTATTGGTATCTAGTAATGATAAATCCATGAAATTTTTCCAATAATTTGCATCTGCAATTAATCCGTGTTTTAGCATTTCGGCCAATCCAGAACGCATTTCGAGTTGGTCAAGCGTTTCGAGAAAATCAGCATCGATAATTACCATTTTCGGATTATTGATGGTTCCAATTTGGTTTTTGAGATTTCCCAAATCGACACCATTTTTTCCTCCAATAGATGCATCAACCATTGATAATAAAGTAGTTGGAATGTTTATAAAATCGATTCCACGTTTAAAAGTCGATGCAACAAATCCGCCTAGATCTGTGACAACTCCACCGCCAAGATTGATTATCAAGGTCTTGCGGTCGCCACCAAGTTCTGTCAATACTTTCCAAATTTCTACGCAAGTATCTATATTCTTATTTATTTCGCCATTTTCGAATTCAATAATTTCTATTTTTAAATCGGTGTGTATGTAAGTTAGAAAATTATTCAAACACTTTTCGTTGGTATTAGAGTCAACAATCACAAAAATATTGGAATATTTATTTTTTTGAAGGTGAGTATTGAGTGCTTGATAACCTTTTTCGTTAAAAAAAATTGAATAATTACTGGCTTGAATTGGTTGCATAATTAGATTTAAAATAGATAAGCAAAATAAAGTAATTTTTGTTTAATATTTATCAAATGCTGATTATATTTGTAAGATAAAATTAATTTATGAATTCAATTTTCAATAATACACAAGTTGCTTTTTCTTTAAAAAGCGATACTGAGTTAGATAGAGCCTATTTTCTGTTCAAAATGATTGCAAACCAGCCTTTGGTTCGCATTGGAACTGCGGTTACAAATTTTGCATTAAAGGCCAACTTGCCAGTAGAAGGATTAATACGAGCAACGGTTTTTGACCATTTTTGTGGCGGCATTAACGAAGAAGATTGCCTGAAAGTTGTTGACAAAATGTTTACAAAAGGTGTATCTTCGGTTTTGGATTATTCTGTAGAAGGCAAAGAAGACGAAGCTCATTTTGACGATGCAATGCAAATGGCATTAAAAATAATTGAATTTGCAAAAGAAAAAAAATCGATTCCGTTTGTGGTTTTCAAGCCAACTGGATTTGGTCGATTCGAATTGTATGAAAAATTAGGAGAAGGTCAAACCTTAAATTCTGAGGAACAAGCCGAATGGAATAGGGCAGTGGCACGTTTTGACAAAGTATGTTTTTCAGCTCACAAAAACGATATTTTGTTATTGATTGATGGTGAAGAAAGTTGGATGCAAGATGCTTCTGATGATTTGGTTGAATCAATGATGCGGAAATACAACAAAGATAAATGTATTGTTTTTAATACTTTACAAATGTATCGTTGGGACAGATTGGATTATTTAAAAAAACTGCACCAAAAAGCCAAAATTGAAGGTTTTTATATCGGAATGAAACTCGTTCGTGGAGCCTATATGGAAAAAGAAAACAAACGTGCAGAAGAAAAAGGTTATAAATCGCCAATTTGCGAATCAAAGATAGCGACTGATCAAAATTATGATGCTGCAGCAAATTATATGATGCAAAATCTTGACAAAATGTCTATTTATCTAGGAACTCACAACGAAGAAAGTTCTTATAAAATGCTGGATTTAATGCAAAAAAACGGAATTTCAAATAATGACCCAAGAATTTGGTTTGGTCAATTGTATGGAATGTCAGACAATATAAGTTATAATTTAGCCGAAAATGGAAATAATATCTCTAAATACTTGCCTTTTGGTCCAGTAAAAGATGTTATGCCTTACTTAATTCGTCGTGCAGAAGAAAATACATCGGTTGCTGGACAAACAAGTCGTGAGCTGAATTTATTAAAAATTGAACGCAACAGACGTAAAGGAAAAATTTAGGGTTCAGAGTAAAACATCATTTTTTGGCATTCAAAAAAAAACAGCAATTTCTAGTGAAATTGCTGTTTTTTTTAATAATAATTATAATTTCAAATAAAATAAGCCAACAAAATTCCAAAAATAATCATCGAAATTTTAGCAATATTAAATTTATGTCCTTCGCTACTTTCGAAAATAATTGTTGAAGAAATATGAAATAAAATACCTATGACAATTGCCGTAATTTCCGAGTAATATTCATTCAAAATTGGTAAATAATTTGATAAAACCGTACCAAGTGGCGTCATTACCGCAAATGTTATCATAAATACGAATATTGCTATTTTATTTAATCCAGAATTTATTAGAAAAGTAGTCAAAATTATAGCAATCGGCAAATGATGAATTGCTATTCCCACTGACAAATCACTATGAAGACTAACAGGCAAACCTTCTAAAAGTGCATGAATACAAAGTGAAAAAAATAAAAGCCAAGGAATTTGATTCATTTTTTCGTGACCGTGAACGTGACCATGTTCTGCACCTTGCGAGAAATATTCCAAAACAATTTGAAATAATATTCCAAACATTATAAACAAACCTAAATTTTTAGTTTTGGATTCGTAAACTTCTGGTAATAAATGCATAACAGTTATCGAAAGTAAAAATGATCCGCTAAAAGCCAATAATAATTTAAGATTAGTTTTGCTTTTTGGCTGCAAAAAAAATGCAATTCCATAGCCTGTAAGCACAGAAATTAATGGCAATAAATAATTCATTACTTGAAAATCATAATTAAACGTTCGCTATCTAATTTATGGAATTTTTTTAGTTTGTAATCGCCAAAAGTATCCAATAAAAATATTCCAGCTTTTTCCATCAAAGCTTCGAAATCTTGTAAAGTAAATGCACGAACTTTTTCGGTAAAATGAAATTTTTCTTCATTGATTACAAAATTAATTTCTTTAAAAATGTAACCGTCAGAATGATAGCGTTTTATATGAAATTCGATTTCATCAACAATCTTGATTTCGTTTGGAACCAGATTTGGAATAACATTATTGACATTCATAAAATCAATAACTCCAAAACCATATTCCGAAAGGCTTTCTTTTATAGAAATTAATGTTTTTAAATTATCTTCGTCATTTTCGAAATAACCAAAACTGGTAAACATATTTAATATTGCATCATACTTATTTTTAAATGGTTGTCGCATGTCATGTACTTTAAAATGTAAAGTATCATTTGCGTTTTTATTGGCAATAGCAATGCTATTCTCAGACAAATCTACACCCAAAACATCATATCCTAATTGATTAAGATAAATAGAATGTCTGCCTTTGCCACAAGCCAAATCAAGAACTTTCGAACCTTCATCCATATTGAGATAAAAAGTCAAATTATCCATAAAGATTTGAGCTTCACGAAAATTTCTTTCTTTGTATAATATGTGATAGTATGGAGAATCAAACCAACTTGAAAACCAATTATTTGTTTCTGGTTTCAAGTTCAAGGTTTCAAGTTTTGAAGAATCTGACATTTATTATTATTTGAAAACGATTTAAAATGCAAATTTAGTCTATTTTTGCAAAATAAATAAGTATTAAATATTAGATATTAAATTTTAAATATTTTTTGAGTAAAAAAATACTTTAATAATCTTTAAAATATAAAATTAAATAAATGGAAGATAATTTTAGAATGATTGCCAAAACTTTTTTTGGTTTTGAAGAAATATTAGCAAATGAGTTGAAAAACCTTGGTGCACAAGATGTTGAACAAGGTGTTCGAATGGTAAGTTTTAAAGGCGATAAAGGTTTTATGTACAAAGCCAATTTGTCATTGAGAACTGCATTGAAAATTTTAAAACCGATTTATTTTTTTAAAGCCAAGGACGAAAAAGCCCTTTATAAAGGAATTTCGGGTGTAAATTGGAGTAAATTTCTAAACGCCAATCAAACATTTGTTATTGATGCTACTGTTCATTCGGATCATTTTAATCATTCTGAATTTGTATCACAAAAGTGTAAAGATGCAATTGTTGATCAATTTCGAGAACGAACAGGGCAAAGACCTAGCATTGAAAAAATTCATCCAGATTTAAGAATTAACATTCATATTGATAAAGAAAATGTATCGGTTGCGCTTGATACATCAGGAAATTCTTTGCACCAACGTGGTTATAGATTGGCTACTAATTTGGCACCAATTAACGAGGTTTTAGCTGCTGGAGTTTTAATTTTATCTGGTTGGGATGGTCAAACCGATTTTCTTGATCCAATGTGTGGGTCGGGAACTTTTTTGGCAGAAGCAGCAATGATTGCATGTAATATCCCAGCAAATATAAACCGAAAAGAATTTGCTTTCGAAAAATGGAACGATTGGGACAACGAACTTTTTGATAATATTACAAATAGTTTATTGAAAAAGGTTCGTGAATTTCATCATACAATCAAAGGTTTTGACAAAGCACCAAGTGCAGTTCAAAAAGCCAAAGAAAATATCAAAAATGCCAATCTTGATGAATATATTTCTATCGAAGAAAATAATTTTTTTGATTCAGAAAAAAACAATGAAGGCAAGTTGCACATTGTTTTTAATCCACCGTATGATGAGCGTTTGAACATTCAAATGGAGGATTTTTATAAGAATATTGGCGATACATTAAAGAAAAATTATCCAAATACAAATGCTTGGTTTATAACCGCAAACCTCGAAGCTTTAAAATTCGTAGGATTAAAACCATCAAGAAAAATTAAACTTTTTAACGCAAGTCTAGAAGCCAGATTAGTAAAATATGAAATGTATGAAGGCAGTAAACGAACTAAATTTCAAGTAGTTGAGTGATTTTAAGTTTCTTTTGAATTCTCAGTAGCAGTCGTAGTTTTTCATAAAAAAATCATTTGCAAGGCAAATGATTTTTTTATGAAATTTAAAATCTAATTCTCAAGCAAATCTGGTCGACGGTTTTTTGTATGTTCGAATGCCATATCTTCTAGCCATTTGTCAATTTTGGCAAAATTGCCACTTGTTAAAACATCGGGAACTTTCCAACCTTTGTAATCTGCAGGTCGTGTATAAATTGGTCCTGATAGCAAGTTATCTTGAAAACTATCTGTCAATGCTGATGTCTCGTCGCTCAAAACCCCTGGAATTAACCTTATTAATGCATCAGAAAGTACAATTGCGCCCAGTTCTCCGCCTGATAAAACGTAATCGCCAATAGAAATTTCTTTGGTTATAAAATGATCCCGAACCCGCTGGTCTACACCTTTGTAATGTCCACAAAGAATAATAATGTTTTGTAACATTGACATAGAATTGGCCATTTTCTGGTTCAAAGTTTCCCCATCTGGCGACATATATATTATTTCGTCGTAATTTCTTTGAGATTTTAAATGCGCAATACAATCATCTATCGGTTGAATATTCATGACCATTCCAGCGCCACCGCCATACGGATAATCGTCTACAGATTTTTGTTTATTGGTTGTAAAATCTCTTAAATTATGAAAATGAACTTCGACCAAACCTTTATCAATTGCGCGTTTCATGATTGATGCTTCGAATGGACTTCGCAATAATTCTGGCAAAAGTGTAATAATATCTATGCGCATAATATTTTTTTAATTGCAAATATACAATCTTAATGCTTTATTTTCTAGTTAGTAAAATCGAAAAAAGATCCTTCGTGTTTTATTTTCTATTTTTTAAATTATAATTTATTTGAAACTATTTTTTATATTTTGCTATTTTCATTCCAAAAGATAGGTTACTTTTTTCTATGCTTTCGATTTTCATTTAACAAAAAGTAATTTGAATCATTCCTGAAAAATCCAAAAATATAGATTAATAACCCTGATGTTAGGGATAAACGTTTTTTTATCTCGTCTCGTCTTTCGGGACGAGACTAGATAAAAAAACTTTAGGAAAGACAGCAGGAATTGCCATTGCAAAAAAAGCCAGAACATTCGTTTCTAAATTTGAAAATTATTGCTTAAATTTGCAGAAAATATTAAAAATGGAAAACGGAATATATGCTAAATTCAACACAACTCGTGGTTCGATTTTAGTAAAATTAACACACGATTTAACGCCAGGAACTGTTGGAAACTTTGTTGCTTTGGCAGAAGGAAATTTAGAAAACAAAATCAAACCGCAAGGAACACCTTATTACAATGGTTTGAATTTTCATAGAGTGATTCCTGATTTTATGGTTCAAGGTGGTTGCCCACAAGGCACTGGAACTGGTGCGCCAGGATATAAATTCGACGATGAGTTTCACCCAACTTTAAAACACGACAAACCTGGAGTTTTGGCAATGGCAAATTCTGGACCTGGAACCAATGGTTCACAATTTTATATTACGCACGTTCCGACAAGTTGGTTGGACGGAAAACACACAGTTTTTGGTCACACAATTGAAGGTCAAGATGTTGTAGATTCGATTGCACAAGGCGATATTCTTGAATCTTTAGAAATTGTTAGAGTTGGAGCAGATGCTGAAAAATGGAATGCTGTTGAGGCTTTTAGAACTTTTGAAGGTTCTCGAGCAAAACGTGAAGCAACTGAAAAAGCAGAAGCAGAAGCCAAAATGGAACAACTTGCTGCTGGTTTCGAAAAAACTGATAGTGGTTTGAGATACCAATTTATTCAACGTGGTTCAGGAAAACAAGCCGAAAGTGGTAAAACTGTTTCTGTTCATTATGAAGGTTCACTTGAATCTGGAAAAGTTTTTGACTCGTCTTATCCACGAAAAAAACCAATCGAATTTCGTTTGGGTCAAGGTCAAGTTATTGAAGGTTGGGACGAAGGTATTGCACTTTTGAAAGTTGGAGACAAGGCACGTTTTGTTATTCCGTCGCATTTGGGCTATGGTTCTCGTGGTGCTGGTGGTGCAATCCCGCCTAATGCTACACTAATTTTTGATGTTGAATTAATGGAAGTTAAATAGAATTTAGAATTTAAAATAAAAAAATCCCAAAATCTTAATAATTTTGGGATTTTTTGTGGTTAAACTTGAAAGCCATTAGGAATAGTTGCTCCTTTTTTGACGACAATAATTCCGTCTTTTATGGTGTAAAGTTCTGTATTTGTATTTTCTAAATGATTACCTCCATTTAGTTTTACATCGTTTCCGATACTGCAATTTTTATCGACAATGGTGTTATTGATGAAACAGCGTTCGCCGATTCCGATATTGATAATATTATTTGCAGCGTTGGATTGAATTTTTTCGATGTTTTGATAATAATCATTTCCCATCAAATACGAATTTGTAATTGTTGAACCAAAACCAATTCGACTTCGAATTCCAACAACCGAATGTTCGATTTTTGTTCCGTTAATAATGCAACCTTCTGTAATTATAGATTTATCGATTGTTGATGAACCAGTGATTTTTGATGGTGGCAAAACTCTGGCTCGTGTATATATTTTGCTAGAATTATCAAACAAATTAAACTTCGGAATATCATCTGTTAATCCAAGATTAGCTTCGAAAAATGAATCAATATTTCCGATATCTGTCCAATAACCTTCATATTGATAACTCAAAATTTTGTGTTTTCCGATTGCTTGTGGAATAATTTCTTTTCCGAAATCTTTGGTGTCATTATTGGCCATTAGTTCGACCAATAAATCTCGATTGAAAATATAAATTCCCATTGATGCTAGATAATTTTTCCCTTCAGATTTAGATTCTTCACTTACATCTGAAGTCCAATCTGGCAAAAGATTTGCGTTTGGTTTTTCGATAAACGAAGAAATAAAACTATCAGAATCGGTTTTTAGGATTCCAAATTCTGAAGCTTCTTTTGCAGAAACAGGCAAAGTTGCAATTGAAATTGCTGCACCACTTTTTTTGTGAGCTTGAATCATTTCATTAAAATCCATTTGATACAATTGATCGCCTGAAAGTATCAATGCATATTCGAAATTATGATTCATAAAATGTTGCATACATTGTCGAACAGCATCTGCAGTACCTTGAAACCAAGTTGGATTATCTGGAGTTTGCTCGGCTGCTAAAATATCGACAAATGCGGTGCTAAAATGACTAAAATGATAAGTGTTTTTTATATGTTGATTCAACGAAGCCGAGTTGAATTGTGTCAAAACAAACATTCGTTTTATGTTTGAATTAATACAGTTTGATATTGGAATATCTACAAGTCTGTATTTACCTGCAATTGGAACTGCTGGTTTTGATCTGCTTTCGGTCAAAGGTGCTAATCTTGCTCCTTGTCCACCACCGAGTATTATTGCTAAAGCTTCGTCATTCATTTTTAAAAAATTTAAGATTGGTAAACGTTAATATATTCTTGTGCAACTTTATCCCAAGAATGGTCAATTTGCATTGTAAATTTTCTTATTTGATCGAATTTTTCTTTATTATTAAATAAATCAATAGCACGAGTTATAGAATAATTTACATCAGAGACCGATGTGTTATTATGGCAAATTCCAAAACCATTATCTCCAATATCCAAAACAGTATCCTTAAGTCCGCCAGTACTTCTAACGATTGGAATTGTTCCATATCGAAGCGCATACATTTGATTTAATCCACAAGGCTCTACTCGCGAAGGCATTAATAAAAAATCAGCTCCAGCATATATAATATGTGCTAATTTTTCGTTGTAGCCAATATAGGCACTATAATTTCCTGAGTGATAATCAGGCAAATTTTGCAAACTATTTTCAACATTTGTATCACCAGAACCTAAAATCAAAATATTGATTTCCTTGTGGTTATTATTCAATGCTACGTTACACATTTCTGGCAACAAATCGGCTCCTTTTTCGCCAACCAATCGACCTATGAAAGTAAATAGAGGTTTGTTAATATCTAAATTGAATTGTTCACAAAGGAATTTTTTATTAGCTAATTTTCCTTTTTTGAAATTTGATAAATCAAAATTTAAAGGTAACATTTCGTCGATTTCGGTATTCCAAACTTGATTGTCAATTCCATTTAAAATTCCGATAGATTTTTGTCTTTCGTATCGAAACAAAACTTCTAAACCATTGGCTTTATTACTAATTTCGTCAAGATAACTTGGCGAAACGGTTGTGATTTTCCAAGCACATTTAACTGCCGAAGCCAATGGATTAATGTTGCCTCCCCATTCTAAGAAATGCATTTTCGACATTTCGAATTCTGGAATATAATGCAATTTATCCATACCAAACCAACCTTGATATTGTGCATTGTGAATTGTCAAAATTGTTTGTGTATTTTTTAAATTTTGATAATTAAACGAATACTGAACCATAAACGGAATCAATCCCGAATGGTGATCGTGGCAATGCAAAACATCTGGTTTTTGGTTGGTCTCTGTCAACCAATTTAGAAATGCAATTTGAAAAGCTAAAAAACGTTCTGTATCATCGTCATAAGAATAAATATTTGGTCTGTCGAATAATTCAGGAATTGCAACAACATACAACTCAAAACCTAATTTGTTGGTTTTTTCTTTCATTATCGAATAAGAAAATTGAAAATAGCCCAATTTTAATTGACCACTGTGAACAATTTCGAATTCGTTTTCGTTAGTAAATTTGTTGTCATAACCAGGTACAACAACTTTGGCGTCGTGACCCAATTGATTTTGATATTTGGGCAATGCACCAACAACATCGGCAAGTCCGCCAACTTTTGCAACAGGATAACATTCTGCACTAATATGATATATTTGCATATATTAAAAATTTCTTTTGCCAAATTACAAAATAAAACATTTAAAGATTAATAAAATGAAAATATTTTTTAATTTAGTTGCATATTTAATATTTACATAATGAGAACACTAAATCAATGGTTTGAAGAATATTCAGTTAGTCATCAAAACCCAACAAATAAATCGATACATTATATCTGTGTACCTGCAATTTTCTTTTCGGTTGTAGGTTTGTTAATGAGTGTTCGAATTAATTTTTTAAATTTGAATATGCCAATTTTAGAAAATTTGGCTTTTCCAATATTAATATTGGTTATGATTTTTTACTTTAGAATTTCGGCTTCAATGGCAATTAAAATGACATTTTTTTCATTGATTTGCTTGGTTTTGAATTTTTATATTTCTCAGTATATAAATTTATTGTATTTTTCGATTTTAATTTTTGCAATTGCTTGGATTGGACAATTTTATGGTCATAAAATCGAAGGAAAAAAACCATCATTTATTGATGATTTACAATTTTTAATGATTGGTCCAGCTTGGGTAATTGAGAATTTATTTTCTAAAAAATAATAATATGGAAAACAACTTAACTTGGCAAGAATTCGAAAAAATTGAAATGCGTGTTGGAACAATTCTTGCGGTCAATGATTTTCCAGAAGCCAGAAAACCAGCTTATCAATTAACAATAAATTTTGGTTCAGAAATCGGAATCAGAAAAACTTCTGCTCAAATTACAGATTATTATACTAAAGAAAACTTGGTTGGCAAACAAATAATTTCGGTTGTTAATTTTCCTAAGAAACAAATCGGAAAATTTATGAGCGAATGTTTAGTACTAGGATCTATTGGTTTGCAAAATGATATTGTATTGCTTTCGCCAGATTTTAAAGTAGAAAATGGATTGCGAATTGGTTAGTTAAAGTTCAAATTTATTGACAACTACTGCTTCTTGAGTTTCATATTTGTTGTGAATTGCCAGAATAATTACTCCAAAAAATACTGCGACAATTATTAATATTGTATTTAAAATTCCTTCGGTTCCAAAAGATAATTTTATCAAAATTGTCGAAATAATAAATCCAGAATTCCTAATTACTTTGCTAAATTTATCTGACAAAAAAAACGAAAACAACAAAATTAAAACTTCAACAAGTATTAAAACCGTAAAAAATTCGTCAAAAAATATGGTGTTTACATTTTTTATTTTTTTAACTAATTCTGTAATCGAAAAAAAACTTTCATAAATCCAATGCGATAAACTGTAAATCGACATTATTAAAAATATTGGAATTAATACCATTGCAAACACATTTTTCAGTTTTATAAAATTGGTTACCGAAATGGTTTTTTGAATTTTCGTCTGATTTGTTTCATTAATTTTATTTAATTTATAAAATAAATAAATCAGATAAAACAAAATTATTGTTGCCAATAAATCGACTCCAAAATTTATATTCATTTTAGAATAATACCAATTTTCATTAAACTCTAATTTTGATAAATCTTTAAAAATCCTGCGAATTATTATAAGCGTAATAATCTCGTATTGTTTACCAATATATATAGTAGTCGATTTTGGCAAATAATACACCAAAAGATACACTTCGTAAATCAAAATAAAAGAAAATGGCGTATAAATTGCAGCAATAGGATTACTCAACAAACTTGAATGTCCATTGATTTGAATAATGTTAAAATCAACCAAACCAATTATTAATAAATGTAACAGAAAACTTATTATTGCAATGCTTACAAAAAATTTCTCGCTTTTATGTTTGGTGTCTTCGGATAGTAGTTTTGAATAAAAAAAATCGAATAATTTTTGGGTTTGTATCATAACATATAAAATTACAAATAAAATGTCTAAAAAGTTTTCTATTTCGAGCTTTTAACTTTCGTTTAATTGGTTTGTGTTAATTTAGAAATAATTTAAGTTGATTTGTATTAAATTATTACCAATCAAAATTAATCAACTTATTTTTTATAATATTTAGTTTATTTTAATTTGTTTTTTAACTAAATTTTAAAACAATTTTCAACAACCAATTCTTACTTTTACAATTGTATGAAAAATTGCGAAGTAACAATTATTGGTGGTGGATTAGCTGGATTAACTGCTGGAATTCACTTGTCCAAAATTGGAATTAAAGTTACAATCATCGAGAAAAATAGTTTTCCTAAACACAAGGTTTGTGGCGAATATATTTCTAACGAAGTATTGCCCTATTTGGGATGGTTAGGTCTAGAAATTAAAAAATTAAATCCAACAAATATTTCAAAACTGCAATTTTCAACATTAAACGGAAAATTTATAAATACAACTTTGCCTCTAGGAGGATTTGGAATAAGTAGGTATGTTCTAGACGAATTTTTATATAAAAAAGCGATTTCCAATGGTTGTAAATTTATTCACGAAACTGTAGAAAGTATAAATTTTTTAAATGAACAATTTGAAATAAAAACCAATAATAATGCAACTTTTACTTCAAATATTGTAATTGGTGCTTTTGGAAAAAGAAGTAATTTAGACCAAAATCTAAATCGCAAATTCATTAAAAAAAAATCGCCTTGGTTGGCTGTTAAAGCACACTATTCTGGAAATTTTGATAATGATTTGGTTGGTTTGCATAATTTTAATGGCGGTTATTGTGGCGTTTCTAAAGTTGAAAATGACAAAATAAATGTTTGTTATTTGGCAGATTATGAAACATTTAAAAAATATAAAAACATTGATGAATATCAGAAAAATATAGTTTTTAAAAATCCAAATTTAAAAAATATTATAGGAAATGCTACACTGCTTTTTGACAAACCATTAACAATAAGTCAAATTTCGTTTGAAGAAAAAAAAGCAGTCGAAAACCATATTTTGATGATTGGCGATACTGCGGGACTAATACATCCTTTGTGCGGAAACGGAATGGCAATGGCGATTCATAGCGCAAAAATTGTTTCGGAATTGATTGAAAATTTTTGTGAAAATAATATAAAATCTCGAAAAGATCTCGAAATTGAATATCAAAATCAATGGAATCTTAACTTTAAAAACAGATTAAAAATGGGTAGATTTATTTCTAATTTATTACAAAATCCAAAATTATCTGAGTTTTTAATTAAAATTTTGATTGTTTTTCCAATTTTGTTACCAATAATCATAAAAAAAACTCACGGTAAATCAATCTAAATTTCAAGAATTAGTTACAAATAAAACATATTAAAAAAACTTAAACCTCTAAATATCATAGTTCAAAAATGCCAATAAATACAAAGCTTCGAACTGACGATACAGAAATAATGGACGACTTCCAAATGGAAGGAATAATTCTGAAAGAAGCATTAGACAAAATAGCTCAAATAAATAAATTGCTAGGAGGAAATAAATTAACTTTACAGGGCGTTCGAAGATTAATTAAAAAAAGAGACAAAAACCTACAAATTACAATAATTGATATTGGGTGCGGAAACGGAGATATGCTCAGAAAATTAGCTGATTTTGGATTAAAAAATCAATATAACTTTAATTTAATTGGTATAGATGCAAACCAATATACAATCAATTATGCCAGAGAAATCTCCGGGGATTATTCAAATATTTCTTATCAATGCAAAAATATATTTGATAAACAATTCAATGAATTAAAATACGATATAGTATTGTGCACCTTAACTTTACATCATTTTAAAAAAAATGAAATTGAAAATTTATTGAATATTTTTTATCAAAATTCAAAAATCGGAATTGTAATAAATGATTTGCAAAGAAGTATAGTTTCGTACAGATTATTTCAATTAATAGGTTATGTTTTTAAATTGAACGAAATGACAAAACAAGACGGTTTAACATCTATTTTGCGTGGATTTAAAAAACAAGAATTAATTGATTTTTCAGAAAAAATAAAATTAAAAAATTATACAATTCACTGGAAATGGGCTTTTCGCTATCAATGGATTATAAACAAATTTTAAAATGATAAAAAGCATAGAATATAAATGATTTTTGAAATAAAAATTAAAAATGAGTGTAAAAATAATATCAGTTGCCAAGCAGCTACCCAAATATTCTAGAACAACCCAAGAAATTATACCTTTTCTTGAAGCTTGGTTAGTCAATCAAGATGAGCGATTTACACGAAAAGTCAAAAAAATTTTCGAGGGCGCTGCTGTCGATAAACGCTATTCGATAATGGATCCAATCGAGGTTTTTACCAAAACTTCATTTGCAGAAAGAAATGATATTTATGTTCGAGAGGTTATTGATTTAGGCGAAAAAGTACTCAACAAAACACTCAATAAAGCCAATTGGCAACCTGAAACTTTAGATTACATAATTACTGTTAGTTGCACAGGAATAATGATTCCGTCATTAGATGCATATTTAATTAACAGTTTAAAATTACGCCAAGACATTGTGCGATTACCTGTTACCGAAATGGGTTGTGCTGCAGGAATTTCGGGAATTATTTATGCTAAAAATTTCTTGAAAGCAAACCCAAACAAGCGTGCAGCAGTTATTGCTGTCGAAAGTCCAACAGCAACCTTTCAATTAGACGATTTTTCGATGGCCAATATAGTTAGTGCAGCAATTTTTGGCGATGGCGCTGCTTGCGTTTTGCTTTCGTCTCATGAAAATGATAATGGTCCCGAAATTATAGACCAAGAAATGTATCATTTTTATGACAATATTGACATGATGGGTTTCAAACTGACTAATTCTGGACTTCAAATGGTTCTAGATGTCGAAGTTCCTGAAACAATTGCCAATCATTTCCCTGATATTATACACCCGTTTTTGACCAAAAATAATCTTAAGATCAATGATATTGACCATTTAATATTTCACCCTGGTGGAAAAAAAATAATTACAACAGTAGAAGGTTTATTTTGTGATTTGGGTAAAAATATTAATGTCACCAAAGAAATTTTGCGATTATACGGCAACATGTCAAGTGCAACAGTGCTTTATGTTCTAGAACAAATTATGGAATCTAAACCTCAAAAAGGTGAAAAAGGATTAATGTTGAGTTTTGGCCCAGGATTTTCGGCGCAACGGGTTTTATTAGAATTTTAGTTTATGACCACTAATTCGCTAATTACTTATTCAATTCAATTTTTTAAATTTGCGAATAAGCAGTAAAAATATATGACAAATATAGAAATTATATCAAAATTACCTTATTCAAAGCCATTTTTGTTTGTTGATGAGATTATTGATATTAACCCAAATGAATTAGAAGGTTGTTTTACATTTAATGAAAATCTAGATTTTTACAAAGGTCATTTTAAAGACAATCCAATCACGCCTGGGGTAATTTTAATCGAAACAATGGCACAAATTGGTTTGGTTTGTTTAGGAATTTATTTAACTAAAAACGAAACGAAAATTTTAAATTTTGCATTAACATCATCAGAAATTGAGTTTTTAAAACCTGTTTTTCCAAACGAAAAAGTAACTGTTTTTTCAGAAAAAATATATTTTAGATTCGGAAAATTAAAATGTAAAGTCAAAATGATAAATTCCAAAAGCGAAGAAGTTTGTTCTGGATTTATTTCGGGAATGATACTTTAAAAGATTTTGTACGAAACACATAAAATGAAAAAAAGAGTCGTAATAACAGGTCTTGGCGTTGTTGCTCCGAATGGAGTAGGGCTTGAGGCGTTTACAAATGCTATAAAAAACGGAATTTCAGGTATAAAACACGATTCGGAACTTGAGCGATTGCAATTTTCTTGTCAAATTTCAGGAAAACCAGATATATCAACCGAATTATCATTGCAATATTTTAGCGAATTAGAATTAAGAAATTTTAATGCAACTGGCATTTTATATGGAGTAATCGCAGGAATTGACGCTTGGAAAGATGCTGGCTTGTCCATAGAAATCCAAGAAAATCCAGATTGGGATTCAGGAACAATTTTCGGAACTGGAACATCAGGAATCGATAAATTTAGAGAAAGTATTTACAAAATAGACGATTTTCAGACCCGAAGACTAGGCAGTACTGCCGTGGCACAAACTATGAACTCAGGCGTGAGTGCCTATTTAGGCGGAAAACTAGGATTAGGAAACCAAGTAACTACCAATTCATCGGCTTGCACAACAGGAACAGAAAGTATTTTGATGGCGTTTGAACGAATAAAGTCGGGTCAAGCCAAACGCATTTTGGCAGGCAGCACATCAGATTCTGGACCCTATATTTGGGGCGGATTTGATGCAATAAAAGTTTGCACATTCAAACATAATTCTGATCCCGAAAAAGGATCAAGACCAATGTCAGTCTCAGCTTCTGGATTTGTTCCAGGTAGTGGGGCAGGAGCATTTATTGTCGAAGATTTAGAAACAGCTTTGGATCGAGGTGCCAGAATATATTGCGAAATTCTCGGTGGAAATATCAATTCTGGCGGACAACGAGGATTAGGCACAATGACTGCTCCAAACCCAATTGCAGTTCAAAAATGTATAGAAAATGCTATTGCAAATGCTGGAATTTCTGCAAATGATATTGATGTAATAAATGGGCATTTAACAGCAACTTCTAAAGACAGTCTTGAAATTGAAAACTGGACAATCGCATTGAATAAGAATGGAGTTAATTTTCCCTATATCAATTCTTTAAAATCAATGGTTGGACATTGTTTGTCAGCAGCTGGAAGTATTGAATGTGTAGCTTCGATTTTACAAATCTATCAAAATTTTATTTTCCCTAATATAAACTGCGAAGACTTGAATCCTGAAATCATTAATTTAATTGATGAATCGAAAATCCCCATTAAATTAATTAAAAAAGAAATCAATATTGTTGCTAAAGCAAGTTTTGGTTTTGGCGATGTTAATGGTTGTATCATATTCAAAAAATTTATACATTAGCAAATGCCAAGACGAAATTCTCCAAATGATATTAAAGAAATCGATGATTTAAATCGATTGGCTGAAATAGTACATGACAAAAGAAATGCTAAACGAGCAGTTGACAAAAAAACTAGAAGAGACCGACATTATGAAAAACAATTTATAAAAAACACACTCAAATCTAATATACACAATTCTGAAATTATGACCAAACCTGAAATAATAGAAAACCTAAAATTAATAGTAAAACCTTATGTTAAAAACCAAGTTGCTTTAGATAATCTTACTGAAAAAACTGATTTTATTAATGATTTGCAGATAAACTCTGCCAATTTAGTAGATGTAATTCTTGATATCGAAGAAGTTTTTGAAATAGAAATTGATAACGAGTCTATGGAAAAAATGCTTAATGTTAAAGCTACTTTAAATATTATTGATACTAAATTATCTCAAAAATAATGATCGGAAATGACGTTGTTGATTTGGATTTTGCTAGAAATGAGAGCAATTGGCAACGAATTGGATTTTTGGATAAAATTTTTACAAAAAACGAGCAATTATTAATTAATAATTCAGAAAACAAAGAACTTGCAGTTTGGATTTTGTGGACTAGAAAGGAATCAGCATATAAAATATGGAATCGTGAAACAAGAATCCGTAAATACAATCCTTTACGATTCGAATGTTTAGATGTAGATTTAAAAATTGGAAAAGTAAAATTTGAATCTAATATTTATTTTACAAAAACAGAAATTACAATTGATTTTGTACATTCAATTTCTGTTTTAAATTTAATAGATTTTGATTATATTGAAGTTTTAGAAAGTTCAATAAAAACTATAAAACATAATAACATTCCGTATATTATTAATAAAAATCAAGAAAAAAAACCAATTTCAAGAAGTCATCACGGAAAATTTGAATTTGTTGTTAGTTTAAGTAATTCCTAATCTAGATTTCAGTTTCAAAAACAACAAAGCAATCGAAAAAGCATCTTCAGATGCAGAATATCTTTCGCTTTTTTCTATTTTAAATTTCTGTAATAAATCATCTAAAGTAAAATGTTTATCGTTAATATCTTCTAATTTTTTATACATTACTTCAATATCTAGAGCTTCGTTTTTAAGCCTTCCACATTTTAATTTTTCTAAATATTCATTCAAAATATCAACATCAAATGCCACTCGATGACCAACTAAAACAGCATTTTGAATGTATTCTAAAAAGTATTTAATTAATTCAATATTAACAATCTCTGATTTTTTTTTTTCGATATCTAGAGCTTCATTATTATTGTTGTTAATTTCGAAATGTTCAATAAATGAAATTTCAAAACTATCACTAACTACAATATTATTATTGACAACAGCGATTGCACCAATTGATAATATTTGATCATTATTTTTATCTAATCCAGTAGTTTCAATGCTTATTATGACAAATCTACTTGATTTTTTATCAAATTTAGTTACATAATTTTTGTAAAACTCAGGATAATTTCCTCCGATATTTTTTATCCAATCTAGCATAATTTATGAAAAATGGGTTAATTGAAATTTACTTTTAATCAAATCTTCCAAGTCTTTCATTGGTTCGAATGCATTTTTTAGTTTTTCTCTATCAGATTTTGACATTTCATCAATATTAATATATTGTCCAGAATTATCATTTTTTAAACCAGAAATAGTTCTAAATCTTGACAATTCTAAAAATGCTTCTGCACATTCTTTATAAATCTCTGCATTTTTAGCATCAATAATTGCTAATTGCTTGAATCGTAAATAAGTATTATTAATACCTTTTATACCTTGACTTAAAACTAATAATCTCGCACCATCGATTAGGGGCATTAAAGCACGTGTTTTAATATCAAATAAATCTTTGTTGTCGCCATCTTCTTCGACATTAAATTTTTTGAAAAAATTCAATGGTACTGGTTTTTTCAATGCATCATTACCCAAAAAATCAAATAACAGTGAACTACTTTTTCTATCTTTAAATACGATTTCTGACAAAGCATCTTCTAGTTGTAATTCACCATAGACCAAATCATAATCAAAGAAAATACTGCTAATCTCTTCGGTATTTTCACCTGGAGTATTAGTCCAATTATTGTATTGTTTTATCCAATCTGTCAATGACTTACACCACAGCATATTACTTGCCAAATGCCCGTTTGGACACAATTCGAATCCTACTTTTTCTAAAGTTGTAGTTGTTTTTTTAGCTAATTTTAGATAATAATCTCGAACATCACGATATTTTCCTGAATCGACATCTTCGAAAATCAAAAAACTGTCTTGATCTGTTAATAAAACTTGTTCTTTACGACCTTGACTACCTATGCTTAACCATGCAAATTTGGTAGGAGGGACGCCCAATTCTAAAATAGCTAATTCAATTGCTCGTTTGGTAATGGCAAAAATTATTTCTCCAGAAATCATGCTTATATGAGTATATGGAATGTTTTTTGTCATGGAACTTTGGATCAATTCTGACAATCTTTCTCTAACTATTTTTAAATCTTTAGACGATTGTGAACGTTTAATTTCTTTAATTAAAATACCAGGACTATTAGCTTGAGCAACAACCAAATCATGTTCGGTTATAATTCCTTTTACAAACGATTTATCAGAACCATCAACTGTTACACACAAATGACTTATATTGTGTTTCAACATCAAAAGTTGCGCTTCGGCAAGCGACAAATTCTCTGAAGCTGTTATGACTGGCGACGACATTATTTTATTGATTGAAGATAAAATAGGGTAGTGACCAGTAGCAATTTTTGAACGAAAATCTTGGTCTGTAACAATACCAATTGGGAATTTATTTTCTAAAATAATTACATTATCGCTTAAATTTTCGGTCATTAATTGGGCAATTTCTTTTATAGAAATACTTGAATTTGCAGTTAATGGATTTTTTGAATATTCTAATGTTTGAAAAAACTGATTGTCTTGTTGATTTTCCGAAAATTGTACGTTTTCAATAAATTTACTTTTTCCTTTTTCTTTAAATGATGGAGCAGTAGATGCAAAACTTTCTAATAAAAAGTCCAAAACAGCTGTATTTTTCGCTAATAATGGTTTGAAAATAACGATAGGAATAGCATAAACAATGCTTTCTTCACGAGCTTTTGCAGTCATCATGTAATTGTTTTTAGCAAAAAAAGGTCGCAATCCGAAAACATCACCAGCATTACATTTATTCAATAAAGTTTCTTCGGCATCAGAAACTACTGTTAAACTTATTGTTCCAGAGGCAACTAAATAAAAACTATCGTGCAAAAGATCATTTGTTTGAAACAAATTTTTGTTTTTTTCAAGATTTACTACACGAATATTAATAGCAATTTCAATCAATTCATCATAAGATAATGCATTAAACGGTTGAAATTCTTTCAAGAAATTTGCAATTCTTTCAGCAATAGTGTTCATAAATTTATAAATAAGTTTATATTTGGTAAAATTAAGTTTTTAATATGAATAGAGATTACTGTAAATTAAATTATTTGTAGCTATTTTTAAAATTGTATGAATTCTATTTTACATAATATAAATTATAGAGCAAGAAAGTTACATTTTAAAATAATGTAATTTTAATCAATTTCTATCGTTTTTGTTTCTTGACAACAACTTCTTTTTTTGCTGCAATTTCGTTTTTATTTTGAAGTAAATGATTTGCCAACAATTTTTCTATCAATTCATCTTTTGTCAAATGATGAAAAACAGTTTTGATTTTATCTTTGAATTCTTTTTCAATTTCGTGGTTTGGTTTGGTTTTAAAAATTTGTTTTGCCCAAAGAAATGTATTATTTTGCTCAATACTTTCTAAAGTTGGCTTTTGAAATTTCTTGAATTTTATGCCTAATTCTTTTTCAAACAATGGTATTTCTTGAATTTCTTCTTGTTGTAAAACTGTCAACGATAAACCATTAGCTCCTGCTCTTGCTGTTCTTCCGCTTCTATGTACATAAGTTTCGTAAACATCTGGCAAATGATAATTTACAACATAAGATATCTCTTTTACATCAATTCCACGTGATGCTAAATCTGTTGCTACAAGAATATTTATATGTCCTTCACGAAATTGTTCCATAATTCTATCTCGAATTCCTTGAGATAAACTGCCGTGTAATGCACCTGATGAAAACTTATTTATAGCTAAGTTTTTGGCTAATTTATTGACAGATGCTTTGGTTTTACAAAAAATAATGCCTAGTTGTCCGTCTTTTGATGATAAAAAATGCATTAAAACATCAAGTTTTTCTTCTGGATTTACAACTATATATTCGTGGTCAATTGCATTGTTACCAAGTGTTTCCATATTGGCTTCTACTTGAATTACGTTTTTATTCAAATAATTTTGAATCAATTGCTTGATTGTTCCTGGTAAAGTTGCTGAAAATAAATAGGTTTGATGATTTTTGGGGATTTCTGCAATAATCTCGTCTAAACTTTCTTTTAAAATAGAAACCATTTCGTCGGCTTCGTCCAAAACTAAATATTTTGTTGCTGAAATATTAATTGCTTTGCGTTTAATTAAATCGATTAATCTTCCAGGAGTTGCAACTACAATTTGTGTAGCATTTGTTAATCGCTCTATTTGAGGTTTTATTGGAATGCCGCCACAAACTGATGCTATTGAAATTTCTGGTAAATATTTTGCAAAACTTTCTAGATTTTTGAAAATTTGTTGACCTAATTCTCTGGTTGGAACTAATACAACAACTTGTATTTCAGTAGATTTAGAATCAATTAATTGCAATAATGGCAATCCAAATGCTGCTGTTTTTCCGGTTCCGGTTTTGGCAAGTCCAACAATATCGCATTTATTTTCTAATAATAACGTTATAACTTTTGATTGAATTTCGGTTGGAAGTTCTATTTTTAAGTCAGAAATAGCTTTTAGAATTGGTTCTTTGAGCCCAAGTTTTGAGAATTGATTTTGCATATTTTTAATATTTTGAACACTATTCTACAAATAATAATTTTTTATTTGAAAATATTTAACAAACTTTAAAAAATTTAACACATAAGTCATATCAGAATTATACGTATCGGTAATTGTGGTTTGAGAAATAGATGTTGTTTTATTCTAAATTTTATATGGAAATTTGAGTTTTTTAGCCCTGATGGATGGGAAAATCCTTTTTTATTTGCCTTTTTTCGGGCAAATAAAAAAGATTTGGAATGCTTGCCTGTAGGCAGACTGGACAGCAGGATTAGCTCCAAAAAATCTAAAATCTAATCCGCTTCGTTCATTATTTTTTCTCTGTATTTTTTACCTATTAACAAGGTTAGTTTTAGATTGTAATCGTCCATTAACCATTCGCGATAATTTTTGCTGCATTGGCTCAAGCAATTCGAAAAACGTTTTACGCGACTTTCTATATCGGCTTGTAATTCTTTGGCTAAACCTTTTGCTTCTTGCAATGTTTCTGTGTTGTCAACGCACATTGCCGAATGTTGTTCCATCGATTTTTCGAGTACAATTTTCGAGCGTTCGTTTAGTTTTATTGCCAATTTATGTTCTTCATCGACATCAAAAGTTACGACTTCGGTTTTAGCAAACTTTTGACGCAATTCGTCAGGCATCACATATTTAAAATGGGTTTCGATTTCGGCATCGTCACGCAAGTTTTCTAAATAAAATTCTGGTGATTTAAAAATGTGTTGCCAATTTATGGCTTCGTTCCAAAGTCCGAATCTAGCTGCATTATTACCCAAATCGATAACTGTAAAATTGTCTTTATTGTCTAATTTTCGTGAACCACGACCAATCATTTGAAAATACAAAGTCAATGATTTCGTTGCACGATTCAAGATAATTGTATCGACAGTTGGCTCATCAAAACCAGTTGTAAGAATTCCGACCGATGTTAAAATTGCATCTGGTGTTTTCTTGAACCAACTTAAAATATCTTTACGTTCGTCGGCATTATTGGTATTGTCCAAATGACGAATTGGAAAACCTGCTTCACGAAAAGTTTCATAAACATATAATGATGTATTGATTCCGTTATTAAAAATCAAGGTTTTTTTGCCTAAAGATTTTTCTGTGTAAGCATGCAAAAGTTTTTCTTGCATTGCCATATTAGTATATAAATCATCTGACGATTTAACAGTATAATCGCCATTAATTCCTACTTTTAAAGATGTTAAACCTACGTCGTAACTGTAAGTTGTTGCTTTAGCAAGAAACCCTTTGTCTATAAGCGATTGAATGGTGTCACCAACAATTAATTCTGAATAATTTTCGTGCATTGGCAACGTTATGTTCGAACTTAACGGTGTTGCTGTAACGCCCAAAATAAAAGCATTTTTAAACGAACTTAACAATTTTCTGAATGAATTATAATGTGCCTCATCAATAATA
Organism: Bacteroidota bacterium; assembly: GCA_031408435.1. Taxonomy (GTDB): domain Bacteria; phylum Bacteroidota; class Bacteroidia; order Flavobacteriales; family Flavobacteriaceae; genus Flavobacterium. The sequence goes on from JANNWM010000071.1 coordinate 43,426, forward strand.
ACCAAACCTACGTTTTCTATTTCTAGCAACTCGTCGTTCAATCTATTTTTTAATGTTTCGACCATTGCAACAAAGCAAGAATAATCGTCTTGATCGGGCAATTCTTTGATTTTGCTGTTTATTATTTTGTTTTTTACTCCAAAACCTTTTAGCATTTTCGAAGTTTGTTTGCAAAGTTCGATTCTATGCGTTAAAACCACAACTTTTTTGTTGTGTTGTGACAAATAACGGCGTACGATTTCCGAAAAAATTACTGTTTTTCCACCGCCAGTTGGCAATTGATATAACAAATGGTGGCTTTGTGGTGCATTGTCAATTCGCTCAAAAATGGCATTAATGTCTACTTGTTGGTAGTCATAAAGCATTTTTTTTTCTTCTAATTCAACTTCTAATTCTTGTGTGTGCATTGTGGTTTTTTATAATTTGCAAAAGTACACTAAAAAACACTATAAAAAACGCTATTTTATTTAATATTTATGCTTGATTTTCTATTTAATAGTTGTAAATACAGAACTTTTAAAAGATTAATCTCAATTAAAACTTCGAACCTCAAAATTTTTGTTTTGTTAACAATTTTAATAAACTATTCTTTCGATAATTGCATTAAAATCTTCGGCATTGCGCCAATTTTGGTTAACAGTTTCATTTTTAATTGCCTCTGCCCTATTTTTAAATTCATATAAAATAGATTTTTCGATCATAAAACTTAAAGCTTGCTGAAATGAAGTGAGCATGCTTTTGTAAAATGTTTCGCTAGTAATTAATTTTTCTAATGATAATGTTTGAGCAATTTCTATATTGTACAACATTAAATCTGTAATCAAAAACGAATCCATTCCCAATGAAATAAAGTGTTTTATGAATTTTTGAGCCACCGATCGACGCATTTTTGGCCTTTTGCCTCGAACTGGATAATATTCGTTAGAAATTTTAAGTTTGGCATCTTTAATCAAATTATTTTCATTTGGATTAAAAACAAAATCATAATAAACTTTAACATCTTTGAATTTTTCATACATTTCGATAAATTGTTCTTCGATTTGAGTTTTGGTTAAATCTATTAGATATTTCTTTAAGTCTCGTTTGCTCATTTTATTATTAAAAATATTTGCAAAAGTAAGTTAGTTTATGATTTTAAAATCATTTAGAATTCATAAATTTGCAAATTCATGTATATAAGGTATAAAAATGCTAAAATTATTTAAAATTGTTGCTGTTCTTGAAGGTGTTTCTTCGATATTATTGTTTTTCTTTGCAATGCCAATGAAATATATTTTAAAAAACAAACAATTTATGCCACCAATCGGAATGGGACATGGCGTTTTATTTGTTGGGTTTATTGCTTTTACAATTTATTTTGCTTTTGCAAAAAAATGGACTTCTCAAAAAGTATTGATTTTTTTCTTTTTTTCGATAATTCCGTGTGGCACATTTTATATTGATAAAAAATATTTAAAAAATGCATAAATATTCAGAATTATTTTTTGGTTGGTGTTATTCGCTTTTTAAAAAATGGGGATTCAATGAAACTATTGCTTCTTATATAAGTTTGATTGTTAACATATTTATATTGAGCTTTTTTTCATATGTTATTTATTTGTTTTTTAGATTTATTTTAATAACAACAATGGCAATAGTTGCAAAACGAACCAAAACCAAATTCGACGATTTATTAATAACAAATAATACAGCAAAGTATATTTCTTATTTGATTCCGTTACTTTTTGTGTACAAATCGGTTCCTATAATATTGCAAAATTACATCTATTGGGAAAGTATTTTTAGTAAACTAATTGGTGTATATATAATAGGTCTTGCACTTTGGATAATTCGAACTATTTTTAATGCGCTTCGAGATTACCTTAAAAGCATACCAGAATACAGCGACAAACCTATTGATAGTTACATTCAAGTCATTATGATTGTGCTTTGGATGATCGGAATTACAGCAATTTTATCTAAACTTTTTAATATAAAAGTTAGTGACATGTTGGCTACTTTGGGAGCAATTTCGGCTATAGTTTTATTGATTTTTAGGGATACAATTCTTGGTTTTGTCGCCAGTATTCAAGTTTCTGTTAACGATATGGTCAGAATTGGAGATTGGATCACAATGGAAAAATTTGGAGCCGATGGCGACGTAATCGAAATTAATTTGGCGACTGTTAAAGTTCGAAATTTCGATTTTACAACAACTACAATTCCTACTTATAGCTTGATTTCTGATTCATTCAAAAACTGGCGTGGCATGCAAAATGCAGCAGGACGTCGAATAAAAAGACATATTTTAATTAAATCAAAGAGTATCAGATTTATCAACGATGATGAGTTAAATGATTTTAAACAAATTCAAATTTTATCAGATTATATTGATAAAAAAACATTAGAAATTAAAAAATTCAATACCGAGCAAAAAGTTGACAGAACATTATCGTTAAACGGTCGAAACCTTACTAATATTGGATTATTTAGAAAATACATAACCAAATATTTAGAAATTCATCCTGCTTTGAATAAAGATATGTTATTGGTTTGTAGGCAATTGCAACCAACTTCTGAAGGCATTCCGATTGAAGTATATGTTTTCTCTAAAGATAAAAAATGGGAAAATTATGAATATATAATTTCAGATATTTTTGATCACATAATTGCATCAGTCGAATTTTTTGATTTAGAAATTTTCGAACTTCCATCAGATGGAAAAACTATTGTTACAAGATAATATTATGAATTTGATTCTGAAATTTATATTAAAAACTTAATATTTAAGTCTTATTTTAATAATTTTCTATTAATAATTTGAATTATAACTATAAAAAATTACTTTTGTTCAAACTAATATTCTAATAATGATCAAAAAATTACCTATATTGTTGTTGCTTTTTATTTTCAACACGGCAAATTCACAATTTACAAATTCTAATAGTCAAGATAATAACTATATTAACCGTTGGGCTTTTGATGTTTCTATTGGACAAAGTAAAGGTATAAATCCATATACTGCTGGATATTTTTCTAGTAATCCTGACCAATATTTTGGTTCTTTTTCTGTAAATCATGCCAATTTAGCTGCAAGATACATGTTCAGTCCAAAAATGGGTTTAAAATTTGGCGTTGGTTTCGATCAATTAAAAAACAATACTAATTCTTTGAGCAAACCATTTAAAATGAATGTAACTCGTTTTGGTGCAGAAGGAGTTATTAACCTAGCAAGATTATTTGATATACAAACTAGTTTAAATCGAATTGGGTTACTTTTTCATGCAGGTTTAGAAATTTCTGTAATGACTCCGAAATACGACGCACCTTTACAAAATTTTAATGTAGCAGAATATAACGGAGGAATTATTTACGGAATTACTCCAACTTATAGAATTACTGATAAAATTGCATTATTCGGAGATTTGTCATTTCTGAATAATTACAGACAACATTACGCTTGGGACGGTGCCTATTCTTACGAAAATAATAATTTATCAGGGGCTCTAATTTCATATTCAGGCGGAATGTCAATTTCTATTGGCGATGATTATATGCACACAGATTGGGCACAATATACCGATTTGAAATCTTTGAAAGAAGAAGAATTAGAAAAACGCATAGCTGAAATTGAAACGTTAATGAACGACGCCGATAAAGACGGTGTACCAGATTATTTAGATCAAGAAAACAATTCGACAGCTGGCGTTCTTGTTGATTCAAGAGGTAAAATGGTCGATTTGAATTCAAACGGAATTCCTGACGAAATGGAAAAATTTATGGATAATAAATTCTCAATTAAGTCAACAGAAAACGAAACTGATATGGTCAGACGCTATATCAACGATGGTTATATTAGCGTATATTTTGATACAAATGTGGCTTCGCCTACTAACGTTTCTACACAAGGACTCAATTTTATGTTGACTTATCTTAAAAATAATCCAACCAAAACTGTAACAATTATTGGCTTTGCTGACGAAATTGGAGTTTCTGAAAAAAATGAATTATTATCCAGCAAACGATCTCAAAATGTAAAAGATATTTTAATAAAAGCAGGAATTGCTCCAGAGAGATTAAATATCAAAGGTGCAGGCGAAGACGGATCTGTTGATATTAACTCAGAAGGTGCAAGAAAATTAGTCAGAAAAGTAACTTTTCTTGTTGATTAATTAAATAAAAAAAACATTTAAACCTCTGAAATTTCAGAGGTTTTTTTGTACTTTTATAAAAAAAATGACAAATAGAAACCTGTTAATTAAACAATTTAGAGGAGAAACAATCGGAGAAATAAATTATTTAACCTCACCAGAAGAATATTTTCAAAATACTACACTAAGACCAATTCTAAAAATTCAAAATGACTTATTTATCGATATTTTTATTCAATATTGTATCAAACAAAAAAATACTTTTTTTAATCTTCCTGTAAATAAAAAATTACAATATATAGAACAAAATATTCAAAGTGATATGAAGTTTCGAGATTTTTTAAAAGGAATCGTCATCGCTTTTTTTACTCTTGACGAGTATCAAGCTTATTCCAAAAACGCATCTAATCTTAACAAACGAATAATTACCATGTTAATCGAAAGACTAAAAAGTCAAGTTCAATTAATTGTAAGTAATAATTCCGAATAAATTTATAAATATTAAAGACGTTTATCAATTTACTAACATTTTAAAAAATTAAAAAAACCATTTTTATTGCGAATAATGTTGAAATTGTGTTTTTCAAAGTCAAAAAATGCTTTTTATCTAAGTTATTACTAGTTTTATTAAAAAAAAACTAATAATATCTTTAATTGAATAATAAATTAGGCAAATTTTAATAATTTCATTAAACTTGTTTAAAATTAATTCAATGAGAGAAGAACACTTCAAATGGTACTCCCCAAACTTAAGTTGCGATGTCGAAATGTTAGTTTTTGGACATTCAGGTTATCCAGTGATACTCTTTCCGACATCAATGGGAAGTTATCATGAAAATAAAGACCAAGGTTTAATAGATGCTGCTAGTTGGTTTATTGACCAAGGATTAATTCAAATTTTTTGTCCATCAAGTATCGACAAAGACAGTTTCTATAACAAAAAAATTCATCCAGCACATCGAATTCAAAACCATACTTGGTACGACAAAATGTTGTGTCACGAAATAGTCGAGAGAATCAAAAACAATACACACATTGGTAAAGTTGCCCTTGCAGGTTGCAGTTTTGGAGGTTATCACGCTGCCAATTTTGGTTTCAGACATCCTGGATATGTCAGTCACATATTTTCAATGGGTGGTGCATTCAACATCAAAAGTTTTATGGACGGCTTTCATAACGACGAAGTCTTTTATAACTCGCCAGAAGATTATTTGTATGGCCTAGACGACCGCGAATTATGGAATATCGATATTTGTCTTGGAACTTCCAATTGGGATATTTGCCTCGACGCCAACCTAAAACTCAGTAAAGTTTTGGCACATCGAGACATCAATCATTGGCTTGATATCAGGCAAGACCGCGAACACGATTGGCCAGTTTGGAAAGAAATGTTCCCACATTATTTATCAAGAATCAGATATTAAAATAATAATTGGGGCGTTACCTCGTCTCGTCCGAAAAAGACGAGACGAGGTCGGGCTATTCGTTCCCAATTTTTTTTATCTCGTCTCGTCCCAAAAGACGAGACGATATAAAAAAAGATTTCCACTATTATCCCTAACGCACAAAAAAGTGCTAAAAACAACAAATCCCTAAATAGCATCTTTGACAAGACTAACTAAATCAAAAAATTAAAATGAAAAAAATTGGAATTTTATTTGGAATGGAAGACACTTTTCCAAAAGCATTCATAGACAGAGTCAACTCGAAAAACGAAAAAGATATCATTGCAGAAGCAGTATCTATAGACAAAGTTGTCCAAAATAAAGACGGAGAATATGCAGTAATCATAGACCGAATCTCACAAGACGTTCCGTTTTATCGCGCCTATCTAAAAAATGCCGCTTTGACAGGAACAAACGTAATAAACAATCCATTTTGGTGGAGTGCAGATGACAAGTTTTTCAATAATTCGTTAGCCGATACTCTAGGAGTACCGTTGCCAAACACAGTAATATTGCCATCTGCAGAACATCCAACAGACACAACTGCAAAATCATTCAGAAATCTAGCCTATCCCATGGATTGGGAAGGAATTTTTGACTACATAGGGTTTCCTGCTTATATGAAACCCTATGCTGGTGGCGGTTGGAAAAATGTTTATAGATTAGAAAATAAAGAAGAGTTCTGGGAAAAACACCAAGAAACTGGACAATTGGTCATGATGTTGCAAGAAGAAATAGTTTTTACAGAATATTTCAGAGTCTATTGCCTTGGAGGAAAAGACGTTCACATTATGCAATACGAACCAAGAAATCCGCACCATTTGCGATATGTAATTGACGGTCCACCCGTTTCTAAAAAACTATTAGCAACCGTAAAAGATTATACATTAAGACTTTGCAAAGGATTAGGATATGATTTTAATACTGTAGAATTTGCGGTTCGAGACGGAATTCCTTATGCAATCGATTTTGGAAATCCTGCACCAGATGCCGAATTGACATCAGTCGGAGCAGAAAATTTCGAGTGGGTTGTTGAAGCAGCAGCAAACATGGCAATCGCAGCGGCCAAAAAACAAAAACCCGGAAAAATGAATCTTACATGGGGAACTTTTATAAAAGATGCTTGTAAATAGTTCTCAGTTTTTAGTCTCAGTTTGCAGAATGTGCTACTGAGACTGAATACTGCGACTGAAAACTAAATAATATGTTAAAAAAATTACCTATTTTCACACTTGGTGTCGAAGAGGAATATCAAATTATTGATCCTGTAACCCGAGATTTACGTTCGCATTTATCTAAAATTGTCGATGGTGCCAAAATAATTCTCAACGAACAAGTCAAAGCAGAAATGCACCAATCGGTTGTAGAAGTTGGTACCAATATTTGTCAAAATATAGCCGAAGCCGAAAAAGAAATCAAGTTTTTGCGTTCTAAAATTGTCGAATTAGCAGACAAACAAGACTTGGTCGTTGGTGGCGCAGGAACGCATCCATTTTCTCGTTGGCAAGACCAGCCAATTACAGATGACCCACGTTATCACAACATTGTCAACGAGTTGCAAGATGCTGCACGTTCGAATTTAATTTTTGGAATGCATTGTCATGTTGGAATAGAAAACCGTGAACAAGGTTTGCAATTAATGAATCAGGCTTGCTATTTCTTACCTCATATTTTTGCTCTCTCAACCAATTCTCCTTTTTGGGAAGGCAGAAATACTGGTTATAAATCATTTAGAACTAAAGTATTCGATAAATTTCCAAGAACAGGTTTGCCCGAATATTTTGATTCGGTTTCTGCTTATGACAATTATTTAGAAACACTTGTTAAAACAAATTGTATCGATAATCCAAAGAAAATTTGGTGGGATTTGCGTTTGCATCCTTTTTATGATACCATCGAGTTTCGTATTTGCGATATGAGTTTGACGGTTGATGAAGCAATGTGTATTGTAGCAATCATTCAAGCAATTGTTGCTAAATTATATAAATTGAACATACAAAACACAAGTTTTAATGTTTATAAAACGGCTTTGATAAAAGAGAATAAATTTAGAGCAGCAAGATATGGATTAGAAGGAAATATGATAGATTTTGGTCTTCAAAAAGAAATCGAAACCAAACTTTTAATCGGCGAATTACTAGATTTTGTTGATGATGTAGTTGATGAGTTAGGAAGTCGTGAGCAAATAAATTATGTTCATACCATGATGCAAGAAGGAACTGGAGCTGACAAACAATTAGCTGTTTTCGAGAAAACGGGCGATTTATCAAAAGTGGTAGATTTTATAACAGGTGAATTTACAAAAGGACTATAGATTGATGATTTTAGAATAGAGATTTTTAGATTTATAGACGTTGACATTGAAATTGACTATATTTGTAATTCAAAAAAATATCATTTAACCTACTATAAAATGAGCGAACAAACAATAAAAATTGCAATTCTTGACATGTACGACGGCGAACCCAATCAAGGTATGCGTTGTATTATTGATATTATAAATAGATTTAATCAGATTGTAACTTTCAAAGTTTTTGATGTTCGTGGAAAATCAGAATTTCCAGAAATTAAAAAATTTGATATTTACATTTCGACTGGTGGACCAGGAAATCCATTAGTTGGAGACGGAAATTGGGATTTGAAATATTACGATTTTATAGATCAATTGACACAATGGAATAAAGAAATGGTCGTAAAGAAACACGTTTTATTTATTTGTCATTCATTTCAAATGGCTTGTAAGCATTTCGGATTAGCAGAAATTACTAAAAGAAAAGATACTTCGTTTGGAGTTATGAAAATTCATAAAACCCTAGAAAGTAATAATGATCCATTATACGAAGGTTTATCTGATCCGTTTTATGCAGTAGATTCACGTGATTATCAAGTAGTTCAGCCTAAACTTAGTATGTTTAAGAAAAAAGGAGCTAAAATTATTTCTTTAGAGAAAATTAGAGATCACGTTCAATATGAACGAGCAATTATGGCCGTTCGATTTTCAGATTATTTTGTTGGCACACAATTTCATCCAGAAGCTGATCCAATTAGTTTTATTGCCAATCTAAAAAATCCAATTGCTAGAGAAAAAATAATTAAAATGAAAGGCAAAACAAAGTTTCGAGATATGCTTGAGGATTTATTAGACGAAGAAAAAATCTATAAAACCAACGAAACTTTAATTCCTAATTTCTTAAGAATCGCTATTAATGATTTAATGGTTACAAAGAAAATACTTTCTAATTAATTGTACTTTGTATATTGTATTATTGTAATTTGGGTTAAAGATACATTTTACGATTATAAAACATACAAAATAACGCTTTAAACAATGATTGACAAATACAGAAAACTTTTTAACGAACAATTTTCTCCAGAAAAATATCAAGCATTCCAAGATGATATCGCATCAGATTTTGATTATTTGCCAACTTTCAGAATGGCAGAAACGCCTTTTTTTATATCAAATGAATTAAAATCTCAATTAATTGAAGGATGTAATGATGTTATAAAATTGATTCAACAAGATGATTTTAATGTATTGACAAACAAAGCATTAGAATTAAATACAAAAGTATCAAATCAAGATATTCACACAACTTTTTTAGCAATAGATTTCGGAATTTGTGAAGAAAACGGAGAGGTTGTTCCTAAGTTAATTGAAGTGCAAGGTTTTCCTTCATTGTACAATTATCAATTCAACCTGTACGAAAAATTTAAAAATCATTTTCCTTTTATTGAAGAATTAACTCCTTTTATAAACGGAATATCCTCTGAAGAATATTTATCGATTATTGAAGAAGCAATTTGTAATAATCATCCAAAAGAGAATGTTATTCTTTTGGAAATTGAGCCCGAAAAGCAAAACACAAAAATAGATTTTTATTATTGTAAACGAGACATTGGAATTCCGATTGTTTGTGTAACCGAAATCATCAAAAAAGGCAAATTCCTTTTTTATAAAAACGAAAAAGGAATTGAAATTCAAATAAAAAGAATTTACAACAGAGTAATTTTTGATGAATTAGAACTCAGAAAAGATTTGAATCTTAATTTTAATTTTTCTGATGATTTAGATATTGAATGGGCTGGACATCCAAATTGGTTTTTCAGAATTTCGAAATTTATTTTGCCTTTATTAAAAGGAAAATATTTTATAGAGACCATATTATTGTCTGATTTAAAAGAAATTCCAGAAGATTTAGAAAATTATGTTCTAAAACCACTGTTTTCATTTTCGGGAACGGGTGTAATTTTTCATGTCAAAAAAGAAGATATTGAAACAGTTCTAGAAAAAGAATTATACATTTTACAAAAAAAAGTAAATTATATTCCGATTGTTCAAGCGCCAGATGCGAAAGTTAAAGCCGAAGTTCGTGTGCTTTGCGTTTGGAAAAAAGATGATCTAGCTCCTACTCTACTATGCAATTTGGTTCGTTTGAGTCGTGGAGAAATGATTGGTGTAAAATTCAACAAAGACAAAGATTGGGTAGGTGGAACATTGGGTTTGTTTGAAAGATAATTTTTAGATTTTATTATTTTGATTTTGTTTAAGAATTTTCTATTTTTGCTCAACAAAATTAAATCATGAAAAATATAATTATTCTATTCTTTTTAATAACATCTTTTGCAAAAGCTCAAAACACAGGAAATCAAGCTGGTTTTGTATTCGATGAAAACGGAAAACCAATTTCTGGAGCCAAAATAACAATCGAAAATAGTGATATTAGTACAATATCTGTCGAAAATGGTTACTTTTTATTCGATAATATTGCTCCAAATAGTTATAATTTTGCAGTAAATGCTGTCGGTTATGATATTGATGCAAAATTTAACATAATTATTAAATCAGTCGGAAACGTAGATTTGATTTTTAATCTAAAACCACTTTCTCAAAAACTTAGCGAAGTTGTGGTAACCAAAAATCCATTTAAACGTATAAAAGAAACACCACTTTCTATTCAAAATTTATCAGCAGTCGAAGTAGCAACTTATCCTGGCGGAAACAATGATATAGCCAAAGTTGTGCAATCTTTGCCCGGAGTTTCTGGCTCAATAGGTGGTTTTCGAAACGACGTAATTATTCGCGGAGGCGCACCAAACGAAAATGTTTATTATTTAGACGGAATCGAAATTCCAAATATCAACCACTTTTCGACTCAAGGAAGTGCTGGTGGACCAGTCGGAATGCTGAATGTTTCATTTATTGACGGTGTAAGTTTGTCAACATCGGCATTTGAAGCCAAGTATGATAATGTTTTGTCAGGCGTTTTGCAGTTCAATCAACGAAAAGGAAACTCAAAAAAGTTTCAAGGTAATGTTAGGGTTGGTGCAAGCGAAGCAGCATTAACTCTCGAAGGGCCAATGTTTAAAGGCAATAAAGAAGATGCCAAAACAACATACATTGCATCTATTCGAAGAAGCTATTTGCAGTTTTTGTTCGAAGCAATAGGTTTGCCTATTCGCCCAGATTATTGGGATTATCAATACAAATTGAATCATAAAATAGATGATTATAACGAAATAAATTTCTTAGGAATTGGTTCGTTAGATGATTTTTCGGTAAAACGACCAAAAGATTTCACTCTACAACAACAATTGGTTTTAGAACAAGTTTCGATCATAAAACAATGGACCACCACTGGAGGATTGTCTTGGAAAAAACGTTTCAAAGACGGTTCAGGTTTCATGTTAAATTCATTAAGTGCCAATATTTTGAATAACAATTTCCGTCGATTTACTGATAATGAAAATTTAACTGGTTTGTATTTTTCTAATAATTCTAAAGAAACCGAAATTAAATTTAGAAATGAAATAACCAAAAACATCAACGATTGGAAAATTGTTGCAGGTTTAAATGTTATAAATGCCAATTATGCAAACAAAACAGAAATTTTAAGCCAAGGTTTGAATTATGATACCACATTCAATTTCGTAAAATATGGTTTATTTGCACAAGCGTCAAAATCTTTTTTTAATGATCGTTTTGATGTTTCTTTTGGTTTTAGAACCGATGCCAACACATTTACAACCCAACAAAATCAGTTGCTAGAAACTTTTTCACCACGCTTATCGTTGTCCTATGCTTTAAGCCAAGACAAAGATTGGAGATTGAATTTTGCAATGGGAAAATATTTCAAAATTCAGCCATATACAGTTTTAGGATACAAAGACAATTCCGGAAATTTTGCCAATAAAGACTCCAAATATACTGGTAATGTACATTTTGTGCTTGGCGTTTCAAAAGCAATCAATAAAACTACACAAACCAGTATCGAAGGTTTCTATAAAAAATACAACAATTATGCAGTTTCTATAACCGACGGCGTTTCGTTGGCCAACAAAGGTGCAGGTTTCGAAGTTTTAGGTAACGAAGACATTTTGAACTCAGGAATAGGCAATACTTATGGAATGGAATTCACGTTCCAACAAAAATTGACCAAAAACTTTTTCGGAATTTTAGCATATACCCTATTCAAAAGCGAATTTACTGGACTCGATAAACAATTTCGACCATCGGTTTGGGATTCTCGCCACTTAGTTTCGTTTACTGGCGGTTACAAATTCAAACGAAATTGGGAAGTTGGAGTGCGTTATCGATATGCAGGAAAAACGCCTTATGTTGCTACAAATCAAGCACAAACCTTAATAGACTTTCCAAGAATAGTTTTGGATTATGCAAAATTAGGCGAACAAAATCTTGCAGCTTTTAGCCAATTTGACACTAGAGTTGACAAAAAATGGAACTTCAAAAAATATGCTCTTGACGTTTTTATAGATATTCAAAACTTGTTGAATCAACAAATACCGTCGCCAATTCGTTATGGTTTGAACCGTGACGAAGTTACTGGAAACTTAATAAATCCAAAAAGTTTAGTCGCTGTCGAACCACAAAAAAGTACTACAATTCCAACAATTGGTGTAATAATTGATTTCTAGAATTTTATTTATGGCGTGACCTCGTCCCAAAAGACTAGGTCGTGCTGTTCGTTCCCACTTTTTTTTATTTTAATTGCCTCGGGTAAAAACCCGAGGCAATTAAAATAAAAAAAGAGTTCCACTACCATCACTCACGCAAAACCGATAGTAATACAATAAAATCTCAATTTTAAATAATTGAGATTTTTTTTTATAATAATTCTTGATTTTTTCAGTTTTATATACAACCCAGTTTATTATGAAAAATATATGTTTCTTTATAATCTTGTTAATGTTTGCGTGTAAAAGTAAACCTACGAGCATAGAACGTTCAAAAAAACCAGAATTAAATCATGAAAAAAAATTTATCGAAACCGATTCTAAATCTGAAACGAAACTCGCAGAAGAAACCAAATATGAACGATTTATAATTCTAAAACCAATCGATCTAAAATCAAATCAGTTGCAAATAGCCGAAAATCTAGGTAGCAGATTGCTCGGCATGTGCAACAATTATAAATTCAAAAAATTCACTACAGCCGAAGCAACCGAAAGCGTAATCAGAAACATCGATTTAGATAAAATGACCAAAATTTGCCAGAAAATATTCTTTAGAAATGGCAAATTTTTAAGTTTGGAAATTATCGAAATCCGTCTAGACAACGAAACTGGCGATATTGGTTTTAGGTTTGATATAGTTTACGAAAAAAACTTTTTTAAACGCGAATTAAAACTTACTTTGAATCCAGAAAATAAATTGTCATTGATTGCTACAAAACAAATTTCAAAAATAATCAAGTAATATACTAGTGTTCAATTACTTAAAACTAATCAATCCAGAGTATTTTTATTTGGGATTTTTTATGTTAAAAAGCCTATTAAATTATGTTAATAAGTTATGAAATTATTTTTTTGAAATGTTAATTAAATTCTTAATTTAGCAAGAAAACCATTTGTTAATTTAGGATTTAACAAACTTGGATTAATAAATATGGACGAAAAAAAATGGTTTGTATTAAAAACAAATCCAAGAGCCGAAAAGTTGGTTTCACTTCGGCTTTCTGAAATTGGAATTGTCAATTATTTGCCAATTCGTCGGGAATTGAAGCAATGGAAAGATAGAAAAAAATGGATAGATGAAGTTTTGTTTAAAAGTTATGTATTTGTAAACACAACCGAAAGATTAAAAAATGATGTTTTTAAGGTTTTTGGAATTGTAAGATTTTTGTATTTTGATAAGAAATTGGCAGTGGTTACTGATAATGAAATCGAAATACTGAATTTGTTTTGTATAATAAATGAAATTAAAATTACAAACAAAGGTTTTGAATCTGGTGACGAAGTAGAAATTATCGAAGGTGCCTTGATAGGAGTGCGAGGCGTTTTGAAAGAATCGCAAAAAGGAAGTAAAATTAGTATTTATATAGCAGCATTGGGATTATTTGCAAATATAAACATTAAAATAAACGAAGTTAGAAAAATTTAAAAAACTAAAAATCAATTTGTTAAAAACATAATGTTATTAACGAATGCGTAGCTGTATATTGTTGTTATCGACAACTTCGCTTTGATTTAAAAAAAATTAAAATTTAGTTTTTAATGCTGATGCCCTAATCCTGATGCAAGGGAAAAACATTTTTTAAAATTTGTTAATGATTCGAAATTTAACAAATTTGAAAATTTTTTTGGAATGTCTCCTGTCGGCAGACAGGACAGCAGGAAATAGCTTCAAAAAAGTATCAAATGGCAGTTATTGTAGAATATGCGTTAGGCGAACATCGAGAAAAGGATGTTATTTTTATTAAATTTGCTTTTAATAAAGAAATTGTAGCCGAAACCCGAAAACTTGTTGGTGCCAGATGGAGTGCCAGTCGAAGTTGTTGGTATGTTCCAGATGTTTTAGAATACAGAATGCGATTTGGATTTGCACCTAAAACAATCGGAAAATTGGCATTTAGCAAAATTGGAGTAATTAATAATTTTGAATTTCAGAGGTATATTGAGACTTTGCAATTAAAAGGTTACAGTCCAAATACTATCAGAACTTATACCAATGAGTTTGCGCAATTGTTGTATGTTTTGAAAGAAAAATCGGTCATTGAATGCGATAATGAGTTAATAAGAAGATATTTTTTGTACTGTATAAATGATTTAAAATTATCAGAAAGTAGTTTACATAGTCGAGTAAATGCCATAAAATTTTATTTTGAGGAAATTCTGCACAGAAAAGATTTTTTTGTTGAAATTCCACGTCCCAAAAAGCATTCTGTTTTACCAAAAGTAATTCATAGTATAGATATAAAAAAACTTTTTGAAGTAACAGAAAACCTGAAACACAACACTATGCTCAAGTTAAGTTATGGTATGGGTTTAAGAGTATCTGAGATAATTAATTTGAAAGTTATAGATATAGATAGTCGTTCGATGCAGGTTTTTATAGAACGAGCCAAAGGAAAAAAAGACCGATATGCCAATTTGCCAGAATCAATATTAGAACAGTTACGTAAATATTACCAAGAATATCAACCAAAAGAATATTTGTTTGAAGGACAATATGGAGGTCAATATAGTGTTCGGAGTTGCCAAATGGTTTTTCAGAATTCATTGTCAAAAGCAGGAATCAACAAGAAAGTTGGCATTCATAGTTTGCGTCATAGTTTTGCCACACATTTGCTTGAAAAAGGCACCGATGTTAGATTTATTCAAGATTTATTGGGTCATAAAGATATAAAAACCACATTGTTGTACACACATATTTCAGATAAATCAATTCAAAAAATTAAAAGTCCATTAGATGACATGTTTTAGAATAAATAGTTCTATATTTGTTAAATCTATTTATTAAACGCAATGCGTTTTAAAAATTCAAACAATTGATAAACAATTTATTAAGACTTTTTAAATTATGTGTTTCGTATAATAGAAAGTTGTCGGATATTTTCGAGCAACAGACCGTAAAGAAGAAACTTTCAAAAAAATGTAAATCAAAATATTGAAACTTAACAAAAAAATGTAATTTTGTAGAAATAGATTTTTATGGAAGTTTTAAGCCGAAAATTACGAAAAAATATAAAATCTCCACTTAATTATATTGGTGGGAAAGCAAAAATATTAGACCAAATTTTACCACTTTTCCCAAAAGAAATTAATAATTTTATTGACTTGTTTGCTGGCGGTTGTAACGTTGGAATAAACGTAAATGCTGAAAAAGTTTACTTTAATGACAACTTAACGTACTTAATTGAAATGTACAAAATGTTTCAAGAAACCGAACTTGACGCAACTTTAAAACATATACAAAATAGAATAAAAGAATTTGAACTTTCTTTATCAAACGAAGAAGGCTTCAAACAAATGAGAAAGAAATATAATGAACAAAAAAATCCTACGGATTTATTTGTTCTTATTGCTTTTTCGTTTAATCATCAAATTCGATTTAATAATAGTCACGAATTTAATAATCCGTTTGGAAAAGACAGAAGTAGTTTTAATACTTCTATGAAACAAAACTTGGAAAAATTTATAATCAGAATTAAAGAAACAAACATTGACTTCG
>JANNWM010000072.1:0-85287 GCA_031408435.1 Bacteroidota bacterium
ATTTAGATGAGTTTAGTTTCCGAATTAATAGGTCTAACAACAAGGATAACATTTTTGATATACTAATAAACAAAATGATGAGCACTCAAAGAGTTTTATATCAAGATATTATAATAAGTAAATAAGAGAACACCTCAATAATTTTATTTTAAAAAATTGAATAATACCTTTGTTAAAAAAAATGAAAAAAATTTTAATATTTCTTTTAATATGTTCCAATTTATCTTTAAAAGCACAAGAAAATAAAGGGATTTTTGGCAAAGAAAATTGGTTGTTGTCTTGGTCAAATTTTAAATCAAAAACTACTGACTACAGAGAATCTAACATAATTCTAAAAGGAAACATAAAAGTTAATACTACATTAAAAGCCAGTAATGTGTTCTTGTTATCAGGTACGGTTAGGGTGATAAACAAAGCTGTTTTGACAATCGAACCAGGAACAATAATCAGAGGAGATAACGGGGACATTGGTGCATTAATGATTTGTAAAGGTTCTAAAATTATAGCAAAAGGCACAGAAATTAACCCAATTATTTTTACTTCAAACAAAGCTGCTTCGGAAAGAAAAGCTGGCGATTGGGGTGGAATTATTATTCTTGGAAATGCAACTTTAAACACACACGGAGGAATAGCGATTTTCGGGTATGACAAAGACCCAATATACAACAGTTACGGAGGCAAAAATGACAACGATAATTCAGGTATTTTAAAATATGTAAGAGTCGAATTTGGTGGAAAAAAAGACCCAACAGGTTACTCATCTAATGGAATATCGTTGTGCGGCGTAGGTAACAAAACAACTTTAGAAAACATAATGGTTAGTTACTCATCTGACGATTCTATTGAGGTTTATGGCGGGTTAACATCATTAAGTAATGTTATTTCTTATCGTTCAACGGATGATGATTTCGATTTTACAAAAGGTGCAAATTGCACAATATTAAATAGTTTAATTATAAGACATCCATACATTTCTGATGTTCTTAAATCAAGATGTTTTGAAATTGAAACATATGACAACATTAAAAATTATGATGCAACTAAAAAGAAAACCTCTGTTAAAATAAAAAATGTCTCTTTAGTAGACATTCCTGTTGATGAACTTGGATTACAAAAAGAAGCAATTTTTTTAAATAAAGAAGCCGAATTAGAAATCAATAATTG
Organism: Bacteroidota bacterium; assembly: GCA_031408435.1. GTDB lineage: Bacteria > Bacteroidota > Bacteroidia > Flavobacteriales > Flavobacteriaceae > Flavobacterium. The sequence continues at coordinate 1,165 of JANNWM010000072.1, forward strand.
TATAGTTACAGGTTTTAATACTTTTGTTGTAATAGATGATTACTATTTTGGCCAAGAGAAATATAAAAACATCAAAATATCCAATTCTATTGTTGACAATTGTTTGACTTTTTTTTCAAAAATTAATTACAACCAAGAATCGTTGTACAATGAAGCATTAGTGCCAGTTAACGATTGGTTTTCGGCTCCTAAAACGGGCAATATAATTAGTAAATCTGGATATAATAATTTATTTATGGAAGGCGATTTAAAAAAACAACCAGATTTTAGATTAAAATAAAAAATAAAATTTTTAATTAAACTAAAAAGTGTTTCTAAATGAGACACTTTTTTTATTGCTAATTTTGTATTTTTACAAACTATATAGTTTAATAAACAAATAATTTTGATCTCAAAAACCACAATAGACAACGTTTACGAAACAGCAAGAGTCGAAGAGGTTGTTGGTGATTTTGTAATGCTTAAGCGAGCTGGTAGCAATTTTAAAGGCCTATCGCCGTTTTCAGACGAAAGATCGCCATCATTTATGGTTTCGCCAGCCAAAGGAATTTGGAAAGATTTTAGTTCTGGAAAAGGTGGCAACGCAATAGCGTTTATAATGGAACATGAAAAGTTTTCTTATCCAGATGCCATCAGATATTTGGCAAAAAAATACAATATCGAAATCGAAGAGACCGAGCAAACTGCGGAAGAAAAAGCAAATACCGATGTTCGAGAAAGCTTATTTTTAGTTTCTGAGTTTGCCAATAAATATTTTCAAGATACATTATTAAACAACGAAGAAGGCAAAGCAATTGGACTTTCTTATTTCAAAGAACGTGGTTTTACAACAGAAACCATCAAGAAATTTCAGTTGGGATATTCGCCCGAAACTTGGGATGCATTTACAAAAGAAGCAATAGGAAAAGGTTATAAGCTAGAATTTTTAGAAGCAACCGGTTTGACAATTCCAAAAGAAGGTGGCAATCCGTTTGACCGTTTCAAGGGTCGGGTCATGTTTCCTATATTGTCAATGTCGGGTCGAACTTTGGGGTTTGGTGGTCGAATTTTAACAAATGACAAAAAAGCAGCAAAATATCTAAATTCGCCAGCGAGCGAATTATACGATAAAAGTAAAGTTTTGTATGGTATTTTTTATGCAAAACAAGCTATCGCAAAACAAAACAATTGTTACTTGGTCGAAGGATATACCGACGTGATTCAACTTCAACAATCTGGAATACAAAACGTTGTCTCGTCTTCGGGAACAGCTTTAACGCCAGACCAAGTTCGATTAATAAACCGTTTGACCAAAAATATAACCGTACTTTTTGATGGAGATGCAGCCGGTATGCGTGCCGCAATTCGTGGAATAGATATTATTCTTGAACAAGGAATGAACGTAAAAGTCTGCACTTTTCCTGATGGAGAAGATCCAGATAGTTTTGCAAAAAAGAATTCGTTCGAACAATTGACCGAATATTTAGAATCAAACGCTCAAGATTTTATTCAATTCAAAGCCTCATTATTAATGAATGAGACTAAGAATGATCCGATCAAAAAAGCAGAATTGATTCGAGATATGGTCGAAAGTATTTCGAAAATTCCAGATAGAATAAAACGGGAAATTTATGTACAAGAATGTTCCAGAATTATGGATATTTCAGAGCAAGTTTTAGTAAGTACTTTGGCACAAATTGTTCAAAAAAACACTCAAGAAACAAGTAAAACTGTTAAAAAAGAGAAACAAGCATTCGAAATTATTAAAGAAGAAAATCCTGAAGAATTTTATACAACTAGCAAAGTTGATGTAATTAATCGACTAGAAAAATCAATTTTGGAAATTCTTTTATTATACGGCAACCAAGAAGTAGAATTTGAAAATGTATTTATAAAATTTGACGAAAATGACAAAGAAGTTGAAGTTTCTGAGAAAATAAAGTCAAAAATATTTCAAAGAATTTATTTGAATTTGCAAGAAGACGAAATTGAATTTGCCAACCCGATTTTCAAAACCATATACGATGATTTGGTTTCTGGATTTTTAATAAATGATAATTTTGATCATAAAAATTTTATAAACACATTAAAACCAGAGTTTTCTCAAGTTGTAACCGATATTTTTATGGACGACGAAAAACATCAATTACACGGTTGGCTCGAAAAAAAGCAAGTTTTTGTAAAAGAAAAAAACAACGAAGAGGTACTTACCCGATTGGTTTCGGAAACAATAATTGCGTACAGAGAATATTTAATAAATAAAATCAACGAAGATTTAATGCGAAATATTGTACTGCCCGAATTCGAAGATAAAATCGAAATTTTGACGAACATCAACGAATATAATAAACTAAAAGTTACAATAACCCGAAGTATTGGTAGAATGCGATCGACATATAACTAAAGGACAAATTTTAAAATCCGCCCTTTAATTAATTACAAAACTAAATTACAGACTTGCCAATGTTTTTGCTTTATTCACAAGATCCAACAAGTTGGTAACGTTTAGTTTTACAAGAAGTCTTAACTTATAGGTACTAACAGTTTTTTCGTTCAAACCTAATATTTCTGCAATTTCGTTATTCTTTTTGCCATCGCTCAAATAACGTAAAACTTCTAGTTCACGTGTAGATAGTTTTCGGTGCAAACGCTCGCTTTTGTGTTGACTGCCAATAATTTCAAGATTTTTCTTTATCGCATCGTTCAGAACAATTTCGCCATTGCTTATTTTAATAATAGATTGGCTTAAAGTTTCTAGTTTTTCGGCTTTATTTAAAAAACCAGAAGCACCCATTTTAATACAATTTGGAGCATACATGTGTTCGGTGTAGCTACTAAAAATTAAAACTTTTGTTTTTGGGTTATCATTCAATAAAGCCTTGATGTCTAGAACACTCGCTAAACCATCTAAATCTAAATCAATTACCAAAACATCAATTTCTAAAGATTTTAATGCTTCTTTTGTTTGATTAAAATTGCCAGTATTAGCGATTACAGCAATTTCTTTGTGGTCTCTAAAATAAGATTTCACCCCATGATGCACTACCGGATAATTATCGGCTAAACATACTTTTATCATAATTTTATTTTTTTTAACATTTGTTTATGTTTGTTTAAAGTGCTAATGTACTACTAAATATATAATTAACAATCTTTTTTAGTTAAAAAACTTTTTTTAACGATTAACGTAACAAACAGGTATTGAGTTCATTTTGTGTAAGTTATTTGCATTTAATCTTTTATAAATTCTAAATACCTCTAGCTTTCTATCATTAAAATCTGTTTCAAAACTGCCTTTTTCGGCTTCGTTCATTGCCCATTCAAGTTCAACATAACTTGCGCCTAATTGTTGCTCGTCAGTTCGGTCATCACCAAACAAACCGTCTGTTGGCTGGGCTTTTTGTATCGATTCTGGTATTTTTAAATATTGTCCTAATAAAAAAACTTCTGTTTTCATTAAATCAGCAATAGGACTTAAATCGACACCGCCATCTCCATATTTTGTGTAAAACCCAACACCAAAATCTTCTACTTTATTGCCTGTTCCAGCAACCAAAAGCCCATTTATTCCAGCAAAATAATACAATGTTGTCATTCTGAGTCGTGCTCTAGTATTTGCCAAAGCCAAATTTACTTTCCAATCTTCAACATTATTTGGAACAATTGTTTTGAAATTCTCGAAAGTCGATGTCAAATCGGCTTCGATACTTAATACATTTTCGAACCTATTTTTAAGTTGCCTAATATGTTCTCGAGCACGTGTAACATGACTATCAGCTTGATGAATTGGCATTTCGACACACATAACATTTAATCCAGTCATTGCACAAAGCGTTGATGTAACTGCCGAATCTACTCCGCCAGAAACGCCAATTACAAAACCATTTACTTTTGCATTAACTGCATAATCTTTCAACCAATTTACAATTTGATTGGTAATATCTTCGGGATTAAATGACTTTAAATTTTGCATTTTTTTTGGACTTTTTAGAAATCAGACAGTTATATTTGCAAAAATAAAGAGTAAAAGAATTACACAAAAATTTTTAATAAACATTTAGTAATTTTTTAACTTGAAGCCAATCCAGCTTTTCGTTTCAAACTTTTGCATACAATTGTTTTTTCTAAGCAAAAAAACGAACTTCCGTTGGTCGTTGTTTTTTGTCAAGAAAAAATCAATTCTATTTTAAAAGGTTTTTCACTTCAATCTGGGCTAAAAAAACCAAGAATTCTATGAACAAATTACTAATTATCACGACAATATCTATCTTAATACTTTCTTGCAACAACAAATCTCAAACCGAAAAAGCTGTCGAACAAATACCGATGGATATAAAAGTCGAACGTTTCGATAAATTATTTTATGAAACCAAACCGCAAGATTTATCTAAATTAAAAACACAATTTCCGTACTTCTTTTCACCAGACAATGCCGATTCGGTTTACACCAACAAAATGCAAAGCCCAATTTGGAGAGAACTTTACAACGAAGTACAAAAAAAATTCGTTAAAACAGAAACTATTCAAACCGAAGTCGAAGATTTGGTCAAACACATTAAGTTTTATTATCCAGAAACCAAAACTCCAAAAATTATTACCCTAATTTCCGAAATGGATTACAACTCAAAAAGCATTTATGCTGACAGTTTAGTTCTTATTTCACTGGAATTATATCTTGGAAAAGACCACAAGTTCTATAAAAATGAATTTCCAGATTACATCAAACAAAATTTTGAACAAAGCCAAATTATTCCAGATTTGGTCACCAGTTTTGCTATACAACGAATTGCATTTCCAGCAGACAAAATGCTAATATCACAAATGATTTATGCAGGAAAACAACTTTATCTAAAAGACAAATTAATTCCCGAAACCACCGACGAAGACAAAATAGGTTATACCAAAGAGCAACTTTTGTTTTGTCAAGAAAACGAAAGTTTTGTGTGGCGCAATTTCATCGAAAATGAATATCTTTTTAGTTCCGATTCTAAATTGCATAATCGATTTATAAACCCAGCACCTTTTTCTAAATTTTATCTCGAAATTGATAATCAAACTCCTGGTAGAATTGGTGCATGGTTGGGTTGGCAAATTGTTCGTTCTTATGCGCAAAATAACGACATCAAGTTGCAAGATTTATTGAAGCTAGATGCCAAAGAAATATTCGAAAAATCTAGATATAAACCCAAAAAATGAAATTAAGCATTAGTTTTAAAAATGAAATTTTACTTATTTAACCACCAAATATTAGCATTTAAAACCATTGCAAATCCGACCCAAGCTAAGTAAGGAATAAATAAATATCCAGCAATTTTATCGGTTTTAGAAAACTGATTATAAGTTTCATAAATCATAAGCCATAGAATAACAATTTCGATTAATGCCAACATTGGGTTTTGTAGTCCAAAAAACAAATAAGACCATAAAGCGTTTAATGCCAACTGAATAACAAAAAAAATCAATGCTTTTTTGACAAATTCTTTATTGTCATCGATTTTTGTCCAAACTAACCCAGCTGCAATTCCCATAAAAGTAAAAAGCAAAGACCAAACTGGAGCAAAAATCCAATTTGGCGGATTAAAACTTGGTTTGATAATTGTTGGATACCAAGTAATTATGGCTTCTTTGGTAACTTGACCCGAAAGAAAACCTATTGCCAAACACGATGCTACACAAACCAAAATTTTAGTATATTTATTCATAACTGTTAGTGGATATTTTTTGTAAAATTACAATTAAATTAGATTTTTAAACATAACTTGTAATTATATGTTTTAAAAATTTCATTAATGTTTATCTTTGCCTAAAAAATCCCATTAAATGCTATCAGAAATCGATTTTATTGCAACCCACTTTTCTAGAGAAATCAACTCAGGAAGTTTTACTTTTTCGGCACCAAGTAATATTGCTTTAGTCAAATATTGGGGCAAAAAATCAAATCAAATTCCAGCCAATCCTTCAATTAGTTTTACTTTGAATAATTGCAAAACAATTACAAAATTGTCGTTTTCTAAAAAAGAGAATAAAGATAATTATAGTTTTGATTTGTTATTTGAAAGAAAACCAAAAGAAGAATTCAAACCAAAAATTCAAAAATTTTTCGAGAGAATTGAGCAATATTGTCCTTATTTAAAACAATATCATTTCGAAATTGAAACCGAAAATACTTTTCCGCACAGTTCCGGAATTGCTTCATCGGCATCGGGAATGGCGGCACTTTCTATGAATATAATGGCATTGGAACGCACGTTAAACCCAGAAATGAGCAACGATTATTTTTATAAAAAAGCATCGTTTTTAGCGAGATTAGGTTCTGGTAGTGCTTGTCGAAGTATTAACGGCAGCGTGGTTTGTTGGGGCAATCATGCAGAAATATCTGGAAGTTCAGATTTATTTGGAGTAGAATTTTCTTCAAAAATCCATACCATTTTTAATAATTATCAAGATACAATTTTACTGGTTGACAAAGGCGAAAAACAAGTTTCGAGCACAGTTGGTCACGATTTAATGCACAACCATCCATTTGCCGAAAGGCGTTTTGAGCAAGCGCACGAAAACTTATCGAAAATGAAAACCGTTTTAGAAAACGGAAATCTTGATGAATTTATTGCGATTGTCGAAAGCGAAGCATTAACATTGCACGCCATGATGATGACTTCGATGCCCTATTTTATATTAATGAAACCCAATACTTTAGAAATTATCAATAAAATTTGGAAATTCCGTTCATTAACTAAAATTCATGTTTGTTTCACGCTCGATGCTGGCGCAAATGTCCACATTTTGTATCCCGAAAACGTTGTAAATGAAGTTTTGCAATTTATTAAAGACGAATTAGTTGGCTATTGTCAAAATGGTCAGTATATTTGTGATGAAATTGGAAAAGGTAGTATAGAAATTTTTTAATTAAATAGAAAAATGGACATTCAATTAGAAAAAATAAATCTTATCAAATTAATACAGAATACTGATGATATATCGGTAATTGAGAACATTAAAAACTTTTTCAAAACCGAAAAAAAGGATTGGTGGGACGAATTATCAGAAGAGCAGAAATTTGAAATCGAAGAGTCAGATAGAGAAATAGATAGAGGAGAATTCTTTTTATATGAAGATGTAATGGCAAAACATCGATAATGAGGGAAATAAAATTTTCAAAATTTTCAAAACTTTCAAAAACTCAATTAGATTCACTTTTAGAATATTTGGAATTCAAATTTTCAATATCCACCAAGAAAAAATTTGTTTTAAAATTTGATGAAATTATTTTAATAATCTTAAAAGACCCAGATACCTTTAGAAAATCGGATACAAACAAAAACATTCGAAGATGTGTTATTTCAAAACAAACAACTCTATATTATAAATTTAATAATAGAGAGATTAGACTTTTATCACTTTTCGACACAAGACAAAACCCAATAAAAATCAAATTAATAAAATAATTTTCGCCCAAAATATATGAAAGGACCATTATTTTACTCAAAAATATTACTCTTTGGAGAATACGGAATTATTCAAGACTCAAAAGGTTTGTCAATTCCTTATAACTTCTATAACGGAGCATTAAAAACCGATGATAATCAAACTACAGAAGCCATTTCATCGAACGGGAATTTGAAAAGATTTGTCTTTTATTTGACAAACCTTGAAATTGAAAATCCAGAATTGGTTGCGTTTAATATCGAAAATCTAAAAAACGATGTAGAAAACGGTATGTATTTCGATTCTTCGATTCCTCAAGGTTACGGCGTTGGTAGTAGTGGCGCACTTGTTGCAGCGATTTACGATAAATATGCTCTAAATAAAATAACAGTTCTAGAGAATTTAACTCGTGAGAAATTATTGAAACTTAAAAATATTTTCTCTCAAATGGAATCTTTTTTCCACGGAAAATCATCAGGTTTGGATCCATTGAACAGTTATTTGAGCATTCCGATTCTTATAAATTCTAAAGATAATATCGAAGCAACTGGAATTCCAACCCAAAGTTTGACTGGCAAAGGTGCAGTTTTCTTGTTAGATTCGGGAATTGTTGGCGAAACAGCCCCGATGGTCAATATTTTTATGGAAAAATTAAAAGATCAAGGCTTTAGAACGATGCTAAAATCACAATTCATAAAATATACCGATGCTTGCGTAGAGAACTTTCTAGGTGGCGACATGAAATCGCTTTTTGAAAACACAAAACAATTGTCTAAAGTTGTTTTAGGAAATTTCAAACCAATGATACCAGAACAATTTCATAACATTTGGCAACAAGGAATCGATAGCAACGATTATTACCTAAAACTATGTGGTTCAGGCGGTGGCGGTTATATTCTAGGTTTTACAGAAAATCTCGAAAAAGCAAAACAATCTCTAAAAGATTATAAATTAGAGATAGTTTATCAATTTTAAAAAATAATATCCAAAATAGAAACACTTTGTCTCCTTAAACAAAGATGAAGCGTTTAATATATTTCAAAATTAAAAAAATGCTATCCAGAAAAAACAAACTTTTATTGATGAAAATCGCAAGTTTGTTCTCCGTAATTCGTGGTTACAATATACCAGTTATTGCATTGGCTCAATATTTATCGGCAATATTTATATTATCGCCAGAAAAAAGAGCATTAGCAGTGATTCTTGATTTCAACCTATTTGTTTTGGTCTTGGCATCGAGTCTAACAATTGCATCTGGATATATTATCAATAATTTTTACGATTCCAAAAAAGACATAATCAACCGTCCAAACAAGTCACGATTGGACAGATTAGTGAGCCAAAGCACCAAATTACAAGTTTATTTTGGACTCAATTTCTTTGTGGCAACAATCGCTTTTTTTGTATCATTTCGTGCTGTAATTTTCTTTTCGACCTATATATTCTTGATATGGTTTTATTCACATAAAATAAAAAAATATGCAATAATAGGCAATTTAATGGCAGCTTTTCTGGCGGTTTTACCATTTTTCGGAATACTTTTATATTACAAAAACTTCTATGAAGTTATTTTTTATCATGCAACATTTTTATTTTTATTGCTTTTAATACGTGAAATTATTAAAGATTTAGAAAACATAAAAGGCGATTTAGCCAACAATTACAAAACTATACCTATAGTTTATGGCGAACATTTATCAAAAAAAATAATTACTGTTTTATTACTACTAACAACAATACCAGTTTATTATTTGGTCAATATTTTCGATGTTGGTTACTTGGACAGCTATTTTTATTTATGTTTTATTATTTTTATTATTTTCGGTTTAAAATTATGGAAATCAGAAACTAAAGAAGATTTTTTGTTTCTTCACAATACCTTAAAATTTGTTATTGTTGCTGGTGTTTTTTGCATTGTGTTAATAGAACCTTCAGTATTGATTAGTGGCGAAAGATTAATTTTCAGAAGCTAATTGCGTTTTCCATACCAAAAGAAGTTCATCGTAATCCAATTAAAAAATAATAAATTGTGAGTTAAATTTTCGTTGTAATAATATTAATAAATCCTAAAATTAATTATTGTGACAAATCAATTAGATTCAACCAGAAAAGTTTCGAATTTTAAAACTAAAAAATTAAGTTCAATAATAGATTTTTCGGCATTGGTTAGTTTATCTTTTTTACTGATTATGTTTTTTATGATTTAAATGAAAAATAATTTTGAAACCTTTCAAATTTCAAATCTAACTTTTCAAACAAATTATAATTGACTATCTTTGCATAAATTATAGAATATTATGAATAACAAGGAAGGCAATAATAGTGGTTCTGGAGCAAGAAAAAGTACTCGTCCAAGTTCTAACAAGCCAAAACCTGCAATGGCAAAGCGTGCCCAAGGTCCAAAAAGAGACAAACCAAAAACTAAAATAGAAGCGGTTGACCCAAATAAAATTGAGAAAAAACCTAATCAAGCACCAAAACGTCCAAAAGTAAAAGACGAAATTCGATTGAACAAATACATATCGAACTCCGGAGCATGCTCCCGACGCGATGCCGATATTTACATTAAATCTGGCAACGTAAAAGTAAACGGAATTCCAGTTATCGAAATGGGATATATGGTAAAACCTGGAGATATTATCAATTTTGATGGTGCCGTTTTAACGCCAGAAAAAAAAGAATATATATTATTGAACAAACCCAAAAACTTTACAACTTCGCTTGATGAAGGTCAAGAACACAGAAACGTCATGGAGCTGGTTCGTGGTTCTACCAACTCCAAAATTGCAGCTGTAGGTCGAATGGACAAAAACACAACTGGACTTTTATTGTTCACAAACGATACCGACATGATTAGAAAATTTGGGCTTCCAAATCAAAAATCATCAAAAATATATCAAGTTTCGTTAGATAAAAACTTAAAATTCGAAGATTTAGAGAAAATTGCTGGTGGTGTAACGCTTGACGGGCATCGATTAGCAATCGAAGATGTTAGTTATATCGATAAAGAACCCAAAACCGAAATAGGTCTAAAATTAAAAACATCAAACGTAAAAGTTGTTCGCTCTATTTTCGAAAATTTTCAATACGATGTCTTGAGAATCGATAGGGTTTCGTTTGCGGGTTTGACCAAAAAGAATTTACCTCGAGGAAATTGGAGATTTTTGACAGACCAAGAAATTATTAATTTGAAAAATAATTAAAATTATAATCTCATAAAAAACAAATAGTTAAAATTCCTGTGAAAACAGGAATTTTTCATTTTATAAAATTAAATTTAATGACAACAAACAAAAATTTATCGATTGCTCATAAATGGTTCGAAGCATTCAATAACCAAAATTTAGACCAACTTTTATCTTTATACGATGATGATGCAGAACATTATTCGCCAAAATTAAAAATCAAAAAACCAGAAACGAACGGACTTATAAAAGGAAAAAAAGCCTTGTACGATTGGTGGAAAGAAGCTTTTGCAAACATTCCGAGCTTAAATTACAAAGTAACATCGCTAACCGCAAATGAAAATCGTGTATTTATGGAATATTTGCGGTCAGCAGAAAATGAAAACGACTTGTTAGTAGCCGAAGTACTTGAAATAAATGAAGAAAAAATTGTTTTTTCTAGAGTTTATCATGGATAAATTTCAAAAAATAATTGTTTACATTTACAAAATTAAATCAAACTTTATGAAAAAAATATTTCTAATTGCAATTATTTCTTTACTTTTTTTTAATTGCAGAAAACAAGCAAAATACAATATTGATGTAATTGCCAAAGATTATTTCAACGATAAAAATACTCTAGATCCATTGGCGGCAACCCAAAATGGTTTTTCGAATTTTGATGATAAATTAGTTTTCGAAATGACCGATTCTTATCGAAAACTGCAAACAAAATTTTTTAAAAAATATGAAGATAAATTAAAATTCATAGAAGTCGAAGATTTGAATGAAGAAGAAATAAACAGCTACGAAATAATGAAATGGGAAATCGAAGTTGGTCAGCAAATATTGGCACAACCATCTAATTTACTACCAATTCATCAATTTGGAGGAACACATTTAACCATGTCACAATATGCAGGTGGTACTAGCGGACAGCCTTTTAAAACCGAAAAAGATTATACCAATTTCTTGAAAAGAATAGAATTATACTCTATTTGGATAGATTCTGCAATGGTTTATATGAAAAAAGGAATTGCACAAAAAACTGTTTTACCAAAAGCATTAACCGAAAAGGTAATACCACAATTCGCTGAATTCGAAACAGACAAAATCGAAGATAATTTGTTTTATTCGTCAATAAAATTAATGCCAAAAAGTTTTTCTGAAACAATAAAAAAAGATTTAACATCGAAATATATTGCAGTTATTAATAAAAAATTAATTCCGCAATATGCAAAAATGAGCAATTTTTTAAAATCAGAATATTTGCCAGCTTCAAAATTAACAAGCGGAATAGGCGATTTATCATTCGGAAAAAACTATTACCAAGCATTGGTAAAACAATGGACAACAACCGAAATGCAACCCGAAGAAATTCACAGTCTTGGTTTAAAAGAAGTTGCTAGACTGAATGCAGAAATGGTAAAAGTTAAAAATCAAGTCGGTTTTAAAGGAACTACAAAAGAATTTTTTGACGAAGTTCGTAATAAAAAAGAACTAAAACCTTTCAAAAAACCAGAAGAAGTTATTGCCAATTTCGAAAAAATTTATGCCGTTGTAAAACCAAATGTTGACAAACTGTTTGTCCTGCAACCCAAAACCAAATTCGAAATTCGTCGTACCGAGGCTTTTCGAGAAAATACCGCAAGTGCCGAATACATGCAGGGCGCAGCCGATGGCTCTAAACCAGGTGTTTTTTATGTGCCAATTCCAGATGTTGCCAACTACAATTATTATGGCGACGAAGATTTATTTTTACATGAAGCCATTCCGGGACATCATTTTCAAATTTCGATTCAACAAGAAAGTACTACTTTGCCTGATTTTAGAAAATTCAATTGGTTTGGTGCATACGGCGAAGGATGGGCGTTGTACACCGAAAGTCTAGGTAAAGAATTGGGTTTGTATAAAGATTCATATCAATATTTTGGAATGCTTAGCAACGAGGTTCACCGTGCAATCAGGTTAGTTGTTGATACTGGAATGCACAGCAAAGGTTGGACTCGAGAGCAAGCAATTCAATATTCGTTGGACAACGAAGCCGAAAGCGAAGCTAGTATTATTTCGGAAATTGAGCGTTATATGGCGATTCCTGGCCAAGCATTGTCTTATAAAATAGGGCAACTAAAAATTATTGAATTGCGTAAAAAAGCTGAAACAAAAATGGGTAAAAATTTCGATGTTAAAATTTTTCATCAAAAAGTTTTAGAATCTGGCGTAATGCCTTTGGCGTTATTAGAAAAGAAAATTAATAATTGGATTGAATCGAAATAAGCCTATTTTTTTAGTTTAATGTCTAGATTAAATTCAGTCTTTACATAAATTCCTTGTTTAACAGCAGGACTAGCTCTAGGAAAATTGGCTAGTTTAAGTTTGAAAACGCTATCTAATTTCGGGTTTTTACTTGAATCAAAAAACTCGAAATTGCCGTTTTTATCTAATTTAACTTGTATTTTAATCGAGTCAAACTTTAAAATATAATTATCTTTTTTTAATTTCTCGAATATATTTTGATTCAAAAAATCAAAAAAACATTTGTTTTGTTCAGAATCAGTTTCCAAAAGATCACATTGCGAGAAACTCGGCATAACGTCAACTTTACTCCAGTCGATTGCTGCTATTCGTTTTTCTAAAATTTGTTTTTCGGTCAATTGTTCATCAACAAAAAACTGACACGAATTCAAACAAATTATTAATATTAACAGATTTTTTTTCAATTTAAATTAGATTATTTGTCAAAATTACTAAAAAATATTTTTATGGATACTATTTTGTTAATATTAGGTTCATTTTGCATGATTATTGGCGTTTTTGGTAGTTTTATGCCCGTTTTACCAGGACCAACAATTAGTTGGATAGGCATTTTGTTACTCTATTTAACAAAAGCTGTCGAAAATAATTACTGGATTTTGGGACTAACATTAATAACAACAATCTTAATATCTGTATTCGATTATATGATTCCAGCCAAAGGAGCAAAAAAATTCGGAGGAAGCAAATTCGGAATTTGGGGAACAAACATCGGAATGATTTTAGGTTTTTTTTTGATTCCAATTCCTCCAGGGTTTGTTTTGGGAGCTTTTTTTGGCGCTTTTCTTGGAGAAATATACTTTAAATCACAAGACAAAGAGCGTGCGTTAAAAGCAGCAACTGGATCTATTGTGGGTTTTGTTTTTTCTATGTTTATAAAATTTGTTGTAAGTATTGTTTTTTTAGGCTGGTTTATATTCTTAGTTTGGAATAACAGATCCGAATTGTTTTAGATCAAATCAAATTTTTAAAATTTATATTTCTAATTTCAATAAAACATTTTCTTTGCATTATATAATAGGCATAAAACTAAAATTCTTACTTTTACAAATAATTTAAAGTTTCAAATTAAAAATATGAAACTTTAAAATTTTTTAAACTTGAAACCTAAAAGTTAATGAAAAAAATTCAAATGGTTGACCTAAAAAGTCAATACGAAAAAATAAAAGATGTTGTAAATGCATCTATCCAAGAAGTTTTAGACACAACTGCCTACATAAACGGTCCAGAAGTTCAAAAATTTCAAAAAAATCTCGAACAATATCTCGATGTAAAACACGTAATTCCTTGTGCAAACGGAACCGATGCTCTGCAAATTGCAATGATGGGTTTGGGTTTAAAACCCGGTGACGAAGTTATTACAGCCGATTTTACATTTGCTGCGACAGTAGAAACTATTGCTATATTGCAACTTGTGCCAGTTTTGGTCGATGTCGATATTGTCAACATGAACATCGATATCGAAGCAGTCAAAAAAGCAATTACACCAAAAACCAAAGCAATTATTCCAGTACATTTGTTTGGTCGAGTTGCCAATATGGAAGCCATTATGCGAATTGCAAACGAACATAATCTATTTGTAATCGAAGACAATGCACAAGCAATCGGAGCAAATTGCAAATTTTCTGATGGAACAAAACGCAAAGCAGGAACGATTGGTCACGTTGGCGCAACATCATTTTTTCCGAGCAAAAACCTTGGTTGCTATGGCGATGGCGGTGCAATTTTTACCAACGACGACGCTTTGGCACACACAATGCGAGGTATTGTAAATCACGGAATGTATGTGCGTTATCACCATGATGTTGTTGGAGTAAATTCTCGATTAGACAGCATACAAGCAGCAGTTCTTAACGCAAAATTACCATTATTAGACCAATACGGAAATGCCCGCCAAAATGCAGCAAGAAAATATTCTGCTGCTTTTGAAAATCATAAAAATATTGTTGCACCCAGTATTTGCGATATTTGCGATTGCCACGTTTTTCATCAATATACCTTGCGAATTATCAACGCTGATCGCAACGCATTGATGCAACATTTGTTAGACAAAGGCATTCCTTGTGCGATTTACTATCCAATTCCGTTGCATTCTCAAAAAGCTTATCTTGATGTTCGTTACAAAGAACAAGATTTTCCAGTAACCAACCAATTGGTTCAAGAAGTATTGTCGTTGCCAATGCACACAGAACTTGACGATGAGCAAATCAAATTCATTACCGATTCCGTTTTAGAATTCTTAAAATAAAATAATTTGGGCGTGACCTCGTCCGAAAAAAGACGAGGTCAGGCTTTTCATTCCCGCTTTTTTAAAAAGGCAAAAAAAGCCTTTTTAAAAAGAGCTTCATTTCAATCCTTCACGCACTCACAACAATTAATAAAATGAAAATACTAGTAACAGGTGGCTTAGGTTTTATAGGTTCGCACACCGTTGTAGAACTTCAAAACGAAGGCTTTGATGTAGTTGCAATCGATAATTTATCTAATTCATCGATTTCGGTTTTGGACGGAATTGAAAAAATTTCTGGCAAAAAACCAATTTTCGAACAAATGGATCTGCGAGACAAAAAATCGGTTCAAGATTTTTTTAAAAAACATTCAGATATTGCTGGCGTTATTCATTTTGCAGCATCAAAAGCAGTAGGCGAAAGTGTCGAAAACCCATTGTTGTATTATGAAAATAACATCAATACTTTGGTCTATATTTTGCAAGAATTACAACAAAAACCAGAAGCCAATTTTATTTTTAGCTCATCTTGCACGGTTTATGGTCAAGCCGAAACAATGCCAATTACCGAAAATGCATCTATTCAACCAGCAATGTCGCCTTACGGAAATACCAAACAAATTGGCGAAGAAATAATAAATGAAGTATCTAAAGTAAGCAACATCAACTCGATTTTGTTGCGGTATTTCAATCCTATCGGTGCACATTCAAGTGCAGAGATTGGCGAATTACCAATCGGTGTTCCTCAGAATTTGGTGCCATACATCACGCAAACTGGTTTTGGTTTGCGCAAAGAACTATCGGTTTACGGCAATGATTATCCTACAAAAGATGGAACTTGCATTCGAGATTATATTCACGTTGTCGATTTGGCAAAAGCCCACGTTATTGCTTTGCAACGATTATTGAATAAGAAAAATCTAGAAAAAGTTGAAACTTTTAATCTTGGAACTGGCACCGGAAGTTCGGTTCTTGAAGTAATAAACGCTTTCGAAAAAGTATCTAATAAAAAATTGACATATAAAATAGTAGATCGTCGTGAAGGCGATGTTGTTTCTGCTTACGCAAATACTGACAAAGCCAATAAAATTCTAGGCTGGAAAGCACAATCGACTTTAGAAGAGTCTTTGGCAAGTGCTTGGAAATGGGAAATTAAGATTAGAAGTTAATATTTAGATTACAATTTTTTAACATCTATTGCTAAACCCAAAATAGACTAAACCTAGCACAATTATATTCAAAATTAAAATTTACAATAAAAAAATGAATCCAAAAACCGATTACAAATTACTTTTTTGCTTAATTGCGGTTGGTTTAATTTGGGGAACAACTTTTTTAGGAATTAGAATAGCAATAGAAACCATTCCGCCCTGGTATTCGACTTCAATTCGGAATTTTATTGCAGCATTTATAGTTTTTATAATTCTGATTTTTCGAAAAGAATTGCGTTGGATTGGTTGGCAATCATTTTTTCAACAAGCTATTTTAGCAACATTAATGTTGGTTTTCTCTAACGGATTTACAACTATTGCCGAGCAGACGTTGCCATCTGGATTGACATCTATAATTTGTGCTATAAATCCGGTTATGGTTTTTTTATTAAGCATTTTTTTTAAGATTCAGAAGCCAACTCTAAAAGGTTTTATTGGTGTTTTAATTGGTTTTTGCGGTATTCTATTTATTTTTAAAGATGGTTTGGGCGATATTCTGAACCCTGATTATAAAACAGGAGTAGTTTTTTTATTAATAGCAATCTTTAGTTGGGCTTTAGGAACTATTTATGTCAAGAAATTTGGACAAAGCACAAACAGCATTTCTTTGAATATTTTTTATCAATTTATAATTGCAGGTTGCATACAACTGGTTTTAGCAAATATTTTTTATAAAGATTCAAATTTTCAAAATTGGTCTTTTGACAGCGTTTTAGCAATGGTCTATTTGGCTATATTCGGATCGGTAATTGCTTTGTTTGCATACCAATACGCACTTAAAAAAGTGGCACCAATTCAAGTTTCTATTTTGGCCTATGTCAATACAATCATTGCAGTATTCTTGGGTTGGTTAATAAAAGACGAAATCATTAAAAAAGAATTTATCATTGCAACATTATTAATTATTTTGGGTGTTTTTATTATAAATTACAAAAAAGAAAGAAAAAATTAAAATAGTTATTTAGATTATTATAAAATTTTTGTAATAAAAAGCATTATTTCTACGTTTAATAAATTAATAAAAAAACCTTTAAATTAATTTGTATAAATATAAAATTCATAACATTTTGTATGACAGAATTATTATATTTGCACGCTATTTTCAAATTATGAATAGATTAATCATTATTTTCATACTTTATTTTTCAACTCAATTCACAAATGCTCAGAAACATGAGTTAGGGATTTTTGTTGGCGGAAGCAACTATATTGGCGATATAGGTAGTACACAATATATTAATCCTAGTGAACCAGCATTTGGATTACTATACAAATGGAATAAAAGCGAAAGACATGCATGGCGTTTTTCGTATGTTCAATCATCGATAGTCGGCAAAGATATTGAATCTGATAATGTTGTGAAAAAACAAAGAGACTTGAGTTTTAAGAATAATTTAAAAGAGATTTCTGCTGGTTTAGAATTCAATTTTGATGATTTTGATTTATTTTCAAGCGAAGGACAATTTACACCTTATATATACAGTGGTGTAAGCTATATATTTTATTCAGGAAATTATTTCGAAGGAAATATTTTAAAAAACAGCGGTAATACATCAAATTTTGCAATTCCAATGATTTTTGGATTAAAAACAAAATTGTCAAAAAGTTTAGTTTTAGGACTTGAAGCTGGAGCAAGATATAGTTTTACTGATAATATTGATGGATCAAATCCGAAAAATGATAATTTGCAAGGTTTTAGATTAACCAATCAAGAAAGCAATGATTGGTATGTTTTTACTGGTTTTACATTATCGTACACATTTGGTACAAAACCATGTTATTGCCAATAAATAAATTTATGAATTTGTTACAAAATATAAACTTAAAAAACCTACCAAAACATTTGGCCATTATCATGGACGGAAATGGACGTTGGGCAAAACAAAAAGGTTTTTTAAGAGCAATTGGTCATGAAAACGGCACCAAGTCGGTTAGATTGACCATAGAATCTTGTGCAAAACTTGGTGTCGAAAATTTAACACTTTATGCTTTTTCGACCGAAAACTGGAACAGACCAGAACACGAAGTACAACTTTTGATGAATTTGTTAGTCAATTCATTAAAAAAAGAACTAAAAACGCTTCAAGAAAACAATATAAAACTCAATTTTATTGGAAATCTAGAAAAACTTCCAAAAACTGCACAAAAAGAGTTAATGCAAGTTATTGACAAAACAGCATCGAATTCTAGAATGACCTTAACATTAGCATTAAGTTATAGTTCGCAAGAAGAAATCATAAATGCTGTTAAAATCATTAGTAATAAAGTTAAAAATAATATAATTTCATTAGATAGTATTGACGGTTCGGTTATTAATGAGCATCTTTACACGCACAATTTACCAGCTGTAGATTTGTTAATAAGAACAAGTGGCGAGCATCGAATAAGTAACTTTTTGTTATGGCAAATAGCCTACGCAGAACTATATTTCACAGATGTTTTGTGGCCAGATTTTAATGAAGAAAATTTATATGAAGCGATAATTAGCTTTCAAAAAAGAGAACGAAGGTTCGGAAAAACAAGTGAACAAATTAAATAAAATTTTAGTGTTACAAAAAAACATATTACCATTTATTGCCTTTTTTATCATAGGATTTATTAATAGTACCAATGCTCAAGACAGAGTTCCTTATGATCAAGGAACAAAGTATTTTCTCGCAAATGTAGATGTAACTGGCAAAATAAACTTTAATGCACAAACAGTTGTTACTTTTGCAGGTTTAGAAAAAGGTCAGGAAATAACTATTCCTGGCGAAGAAATAAGCAATGCTATAAAAAAATTAGCAAAACTGAATTTATTTAAAGATATCGATTTTTATACGAATAAAGTTGTAGGCGATAGCATATATTTAGAATTGAATATTAATGAATTACCCAAACTAGGCGAAGTAAAATTTGTTGGCGTAAAAAAAGGTAAAATAGAAGAATTAATAAAAGAAAATAATTTAACCACTGGCAAAGTTGTCAACGAAAACTTAATTACAACAACAAAATACTATATAGAAAACAAATATAAAAAAGATGGTTTTTTTAATACAAAAGTAAACATTGTTACCAAAATAGATACCGCATCAGTAAATGATGTAAAAATGTTAATAAGCATAGACAAAGGTGACAAAATAAAAATAAGCAACATTAATATTTTTGGCAACAAAATGCTATCGGCTAATAAAGTTCGCAATGCAATGAGCGATACAAAGCAAATAAATCCAATTAGAATTTTTAAAGCCTCGAAATTTATTAAAGAAAAATACAAAGAAGATCTTGTAAAAATTGTAGATGAATACAAATCAAAAGGTTACCGAGACGCCAGAATTATATCAGATTCTGTTTATTTAAACAAACAGACTCAAAAACTTGCAATCGATATTAAGCTAGAAGAAGGTCGAAAATATTATTTCGGAAACATCAAATTTATAGGAAACACTGTTTATTCTGACAGAGATTTACAACGAATGATTGGTTTGCAAAAAGGCGATACCTATAACGGGATAGAATTAGCCAAAAGAATAGCCGACAAATCAAAACCAGATGGAGATGATATTACCAATTTATATCAAAATACTGGATATTTATTTTCTAATATAAACCCTGTAGAAGTGAGAACTGCCAACGATTCTATAGATTTCGAAATCAGAATAAACGAAGGTCCAATAGCGTATTTCAATAAAATAACTGTAGTTGGAAATGATAAAACCAACGACGAAATTATTTACAGAGAACTAAGAACAAAACCAGGACAAAAATACAGTAAAGAACAATTAGTTCGTACGATTAGAGAAATAGGTCAACTTGGTTTTTTTGATCCTGAAGCAATAAAACCAGATTTTAAAAATGTCGATGCCAATAACGGAACAGTCGATATTCAGTATAATCTTGTCGAAAAAGGTGCAAGCCAAATAGAATTGCAAGGAGGATATGGCGGAAGCGGATTTGTAGGCACATTAGGTTTGTCGTTCAACAATTTTTCTGTGAGAAACCTTTTCAAAAAAGAAGCTTACAAGCCTTTGCCTATGGGCGATGGGCAAAAACTGGCACTAAGATTACAAGCAAGTCAATTTTTTCAAACTTTTAGTTTGTCATTTTCAGAACCTTGGTTTGGAGGCAAAAAGCCAGTTCAATTTAGTTCGTCATTATCACAAAGTAAACAATATTCATTTGCAAATAATGGCGGAGTTGATAAAAATAAAAGTTTTAACATAACATCGTTATCTATAGGAATGGCCAAAAGATTATCGGTTCCAGATGACTATTTTGTGTTATCGAATACATTTACTTTTCAATATTACGATTTAAATAATTATGGCTCAAGCTTGTTCAAATTCGGAGATGGATCGTCAAGAAATTTATCATACACCATTGAATTAAAAAGAAATAATAAAGGAATTAACCCAATTTTCCCGATTTACGGTTCAGAATTTAGTATTTCGGCCAAATTTACGCCACCCTATTCGGTATTTACAAAATTAAACCTAACCGAACTTGGTACGAAAGAAGAATACAAACTTAAAAATACAGGAGTCCAATTTATTTCAGATGGAAAAATAGTTGCAACGGGAGACTATATTAAAACAATTACAAATTCGAGTGGACAAACCATTTTAGCAAAAGCAAATAGTTATCAAGAAGCAGATGTCGATGAAGCCAAAATTGACCAAAAACAATTTAATTGGTTAGAATATTACAAAATAAAATTTAAAGCAGATTGGTTTACAAGAATTTATGGTAATTTGGTGTTTCGTTCTCTTGGCGAATTTGGATTTTTGGGCAGGTATGATTCAAAACTAGGTGAAGTTCCTTTCGAAAGATTTTATTTAGGTGGTGATGGATTGGCCAATTTTGCACAAGACGGTCGAGAAATAGTTGGTTTGCGTGGTTATGCAAATCAAACATTGACACCAACAGATGCAACAGGTGCGTCAATTGGAGCAACAATTTATAATAAATATTCGCTAGAGTTGCGGTATCCAATAACTTTAAAATCGGCAGCTTCTATATACGCTTTAACATTTGCAGAAGCAGGGGCATCTTATAGTAATTTTAAAGATTATAATCCTTTTGCGTTACAAAGATCAGCTGGTGTAGGATTAAGAATATTTATGCCTGCTTTTGGTTTGCTAGGAATCGATTTTGCACACGGTTTTGACAAAACACCAGGAACCGCAGAAACTGGTGCACACGGCTGGGAAACACATTTTATAATTGGTCAACAATTCTAGAAACTATTTAAAAAAATATTATGAAAAAACAACTTATTTTAATATTAATATTGACCGTTTTTTTGAATGTTTATGGTCAAAAAGGAATTCGTATCGGGTATATAGATATGGAATATATATTGCAAAATGTACCAGATTATATAGAATCTAAAAACCAATTAGAACAAAAAGCTCAAAGCTGGAAAACAGAACTTGATGCCAAAAAAGGTGATATTGACAAGTTAATAACAACTTTAAAATCAGAAAAAATTCTTTTAACCAAAGAATTAATAGAAGAACGAGAAGAAGAAATAAAATTTCAAGAAAGCGAACTTCAAGAATTACAACAAAAAAGATTTGGTTCGAATGGTGATTTAATAGTTCAAAAAACATTATTAGTTCAACCAATACAGGATCAAGTTTTTACTGCTATTCAAGATATGGCAGAAGCAAAAAAATACGATTTTATATTCGATAAATCATCAGATTTGACTATGTTGTTCGCAGCAAAAAAATTCGACGTAAGCGATCAAGTTCTTAGAATAATTACTCGTTCGTCGAAAAGAAGTCAATTGTCCAAAAAACAATTAAAAATCGAAGACGAAAAAGAAAAAAAACTAGATGAGCTTGAGTCAAATGCTGGTCAAAGTGATCGACAAAAAGTATTAGATGCAAAAAAAGCTGCACGCGAAAAACTATTGGCCGACAAAAAATTGGCGAATGACGAACGAAGAAAAGAAATTGAAACGCAACGATTAAAATTATTAGAAGAAAAAGCTAATAAAAAAAATGGCACGGTTTCTGGTAACATAAATCCATCACCAACAAATAATGAAAATTTAATTGAGCCAAAAACCGAAACTGCGGCACCAAAAGCAGAAATGACTGTCGTTGACACAAGTGTTCAAGACGAAGCTAAAAGATTAGCAAAAGAAAAAAAAGATGCCAAAATTGCAGAATTCGAAGCTAGAAAAAAAGCATTAGAAGAAAAAAGATTAAAAACAATTGCAGATAGAGAAGCGGCAAGAAAAGCCAAGCTCGAAGCAAACAAAAAACCAGAATAAACAAATAATTAAACAATCAATAAATACCTTTAAAAACAAGAACAATGAAAAATTTGAAATCTTTATTAGCAGCTGCAGTATTCATTTTTGGAGCAAACCAAACAATATCTGCTCAAGCAAAAGTAGCACACGTAGACACTAACGAGATTATGGCCAAAATGCCAGCAATGTTAGACGCTCAAAAACAATTGCAAACAATCGGAAAATCATACGAAGATGCTTTTAAAACAATGACAACCGAATACCAAACCAAACTTGCTCTTTATGACAAAGAATCGGCAACAGCTGGCGATAAAGTAAACGAAGAGAGAGGTAAAGAAGTGCAAGGAATGCAAAAAAATATTACCGATTACAGAGAAAATGCTCAAAAAGAATTGCAAACTAAAGAAAGTGATTTGACTAAACCAATTTTCGAAAAAGTTAAAGCATCTATTAAAAAAATAGCAAAACTTAAAGGATATGCTTATGTTTTAAATGCAGAAGGTTTGCTTGTTGCTGATGGTCCAGATTTAACTGCTGATATTAAAAAAGATTTAGGTTTTTAATTAAATAAAAAATCTAAAAAATTTAATGCTCAATCTAATAAAACGATTGAGCATTTTTTTATATTTGTTTTATGCTAAACAATAACCCTATTGGACTTTTTGATTCTGGAATTGGCGGTACGTCTATTTGGTCTGCAATAAATAAATTGATGCCAAACGAAAACACTGTTTATTTAGCCGATAGCAAAAATGCACCTTATGGACAAAAATCTAAAAAAGAAATTGTTGAACTTAGCAAAAAAAATACCGAATTGTTGCTTGATTTAGGTTGCAAAATAATTGTTATTGCGTGCAATACAGCTACTACTAATGCAATTAAAGAATTAAGAGCGAAATATAACGTACCCTTTATTGGTATTGAACCCGCAATAAAACCAGCAGCCAACAATTCTAAAACCCAAACAATTGGCATTCTGGCTACTGCAGGAACATTGAATAGCGAACTATTTAATAAAAATTTAGAACAATTTCAAGAAACCAAAATTATCGAACAAATAGGTCACAACTTGGTTCAATTAATTGAAAACGGTAAAATAAATAGTCCGGAAACAACACAACTTTTAAAACAATATTTAAAACCAATGATTGATAAAAATATTGATTTTTTGGTATTAGGTTGTAGTCATTATCCGTATTTAATCCCACAAATCAGTAAAATATTACCTAGTCATATTCGGATAATTGACTCCGGAGAAGCGGTTGCAATACAAACAAAAAATATTTTAATTAAAGAAAATTTAATAAACGAAAGCAATAACGAATCAAAAAATATTTTTTTTAGTAACTCAAGTACATTTGTATTAAATGAAATTTTATTGAACAAACAACAAGTGTTTTATAAAGATTTTTAAATTTTTATAAAACAATTTTTTTGAAAAATATAGTTAGGCTTAAATTACATGCCACTTCGAATCGCTTCAACTGGATCTAATCTACTTGCTGAAATTGCTGGTAAAATTCCAGCAATTAAACCAATAAATGCTGCTAAACCAGTTCCAAGAAGCACATTATTCATGCCGAGAACAAACTCAAAATCAAGTATATTTGTTAATATTAACGATATTATCCAAACGAAAAGCATTCCCATTATTCCTCCAATTATACAAAGAATTATAGCTTCGAATAAAAATTGAAATAAAATAAACTTATTTTTGGCTCCGAGTGATTTTTGAATTCCAATCAAATTTGTTCTTTCTTTTACAGAAACAAACATAATATTGGCAATTCCAAATCCGCCGACTAGCAACGAAAATCCTGCAATTGCCCAACCACCAATATTCAATTGACTAATAATTCCATCAAGAAAAGTAGTAAATCCTGAAAGAATATTAACAAAAAAATTATCAATATCGCCAGTTTTTATGCCTCGATAGTTTCTTAATTTTTGTGATAAATCGCCTTTAAAAGCATCTATATCAATATCTTTATTGGGTTTAATTAAAATTACTGGAGTTAGAAACTCTGCATTATCACCATAAATTTTTCTAAGAAAATTCGATGGAATAAAAACCGATGTGTCGTTACTTTCGCCCAAAATTCCTGCACCTTGTTTTTTTAGAATGCCAATAACAGTAAATTTTTGACCGTAAAGCCGAACAATTTGACCAATAGGATCATAACCATCAAATAAACCTCGAGAAACTTCGTGACCCAAAATTACTAGTGGCAATCCCTAATTAGATTCTGATTCGTTAAAAAAACGACCTGATTTGAAATCAAGTTTTTGAATATCATCAAATTCGTCGGTAACTGGAACTACATTTAGACTATTCACGGTTTTAGATTCGAATTTTATGCTTTCGGATTTTGTAAAATATTGAAAACAAACATTTTCAGCATCTTTCAAATTGTATTTTAAAAACTGGTATTCTTCGTATTTGACATCTGGAAATTGTTCTCTTTTCCATTTCGGAATTTCGCTTGGTCCGAAAGAAAATCGCATTAAATACATTGTGTTTTTGTCTAAACTACTTAAATCTTTTTTGATTTTACGGTCTAATGAATCAACAGCTGTAAGTACTGCAATTATAGAAAAAATCCCAATAGTTACGCCTAGCAACGACAATAAAGTTCGCAATTTGTTGTTTCGCAAGGCATTAGTTGCAAAACCGAAACTTTCTTTTAATAATCGAATGTAAACTAGCATATTTTAGGTTATAATTATTATATTCTTGCTTCAAATATATTTATAATGTAATCTATAAATAATTCAAAAATTTTTATTAATTCGAATTCAATTTCTAATTATCAAATTTACAAATTATCTAATTTAAAATGTACTTTTGCAACCCGAGGACAAAGTCCGAACTGGCGAAGCAAACACAACTAAATTAAAAAATGAACACTACAAAACAAATTAAATCGGCACTAATTTCGGTTTTCTCAAAAGACGGACTAGAACCAATTGTTAGACTACTAAACAAGCAAAATGTTACAATTTATTCGACAGGCGGCACCGAAGATTTTATAAAAAACTTGGAAATAGCAGTAATTCCTGTTGAAGATGTAACGAGTTATCCATCAATTTTGGGCGGTCGAGTAAAAACTTTGCATCCTAAAGTTTTTGGAGGAATTTTAAATCGCCAAGACAATCCTAGCGATGTTGCTCAAATGTTAGAATACAATATTCCACAAATTGACTTGGTAATTGTCGATTTATATCCATTCGAAAAAACAGTTGCTTCGGGAGCAAATGAAGTTGATATTATCGAAAAAATAGATATTGGTGGCATTTCACTTATTCGAGCAGCTGCGAAAAATTTTCAAGACACAGTAATTGTTGCATCGGTTAATGAATATTCATTATTATTAGATTTAATATCTGAAAATAATGGAAGCACTACTTTAGAAAATCGAAAACTATTCGCGATGAAAGCTTTTAATACCTCATCTCATTATGATACTGCAATTTTTAATTATTTCAATAAAGACAATCAAGAAACAGTCTTAAAAATCAGCGAACAAAACGGTCAAGTTTTACGTTATGGCGAAAATCCGCATCAAAAAGGTTTTTTCTTTGGCGAATTCGACAAAATGTTCAATAAAATTCATGGTAAAGAATTGTCATACAACAACTTGCTTGATGTTGATGCAGCAGTTAATTTAATTGCAGAATTTTCAGAAAATGGCCCTACGTTTGCGATTTTGAAACATAACAATGCTTGCGGATTGGCAACTAGAAACACAATTCTTGAAGCCTATAATGTTGCATTGGCTTGCGATCCAACATCGGCATTTGGTGGCGTATTGATTGCTAATTCTAAAATTGATGTAGCAACTGCTACTGAAATTAACAAATTGTTTTGCGAAGTTGTTATTGCACCAAGTTTCGATTCAGAAGCTATTTCTATATTATCTGAAAAGAAAAATAGAATTATTTTGGTTCAAAATAAAGTCGATTTACCATCAACTCAAGTTAGAACTTGCTTGAACGGAATTTTAGTTCAAGATAAAAATAACATTACAGACAATAAAAGTGATTTAAAAACCGTTACTATAAAAAAACCATCAGATTCAGAAATTGAAGATTTGATATTTGCATCGAAAGTTTGTAAAAACACCAAATCAAACACAATTGTTTTTGCTAAAAACGGTACATTAATTTCATCAGGAACTGGACAAACATCAAGAGTTGATGCTTTAATTCAGGCCATTGACAAAGCCAAAAATTTCGGATTCGATTTAAATGGAGCTTCAATGGCTAGCGATGCTTTTTTTCCGTTTCCAGATTGTGTAGAAATTGCAAAAAACGCAGGAATAACAGCAGTTATTCAACCTGGCGGATCAATAAAAGACCAATTGAGTATTGATTATTGTAATGAAAACAATTTGGCTATGGTTTTTACGGGAACAAGACATTTTAAGCATTAAAAAATAATTTCCCTATTTGGGAAAAAATAATTATATTTGCATAAGAAATTATTAGAATGAGGATTATTGCAAAAAGAACATTGCAAAACTTTTGGGAGAAATATCCAAAATCCAAGCAACCATTATTAGCTTGGTATCAAGTTTTTGATAAGAATGATTTTGAAACTATAAATGATGTAAAACAAATATTTGGCTCTGCAGATTTTGTTGGAAATAATAAAATTATATTCAACATTTGTGGAAATCATTATCGATTAATTGTTAAAATAAATTTTGTAACTCAAATAATTTACATAAAATTTATTGGAACACACAACGAATATGATAAATTAATTGACATCAAAGATTTATAAAATGGAAATAAACCCAATAAAAACAGAAAAAGACTATGATAAGGCTTTGCAACGAGCTGAATCAATATTTGATGCAAAACCAAATTCTGTTGAAGCCGATGAGCTTGATATTTTGGTAACTTTAATAGAAAAATACGAACAAATTCATTACCCAATTCCAGAGCCTGACCCAATTGAAGCAATCAGATTTATGATGGAACAAAAAGGAATGACCGACAATGATTTAGGAATTATATTGAACAGTAGATCAAGAGTTTCGGAGATTTTTAAACGAAAAAGAGCATTGACAATAAAACAAATTAGATTGCTACAACTGAATTTGAACATTCCTGCAAATGTTTTAATTAAAGAATATGCATTGTTATAAAATGATTTGTAAAATTAGAAATTTTTGAAATTTTAAATTTTGCGAATTATCAATAATGATATTGAAGTGGTTTAAACTTTTAGCATTTAAGCGAAAATTTAGGATTTTGGAACCAATTGAAGTCTTTTTTAAGATGCATAGTTGGTCTACGGAGCGCAAAAAAGTCTAAAAGTGGATGCAAAAGACAAATTTTTAGCAAATGGGAAAAGTTTAAACCACTTCATTATTAAAATACAATATTTCAATCAAATTCAACAGATTTTAATCCTCAAAAATCTTTCGAAAAAAAATAAAATTCTATTTATATTTATATGTAAAACAATAGTTAATTTGTTTAACTTTGTGCAGTAAAAACACTAACCTTTTAAAACCCAAAAAACTTTATGGGATTTTTTGATTTCATGACCGAGGATATTGCGATAGACCTTGGTACCGCAAACACACTAATCATTCACAACGACAAAGTTGTTATTGATAGTCCATCTATTGTTGCACGTGATAGAATTTCTGGCAGAATTATTGCTGTCGGAAAAGAAGCGAACCTTATGCAAGGTAAAACCCATGAAAACATAAAAACCATAAGGCCGTTAAAAGATGGTGTTATTGCAGATTTCGACGCTTCGGAACAAATGATAAAATTGCTTATCAAAAGTATTCCAGCTTTGCAAAAAAAATTATTTACACCAGCATTAAGAATGGTTGTTTGCATTCCGTCTGGAATTACAGAAGTAGAAATGCGAGCTGTAAAAGAAAGTTGTGAGCGAGTGAATGGTAAAGAAGTTTACCTAATTCATGAACCAATGGCAGCTGCAATCGGAATTGGTGTTGATATTATGCAACCAAAAGGAAACATGATAGTCGATATTGGTGGTGGAACAACCGAAATTGCAGTTATTGCACTTGGCGGAATTGTTTGCGACAAATCAGTAAAAATTGCAGGAGACGTTTTTACAAATGATATTGTTTATTATATGAGAACCCAACACAATCTTTTTGTTGGAGAATCAACCGCTGAGAAAATTAAAATTGAAGTTGGCGCAGCTATCGAAGATCTAGAATCGCCACCAGAAGAAATGTCTGTTCAAGGTCGAGATTTATTGACTGGAAAACCAAAACAAGTTAACGTTTCTTATCGAGAAATTGCAAAAGCATTAGACAAGTCTATTCAAAGAATTGAAGATGCAGTAATGGAAACATTATCGCAAACTCCACCCGAATTAGCAGCAGATATATACAACACCGGAATTTATCTTGCTGGCGGTGGGTCAATGTTAAGAGGTTTAGACAAACGTATTTCACAAAAGACAGATTTGCCAGTTTACATAGCAGAAGATCCATTAAGAGCAGTAGTGCGTGGAACCGGAATGGCATTAAAAAACTTATCTAAATACAAAAGTATTTTACTAAAATAATAGCATAATATAATGCAGCAGATATTTAATTTTATTTTTAAAAACAGTAATAAGTTACTGTTTTTGCTGCTTTTGGGTATCTCGCTCGGATTTACTTTTCAGTTTCATTCGTATCATAAAAGCAAAATAATTAGTTCGGCAA
Organism: Bacteroidota bacterium; assembly: GCA_031408435.1. GTDB lineage: Bacteria > Bacteroidota > Bacteroidia > Flavobacteriales > Flavobacteriaceae > Flavobacterium. The sequence continues at coordinate 30,435 of JANNWM010000072.1, forward strand.
ATTTCGTTAGTGGCAATGCTTATCAAAAAATCAATGATGTTGAATCTTATTTTAGTCTAAGAACCCAAAACAACAATCTTGCATTCGAAAACGCAAGACTTAAAATGCTGTTATTCAATAAGAAAGACACGATTGTTCCAGAAATTATTGATTTACAAGGCGTGGCCAAAACCAATATTATTTTATCTAGAGTTATTAATAATTCGTTTGACGTTTACGAAAATTATTTAACAATCGATAGCGGTTCAGCCAAAGGTACAAAAACCGATATGGGTGTAATAAATGATTTAGGAATAATAGGAATTGTTGATAATACTTCGACCAATTTTTCGACAGTAATTAGTATTTTAAACACAAAAAATGCTGTTAATGCTAAATTAAAAAAATCAAATCATTTTGGTTCACTTACCTGGAACGGCAAAAGCACTGGTTTTGCACAACTTATAAATGTTCCTAGATTGGCAGCTGTCCGAAAAGGCGATACTATTGTAACTGGTGCACAATCAACGATTTTTCCAGAGAATATAAATATTGGAACAATAGACAAAATTTATGTAGATAATCAAACTAATTATTACACCATTAATGTAAAACTTTTTAATGACATGACCAATCTTGGATATGTTTATATCATTAAAAACAGAAATACACCCGAAATTTTGAAATTAGAAGAAACTACAACAGCTGTTAAGAAAAATGAATAATGCCTTATTAAACAATATAGCCCGATTTATTTTGTTGCTTGCTGCGCAAATAGTAATCTTTAATAAATTTAATTTATTTGGTTTTATAAATCCATATCCATATATTTTATTTTTAATACTATATCCCGTAAATACTAATAAAAATGCGTTTTTATTTGCTAGTTTTATTCTAGGACTGACATTAGATTTTTTCACAGATTCAGGCGGGGTACATGCAGCTGCTTGTGTAGTTTTGGCTTACATAAGACCACAAATTTTTAAATTTTCATTTGGTTTAAGTTATGAATATCAAACAGTTAAACTAAACGATATTTTGTCTCCAGAACGATTTTCGTTTATTTTGGTATCAGTTTTGATTCATCATTTGGTATTATTTTCATTAGAAATTTTTGCATTTGGATTGATTCTAGAAATTTTAATCAGAACAGTTTTTAGTGCAATATTTACAATTATTCTTTCAATTATTATCATATATTTAATAAAGCCTAAAAAACGATGAGAAAGTTATTGCTTCCTTCGATAATCATTATTGCTGGATCGTTACTTGTAATAAGGTTGTTTTATTTACAGATTATTAACGATTCATTCAAACTGAAATCAGAAAATAATGCAATAAAAATAAACTATGATTATCCAGAACGTGGCTATATTTATGACCGAAATGGCGAATTAATGGTTGCCAATCAACCTTCGTTTGACATAATGGTTACGCCTCGTGACATCAAAAATCTCGATACTTTAAGTTTTTGTTCTTTATTAAATATTACAAAAGAAGATTTTCTTAAAAAAATTGCAAAAGCCAAAGTTTACAGCCCAAGATTGCGATCTGTTTTTTTGGCACAATTAAACAAAGCCGAGTTTGCAGGATTTCAAGAAAAAGCAAGAAAATTTTCTGGATTCGAAATACAAAAACGATCATTAAGAGATTATCAAACAACAGCTGGAGCCAATGTTTTTGGGTTTATCACTCAAGTAAATGATAAAATTATTGCTAAACATCCTTATTACAATTCAGGAGATTTAATTGGAAAACAAGGCGTTGAAGAAAGTTATGAAGAAATTTTACGAGGCGTTAAAGGCGTAAAATACATTCAAAAAGATAAATTTAATCGAGAAATGGCATCTTATAAAGGTGGAGAATTCGATACAATTGCAGTACAAGGAAAAGACATTACATTATCAATTGATATGGAACTCCAAAAATACGGAGAAGAGTTAATGATCAATAAACGAGGTGGAATTGTAGCAATTGAGCCAAAAACTGGCGAAATTTTGGCATTAGTCACAGCTCCTTCTTATGACCCAGGATTGTTAGTTGGCAGACAACGTTCCAGAAATTATACAACATTATATAACGATTCGCTGGCCAAGCCAACCTACGACCGAGGTTTATTAGCAGAATATCCTCCAGGTTCACCTTTTAAAATTATGACTGGTTTAATAGGCTTGCAAGAACAAGTTATAGACGAACAAAGCACATTTTTTTGTCACCATGGAATGCGAATTGGAGGTCATTTCCAGCGATGTCACGGTTTTGGCCCACACCAATTAAACAATGGGATTTATGCCTCTTGCAATACTTATTTTGCAAGTGTATATATGCGAACAATTGGCAAATATGTAGAACCTGCACAAGCAGTTGACATTTGGGGAAAACATTTAAAAAGTTTCGGAATTGGTAATTTTATGGGTTATGATTTACCAACAGGCCGACGCGGAAATGTTCCAACATCTAAATATTATAAAAAAATATATCCTAATGGAGGCTGGAAAGGTTCGACAATTGTTTCTAATGCAATAGGTCAAGGCGAAGTTTTGATGACGCCAATACAATTAGCCAATATGATTGCTACCGTTGCCAATAAGGGCTATTTTTATACACCACATATTATTAAGAAAATTAAAGGCCAAGCAATTGATAAAAAATTTACAACAAAACATATTTCTACGATTGACAAAAAATATTTTCCGCCAGTTATTCAAGGATTATTTGATGTATATAATAAAGGAACTGCCTACAGTTTAAAAATTCCCGACATTGATGTATGCGGAAAAACTGGAACTGCAGAAAACTATGCTAGAGTTGGTGGAAAAAAAATAAAAATGAGAGATCACTCTATTTTTGTAGCATTTGCTCCCAAAGACAATCCGAAAATTGCAATTGCAGTAATGGTAGAAAACGGTGGTTTTGGTGCAACTATTGCTGGTCCGATTGTTAGTTTGATGCTTGAAAAATATATTAAAAAGAAAATAACCTTAACTAGATTCGAAACCCGAATAAAAGCAACTAGTTTGCAATCTCAATATGCCAGATATGTTGTAAAAAAAGCAGATACAACGCAGGTTGATTCAACCAAAATTCAATTGCCAGACTTCAAAAAAATTGCCAAAGAAGCAGCGAAAGATACTTTACACAATAATTAATTTGTTTTATAAATATAATGAAAAACCAAAGCGTTTCTAATAATCTTGATTGGATTAGTGTATTAATTTTTATTACATTAGTAATATTGGGTTGGATGAATATTTACTCTTCATCGTTGTCAATATCTGCTAACGACGCTTCGATTTTTGATATATCTCAGGTTTATGGCAAACAAATGTTGTTTATTATATTAACTATTCCAATAATATTTGTTGTTTTATTTGCCGATTCTAAGTTTTATGAAAAATATGCCTCTGTAATTTTTGCGATTTCACTTTTATCATTAGTAGGATTGTTTGTGTTTGGGAAAACAATAGCAGGACAACGTTGTTGGTACGGAATAGGAAGTTTTACCCTACAACCTTCCGAATTTGCAAAAGCAGCTACTGCATTGGCATTAGCAAAATTTTTGAGCGATGTTCAAGTTAATCTTAGCACTGTCAGCGATCAATTAAAAGCTTTAACAATTATATTTTTGCCTGTAATTTTAATATTGCCGCAACCCGATCCAGGAAGTGCATTAATATATTTTGTCTTTTTCTTTGTTTTGTACCGCGAGGGTTTGCCAGGCTGGTATCTTGGCGTGGGTGCAGCAGCAATTTTATTGTTTGTTATGGCGCTTGTTCTGCAACCCATTTACATTATATTAATTGCAGCATTGATTCTTGCATTTGTATATTTCAAAAGTAGAATTATCAATAGAAGTATACTTTTAAGTGGATTAATTTTATTAATAATTTCTGGATTTGTATTTTCGGTAGATTATGTTTTTACCAATGTTTTCAAACAACACCATCGAGACAGATTCAATATTTTGTTAGGCAAAGCTGTCGATATGAAAGGAATTGGATACAACACTAACCAATCAGAGATTGCTGTTGGATCTGGCGGTTTTTTCGGAAAAGGTTATCTTGAAGGTACACAAACCAAAGGCGGATTTGTACCCGAACAACACACCGATTATATTTTTACAACCGTTGGAGAAGAATGGGGTTTTCTAGGTTCAATTATTGTTATAGGATTATTTATTGGACTTATTTTAAGAATTTTATATCTTGCTGAACGACAAAAAACAAAATTCAGTCGTGTTTATGGTTATTGTGTCGCAGGTATTTTATTTATACACACATTTGTAAATATAGCAATGGTTTTGGGTGTGTTTCCAACCATTGGCGTACCCTTACCGTTCTTCTCGTATGGAGGATCAGGGCTCTGGGGATTCACAATTTTGTTGTTTATTTTCCTGAAAATGGATGCTAATAAAGTAAATGAGTGGTAAATGAGAAGCTTTTAAAACGTTAAGTTTAATACTTTTTTTAGACTGCCAAGATAAAAATTCCATACCGTCTTGATTTACAATTGTTATGGTATGTTTTTTAGAATAATAATTGGCGAAAAAGTATTGGTGTCTTTTAAAACTAAATCGTAAAAGAGTAAAAAAACGTTACTCTAGTAACAAAATAAAGGTTTAACTTCTCAGTTAAACCTTTTAAAATAACTAACTGTAGTATAGTTAAAATATGAATTTTATTCTAACCACAGATTTCACATATTATCACAGATATTTTATTATCGAATACTAAAAATCCTTTAAATCTGTGGCAAAAAGTTTTAATGAATATACTTTTTATACCAGAGCCAAATAATTTAATTAATTTACAAAAGAGCAGTTAAACTATCGGCATAAGTTTGTTTTGGTGCAACACCAACTTGTCTACCAACCACTTCGCCATTCTGAAAAACCAATACTGTTGGAATATTTCTAACTCCGTATTTAGCTGCAAATTCTTGGTTGGCATCGACATCAATTTTTCCAACAACTGCTTTTCCTTCAAAGTCTTTTGCTATTTCTTCGATTACTGGACCGACCATTCTACAAGGACCACACCAAGCTGCCCAAAAATCGACCATAACTGGTTGTGTAGATTTTAATACAACTTCATCAAAAGTTGCATCTGTTATTGTTAATGCCATTTTTTTATTTTTTAAGTTTGTTATAAATTTCAAATTTTTACAAATTTAAGTATTAAAATTGAATTGAGATAATTATGAAATTAGTTTTAATTATGTAATTATTGTTTTTTCTTATTCTATAATATTAAAGAGCGTGTAACAAAATAATTTTTCTTGTAAAATTTAAATATAAACTGTCAAAATAGACTCCAAAAACCTAAAATAGTCTTTCGAGTCTGCAACAAGATTAGTTAAAATTAATCTGAGTTGGATAATATCTGTTGTATTCACAAATTTATTGTTGTTCTCAAGACAATAAATTTCGAACAATAATTGCACTTTTTAAAATCCTATCCAAAAAAAATCCCAAATTTATAAAATTCAGGATTTTTTATTTAAAAGATTTTGTCTTAGTAATTAAAGCTACCTCTATTATCTTCAATATCTGCATCCGATTTTAAAGCGGTCATAACTCCGTTTGAAGCATTAGCGTTTTGTTGTTTTACCTTTGCAATAAAAGGTTTCAAATCTTGAGATGTAGGTGCTTTAACAACCAATTTGGTTCTGATTATAAAAACTCCCGAAGTTCCATCTATAATTGCAGAAGTTTTACCTGCCGCAGTTGCAAATGCTGTTCCAACTACTTTATATTCTTGTCCAGCATTTAGAATTGAAGGATTAGCCATTGTCATATCTGTAGCGGTTTGAACTATTGTCGCATTTGCTTTTGCAATTGCTTCTATAGTGCCTTTCATTTTTGCTCTAATCATTTCGGCTTTTTTCTTATTTCTAAGAATTGGTTCGACTTGCATTTTTGCATCTTCGATAGATAATAAACCTTTTGGATTTGCTTTTATTACGGTTGCAATAACTTGACCTACATTAGCGATATCAAATCTTTTTATTTCGCCAACTTTAGCTTCTTTACTAAAAGCCCAACGAACTATTTGTCTTTGGTTTCCAAGAGAACCAACATTTTCATCTAATGCTTTGAATTTCACAACTGGTGCAACTGTCAATTTCAATTCTTTTGCTGCAGCATCAAAAGTTTTATCGTTAGCTTTCATTTCGAAAGTTGTTGCTTTTGTATAAATATCCTCAGTTGTTTTTTCAGATGGTGCAATTTTTCTAGCTAAAGTTGCTAAACGCACACCGTCCTGCTTGTCGGTAATGTTTATGATATGAAAACCAAAATCTGTTTCTACCAAACCAATTTTTCCAACAGAATTATTGAATACGAAATCGTTGAATGGTTTAACCATTTGACCAGGTGCAAAATATCCTAAATCGCCACCTTGCTGCGAAGATGAATCGTCAGATGCAGTAAAAGCTGACATCATAAAGCTTGATGGATTGGCTTGTATTTGAGAAAAAAGTAATTCTGCTTTTGCTTTTGCTTCTTCCTTAGTTCTTTTTTCTTTTTTGTTAGGAACTTGAGTTCCTTCATAACTAATTAAAACGTGACTAGCTTTTGCAGAAATACCAGATTTACGTCCTAATGATTTAGATACACAATACATTTGACCATCCATATATGGTCCAAAAGCAGCACCTGCTGGCAAGTTATACAATTGTTCTGCAACTGCAGCTGGCAAATCTTTTTTCGCAACATAACTAGAATCATAAGGTTTGTCTGAGTTTTCATTTACAAACGAAACTATATCTTTGGTTGTATTAAAACCCCCTGTTGAATCGCCAACTTTACCTGTTAAAAGTTCATTAATTGCATTTTTGGCTTCAGACTCATCGCTTGCAGATGCTTTGTCTTCCATTAATACGTAATTAATTTCGCGTGTCTCTTCTGCTTTGTATTTTTTCTCGTTGGTTTTCATAAAAGCAATCATTTCATCATCAGAAATTTTTACTTTATCGTCTTTTATACTTGAAAATGGTACAGCAACATAATCAAAAGAAACTTTGTTGGTTTCCATTTCATATTTTGCTTTTCCATCAGCTTTGGTTGAGTTGAAACCGCCTTTAAGCATTGCAAAATAAATTTGAATTTTTGCGTTTGCAGCAGCTTCTGTTTGTGCTGTTTTGTACAATTCTTCGTTTCCAGGGTTTGTTTTAAAGTATTCTTGCAATTTTGCAATACTAAAAACGCCTTTATCGTCTTGGAAAGTTTTGTTACCGCCAATGTTTTGATTGTTTTTTAAACCTTCAATAATTTGTTTTTCGCCTGCACGAATGCCTAATTTTTTTATTTCTGCATTAATCAATGCTATCGATACTTCTTGATCCCAAACTTGGTTAACTGCTTGAATGTTCGATGTTCCACGACCGCTTTTTTCGATATTATTTACTTTTTCATTAAAAGATTGAAAAAGAATATTTTCGCCATTAACCGAACCAACATCTTTTGATGATTGACTAAAGTTACCTTTTGTAAAAAGATCTTGCGCTACGAATGCGAATAAAGACAAAGCGATTACAGCTATTAATAATGCTGAGCGTTGTCTAATTTTTGCTAAAATTGCCATTTTTATTATTGTTAAATTTTATTCAGTTTGCGAAAATACAATTATCTATCAAATAATTATAATTGTTGGGTTTTATTTTTTGATTTTTTTTAAATTTTATGATTTTTAATCTCAAAATCTGCCATATTGATTATTTTGGGTTTTGATTTTCATATTTTTTTGCAAATTTTCGCTTGAATATAAACATAAATATTGCAAATCCTGCCAAAAGTAAACTTATCCAATATTCTTGATTGCTATTCAATTTCTTGTAAGCATCGATAATAAAAAGAATTGCTATTAATAAATAAAAATATTGAAAATATTTTATGTACGTTTTCATTTGAAATTTGATTTGAAATTGATGTTATTTTGCACTTTGAACTTCGCCAGATAATCTTTGCGTATTCATTATTTTGAAATCTTTACTAAAATCGACTCCTTCGCCATTCAAGTTTCCGGATGCTGAAGTAAAACTATATTTTTTATCTGTAAAAAACCATTCTGATTTTTGGTCAAAATACAATTGTTCGGTTACCATTTTTTGACCTTCTTCGTTGGTAATCACTACGTTTCCAATCAAATCGATAATCTGTGTTCCTTTAAAACTTATTGCATTATTTGACTTTACAAATGTTTTTTTACCATTTATATCATACATTGTCAAGTCGATTCCCTTTGGAAAACTTGTAAATGGATATTCGACAGTTGCATAATCTAACATTTTTGGACTCAATAAAACCGATTTTATTCTTCCAGAATCAGTGTATTTTAAGTTAAAATCTTCCGCTTCGCCACTTGGTACAAATTCTGAAAAATTTATTTTTTGAATTTCCTTAAAATTACTTTCGCAAGAATTTAAAGTTATCAAAACCATTATAAATATTAAAAAAATTAGATTTTTCATTTTCTTGGAATTTCGATAGATTTATTAATCCAACAACCAATAGTTATTGTTTTGCCAACCATTTTGGCTTTTTTAATATCTAGATTGTTTGGAGTATTCTTTTTAGTCTCTATTATCAGATTTTTGGTTTGTTTTTCTAAATCTGAGTCGGCAATAATTGCTTTTTTATAGGTTTCGAAAATAAGTAAATTTAAGGCTTTAATTTCAAAATCATTTTTAAAACATTCTTCGCCACAATTTTTATAAAGTTCTGCTAGATAAATATATGGCAATCCAAATTTATTATTTGTAGCAATGGCTTTTTCTAAATAATTAACGCTTTGTTGTTTATTATTTATACCAAAAACATTTGTTGCTATTGTATAATAAATATTTGCTTTTTGGACAACATTAAACTCTAAATCGGCAGCCTCATTAAAAAATTGCAATGCCTTTTCTTTTTGGTTATTATTCAGGTAACTATATCCTAAATACAAACAAGATTTTGACGTAACATTAAATTTGTTAGATTGAAAAGCCAATTTATTGAAAATTTCATTTGAAAAACAATTTTTTTGGAATAATTTTTCAGTGAGTATTTTAAGCCAAGAATCGTTATTTGTGTGTTTTTCTAAATTTGATCGACAATAATCTGATAAATTTTCGCAAGATAAATAACTATCAGTGTAAGATTGAATGTTTTTATTGGTCAATTCTATAGCAATTTTTTCAATTTGCAAATTTTTAATTTCGTTTTCAGAAAATTTGTCATTAGACAATTTAATATTTGTTTTATTTTGATTTTCTAACATTTGTTCATTAACCAAAACATATGTTTCTATAAATTCATTGATATTTTCAGGGTTTCGAGATTTGAATTTTGATTCATAGAACAACTTGAAGTATAAATTTATTTCTTTGGCGTTAACAAAATCTGTTTTATTGGTTCTAAATTTAGCATCTAATAATCTAAATACAGTATTATTTTCAGACATTTTATTGTCATATAATAAGAGTGCTTTTTTTACTGTATTTCGATTTTTATTTTTGGGAAAATTCAAATCATAAAAATCATAAATTTTGACTAAGTCGCTCAAGGCTGACTTTTTTTTGTCTGTTGTTGTTGCATAAAGTTGTGAATTATCGATAACTTTTTCTGCGTTTTTATAGAAATTTTCGTCTAAATTTTCAACAGTTAACAATTCTAAAACTAAATTTTCTGCATCTGACAAACGATTTAATTTAACTAAATCATTTATTTTTAACATTTTATCTGAATGTTTATAAGACAAATCTTGACCATTCGCTAAAAAACAAATAAAAATTACTAATACATGTAATAATTTTTTTAGCATGATTTATTTATTTGTAGAAATGATGCTTTTATTCATATTTGGTTCTTTTAAACCATAAATCGTTCAATGACAAACCAATAGTCAAAACCTGAAAATTCTCTTGAACCAATCCACCATGTTTTGTACCTCTTTTTCCTAATTCAAAACCTATGTTAATGTTAGAGAAAACACCGTATAATGGCAGTCCAAGACCCAAAGTTACTGTTTGTTCTTTGATTGATTTTCCATTGATAACCATTCCGAGATTTTGATAATTAAAACCTGCCTTGTAGGCAATTCTATCAAAATAACTATTAAACGATGCGTATTTAGGAATATAGTAACCTCCAAATTTAATTTGAGTAGTTTTTTCGAAAGTTATATTACTTATTGCATTGTACTTACCTCCAAAATTATTAGTGTTTTGCAACACTATTTCGGTACCAAATTGCCATTTTTTCGAACTCCCTATTCCTACTCCAATTGTTGTTCTTGCTGGAACAACATCATTTATATCAGGTACAATTATGTTTAAACTATTAATTATATCGTTTTGATTTAAAGTCAAATACTGTCCATTGTAAATTGTTCGAGTTGTTGAGATGTTAAGTTTGTGTTCTGGCGTAAAAGTCAAACCCGCAGCAATTTGGGTTTTGGATTTAAATTTAGATTCGTACATTAAACCTGCTGTAAAATTAACTCCATTTATTTTACTTTCGTTTACTTCTCCAGTACTGTATTGGACGTTGTTGAATAAACTTAGGCTGTTGTTGTTTATTTTACCAAAATTAAAATCTACATTTATTCCTAAACTTAACTCGGGCAAAAGGTTGTAGGCCGCACCTAAGTAGTATTTATTTAATCCGCCACTTCCTTCTGAATTTTGAGATGCAGTAATAGCATTTGGATTAACTTGAGTTACTCTATAACCAACTGTACTATAAGAAATTAAACCTGTCGATACGCCTAATTTATTGGTTATTGGCATGCCTAATCCAATGTAATCTATTGAAGTTCGTTTGGTCTTTGCTTCTTGGGTGTTGGTTACCAAAGTTGTTTGATTTGTGTTGCCAGCTACAGCAAAAACAATATTTTTCAGTCCGCTATATGATGCCGGATTTTGTAAATTTAAATGAATACTATCTTTAAAAATACTCACGCCACCCATTGATCGATTTTCGACGGCACCTTTGAATTTTACTTCACCAATTCCATAAAAAGAATAAGGCGAAGATGTTCCTTCTTGAGCAACATTAACTAACGAATAAAAAAAACTAAAAAAAACTACTAAACTTTTATACATTTTGATTGGTATAGTTATAAATATGATTCAAACTCTCTAAAAGAAAATAAGAATTGGCAAATATGGTATTTTTTAATCGTTTTGCCAAAAATTCCGCATCGCCACCAGTTAAAATTATTATAAAGTTTGCGTTTTGGGTTTCAAACTGATTAATAAATCCATTTAATTCGTTCAATAATCCATTTATTACACCCGAATGAATAGATTGCGAAGTCGAATTTCCTATAAAATTTTCGGGATTTTCGATTGTTAACAATGGCAATTTTGCAGTATAATTGTGTAAAGATTCGTATCTTAAACGAATTCCTGGAGAAATTGCACCGCCCAAATATTGATTTTTGTCATTTATATAATCATAGGTTACACAAGTTCCTGCATCGATAACCAGTCGGTTTTTATTTGGAAATTGCAAAACGGCACCACTTGCCAAAACCAAACGGTCAATTCCTAATGTTTTTGGAGTTGCATAAAGATTTTCGAATGGAAAATTCGAATCATTATCTATAAAAACTACATCGATTTGTTTTTTTATATCTAAAAAATCATCTTTATTGATGTTCCCAACCGACGAAACGAGAAGTTTTTTGACGTTTTGATGTTTTTTTAAAATTTTATGTAAATTAATTTGAAAATCATTTTTTTGAAATATATTCAATTCAATTAGCCTATCATGCTCGAATACAGCACTTTTAATTCTTGTATTTCCAATATCGACTGTTAAAATCATGTGGATTTATTTAGATTGCAAAGTTACAAAATGATTTTTTTATAAAATTGTTTTGTATAAATAAAAAACAATACTATATTTGCACCCGCAAAGAATATTGTTTTGGATTTTGAAACACAAAAACAAAATAAAATCCTAGCATGGTACCTTAGCTCAGTTGGTAGAGCAATGGACTGAAAATCCATGTGTCCCTGGTTCGAACCCTGGAGGTACCACAAAATCCGAATAGCAATATTCGGATTTTTTGTTTTAAACAATTAATTTCTATGATTTATATCTACAACATAATTGTTCTAACCGCTGGATTTTTATTAAAAATCATTGCGATTTTCAGTCCAAAAATCAAACTTTTTGTTGTTGGACGAAAATCAGTTTTCGAAACTTTATCTAATAAAATTAATCCCGAAGACAAAACAATTTGGTTTCATGCTGCATCTTTAGGCGAATATGAACAAGGTTTGTCTGTTATCGAAAAAATAAAAATCAAATATCCTGAGCATAAAATTGTGCTTACTTTTTTCTCGCCATCGGGTTTTGAGGTTCGCAAAAATAATAATATCACCGACGTAACTATTTATCTGCCGTTGGATTCTGAGTCTAATGCCAAGAAATTTTTAGAAATCGTTCGCCCAGAAATGGTTTTCTTTATTAAATATGAGTTTTGGCCCAATTATTTGAATGAATTGAATCGACTTCAAATAAAAACTTATTTAACTTCGGGAATTTTCAGAGAAAAACAAGCCTTTTTTAAATGGTATGGCGGTTTTTATAGAAATGCTTTAAAATCATTTGACTATTTTTTTGTGCAAAACGAAAGTTCTAAGCAATTACTTCATTCTATTGGTTTTAATAATGTGAAAATTTCTGGAGATACACGTTTTGATAGGGTTGTTTCGATTTTGGAACTTGATAATTCTTTGAGTTTTATAGAAAATTTTAAAAATGATAAAACAACAATAGTAATAGGTAGTTCGTGGTCAAAAGACGAAAACTTGATTGTAAATTACATCAATCAATCCAAAAATATTAAATTTATTATTGCGCCACATAATATTAATTCGGAACAAATCCTGGAATTGAAAAATTCAATTTCGAAATCAGTAATTTTGTTTTCAGAAAAAGAAAATCATTACTTATCTGATTTTGATGTTTTTATAATCGACACAATCGGCATTCTAACCAAAATATATTCATACGCAGACATTGCCTATGTTGGTGGCGGATTCGGAAAACCAGGCATTCACAACATTCTAGAACCAGCAACATTTGGCGTTCCTGTTGTTATTGGACCAAATTATTCGCATTTTGCAGAAGCAATTGCATTGGTACATTTAGAAGGTTGCATTTCGGTTTCGAATCAAAAACAATTAAACGAAGCATTTGATGATTTAATTGCAAACAACGATATTCGACAAGAAAAAGGGCACATTTGTAGCACTTTTGTAAATATGAATAAAGGTGCAACAGAAGTTATTTTGAAAAATATCTAAAATAGCAATACAATAAATCTGAAAATTACAAAAAATGAAAAAAATTATTACAATAATTTGTCTAAGCATTTTTTATATCGGATTTTCACAGAAAAGTAAAACCGATCAAGAAAACTGTTTAATCATTAAAAACAAAAATCCTAAAATAAAACAAATGAATCTACCTCAAAAAAATGTGCTCGGAACCGATTTGCAACTTGCAAGTCTGGAGCCATTAACCGGATTTTTTAGAACAGGATTTTGTGCAACCGATAATAATGATCGCGGCATTCACGTGGTCGCAGCAATTGTTACAGATGAATTTTTAAAATATTCTTTATCAAAAGGAAATGATTTAATTTCGGCTTACCCAGCTAGTGGCTTTCCAGGTTTAAAAGCTGGAAATATTTGGTGTTTGTGTGCACTTCGTTGGAAAGAAGCTTTAAAAGCAGGATTTGCACCACCAGTTATTTTAGAAGCAACAAACATAAAAGCCTTGGATTATGTAACACTTGAAGAATTAAAAAGCATCAAACTAAAATAATTCAAGAATATTTGTTGCATTTAATTGCTTGTTTTTTTTTCTATAAATTAAACTTTTTTGATTGTCGGCCAATAACAATTGCTTGTCGCTAAAATATCGATTGAGTAAAAGTAAAACATTTATAAGTTGATTTTCAGAAGCATATTTAATGAAAGGGCTTTTGATTTTCAAGTCCCATTTTTGTTTTATTGTATTGTCAAATGCAATTCTCAAGTAACAATGATTGCGAAAATTTAGTTCATTACAATAATAAGTATCAAGTGAATTTGATAAAATTTTAATTTGTGAAATTATTACTTGCCTGTCCAAATTTTAAATTAATTATAAATTTTATAAAATTACAATTAATTTTTTGTTTGAATAATAAAATTTCATAAAAATAAACATATTAAACAAATCAAATTTCAGATTTTTAAATCTGTCAAAATAACAATTAAAAATATTTTGCAAATTTTTAGATTTAAATAATGATTTAATTCCAGATTTACAAAAAGATAAAAAAGTATGAAAATTAAAAATTGTGATCTTTGCAAAATAGCAGAAGTTGTAATGTTTAGAATTCAAATTCAAAAAGGTAAAACTTGGATTTTTGTATGCACAGCATGTTGCAAAAAATCTCAAAAATTAGATAATTATAAGTATGGCGGTACTTGGAAAGGCAATAGACATTAAACAAAATCATTTAAAATGATAACTTTCAAACCATTACATTTGTCAGATATAGAAATCATAACCAAAATGATGCAAGAATTTTATGCAATTGATGGCTATCCAATTGATATTGAAGTTACCAAAAAATTATTCGAAGAATTTATTGCTAATGAAAATCTCGGAAAATCATACCTTATATACAACGGTTCAGAAATTGTTGGTTATACAATTATAACCTATGTTTTTAGCTTTGAATACAAAGGTCGAATGGCTTTTATTGACGAGTTATTTATTTGTAAAAGTGCTCGAGGTAAAGCAATCGGCAAATTGACCATTGATTTTATAAAACAAGAAGCCAAAAAAGCAAACGTTAAAATGATTTATCTCGAAATAGAAAATCATAACCAAATTGCTCAAAAATTGTATCTTGCAAATAATTTCTTGATTCATGATCGAAAAATCATGAAATTGAAGCTTTAAAAATTCAACAATCAAATAAAAATGAAAAAACTAAAATTACTTCTATTACTATTCGTCATTTTTCAAACCCAAGCCCAACAAGGCGGCATGTGGATTCCGAGTTTATTAAACGGAATGAACGAAACCGAAATGAAAAATTTGGGTATGAAAATGTCAGCCAAAGATATTTACGACGTCAATAAAGCCAGTCTCAAAGATGCCGTTCCGCAATTTGATGGTGGTTGCACAGCCGAAATGATTTCTGCAAAAGGATTGCTTTTGACCAATCATCATTGTGGGTTCGATGCTATTCAGAATTTATCATCTGTCGAACACGATTATTTGACCAATGGTTTTTGGGCTTATAAAATGGACGAAGAGTTGCCTGCCAAAGATGTCGATGTAATGTTTATTGTAAGCATTAACGATGTTTCGAAACAAGTTCTTGAAGGAACAGAGACTATTGTACTTGAATCAGAAAGACAAAAAAAAATTCAAGAAAACATAACAAAAATTGCTACAAGCTTCAAGAAAGAATCCTGGCAAGAAAATAAAGTGAGAACTTTTTTTGAAGGTAATCAATATATTTTATTTGTAACCGAAACTTTTACCGATATTCGTTTGGTTGGAACGCCACCAAGTTCGATTGGCAAGTTCGGGTCAGATACCGACAATTGGGTTTGGCCGCGTCATACGGGCGATTTTTCGATGTTCCGGATTTATGCCGATGCCAATAATCGTCCAGCAAAATATTCTTCGAACAACAAACCTTATGTTCCAAAACACTTTTTACCAATATCGCTTGATGGTGTCAAAGAAAACGATTTCACGCTGGTAATGGGTTTTCCTGGACGCACGCAAGAATATTTGCCATCGTCTGCAATTGCACAAATTCAAAACGATTTGAATCCTGCAAAAATCGAAATTCGTGATAACGCTTTGAAAGTTCTTGATGGTTTTATGCGAAAAGACAATGCCATTAAAATTCAATATGCATCGAAATATGCTGGAATTGCCAATGCTTGGAAAAAATGGATTGGCGAAACGCAAGGTTTAAAGAAATCTTTGGCAGTAAACAAGAAATTAAACGAAGAAAAAACGTTTCAAGAAAAAGTAAACAAAACAGGAAAACAAGCCGAATATGGCAATTTATTAGCCGAATTTGCTAAAAATTATTCCGAAATAAAAGATTATGCTTTGGCAAGAGATTTTTATTCAGAAATTGTTTTGCGCCATACCGAATTGCTTGCTACTGCAAATAAACTATACCAATTAGAACAAATTCTTGCAACCAAAGGCGAACAATCTTTTACTGATAGAAAAAATAATTTGGTAAACGGAATGGGAGATTTTTACAAAAATTTTAATGCAAATATTGACGAAAAAGTATTCGAAAAATTGATTGATTTGTATGCAAACAAGTCACCAAAGCAATTTTTACCAAACAATTTATTGAATATTAATGCAACAACTATAGCAACAGATATTTATAAAAACTCTAAACTAACTAGTCTAGAAGGTTTGAAATCGTTGCTTTCTGGCGATACGAAAAGCATAATTGCTAATTTGAATGCTGATAAAGGTTACATTTTCTTAAAACAAATTACCGATAATTACCTGAAAAATGTGGCACCGAAATATGATGAAATCAACTTGAAAAATTCAGCTTTGCAGAGAACTTATATGAAAGCACAGTTAGAAATTAATAAAGGAACAAGAATTTTTCCAGATGCTAACAGTACTTTACGAGTTACTTATGGCAAAGTAAAAGGTTTTGCACCCAAAGACGGAATTATTTATGACCACGCAACATATTTAGATGGCGTTATTGAAAAATTTGTTCCGGGCGATTACGAGTTCGATGTTCCAAAAAAATTATTAGACCTATATAACAGTAAAGATTATGGTCAATATGCCGTTGATGGCAAAGTTCCAGTTTGTTTTCTTGGAACAAATCACACAACAGGTGGCAACTCTGGAAGTCCAGCCATAGACGCTTACGGAAATTTAATAGGATTGAATTTCGACCGAGTTTGGGAAGGAACCATGAGCGATATTAACTACGATCCATCAATTTGCAGAAATATTATGGTCGATGCCAGATATATATTGTTTATTGTCGATAAATTTGCAGGAGCCAAAAATATTATTGATGAATTGAAATTGGTTCATCCGAGGAATAAAAAAAGAACTAAATCGTTGTAGTTAAGAGATTTGAGTTATTTTACTAATAATTCAAATATTTTAATAGTTGTTTTAGAGTTTGGCACGGTAGTTGAAGTATATAAAAAAGTTGTGATGATGATTTTTTCATAAATATTTCATAATATTAAAAAAAAGATTATCTTTGCTTCGAATTAATAATTAACCTTTTATATTTAAAAAAATGAAAAATTTATTTTTAAGCTTAGCTGTTATCGCTACATTGACTGTAGTATCTTGTAAAAAAACTGAAGAAGCTGTAGTTGAAGCTCCAGTAGAAGCTGTTGAAGCTGTTGAAGTTGTTGCTGATTCTGCTGCTGCTGTAGCTACTGACGCTGCTGCTGTTGCAACTGATGCTGCTGCTGTAGCAACTGATGCTGCTGCAACTGCAACTAAAGATGCTGTAGATGCTGCTGCAACTGCTGTAAAAAAATAATTAGAATTATTAATTCTGACTTATTGGGAAAACCTAGCTTCGGCTAGGTTTTTTGTTTTATAGCATTCTTGAAAATTACTTTTTGATTTAATAGTAGGATTAAATCCAGATTACGCATTAACAATCTTCTCAACATCTTTTTTAATCTTTATAAAATTTAAAGAATCTTATACAATTTAAGATTAAGACAAATATAAAAAGCCAAAAAAAAAGCCCAATTGGGCTTTTTTTAAACAACTACTTTTCTTTTTATTAAATAAACGAAAACAAAAACAGCAACCAATGCTCCTAAAATATTAGCTACTAAATCAAAAATATCTGCTTTTCGATTTGAGGTTAACAAATGCTGCAAAATTTCTATTATAGTTCCATAAAACATAGAAAAGTAAAATACTTTTTTTAAATTGTTTTTGTTTTTTATTTTGAAACTTAAAAACCAAATACTCACAAATATAAAATGATAACTTGCATGAAAAATTTTATCAATATTATTAATATCTATTTTGGGAATACTAGCATTATTTTGCAGAAAAAGCAAAGTAAAAACCAAAGTCCATATTAAAGCTATATTAAAATAAAACTTTCTATGCGCCAATAAGTTGTTTGTAATCATCGGCAGATAATAAAGATTGGATTTCTGATTGGTCAGCAATTTTCATTTTAATCATCCAACCAGCGCCATAAGGATCAGAATTTACAACTTCGGGCTTGGTTACTAAAGCTTCGTTGAATTCTAGAACTTCGCCAGATATTGGAATAAACAAATCAGAAACTGTTTTGACAGCTTCTACAGTTCCAAAAACTTCATCTTTATCTAAAGTTTGATCTAATGTTTCGACTTCGACATAGACAATATCGCCCAATTCTTTTTGTGCAAAATCGGTAATACCAACGGTTGCAATATCGCCATCGATACTAATCCATTCGTGGTCTTTTGTGTATTTTAATGTTGTAGGAATGTTCATTTTTTTTATAAATTTATTTGTTAGTTAATAATTTTTAATTTCCAAAACTATATCTGATAGTAACACCAGAGCGAATATTTGTCAAAGGGAAAGTAGTCGAAATTACTGCTTTTGCAAATGAATGATCGTAAAAGAATATAGCAGTTAAGTTTTTACTAAAAGCGTAATCGGCTGTTAATTTTACAGACCATATGTTTTGTCCAGCCGCTAATTGATTGTCATCATAATCTAAATGTCGGACTATTGTTTTGCTATTTCTATAAGAAAAATCGGTTTTAATATTGATATCACTTTTGATAACTCCTGTGGCGTTTTCGGCAAATTTAGAGTTTATAATTACATCTTTAATTCTATATCCAAAACCTAAAATATATTCTAAACCTTGCACTTCGGTTAATAAATTATTGTCGAAACTAAGAGACAATGCTCGGTCTTTTTTCATTTCGGCAAGAATTTTTACAGCACCTTTAGTTTCGAAATCCAATCGG
The DNA here is from genome assembly GCA_031408435.1 of Bacteroidota bacterium. Lineage (GTDB taxonomy): Bacteria > Bacteroidota > Bacteroidia > Flavobacteriales > Flavobacteriaceae > Flavobacterium. Next base: position 49,440 of record JANNWM010000072.1, read on the forward strand.
ACTAACGGGTTAAATTGTTCTACTAGATTGATGTTAGAAATTATGGTTTCATTCAAGAAATTGCCACCAATATCGGTAGCATTTGGGGTGCTAGATTTGTAATCTAAATTTGACCTAAACGCACTGATAGTATAAGATGATTTGTAAGAATGTTGCAAAGAAAATCTTTTGAAAGTATTTTTAAAAAACTGCAAACGCATTAATCCTGTATATTTTACATTCCAATTCGGAATTGGTATATTTCTGAAAATCGATGTAGAAACGCTTGTTGCATCTTCTCCTTTTTTTCCGCCAATTGCACCAGTGTATGCCGCTAAAAATGATGGGATTAAAACCGATTGACTGTTTTTTCCAAATCCTTTCGGGAAACCATCATCGTCTAAGCCATCGATAAATTTTCCGCTTGAGTTGGCCAATCTTTTGGCAATTATTATTCTATTATTTCTAAAATCGTCGAATGTTGATGATTGTGTTTCGTCACTAATTTTGAAAGACGATTTTAACATAACGGTCGAAATTGCAAAGTTACCAGAACTATAGGGTGCCCTTGGGTTGTATTGACCATTGGTAACATCGTATTGTTCTGATGCGTTTTCGGCAAAAGTTCTGTTGGCATTCAAATCAATTTTAAAATCTGGAAACAAGTCAACATTTGCTGTAAAATTCAATGTTTTGGTGGTTACTTGTGTAACATTTTGATTAAAATTATCATAATTGGTTAACCAACCTTGTTTTGCAGCTTCGTATCTTACATCGTCTTGCGAACCAAACGTAAAACCTAGCGTTGGTCTTGATGTACCAAAAAAGCCTATACCAGGCAAAAATCCTGGTAGAACTGTACCGCTATTTTGAGTGTATTCAATTTGAATATTCTTGATGCTTGTTGCCAATCCAAGTAAAGCATTAGAAAAAACATTTCCGTCGCTTGTTTTTTGAACATCGGTATTGACTACTTTTTCACCAGGTTTTGGTGCTGTTTTTTGAGTTTTGGATTTAGTTTGATTATTAGTTTTTTTGGTTAATCCAACATATTTATATAAAGCATCCATGTTGAATGTTGTGTTTAATTTATGGATTCCTGAGTTTTGAATTGTGTTCCCTAAATTGTATTTAATGCCATCGACAGTTTCGAAATTTGCCAAAGCTTCCGACGCTCTTTGCCAAGCATAATTACTTGTGTATGTATAATTGGATTTTACAAAACTCAAAAACGGAATTTTATTTAATGGCAATTCGTAATTAAGTACAAGTTGTTGATTGTGTTGATTTGGGTCGCCAAAATTCCAGTAATCTGTCCAGATTGTGTTGTTTGGATCGGCTTCGTTTTTTTCGTTTAGAAAATTTCTTACAATATTGGTCGATGATGCCGTAAAATTTAATTTTAGCGCTTTTGTAAGATTATAATTAAATCCGTATTGATAATTAAAGGTATAATTTCTGCGGTACAATGGTTCAAGTCCAATTCCTTCGACATCGATTTGACGAAATTGTTGGCGGTTGTATTGTCTATTAAAATTCGAGCTAAAGTTGATTGTCGATGGCAAGTAATTGAAATTAAAATCGCTTAATAGTTTCAAATAACTACTTTTCTTTAATGTTTTGGAGTTTTTAAATGGTTCGACTGGTTTTGGCTGAAATGCAAATGCATAATCAATAGTTGTTTTAAGTTGTTGGTCTAAAAGATTTTCTACTTCAAAATCATGATGAATCATTTTGTTATAAGAATAGGACAGAGTTAAGTTTTCTGGATCATAAAGATGTGGTTTTTTTTCGCCAACTTTTTCTTTACGAACACCAATAAAATTGATGCTTTGTCGTTTAGTATAATCGATTGCTCTGTCCAATAAATTATCTTTAACTATTTGATCATCAGAGAAATCGATTAACTTGGTTAATTCAATATCTAGATTAAATGGATCGTATTTTGGAGTTATTATTTGTTCGCCAATTGCATAATTAAACGGTAAATTTATTCCCCATTTTTTTGGTAAAATTTTACCTACATTTAAATTGGTTACAATATCATATAATTTTAAATCTTCACGGCTGCGTTCATTAGTATTTTGTTCTAAAGAGCCAAAACCAATAGTATTTATTTTTCCGGTTGCAGAAATTGTTGCTAAATCGGCAATATTTGCATCTACACTCATTATTGCAGCCATACCGCCTTGGTTGTCTATGCCTGACAATCTCAATTCGTTGAACCAGACTTCGCCTACAATTCTATTGGTTGTTTTATTTTTTATACCAACCATTAATGTTCTAACTAAACCAAAATTTGGATTTCCTTTTATTCCGATTCTCAATTTATTAGATTTGTTTGCGGCATCGCTATCCAAAAGTTCTTCGTCTTGAAATCTAATTCCGTCAATATCAGGAGTTATGGTTGCACCAAGAGCTTTTATTTTTAATTTAGTAAGTAAATCTAGTTTTAGGTCAATTCGATTTTCTTCAGGCCAAACTTTTTGCGGATCATTTTCACTTTTTTGAGTTACTTTCAAGGGCAATTCGACTTGATAAAAATTTTGCGAAAAATCATTACCAAATCTTATAAAACCAACCATTTCATTGTCCGATAATGGTGGCGATAGTTCATCGAAAACAGATTCGGTGTGCATAAACATTTTTAAATTTTCGTATTGTCGCATATCGACATTAATATTTTTAAAAACACCTCGAGCATCGCCGCCTTGCAAACCTTGACCCGTAACACGTAACGATAAAGACCTTTCGTTTTGTCTGATTAATGTGTTGCCACTATAAATTTCTTCGCGTTGTACGTCTGGTGGCGATACATAATTAACTGGCAATCGGTTTGTATTTTCTTGAATATCGACTGCCAAAACATCGAGATCAGTGTCGTCATCGCTTGGGTCAACATCGGTTGCATCTAGCGAGTTGGTATATCGTCTCCAGTCGCCTCTGATAAGATCTAATGCTCCGAATCTTAATGTTACATTATCCGAAAAACCAGTCATAAACATTCTCATAAATCGAATAGATCTAAAGTCTGATATTCCGCCTATGTTGCTTTCTGGATTTACAATTGGTATTTTATATTGAATCCATCTTGATTTTATAGTTTTACCGTTTTGTAATTCTGTGTCGGTTTCCTTGATATCGGTTACATATCGATCGTTAAAAGTTATTCCTGGACGCAAATCTATGCTGTATTCATAATATGCATTAACCGTATTCATTGTGTTGTCGCGGTTTACATCTTCGACATCTGGTGTTGTAGCATTGCCTCGGTCGGTATTGGTTACATCGACTGGCGAATTATTTTGCAAATTATTATAGTTTTTATAACGATCGGTTACGTTTCCGGAAGCATTCAAATAAAACTGATAATTATCAGCAGCTGGATCGGGTTGATTGGCAAAATTGTTATAAATTGCTCCTTCTTCATTGTCTTTAAGTCCATCAAGACCAACATCTTGAGTAGCTCGATTGTTTGGATCGGTATCAAATGCGTAAATTAATGATTGTGTTGCTGGTACTTTTCCCCAAACCGATGCTGTTGTTAATTGTGGTGCACCGCTTGTTGGCAAGCCGTTTTCGTATTGTTTTTTGCTATCGGGCAAAACGTCTTCGGATATTTCTCCAAGATTAAAATACAACTTTCCTTCGCTATTTGGTGCTTCTACCGGATTTCCAGCACCAGTGTCGGCATATGGATCCATCATCCAGAATTGAATGTACTCCACATTTCCTTGTTCGAAATTAGTCGAACTCAAAGACCTCATTATACCACCAAAATTATCAGCTGGCGCTAATGCAACGTTTGTACTGTTGTTATACGGTCCTCGTTCGCTAGGATAATAGGTCAAATCTAAAGTATTTATTACAGTTGTTTGACCAACTTCTATATCTCTATTTGGATAAATTTCTGAATTAAAAATTCGTCTGGTTTTATTTAAAGACATGTCATTGTCTGAAATGCCGCTTGGTCTTTGAGCATAAAATGTAGGGTCTATCGAGTACCAACTAAGTTTAGAACGTTTAAAACCCGAACTTAATGTGTTCGGATTTGGGTCAAATGAAGGATAACTACCAAATGCAGCTTCTTTTTTTGGAATACTTGACAAAGTCCAAGCCAATGGCGACCGCATGTCAATGTTACTTTGTGAACCTTCAAAATCGTCTACATAAACTGTTGATTCTCCGTCAAATTTATCAGTCTCTGGAGTATCGGGTTTTAAGAATGCTATTTCACCTTTTATTGCCAAGTTAGACGGAACATCGGTGTCTATGTTCGGTAATTTATTAGCTAATCGTGTTAAAAATGGCAATTCGGTGGCAAATTGTGAATTGAATCCAAAAATTGTATTGTTTACCGATTCTTGTCCATAAGTAGTTTTGACTGTAAATGGTCTTTCGGTCATTCGCAACAGCGTAGCACCCAAATTAAACTTATCGGAAAATTTATGGTCTATATTAAAACCCATAAATCGACGTGTTTGTTGACCAAAAACCGAGTTGTTTTCGACCGAAACTTGAATTGGTGTGTTCGATGCTTGCAACGCAGGATCTAGTATCTGTACTCGGCCTTGTTGATAGTTTACGGTATAATCGGCTCCTTCTGATAAAACTCGACCACCAGCTGTTACTACAACCGAGCCTTTTGGAACGTTGATTGCACCTAGCGAAATGCCGTCGCCACCAGTCGATTTGAACTTTCCTTTAAGTTGGTATTTGTTTTTTTCGCTGTCTTGTAACGCTAGTGTTTGTGTGCCTTTGTACATGCTTCTGTACACATATTTTTGCTGATTAGCGTTGAATGTTGGCGTTCCAGGTGCTATATCTTCGTAATCTTCGGTTGGATTGGTTCTTAATTTTTCGAATAATCTACGACCAAATGGTTCTACTGTTGTAAATATTATTCTTCCGTTTTGTGAATCGACAGTTAATCCTTGAATAAAATCAAAAAAACCATCGCCACCAACTTGTGGATCGTTAGTTGAGTTTAATTTATCTAAATCAAATACTTTTAAAAGTGGCGTGTCTTTAATATTTTCTGGCAACTCAATCGATGGTTGGGTTAATGTGCCAGGAGCTTGAGAAATATAATTTAATGGTGATGGATCGCTGTAAACAATATTAAATTTAAAATCTTGTTGCTGCAATTGATACGCTCCAGGAATTTGATAAATATTTTTCATCATTAAATTCCAAATTGGCTGATTTACATTTGTTAAACTACTTTTTAACATCTTTACAACAATATTTTGAGTTGATGGTACTCCATTTGGGTCAACGTTGGTTGCTGTTAATCCATCATTGGCAAACTCACCGACTTGAAAAACCTCATCGCCAATTGTGTATTGATAGGCAACTCCAAGAACCTCATCATTGGCCAATCGTTGTTGCAAAGACAAGTAACCTAATTGCGTATTAAAAGTATATTCGTTGGCGGTTAATTTTCTGGCATTTTCGAGTTTTGCATAGTCTCGACCTTCGGTTGGGTTGTTTACTTTTGAACCGAAACCCTGAAAACCAGTGTCTTCGATTGTGGCGATTTCTCGAATACCTTGTGTTAAAATTCCATTATTGGTGGCTATTAATTCAGGGTTAAATTTGTTGTTTTTATTATCAGATGGAGCGTCGGGTTGAGTTCCTCCAAAAAAAGCTGGCAATCCACCAACGTAATTATTAATAGTGTTTGAACCAATGACCAAATTATCGTTTAGATTATTCAATTGTGATTCTCCTAGATCTTGAAGTGCAACAATATTTCTTGAATTATTTTCTACAGTATTGACTCTGTTTTGCTTGTTGGTTACCCAAACTTCGAGTCTTGTTATGTGAACTCGGCTGTCGATTACAGGATAACTTCTTAGAGAAGCATCGTAATTTTTTCGGAAATATTGCGATAAAAAAAAGTGTCTGTCAGCATCATAATCCAATCCAAAAATATTAAATTCTTGAACAGTTCCGCCACCTTGCGAGGTTACGGTTTTGGTTTCTGATTTTTGTTCCGAAAAAATACCTGTTACTCTGGTTCGTCCAAATTGCAATTCGGCTTTTACGCCAAACAAACTTTGCGCCCCACGAATAAGCGAACCACTTAATGGCATACTGACGTTTCCGACTTCGATTTTTTGAAGAATATCGTCTTCGTTTGGAGCAAATTCTAGTTTTATTAAATTCTGAAATGCAAAAGTAGATTGGGTGTCATAATTGGCGTTCACACTTAATCTTGTTCCGACTTTTCCTTGTAAACCAACACTAATTCGTTGGTTGAAATCGAAATTAAAATTAGATCTGTTTTCGGGCGAAAAGGCCGGATTGTCTTGCTCTGTGTAACGCAAACCAAAATCTATTTCGACAGATCCGGTTGGTTTTACATCGATAGTGTTACCGCCAAAAATAGTTTCGAACAAACCTGAATTGATGTAATATCTTGGCAATAAATTTTTCTTGGCCTCTTCGCTTCCTTCTTTTTTGCCTTCGATTGCATCACTTTTGGACTTAAAATATTTTCGCATTTTGTCCTTTAGAACCAATTTGCTGTATTCGTCTTTGGTTAGTAAAATTGGATAATTTACATCGAATTTTCCTAGTTTGGTTGTATAAATATACTTATCAGAAATTGGGTCATAAACATATAAATCAACAATAGATGGTGGGTTTTTAATTTCAATTTTACCTTTATTAAACCCAACAGTATCAATAGGCTGATCCGTTTCTTCTTGCGAAAAAACATTAAAACCAGAAAAAATCAATATTAAAAAAATACTGATTTTTTGAAAATTAAAAACGGAATTATATTGTAATTTTTTCAAGAATTATAAATTTTTTAAAGCTAGTTTAATTAACTGTTCGACAGTAGCATCTGGATTGTCTTTGCAAATTTTATCCATCACTTTTTCTGATGATTTGCGTACAAAACCCAAAACCTCTAAAGCAGATAACGCTTCATCTCGGTTTGTATTGTTTTGAATCATAGAAACTTCGTCTAAATCGTATAATTTTAACACTTTTTCTTTTAAATCGAGTATTGTTCGTTGTGCGGTTTTGACTCCAATGCCTTTTATGGATTGAATTGTGCCAACATCGCCACTGCCAATTGCTTGAATAATTTGTTTCGGATCTATGGATGACAACATTGTTCGAGCTATACTGGCTCCGATTCCTGAAACTGATAACAACATTTTAAAGATTTCTCGCTCTGATTTTTCTACAAAGCCAAATAATGTGTGCGAATCTTCTTTTATTTGAAGATAGGTAAACAATTTTATATGGTCAGAATTTGGCAAAAGCGAATAAGTGTGCAGCGAAATATTGATATGATAACCCACGCCGCCGCAATCGATTATTACTTCGGTTGGAGTTTTTTCGGTTAATTTTCCTTGAATATGTGCTATCATTATTTTTGAAATGTTGAGTTGTCAAAAGTAATAATTTCTTTCAGATTTACAATACTATTATTTTTGAAAGTAAAAAATAAAAACCAGTTTTGATTACACAAAAACTGGTTTTTTTAATGTTGAGATTTAAACTTTTATTCTATTGCAACTTGATGGCTTTCTATAATGCCGTCGATGTTGATTTTTAAGATATATATTCCTCTTGGCAAGCCTAAAACGTCAACCGTTGCTGTATTGTTATTTACAGTTACATTGCGTTTGACTTCACCAATCATGTTGTAAAGTTCTGCAAATATTGATGCATTGTTAGCTGGTTTTTGATCACTATTTTTTAATTCAATGCTAATAAAGTTGTTGGTTGGGTTGGGGTAGGTTTTAAAAATTTTATTAAACTCTGAACTGTTACGAACTAAATTATTATCGCAATCGTGTAAATTAGGAACTCGAACACTAATTTCATAATTTTGGCTTGTCCCACAATTATTGGTCGCATTATAAATAATTGTTCCTGATTGACCTGGATTTAAATAATAACTTGGATCAACTTCAAATCCATTGCCATAAACAGTATTGCCACTACCGTTTATTGTAAAATCCCATTGATAAACTTGGTTTGGATCATTAGATTGGATTTTCCAAACCGGTGTTTCACAAGTGCCAATTCTTCGAACTGACCAAGCAAGAGGAATGCCAACCCCTATTTTTTTTGTTATTGTTCTACTGCCACAGGTTTGGCTACTAACTATTAAGGTCAGAATAACTTGACCAGAAGCATTAGGTAAAGGAGTAAGCGTTATATTTGATGTGCCATTACCTGTCATAGTGACTAGACTTGAACCTTGAGATATTGTCCAATTATAATTTTGAGCAACTGTTTGTACATTAAAACTGGATACATTACACATTATAGATGTGCCAAGTATTTGTGCATCTGAACAAATAAATGTACAATCAGGTGCTGTAACATTTGAAATACCATTCAATTCTGCCGCAAGCCAATTACCATTTCTAGCATTGAATTCCAAATGTTTTTCATTGTTATTATTTGGATTGGTTGCTGATTTAAATGCTGTTATAAAATTATTAAATGGGCTATTTAATGGCGCTGTCGGTGGTATTGCACCTATAAAAGGTCTTTTGAAATTTGCATCAGTAGTTGCATTAATGCTTAAGGAACTTGGTGTTGGTACTAGGCAAAATTTATCTCTTAAAAATGTACCAGCAATAGCATTGCCACCACCATAACCGCCAATATCGATAAAACCGCCGCCATAATTGTCATAATGCTTATTTATACTTGCTGGTTGATATTTTTCATTATCAATAATGTTCACTGTTTTTGGCCAAATCCCAAAAATCCATTTTGTATAATTAACATTTAAATCGTGAATTTTATTGCCCCCATTTTGATACAAAGCTCGATCTTCTAAATTGGCAGAAAACCTTGATCCACCAGGAATTAATGAAAGAGGTACTACAGCAATAAAACTAAAGTCTATACTTACTGCTGCAAATGCACTCAAAAATGGTGCTACTATATTCTCTAAAAACGATAGTTTTCGTGTAGTAGAATAAGTAACCAATAAATCACCTTGATTGAAATTTTGAGTCGAACCGCATTCGTTGCCATTGCTTATTGCAACATTGCGAATGCCATTTTGTGACGGAAAACCTTTGGCGTTTAGATTGGCTTGAAACGTATCGTGTCGTGTGTTATCGATATTGTAGCTACTATCTATTCTATTTATTAACATCTGAGTTGTTGCTGGTCGATTTAGCAATGTGCCATAAGTTTGAAGAGGATCATCGATAGGATTTATAGGTACGCCAACTGCTGCTATTAATTGTGAAGCCGATGCAACTGCATTAAATAGCCAATAAGCTGGTGCTTGAATAACTTGATTAACAATATTTCTAAATAAATATTGAATAGATAAAGGAATATTAGCGCCTTGTTGTGGCGAATCTTGCGATACAAAAAGCCCAACTTGATGCACCAACGGTGGCGTTCTTTGTTCCATGTCTCTAATGGCATACCTGCAAACAATGCCACCCATGCTTTGACCAATAACAACATTTTTCTCGGTGCTTCCAGAAATTAATTTTTGAGCATTGACCCATTTTATAACCTCTTCGACAACTAGGGCGTTGCGCTCTATAAAATCGACACCATTGCGCCAATTAACATAAATAATATCATATTGTTGGTCGCCGTTAATTGTTGGATTACCATTTATTAGCGTTGATAAATTTGCACCTTCTCTAACTTGACGTAAAAAGTTTTCGTAATCTTCTGAACTAAACCTAGTCTCAGGTTTTGTGAGTGTTGTTATGTCGAAACCCTCTACAACAATTAATGGTTTGGTTATTTTGCAATCGTTGCCAGCATCGTCTATAAAAATTCTTGCCCGCCCAGGAAATCCTCCAAAAGTGGCTGTCGATTCAATATCTAGTCGGTATAAGTCAGTTGTTGCAGGGTTGCAATTGTTCCAAGTTGTTGTATTTGTACCGCGCAATATAGCATCATTAGGATAAGCAATATCAGCAATTCTTAAACCTTTTTTTATTTTAATTTTAGAATGCGACAACATGGTTTGTCCATTGGTTTGTGTCAAACGGTATTTCCAAATTTTTGTGCCTTCTTGCAAATAATTTACATTTATTAATGAATTATAAGGCACTTGTCGGTAACCAAGACCATCGTTAAAATCGATTTCAATTTTTAATATTTCACTGGCATAATTAGAATAAAATGTTAGTTGTGGTATTTTTATTTTCAAATTTAGCCCTGTGTAAACATCAATGGGTGTAGTCATGGCAAAAGTTTTCATTTCCTCATAAGGGTTTTGCCAAATTCCGTTGATGTATTTGTCATAAATTTTTTCATGGTTATAAATTAATTTACCTGTAGAATAGGCATTTATTGCAAAACGGCTGTATTTGAAATAAAGTCCTGATAGCGCAATAAAATCTTCGGATCGCTGGTTTGTCCAATTGGTTTCGAATTGTTCGGCTGTTACAAACCCTGCCGACACATCGCGAATTCTGCTCATGAGCAAGGTGTTGTAAATTTCTTTTAGTGCTTTTGGGCGCACATAAGTACTGTCGGACAAGGTGCCATTAAATGCTGGCACATTAGTAAACTCCATTGCCAGATCTAGCAAAAGTCCATGTGGCACACGGTTGCGTTCAAGAGTACCGAACATGGTTGCCATTTGTTGGGCAAATGTTGTGTTCATTTCGACCGCAGCGACTGGTGGTTCAGGATTAGGTATTGCGGCGGCGATTTGTTGCGCGTTTGCATTGATGGTTTGGGATATTGCGCAAAAAAAAAGAGTAAAAAACTAGCGGTAAGGATAATTTTTTTCATAATTTTGAAAAGTTTAAAATTTATAAATGTGAAGGTTTGTTTTTTTGAACTTTGAGAAACTATTCTGCCTTGCAGAATGGTTTTTCTTTTTTTAGTTTTTTTATGTCATGGTACTAGCTTTTAATTATGGTGTAAAATTTAAATTAAATCGTTTATAATAATCTGCATAATTTCAGTTTTAATAGAATATAAATTTAATAGTTTTTACATTACTGAAATAATTATTGGTAAAAACTACTCAAAATTCATCACAATTTAATATGTAATTTAGTTCTGTAACGTAATTTTCGTTGGTAAAATAATTAATTTCTGGTGCATAACGAAAAATAGGTTTATTGGAATTATAATTAGGAATATAACAAAATTTTATTTTTTTATTTGATTGTTATTTGAGTATTTAATAAAGTTATTTTTGGGCACAAGATTATTTATCATTAATTAAAATGAGTTTTAGATTTAAGCTATAATTTATGTCTATTTTAATTAGGATTTCATTATTTCTAATTAAAATTAGTTGAATTAATTGTGTTTTTATTAAAATCAAAACGACCATTTGTTATTTCAATTATATCATTTGGATTGTCTTTAAATTTCAATTTACAAGAAAAAGTTCCTGAGATAATTTCACTATCACTTCTTTTAATGTTAATTGTTCCAGTATTAGCAATAGATAAATATGTTTTTTGATTACTAGCACCGTCAAAAATTATAGCCGTAATTAGAGTGTTTTCACAAAACTCGTGTTCAAAAGCACCACTGCTATCTCCAATATTGTAATTATCAATTTTTAATAGTCCATTATTTTCGCTATTTTCAATGTAAAGATAAATAAACCCTTTTTTTGTCTTGGCATCGCCTGCTTGCAGTTGCTCCCACCTAGTTGAACGTAGAAAGCTAACTGCATTTTGGGAACTTCCTGGCGGAATGTAACCAATGCTGTTTCTAGGCACCATAATTTGACCATTAATTATTGCACCAAAAGTGTTTGCACCAGTTTGTGTTTCGGGTGGTAATTGTGCCACTGGGTCATCGGTAGCATTGTCTTTAGAGCAACTGGCTAATACAAGAAAAAAAAGTAAGATTGTTGTTTTCATGATTTTAAAATTTATGATTTTTTTTTATTTTAAACTTATTCTAGAACAAATTTATGTAACCTCAAAATTTAATTTATCCCATTTTCTGCAATTTGCAGAAAATGGGACAAATTTGCAGAAAATGGGACAGTTTTAAATTTATTGATTCGGCTTGTAATCACTGTTTTTATTGGTGAAAATTAGTTTTTATAATATTTTATTGTTTTTGAATTTTTTTGGCTCAAAATGGTTGTTTGCAGAAAATGGGACAGTTTTAGATTTATTGATTCGTCTTGTAATCATTGTGTTTATTGAAAAGAAGTTGTTTTTATTAGATTTTATGGTTTTCATTTTTGCCTATTACAAGATTACTATATTTATTAGATACTTTTTAACTAAAACAACTCTGCAAAAGCAATGAAAATATTGAAATGTGTATTATTGATTTTTACACGATTATTATTTTTTAAAGTTATATTTTATTCCAATACTAATTAATTGATTTGAAGCGTTGCGATCTCCATTTCCTAACCACGAATTACCAGAATTGTATTTTACAGAACCAATGTGATATTCATTTTCAATAAAAACAGAATATTTATCGTTAATAAAATAAGTAAATCCGCAACCAGAAAGCCAACTTCCGTATGAAGATGGATAGTTACCTTCATATTTATCATTGATATAATTTTCGTAACTTGATTGCGTTTCAAAATAATATCCTATTCCAAATTTCAGATATCCTTTAAAATTTTTAACAAAACGAAACTCCCATTTAGTTTGAAGACTTGTTGCTAAAACTTGACCTGAAAAGTTAGCCGAATATGTTTTTTCTGGACTGCCTAAAAAATAACTGCTTGTTCCTGGAGAAAAATAATAATAATCTAAACCTGTTTCAAAATAGGAGATTTTATTAGTTATACTCCATTGTTTAGCAAAATAATATTCTGCAAAAACTCCTGCTTGAAACCGTTTTTTATAATAATTGGTCTCTGGAACAATAAAAGTAGTAGATTGACCAATATTGTTTAAACCAATATTTGCTCCAAAATACCATTTCCCTTTTGGATTAACAATATTCGGTTTTATTTTTTCAACAGTTTGTGCATTTAAAAATATTGATGATAAAAAGAATAAACAAATTTTAGTTTTTAATTTTTTCATTAAAATTGTATTTTAAAATTATTTAACAAATCTAATTATACCAATAAAATAATGTGTCCCATTTTCTGCAAATTGCATAAATTAGGACAAATTTGCAGAAAACGGGATAGTTTTTTATTTATTAAATATCCTTTCAATAATACTGTTTATTGACAAAATGAGTGTATTGTCAAATTTTGTAAACTAAAACTTTATCCGTTAAAAAAAAGTTATTTGGATAAATCAGGACACATTTGCAGAATATGGGACAGTTTTATTTGCCGTTTTCTCGCTGATATTGTGTGGGTGTTTTGCCAACTTGTTTAGAAAAAACCCTATAAAATGTAGATTTAGAATTAAATCCACATTCTAAACCTATGGTCACAATGGTATAATCTTTAAAATTGGTATCTAGCAAACATTTTTTGGCTTTTTCGACCCTAAAATTGTTTACATAATCAGAAAAATTTAGAATATTATTTACTTTTAGAATAGTTGTAATATTTCTTGTATTGATGTTTAACTTATTTGCAACATCGTCAAGCATCAAATTTGGGTTTAAGTAATTTTTCTCTAAATAAATAAAGTTTTTTATTTTTAAAAAATCTTTGTCTAAAACAGTAACATCATTTGTTTGATTAAAAGTATCATCAACAATTGTTTCGGCAAATATTTCACGTATTTCTTGACGGTCAACAATTAAATTATATCTAAAAAAACCAATATATGCTATCCAACACAATAAAAAAGTAGTGGACAATCGCAACGGATAATACAAATCGACATCGGGATTAAGTACATTTTTTAGATTGAAAATTATCGCAAAAACCCAAGTCAAAATAACAACTATTGCAAGAATCATAAATTGATTAAGCCATCGTAATTTATCGAAAGACAAAATAAAATCTAACTTTTTGGATTTTTGTTTGTACAATAAAAATGTTTTTACAAACAGAAAAATGGTAAAACCTGCATTTAAAATCTCTTCGAATTGGGCATAATTAGCAATTTTTAAATTCTTTACATCATGAAAATGGGTTGGAATTAAACCTATTCGTACAAGAACCTCAACTCCAAAAAGAGCTAATGCTATTTGGAAATATTTTTTTTTCTTATTTTCTAATTTCAGGTAATACAGTACAAATGAGTAAAAAGCTGGAATAATTAGCACATACCAAGGCAATAAAAGTTTTTGTGCAAAAATATTGGTATCAATATTATCTATTGAAAAATAAATTTGAAGGTTGTGTAACGTTAAAAACAAGGCAACAAGCTGCAAATATACAACTGGTTTGTCTTTTCGACGTTTTGAAAATAATGTAAAAATAATAAAAAATACGCCAAGGAAAATTCCTAGAATCATTAATTGGGGAAAGATTTCTTTTATTGTCATAGTTCTTAATTTCCTCCCTCAATTTTTCGGATTTACTAAAATTTTAAGAGAAATGTAATGTTCAACTTACTTACTTACTTACTTACTTACTTAATATTATTTTGTCATTCTGCCGAAGAAGTAATCTTAAATATGTAGTTCAACTTTAGTGAGATTCCTCATTCGTCGGAATGATAAATAGCAAATAATTACAATTGAAATACAAAATTTTAGTAAAGCCACTTTTTTAAATAAATTTTAGATTTTACACCAAATTAAACAACATTAAACTTTTAAACAACATTAAACCTTTTTAAAAACTTAATTCTCAAACAAACTTGCTTCTCTTTTCTGTTTTTCTTGAGCATCGACGACGGCAACGGCGACCATATTGACCATTTCTTCTACGCTTGCGCCTAGTTGAAAAATATGAACTGGCTTGTCCATTCCCATCATTATTGGTCCAATCGAATCGACTTTGTACAATTCTTTTAATAATTTATAGGTAATATTGGCCGATTCGAGATTCGGAAAAATTAATGTATTTACTTTTTTTCCAGCCAATTTAGAAAACGGAAATTTTTTCATTAACATATCTGGATTCAATGCAAAATCGGTTTGCAATTCGCCATCAATTACTAAATCTGGATAATATTTGTGCAAATAAGCAACTGCGTCTCGAACTTTTTCTGCTCCAGGATTTATCGATGATCCAAAATTAGAATAAGAAATCATTGCAATAACAGGTTCCATTCCGAACATTCTAACGGTTTTGGCTGTCATTAAAGCAATTTTTGCCAATTCATCTGCATTCGGGTTTGGATTGATTGCCGTGTCAGACAAAAACATTGGACCACGATTGGTCATCATCATGTTAGTAGATGCTACAAGCGTGATTCCGGGTGCTTTGCCAATTAATTGCAACATTGGTTTGACCACATTTGGGTAACTTCTAGAATATCCAGAAACCAAAGCATCTGCCTCGCCTTGTTTGACCATCATTGCTGCATAATAATTGCGTTCGCGCATCCATTTTTGGGCATCTAGTAACGAAATACCGCTTCGTTGGCGTTGTTTCCAGAAAATATCTGCATATTCTAGTCGTTTTTCTTCCTCTTCATTGGTTTTTGGATCGATTATTAAAACATCGGCTTCAAAACCAATTTCTTGTTTTAATTCTTGAATTAATTCTCGACAACCTAACAAAATAGGTATAGCTGTGCCTTCTTCATAAGCTATTTGAGCAGCTTTTAGAACATCTAGATGATCTGCTTCGGCAAAAACAACACGTTTTGGATCGGATTTTGCACGATTTGTCAATAATCTAAGTAGTTTATTATCAGTACCTAAACGTTCTTGAAGTTCGTCGTTGTATCGTTCCCAATCATTAATTGGGTTTAATGCAACACCAGATTCCATTGCAGCAAGAGCTACGGCTGGTGCAACAGTTGTAATTAATCTGGGATCGAATGGTTTTGGAATGATATAATCGCGACCGAAATTCAATTTTGTTTCTCCATAAGCAATATTAACTTGCTCTGGAACAGGTTCTTTGGCTAAAGTTGCCAATGCCTTTACGGCAGCCATTTTCATAGCTTCGTTGATTTTGGTTGCTCGAACATCTAACGCACCACGAAAAATGTATGGAAAACCCAGAACATTATTAACCTGATTAGGAAAATCTGACCGCCCAGTTGCCATAATAATATCTTCGCGAGTGGCGATAGCTACATTATAATCAATTTCTGGAACCGGATTTGCCATTGCAAAAACAATCGGATCGTTTGCCATTGCAAGCAACATTTCTGGAGTTAGAATGTTACCAGCAGATAACCCCAAGAAAACATCGGCGTCTTCAAGCGCTTCTAATAAGGTACAATTTGGTTCTGCAAAAGCGTATTTTTTTTGTAAATCGGATAAATCGTTTCTCTCAAAAGACAGAACACCATCTTTATCGAACATAATTACATTTCTTGGATTTATGCCTAATAATACATATAAATTTGCACAAGCCAAAGCGGCAGAACCTGCGCCAGAAATAACTAATTTAACTTCGGTTATATTTTTATTTGCTAATTCTAAAGCATTCAATAAGGCTGCTGATGAGATAATTGCGGTTCCATGTTGGTCGTCGTGCATGACTGGAATATTCAATTCTTCTACCAAACGGCGTTCAATTTCAAACGATTCTGGTGCTTTAATATCTTCAAGGTTGATGCCTCCAAAAGTTGGTGCAATTGCTTTTACTGTTTCGACAAATTTGTCTATGTCGGTAGCGTCTACTTCTATGTCAAAAACATCTATATCTGCAAAAATTTTGAATAAAAGTGCCTTGCCTTCCATAACTGGTTTTGAGGCTTCAGGACCAATATCTCCCAATCCTAAAACAGCTGTACCGTTTGTAATTACAGCTACTAGATTGCCTTTGGCGGTATATTTGTAAACGTTGTTAACGTCTTTTGCGATTTCTAAACAAGGTTCGGCTACACCTGGAGAATAAGCCAAAGATAAATCTCTTTGCGTGGCATATTTTTTGGTTGGAACGACTTGAATTTTGCCTGGTTTTGGCTTTGCGTGGTATAATAAAGCTTCTCTACGTTTGCTATTTTCGTTCATTTTTAATGATTTTAATCGGACTTGCAAATGTAGTTTTCTTGCTTTAGATACAAAAACTTTATATGGTTTTGTTTTAAATTTTAATAATTAATTAATCTTTTAAACAAGATTTTTTGAATTAAAATTCTAACTTTTATTATTATTTTTGCTTGGTTCTAATAATATCAGCATTTATTGAAAGTCAATTTTGTGAGTCATGCCTTATTAAACGAAGAAATAATTTAGTTAATTGCTTGGAATGTGTGATTCCGCTTTCTATAAAATGACAAAATATGTTGAATAATAGAAATAAGGGCTTCCTGTAGAACTTGGATTCAATCGTTTTTCCTGAATTAATGCCTCTTTTTTTGTTTCAAATGCTTTTCTGTAAACAATTAACCAATCATTGGCTCTTGAGGTAAAAACACTCTCACCATTCAAATGACTTGCCAATCTTTGGTCTACATTTTGTGAAAAACCTTTGTAATAAACATTTAAAGATAAAGAATAAAGTATGTAAACAAAATATTGCATGAATATTATTTTTAAATCAAAAAAGCCATTCATCTCGTTTATAAAAAGAGATAAAAAGCTTTTCATCGGTCTAACTACTAAACCAAGCTACGAGTTACAAATTCGTAGCAAAAACAACACAACTATTTTAATTCCTAAAAAAATTAGGAAATATTTTTGGGCAAAAAAGGTTTCTATTTCTAGAAACCTTTTATCAACTTAGACAGCAGTCTAAATTTAGCGGTCTGGACGGGACTCGAACCCGCGACCCCGTGCGTGACAGGCACGTATTCTAACCAACTGAACTACCAAACCTTCGCTTATTGCGAGTGCAAATATACAACTGTTTTCTGTATTTGCAAGTGTTTATTTTAAATATTTTCGAAATATTACTAATAAATTATCCAAAGTTTTGTTTTTCAACAAGATAAGTAGTCAATATTTTTTCAAAACTTTCGTCAACCGCTACTGGAACGTATTTTATTTTGTTCTGAGCGCAGGTTAAACTTACTTTTTTGAAGTACGTCTCGACTCTTTTTTCATATTCTAACTTCACGTTGTCTGCAAAAATATTTATTTCTTGGCCAGTTTCAAGATCTATAAATTTTCTGGGTTTATTATCAAAATCAAAATTAATTTCGGATTTTTTATCAATAACATGAAACAAAACTACTTTGTGCTTATTGTGTTTTAAATGCTGTAAGGCTGTAAATAATTTTTCGCTATTAGCATCACTAGAATCTGGTTGAAACATATCTGTAAATAAAACAACCATTGATCGACGGTGCAATTTCTCGGCTATTTGATGCAAAAATGTGATTGTATTTGTAGATTTTAATTGTTTTTGGTTATCTAATAAATTTTCTAATTGATTAATAATCATTCTGTGGTGGCGATCAGAACCTTTTTCGGGCGCATAATATTCATAATCGTCAGCATAAACACTTAGTCCAACTGCGTCGCGTTGTTTTTTAAGTAAATTCATGAGAACGGCACTGGCTAAAATAGAAAAACCTATTTTGTTTTCATGAAATGATTGCCCAACTTTCAGTTTTGGATAATGCATCGATGACGAATTGTCTATAATTAAATGGCACCGCAAATTGGTTTCTTCTTCGTATTTTTTGGTATAAAGTCTATCGGTTTTTGCAAATAATTTCCAATCTATATGTTTGGTGCTTTCGCCAGCGTTATAGAGTTTGTGTTCGGCAAATTCTGCCGAGAAACCGTGAAATGGCGATTTGTGCATTCCAGAAATAAAACCTTCGACAATTTGGTTTGCCAATAATTCTAGATTCTGAAAGCTAGAAATTTTTTCTATTTGAGATTCGATTTTCATTTTTCAAAAGTAACAAAAAAAGATAATAGTTATTTCAAACCAAAATAATTTTATTGGATAAAAAAAGGCTCAACTTTTATAAAGTCAAACCTTTTTAGAAAAAAAATATGAAAAACACTTTCTTTTAATTAAGGAACATATTTGAATTTGAAATTGCCTTCTTTTACTAAAAGTTCTGTTCCTCGATTTGATTGTTTGTAAGTTTTAAAAGCAAATGTCCCGAAATAATAATTATTTTCGATTTTTGTAATTAATATCACATTGGCTTGTGGCGTTGTGTTTACTCCATTATTAGTGTCATAATTATCGCCATCAATGTGTTTAAATTTTAAAATTTCTGTTGGATAAGTGCCCGAAACTTCATAAGATTTTAAAACATTTGGCGTGAAATTTTTTAGTTGCATATTGATTTCCATCGATGCTAAATTACCTGAAATAAAGTTTCCATCAGAATTGTTTAAATACAATGTTGAACCAATTTTCAAGGTCGAAATACTTGTAGTGTTTCCAGCGCTGTTTCCAGTATTGTATTGAAAATCGCCAACTTTACAAACAAAATATTCCGAATAATCGTCTTTATTAAAAACTTTTGGCTCGTTGTTGGTTGGATTGGTTGTTGCAGTTTCATCGTTTTTGCTGCAAGAAATTGCTAGAAAATTAAACATAGCAATTGCTAGAAAGGATTTTAATGTTATCATATTAATTATAATTTAATTTAATTTTTTATATTCATAATCTGTGTAGCCAGATCCAGCAACTGTTCCGCTTACTTTTGTTGGATATCCATCGGAATCATAGGTAATATTGTATGTTCTACCGCCATCTTTTAAAGCATTGTTAACAAATTTAACAGGAAACATATATTCTGACGGAATTGACAAATACATATTTTTTTTATTATCAAAATCAGCATATACATTTTCATAATTAATATCGCCTGTTGGGTTTGTATCTGTTACGTTTTGAAAATTTGTCAGTTTTAAAAGATTTCCAGTTGCACTATAATCATAAACATTTCTATATTTAGAGTTCAAATTGTTTACAATTTCTACAACTTGATTGAGTCCATAACTAAAAACTCGTGCTTTGGTTAATTCGTAAATATTCGAGATTGGGTTTTGTTCAAATAATTCTTTTTTTTGTAAAGTTCCATCTATGTTGTAAGTATATTTTTCTTTTGAATCTTTATAACCTCCACTATGGTCAATTGCTACCTGATCGATTTTTGCTGAGGCGTTATAGGTTATTGATCCTAATGACGAACGACCCGTTGTACCAAAATAAGGTTCATTAATGGCTATTAATTTATTATTCGAATCGTAAACATAATTTTGAATTGGACCGCTAGAAAATTTTTCTTTTATCAATAATGTCAAAATGGGTGTTGGTTCTGTTGCAGGTGTTGGTTCGTCGTCTTTGCTACAAGAAGTTGCAAAGATTAATAATAAAATTGCGAATGTATTTTTTAGTGTTTTACTCACACTAATTTTATTGTTTTTTTGGTGTTCGTGAACTTTCAGTGTCATAGTTTTTATTATTTTATAATCGTTCATATTGATAAGTTGTAATTTTATTGTCAAAAGATGATTTTTTAGAAATCGGATAACCATCGCTATTATATTCATAGGTATAATTTATATTAACACCAGACGATTCATATCTACCTTCATTATTATTTGATGAAAAAGGAAAATTGTATAATGTTTTTGTCGTAAAATAATCATACGGTGATTTTTTATCATCATAATTTGAATATATGTTAGTATTATTTAAGATTCCAGCTGGATTCGAAAATGTAACATTGGTATAATAAGAAACTGATGTAATGTTCTCATTAATAACATCTATTACTGCCAATGTTTTGTCGCCATTTAACCTTTCATCTGTTTGCTTTATAACATTTGGAGTTTCATAATTATATGTCAAAGTTTGAAAATCATAGTTTATACCATTTATACGTTTTTGAACGTAAACCGAGGCTAATTTTTGATTTGTGTAGTAATAATTATAAATAAAACTAAACGATTGCGAACCAGTAAAATCTTCTGTTTTATTAGTAATTTTTCCTTCGATGTAAGTATAATTTTTTATCGATTGTGTAATTCCAGAATTCAAATCGCCTATTTCTATAACTTTAATTAGTTGTTTGTCAGAATTGTATATAAAAGTTTTGGTTGTTTTGTCGTTAATTTCTTTAATGAGCCTGTTTTCTCTTATTTCTGGAACTGGTGTTGTAGTTGGTTCATCATCTTTACTACATGAAAAAGTAAAAGTTAATAATAAAAATACAAATGCCGTTTTTAGTGTTTTACTTACGCTAATTTTATTGTTTTTTTGGTGTTCGTGAATCTTTGATTTCATAATATATTTCAATTGATAATTAATTTTTGATTTGAAATTTTACCTTTGTCGAAAGTAATTTTCAAAAAGAAAATGCCTTTATTCTCGATAGCAAATTGATTGTTTTCGTAAGATTTAACTTCAACTTCTTTTCCTAAAACATCAAAAGCAGTTATTTTAACATTATTTTCTGTTGAATTAATTGTAAATATTCCATTTGAAGGATTTGGATACAACGAAATTGTTTTGGTTTCGAAACTTTCATTTGCCAAACTTGTCGGGCAATTTATAGATGTTGGCGCAACAGGTTGCCCATTTGTAGAAGTTGTGCCATTGCCAATTTGTCCGTATTGGTTGCTTCCCCAAGTGTAGGTTTGTGTATTGCTTAATGTTGCAATATTTTGATAAGTTCCTGCCGCCATTTTTAAAACATTTTGACTTATAATTATTGGCGAAAGTTTGTCAGTAGTTGTGCCGTCACCTAGTTGTCCATTATTGTTCCAACCCCAACCATACAAAGTGTTGCTAGTATTTACAGCCAATGTATGCCCAAATCCCATTGAAACATTTCTCCAATTAGTAGCCGTTCCAACTTGAGCAGGACTAAGTTGATTGGTTGTGTTGCCCAACCCTAATTGTCCGTAACCATTGTTGCCCCAAGCCCAAAGTGTGCCATCGGTTTTTTTAGCCATTGCCGATACATTTGCAAATGGTTGCGCCCAATTGGTTGCAGTTCCAATTTGTACAGGACTATTTCTTTGAACATTTGTGCCATCGCCTACAGATCCTGCTTGTCCCCAACCCCAAAGCGTATTTCCTGATCGGGTAGCAATGCTATTAGCATTTCCTGCTGCAACTTCTTGCCAATTGGTTGCTGTGCCAATTTGTGTTGGAGTTGTTCGATTTGTAGTAGTGCCATCGCCCAATTGACCATTAAAATTGCGTCCCCAAGCCCAAAGTGTGCCATCGGTTTTTATTGCCATTGTATGGTTACTTCCAGCTGAAACAAAATCCCAATTCGAAGCAGTACCAATTTGAGTTGGAGTTAAAACTGAACCGATAGAAGTGATGCCTATTTTAGAAAAAGAGTTATATTTGAAATTATAAAAAATTCTTAGATGAGCATTTGGAACTGCATTATAGTTGATGATGAGTTAGTCGATAGATTAATGGTAGTGTCGTTTGCCAAACGTTTTCCGAAACTAAATATTATTGGTGCTTATGCATCTGCAAATGATGCTTTAGCGGTTTTGAACAGTCAAAAAATTGACATTTTGTTTCTTGATATTGATATGCCTGGAACAAATGGACTCGAATTACGTAAAAAAGCAATTGATGTTCCTGTTTGCATCTACATAACCAGTCACCCAGAACATGCCGTAGAAAGTTTTGACCTAGAAACATTAGATTTTATAGTAAAACCATTAAAGTTTGATCGATTCGAGAAAGCAATGCAGCGTGCAGAGCAGTTTCTTGAAGTGAATCAAAAAGCCAAATTGTTCGAACTCAGTTTTGGTAAAGATGTAATCAATATAAAAGAAGGTTCAGAGCAATACAAAATTAACTTGTATGATATTTTGTATCTCGAAGCATTAAAAGATTATACTTTGCTGGTAACAACTCAAAAAAAACATTGCATTTGGTCGAATATTGGCAGTTTGCTAAAACAAGAAACTTTTCGAGATTTTATTAGAATTCATAAAAGTTTTGCAGTTCAAAGACAGTTTGTCAAGAAATTCACATCGCAAGAAGTCGAAATGAATAACGATGCACTCATTCCGGTTGGTCGCAGTTTCAAGGACAATTTAAATTTGGTTTTATGAAGAAATATTATTCTTATTTTTTTATCTTATTTTGGGTTATTTCTTTTTCTCAAGAAAATAAAATAATTAACGACCTAAACATTCAACTAAGCAACAACAACCGTCAAGATACAATCAGAGCAACCTTGATTTTAAAACTATCAATGGCATATTATGGATTGAATCCTGATAAAATGTTACAGTACGCCAATGAATCGTTATCACTTTCAGATAAATTAAATTTCAAAAAAGGTACAGGCGAATCGTATAAATTAATTGGAGCGGTTAATTATTCTAAAGGCAACTTCAAAGAAGCAGAAGATTATTTTATAAAAGCCTTGAATGTTTTTGAACAAATAAAGTATTATAAAGGAATGATTTTGTGTTATTCTAATCTTGGGGGTATTAAAACAGTACAAAATAAATATCCTGAAGCCTTAAAATTATATCAAAACTCAATTAGAATTTGCGAAAAGACCAACGAAACCAAACTTTCAGGTTTTGCAAATGGCAATATTGGAATTATTTATAACGAATTAAAAAATTATGACTTAGCTATTAAACATTTTTCGGAAGCACTCGAAACACATACCAAAGCTGGCTATCAACAAGGAATTGCTGCTAATCTTGGGAATCTTGGAAACACTTATTTTTCTAAAAAAGAATTTGAAAAAGCGGTAATTTTTTTTAATAAAGCTTTGCAAAAAAATATCGAAATTAATGACAAGTTGGGCGTTGCTCGAGAATATGGTAACAAAGCAAGCGTTTGTATAGAACAAAAAAAATATCAAGAGGCATTTGAAAATAATTCAAAAGCTTTGAAAATAAATGAAGAGATAAATAACAAAAAAGGTATTGCAGTAAATTATCAAAGAATAGGAGAATATTATTTATCGCAAAATAATTTTGATGAATCGTTAAATTACTTGAGTAAAGCGAATAGTTTTGCAAAAAAAATTGGAATAAAAGATATTCAAAAAGAATCTAATTCTAGTTTAAGTAATCTTTTTGAAAGAAAAGGAAACATAGATAGTGCCTATTTTTATTTTAAAAAATACATTTCGAACAAAGAAGAAATTGAAAATGAAAACAATCGAAAACAAATTTCTCGTTTAGAAATACAATATGAATTTGATAATAAAGAAGAGAAATACAAAACTAAACAATTAATTGATAATCAAAATATTAAACAACAACAACTCTTATTAGAATTGAATAGTTCAAAACTCAATGAAAGCAACAAAGAACGAGATCTTGTTAGATTAAATTATCTAAAAACTCAATCAGAATTAAAGTCAGAGCAATTATTAAAAAATGCACAAAAAAAACAGTTGACAATTGCTGAAAAAGAAATTTTGTTAAAACAAAAAGAAATTAAAATCGCAAAACTTTATATCGAAGCCAAAGAAAAACAAAAATATTATTTGTTTGGCGGGCTTTTGCTACTCACAATTATTGGATGTTTGCTCTTATATCAAAATCAAAACCGTAAAAAAATCAATCAGAAACTACAACTTTTAAACGAAAATTTAGATTCAAAAAATATCGAGTTAGATTTAAAAAATGCAGATTTAGACCAAGCCAACAAAGTAAAAGCACGTTTTTTCGGTATTCTGAACCACGATTTGCGAAGTCCAGTCAATAATCTAATTCATTATTTGCATTTGCAAAAAGAAAGTCCCGAATTGTTAGACGAAGCCACAAAAACACAAATCGAATCGGAAACATTATCGTCTGCCGAAAACCTATTGTCATCGATGGAAGATATGCTTTTATGGAGCAAAGGTCAAATGGAAAATTTCAAACCAAAACCTGACAAAATACTAGTTTCTAAATTGTTTACAGATACCAAAAACCATTTTTCAAGCGAAAAAACCATTTCTATATTGTTTGAGAATATACAAAACCTTGAAATTCTTACAGACGAGAATTACCTAAAAACCATCATTAGAAATTTAACTGGAAATGCAATAAAAGCATTAAGTGAAATTAAAAATCCAACGATACTTTGGAAGGCTTTTCAAGAACCTGTCCGCAGTGGCGGAAATGGTAAATCTTTTTTGTCTATAACCGACAACGGAAAAGGCGCAGAAAACCATCGATTTAAAGCACTTTATGATGACAATGAGGTAATTGGCATTCAATCAGGATTAGGTTTACACCTTATTCGTGACTTGGCGAAAGCGATTAATTGCGAGATTGTAGTTGATAGTAAAGTTGGTGTTGGAACAACTTTTATTTTAAAAATTTAGAGTTTTTTTTATTGTCACAACAATAAAAACTTTCAAACAAATAAAACTCAAAAAAAAGGCTATTAAAAAAAATGTTTTCTAATAGCCCGTTTTGATTTATTTATTCAATTCAACAAAATATTTGTAGAATAACGGAATAGTTTCGATCCCTTTTAAATAATTAAAAATTCCAAAATGTTCGTTTGGTGAATGAATTGCATCAGAATCGAGACCAAAACCCATTAATATTGTCTTAGATTTCAGTTCTTTTTCGAACAAAGCCACAATCGGAATGCTTCCACCCGACCGTACCGGAATTGCTGGTTTACCAAAAGTTTCTGTATAAGCCATATTCGCTGCTTGGTAACCAATGCTGTCTGTTGGCGTAACGTATCCTTGACCACCATGATGCGGTTTTACTTTGACAGTTACTCCAGCAGGTGCAATACTTTCGAAATGTTTTGTAAACAAATCGGTAATATTTTCCCAATCTTGGTTGGGTACTAAACGCATAGAGATTTTGGCAAATGCTTGACTCGCAATTACAGTTTTCGCACCTTCACCAGTATAGCCGCCCCAAATTCCGTTTACATCTAGAGTTGGTCGAATAGAATTACGTTCGTTGGTCGAATAACCATTTTCGCCATGAATATCAGAAAGATTCAAAGCTTTTTTATAATCATCAAGTACGAATGGACGCTTTGCCATTTCTGCTCTTTCTTCTAGCGATAATTCTTCGACATTGTCATAAAATCCTGGA
Organism: Bacteroidota bacterium; assembly: GCA_031408435.1. GTDB lineage: Bacteria > Bacteroidota > Bacteroidia > Flavobacteriales > Flavobacteriaceae > Flavobacterium. The sequence continues at coordinate 75,348 of JANNWM010000072.1, forward strand.
ATTGTAATGTGATTATTTTCGTCGTGAAGCGAAGCAATCATTTTGCAAAGAATATTTATTGGGTTAGCTACTGCACCGCCATAAAGTCCAGAATGCAAATCTCTATTTGGTCCTGTAACTTCGACCTCTACGTAAGACAAGCCACGCAAACCAGTTGTTATTGATGGTTGTTGGTTTGAGATCATTCCGGTATCAGAAATTAAAATCACGTCGCAAGATAACTTTTCTTGGTTGCGTTCTACAAACCACGACAATGATTTCGAACCAACTTCTTCTTCGCCTTCAATCATGAATTTCACATTACAAGGCAAATTATTATTTGCAATCATGTATTCGAAAGCTTTAACGTGCATGTACATTTGACCTTTGTCATCGCAAGAACCACGGGCGAAAATTGCTCCTTCTGGATGAATATCGGTTACTTTTATAATTGGTTCAAATGGTGGCGATGTCCACAAATCTAATGGATCTGGTGGTTGCACATCATAATGTCCATAAACCAAAACGGTTGGCAGGTTTTTATCAATAATATGTTCCCCGTAAACTATTGGATAGCCTGGCGTTTCGCAAATTTCTACAAAATTACAACCTGCTTTTTCAAGGCTAATCTTGACAGCATCGGCAGTTTTGATTACCTCTTTTTCGAATTTAGCATCGGCAGAAACAGATGGAATTTTCAACAATTCGATTAATTCTTCAATAAAACGTTGTTTATTTTCGGCAACGTATGATTTAATATTATTCATTTTAATTTTTATTTGAATTTCAAAAGTACAAAAAAGAGTTATGAAAATATTGGAATTAATATTTTTTTGTAATTTGTTGATTTAGATTTTTTATTTCGAAAGATATGACTATATTTGCACTCCAATTAAGCGGATATGGTGAAATTGGTAGACATGCCAGACTTAGGATCTGGTGCCGCAAGGCGTGTAGGTTCGAGTCCTATTATCCGCACAAAACCCTTAACTAGCAAATAGTTAAGGGTTTTTTTATTTTTAAAATTTATATTATGTATTTATTTCAACTGCTTTATAATCAATTAAATTGGCTTCGTTTTCGACATATTCTTTTTTAATTTGCAAAGTGCCATCGTCTTTGGTATCTATAAACCATTTAATAAGTGCAATTTTACCTTCACAAATTTCTATTCCCGAAATACTTCTTGGGTGAACACAACTTCCATCGTTAAAATAATTGAGTTCGTTGGTCAAGGGTTTCGGAAAATGAGGTCGGTGTGTGTGTCCAATAATGGTTATTTTATTGCCATTATCAGCTATCCATTTTTTTATTCTTCGTTCTACTTTTATTAGTTCAGTATAATTTTTGGCTGGACTTGTTGGGTCTTTTATGCCCCAAATTTGTAATGGTTTCCAGAGTATTCGTACAAAAAACCGATTGAATTTCCAGCCTACATAATTCATAAAATCTGCTTGATGCCCGTGCGTCAAGAAAACCTCTTGCTTGGTTTGTGAATGTTCCAAAACAATTGCTTCGTGGAATTTCAGATTGGGCATTAACGGCAATTTCTTGCCTTCTTTGATGTCAAAATATTCAGAATAATTTTTTTTGACGGTCAATGCATTTTTATAAACCATATCGTGGTTGCCATAAATCATGTGTAATTTATTGGCATCATAGAATTTTTTAATTAATAAAAAAATGCTTTTATTGGCTTCGAAAATATCTTTAAAAAAAAGGTTTTCCCAAAGCTCATCGCCGTCACCAAGTTCTATATACGAGAAATCGTTTTCGAAATAATGTTTCAAAGCGTGTTGATAAATATTGCGATTGTTGGCAAAATCATCGGCAAAACTTGCATCGCCACGATGACAATCGCTAAACAAAATAAATTTAGACTTGTTGTCAAATGAAACTTTATGTGCTTGCTGGTAAGCTCGTGTTAATCGGTTGTGAGATCTAAACATTGAAGTTTTATTCAAAAATACGCTTTTATTTTCAAAATTAAAACTTTTGAAAATCGACTAATTAGAATCTAAAGTTTTGATTAAATCGAATTTTTAGCCCAGATTGAAATGGAAATCAAAACGGTTTGAAAAACTAATTTTTCTTGTCAAAAAACAACGACCAACGGAAGTTCGTTTTTTGACTTAGAAAAATGTTTTTCAAACCGTTTTCATGAAATGAACCTGCCTGCCGGCAGGTAGGAAGCTGGAATTAGCTCCAAAAAATCATTACGACTGAAATGCAGGAATGCCTGTAATATCGGCTCCTGTTATCAATAAATGAATGTCGTGTGTGCCTTCGTAGGTCAAAACCGATTCGAGATTCATCATGTGTCGCATGATTGAATATTCGCCAGTTATACCCATTCCGCCTAATATTTGTCTGGCTTCGCGAGCAATATGAACTGCCATATCGACGTTGTTTCTTTTGGCCATAGAGATTTGTGCGGTTGTTGCGCGACCTTCGTTACGTAAAACGCCTAATCTCCAGGTTAATAGCTGGGCTTTGGTGATTTCGGTAATCATTTCGGCTAATTTTTTTTGTTGCAATTGGGTTGCAGCAATTGGTTTTCCGAATTGAATTCTTTCTTTTGCATAACGCAATGCGGTGTCGTAACAATCCATTGCTGCACCGATAGCACCCCAAGCAATTCCGTAACGTGCTGAATCTAAACAACCTAAAGGTGCTCCTAACCCAGATTTGTTTGGTAATAAATTGGCTTTAGGAACTTTTACATTATTAAAAACCAATTCACCAGTCGATGATGCTCTAAGTGACCATTTGTTGTGCGTTTCTGGGGTCGAGAAACCTTCCATGCCACGCTCTACGATTAATCCGTGAATTCTACCTTCTTCATTTTTTGCCCAAACTACTGCAATATCGGCAAATGGTGCGTTTGATATCCACATTTTGGCACCGTTTAACAAATAATGGTCGCCTTTGTCTTTAAAATTAGTTGTCATTCCACTAGGGTTTGATCCGTGGTCTGGCTCGGTTAACCCAAAACAGCCCATCATTTCGCCAGTGGCAAGTTTCGGTAAATATTTCATACGTTGCTCTTCGTTACCATATTTCCAAATTGGATACATAACTAACGACGATTGCACAGATGATGTTGAACGAACGCCTGAATCGCCTCGTTCTATTTCTTGCATAATTAGTCCGTACGAAATTTGGTCAAGTCCTGCACCGCCATATTCTTCTGGAATATAAGGTCCAAACCCACCAATATCTGCCAAACCTTTAATTATTTGTTTTGGAAATTCTGCTTTTTGAGCATATTCTTCTATAATTGGTGAAACTTCTTTTTTAACCCAAGCACGAGCCGAATCACGGACTAATTTGTGTTCTTCGGTCAATAAATCGTCAAGTAAATAGTAATCTGGAGCTTGAAATAAATCTGGTCTCATATTTTTTTGTATGTTGTAAATTGTATATTTTGATTACGAAAACGTTTGCAAAGTTAATTAAAGTAATTTAACATTACAATCAACAAATGTTATAATTTTTGAAAAATAGTGTTGTTTTTTCAAATAAAAAATTCCAAAAATCAATGAAATTCGAAATGTTTTATTTTTATAAATTACATCTGGCTCAAAATTTCTTTTTTGAAATTGTCATATTCGCCTTGCATGATTAAACCATTGTCTAACAATTTTTTATAGTTTTGCAGTTTGGCAAATAATTCGTCTTGCGACAATCCTGAACTTGAATTTTCTTGAATTGGCGATATTGTTTCTTGAATTGGTTCGTAAATTGCTGTTTGATTTGGTTTAAGTACTGCAAAATCGGTTACTTCTTCTGTATCTATTTCTTCGATTTGTTCTTCGACAATTTCATCAAAAACTGCAATTGGTTCTTCTGCAACAATATCTAATACTTGAATTGTTAGAACACCATTTTTTAAAATATCTAATTGTTCTTTGGCGTAAGTCGAGATTTTTCTGGCTTGTGTTTTCGGAATATAATCTATCGAAATCGTTAAATCGCTTTTGGTAGAAAACGAAAATTCTGATCCTAAAATATTTTCTTTTACAAATGTTGCATTAATATCGTCCCAATCATAATCCAAAAAATCCATAGATAATCCAAGGTTTTTTGGTTTGCAAATAATGATTCTTTTATTGGTCAAAACAATACTGTCAGGAAAAACGGTAACTGGTTTTTTCTGAACGCCAATATAACCCACTTCTTCGTTTCGCATTAATAAATCATTGAGTTTACTGGTGATTTTTTCAATCGCTTTCGGATCTTGTTCTTCGTTCAAAAATTTCTTTAAATTATCGATCATAAAAATGGTATAAAAGTTTAAAATGGTTTAAAAGTTTAATTTAGAATCTTTGTTATTATAAAATAAAAAGATTATTTAATGGTTTTAAAATCCTTATCAAAAGTAGTGCCTTATTGTCTAATTATCTAATTTTATAATTCTAAATTTTCGATTTCGGATTGTATTTTTTTTGTCAAACTTTTAAAAACCAACTCGTACGAATGGTCTATTAGTCGATAAATCATTTTATCAGCTACTGATTTATTAATATTTATAGTGTTCCAATGCATTTTGCTCATGTGAAATCCTGGCAAAATATCATCAAATTCGGCTCGAAGATCTTGCGCTCGTTCTGGGTCGCATTTCAAATTAACTGATGGATTTCCGTTTTCGAAACCAGATAAATTAGCTAATGCAAACATTTTTCCGCCAACTTTAAAAACCAAAGTATCTGCGTCAAAAGGGAAATGTTCGGTCACTGCTTTTTTAGAAACACAATATTCGTAATAATTTTCTAGGTTCATTATTTTAAATTTACATCGAAGTTTTATAAATTTTATACAAAATTGGCTTACTCGGACTTGCATCATTTACAAAACTTGCAATTTGTAGGTTTAATAAATAATTATCGTCTGGGATTTTATCAGCAACAAAAATCAATTCAGTAATTGTGCAATCAAGTCTGGCATCGTCATTTAAAACAGTAACATTTTTTACATTCCAAAATGCTTTGTGTGCCAATAATCGTCCTTCATCATGCTCTTTATCAACGCTTGGCAAATCGATTAACAAATGTTTGATACCGATTTCCCGAATATAAACGGCAGCTTCTTCAGACAAATAAGCTGGATTTGTGTTGGAATATTTCTTTGATAATTTGTCAGTTTTGTTTGGCAAAGTTCGAATAATTAATGCCTCAAAATTAGCTTGATGGATTAACAATTCAATTTGAGATTTAGTAATTATTAAATCGCCATTAATATTTTCTGGCTCGATTGAAATTAATTTCGCAAAAAAGAAAAACTGTTTCAAACAATCGTTTATGCTATAAAATTCTCTAGTAATATGTCCTAAACATTCTGTGTGCGTGCCGTGTCCATGCGGATTGAATGAAATATTATTAAAATTTGTCGAAGAACTTCCTTCAGAAACTTTGCCTATCCAATCGCCAAAAATTACTGGCGAAATTTCGGGTTTTTCAATATACCAAGCAATTGGATTTTCGTCGGTATTTGATAAAGGAATAGAAATATCGATTGGCTTCGATAAATCGATTTCGAGGTTATTTATTATTGCTTTCATGTATATTTTATTACAAATTTTAACCTCAAAGGTCGCAAAGTCTAATACTGGTTTGCTTTGTGTATCCTTAGTTTTCTTTATGGTTAAACTTCCAAATTTAAGAAAAACAAATCACTTGCAATGCCATCACACAAAAATTTTCCTTTTTTGGTTGGTTTCAAGATTTTATTATCGATAAAAAGCAAATCGTCATTTAGGAATTTTTGAGTATTTTTTATTAAATAATCTAAATATTCTGAACCAAAATCAGTTTCGATTTTATCTAACGAAATTCCCCAAATTGTTCGTAAGCCTGTCATTATATATTCGTTGTATTTATCGGTTTTGGATAAATTTTCGATTTCAGAAGGCAATTTGTTTTCGTTTATTGATTTTATATAAACAACATTATTGGCAATATTCCAACTTCTAGAATTGCCATCATAACTGTGTGCAGATGGTCCAATGCCAATATATTTTTTGCCTAACCAATAACTCGAATTGTTTTTCGAAAAGTAATTTTCTTTGCCGAAATTTGATAATTCATAATGTATAAAACCATTTGCTGTGAGCATTTCGACCAAAATTTCAAAATGTGCAGCGGCAACTTCGTCTTTTGGATTATCGATTTTTCCGGTTTCGATTAATTTTTTTAAAGCCGTTTTTGGCTCGACTGTCAAAGCATAACTCGAAATATGATTAATGCCAAAACTCAATGCAGTTTTGATATTTTGTTTCCATTTTTCGTTGCTCATTCCCGGAATTCCATAAATCAAATCTAAAGAAATGTTGTCGAAATATTGTGTTGCAACCTCCAAACATTTAATTGCTTCATTAGCATTATGTGCCCGATTCATCATCGATAAATCATCTTCAAAAAAAGATTGAATGCCGATGGAAAGTCGATTTATACCAATTTTTGAAAGCTCAATTAAATAATTTTCAGATAAATCATCAGGATTGGCTTCGATTGTAATTTCGGGATTGTTTGCAATTTTAAAATTTGTAAAAACTGAATCAATTAACAATTTAAAATCTGCAATCTCTAATCTTGACGGTGTTCCGCCACCAAAATAAATGGTTTCGACAACTTGATTATCGAATTCTGATTTTCTGATTTCAATTTCTTTAACCAATGCCAAAATCATCTCATCTTTTTTCTTCATTGAAGTCGAAAAATGAAAATCGCAATAATTACAAGCTTGCTTGCAGAATGGAATGTGAATGTAGATGCCTGACATATTTAATTAGATAATTTGTTAATGATATAATGAGATAATATCATTCATTGATAAAAATTAATTTTCTGATAGACAAATTATCTCATTTTCTAATTTTACTTTCATTATCTTTCACAAAAGCATCCCAACCAGAATAACTTTTTTCGCCAATTACTTTTCCTGAATTAAAAAAATGACAAACAGCAGCTGCCAAACCATCGGTTGAATCGAGGTTTTTGGGTAAAGTTTTCAATCCCAATAATTGTTGTAACATCTTGGCAACTTGTTCTTTACTAGCGTTTCCGTTGCCTGTAATTGCCATTTTTATTTTCTTGGGTTCGTATTCTGTAATCGGAATATCTCTAGAAAGTCCAGCCGCCATTGCAACTCCTTGAGCACGACCTAACTTGAGCATTGATTGTACGTTTTTTCCAAAAAATGGTGCTTCGATTGCAATTTCGTCTGGATGGTGCGTGTCTATCAATTCGATAGTTCGTTCAAAAATGACTTTTAGTTTCTGATAGTGATTGTCATATTTGCTTAAAATCAGTTCGTTGAGCTGCAAGAATTCCATTTTTTTATTCACGACTTTTATCAATCCGAAACCCATAATTGTTGTTCCAGGATCGATTCCTAATATTATTCTTTCGTTTGCCATGATTTTGCCACTAAGACGCTAAGGCGCAAAGTTTTTTTGATTTTCTGTTCAAATGTAGGTTAAAAATTGTTTATTTGTTGCTCAATAATTCCCCCTTTGGGGGCTAGGGGGCTAATGATTTCAATTTCTCACAAAACTAAACAATTCCTAGTTCAACTTATCAAAATTTTGATTGTTGTTGCTGCTTTTTATTTTATTTACAATGAATTGGCAAATAATGACCAACTCGATTGGGCAAAATTTTTAGTTATTTTCAAAAAAAACCAATCGCTTTTTGGCATTTTATTTATTCTTGCTTTTAGTTTTTTGAACCGATATTTCGAAATTTTGAAATGGCAGAATTTAGCACAAATCATTAGACCAATTTCTGTTCTTGAATCGACCAAACAAGTTCTTGCTGCCTTGACTCTTGGTGTTTTTACTCCAATTGGTGTTGGCGAATATGCTGGAAAAGCATTGTATTTTGATAAATCAAAAACATCAGAAATTATTTTTTTAAACCTAATTTGTAATGGTATTCAGATGGTTGCAACTGCTTTTTTTGGGGTTTTAGGAATGTTGATTCTAGGTTATTATCTTTGGGCTTTTGGAATTATTGGTATTTCGATTGTATTGATTTTGTTTTTTGTATTAACTAAAAACAAAAAAATAAAAGGTTACACGATTCAAAATTTTATTTCAAAAATAAATAACATTCCCAAAAAAATTCATCAAAAAAATATCATTTTAGGATTTGGTCGATATTTGGTTTTTACGCACCAATATTATTTTTTGTTAATAGCATTTGATATAAATTTAGATTATTTTGTGTTGATTTCGACCATAACTACTGTTTATTTTTTGGCATCGGTTGTGCCTAGTTTTCAGTTTTTAGATTTTGCTTTAAAAGGTAGTTTGGCAATTTTTTTCTTTAAATTATTAGGCATAAACGAGTGGATTATTATTTTTATTACTTCGCTCATGTGGTTTTTAAATGTTGCAATTCCAGTTGCAATTGGCAGTTTTTTTGTTCTAAACTTCAAATTAAAAACTGACAGATGATTTACATTTTCATCATCATATTAATCATTTATATATTGACAATCAGTTTGTTGATTTATGGTTTTGATAAAATTGAAACTATTTCTGATGATTATTTGCAACCAAAAACAAGTTTTTCGATAATTGTTCCTTTTCGTAATGAAGAAAATGATTTTTTAGAATTATTAAACTCGATTTCAAGTTTGAATTATCCAAATATCTTATTCGAAATTGTGGTAGTCAATGATAATTCTAATGATAATTCTGTTTTGATTTTTAACAAATGGCAATCCGAAAACCCTGAAATTTCATCAAAATTATTACAAAACATTCGAAAGTCGAATTCACCAAAGAAAGATGCCATTTCAACTGCAATTTATTCAATTGAAAATGAATGGATTATAACAACCGATGCCGATTGTGTGGTCAATAAAAACTGGCTTTTGGCTTTTGATAATTTTATTCAAAGTTCCAATTTTGAAATGATTATTGGTTCGGTTTCAATTTCAAATAATAATGGTTTTCTGAATTTTTTTCAGTTTGTAGATTTGTTGAGTTTACAAGGCACAACAATTGGAACTTTTGGAATCAACAAACCGTTTATGTGCAACGGAGCAAATTTTGCTTACACAAAAAAAATATTTTTAAAATTGAATGGTTTCGATGGAAATGACAAAATTGCCTCTGGTGATGATGTTTTTTTATTGCAAAAAGCTTTTAAACATTTTCCTGAAAAAGTCAAATATTTAAAAAATAAAGATTCAATTGTTATCACAAAACCCGAAAAAAGTTGGTCGAAATTGTTTAGTCAACGCGTTCGTTGGGCCAGTAAAACGTGTAGTTATGATGGTTTTTTCGGTAAGTTTTTGGCAGTAATTGTACTTGCAACCAATTTGTTTTTCGCAATTGGTTTATTTTATATACATTTCAAAATTTGGATTTATTTATTTTTATTAAAATTTATAGTTGATTACATTTTATTATTCAAAACCAATATTTTTATTCAAGGAAATAATTTTATTTTTCCTATAGTTTCAAGTTTGTGTTATCCGTTTTTTTGTGTTTCGGTGGCTTTTTGTTCATTTTTTGGAAGTTTTGAATGGAAAAATCGTCGATTTGACAAATAGTATTTATAAGATAAATGTCCTGCAAAAATAGATGAAATTTAGTCATTTTAGACTAAAATGACAGCTTAAATAGCTTTTAACGTCTCGTGGCTTGCAGAAGTTGAGGATTTGGTTAGCCCGAACTTTCAGTAAATCACTGACCACAAAATTACAAAACAATGTGTAAATCCAAGACCAAAACCCCTCCCGAAAGCTTTCGGGATTGCAAACTGCTGTTAACTGTTGTGTTTATTTTTTACTAATATGTTTGTATTAAAACGTCAGTCGGAATATTTAATCCGTTATGTAATTGACGAATCATTTCTAATGATAATTTTCTTTTTCGGTTCAAAATTTCACTTGCACGACTTTTAAATCCAACAATTTTTGCCAAATCGTTTTGATTGTAACCCATTTG
>JANNWM010000073.1:0-28393 GCA_031408435.1 Bacteroidota bacterium
ATATTTACCATTATTCATATTCGTATTTTTATACGAACTTATAATATTGATTTGAAATCGTCACGCTATAAAACTAAGCGTAAAATACAGATTTACAATAATTTCAATGAACTTTTATTAATTTTAACGGGACACTAGTGATAAAAAGTTTAAGTTTACATAAAAAAAATGGGACTATTAGATTTATTAGGATTTAGGAATAAATCCAAAAAAATAAGCGAATTTATACAAAATGGTGCAGTAATTATTGATGTTCGTTCGACAGCAGAATATTCTGGTGGACATATAATAGGTTCGAAAAATTTTCCTTTAGAAACTATATTATCGAAAATTGATGCTGTAAAAGAATATAACAAACCCGTTATTGCTTGTTGTGCCAGCGGATTGCGAAGTGCTTTGGCAACCAAAACCTTAAAAAGTTATGGCATTACAGCCATAAATGGTGGTAGTTGGAGCAATTTAAAATCAAAAATCTAGAGTTTAAAATCGGTTTGTTTGCCAATAACATTGCCTTGGTATTGCAATTTCCAACCCATTGAATTGGTCAGAATTAACATTTTAGAAAGTTCTGAAATTAGGCGGTTTTTGGCGTTGGATTTTAACGATGAAGCTTCGATTTTTTTTGACAAATTGGCTCGTGCTATTTTGTTAATTTTGTTGTAATCACTGCCTGTAAACTCATTAAATGTTGACGATTCGGTGTCGTAATATTTAAAATCTGGAGCGATTTTTATTTCTTCTTTTGGAATATTGGTTATCGTCAAAATTTTGTTTTTCGCATCGATATCATATTTTACTTGGCTTAGATCGAAACCAACCGTTACATCGGCATTAACGACAACAATTGCTTTTTTATCGAAACTAAATCCAGGAATTATGGTTTCTTTGCTGTCTTTGTAGGTTAAAACTTCGGCAAAATGACCTTCGGTAACAACAAGTTTCCCTACGTTTTTTATTTGTTGTTGGATAAGATTTGTATCATATTCAACGGTTGAATTACTAGAATTTGACGTGAAATATTTGTAACCAAAAAATAAAACTAAAGTAATTAATAGTAAAACTACCCATTTTCTGATTTCGGAAATTTTATCGAAAAGATTGGTTTTTGGTGGTGATTGCGTTGCCATTTTAATTTATTTATGCAACGAATATATAAAAATTAAATCAATTTAGCATTTTTAGCTTTTGCAATTGCTTCTAACTTATTGTGAACTTTTAATTTATTATAGATGTTTTCGACATGCTTGCGAACGGTTCCTGCAGATAAAAATAAATTTTCAGCAATTGCGTTGTATTTTAAACCTTTAGCAAGTTGTTCTAGAACCTCAATTTCTCGAGTCGTTAAATTTACCTCATCTTTGATTGTTGTGTTTTCGAAATTGACTGGTTCACGAAACAACCTCAAGGTTTTCATTGCTATAGATGGTGTCATTGTAGCGCCACCATTTAGTGTGTCGATGATGCCTTGTTGTAAATCTTTTGGATTTACTTCTTTGAGCAAATAACCATCGGCACCAGCTTTTATGGCGTTAAAAATATTTTCGTCGTTGTCAAAAACAGTCAACATAATTATTTTTATTTGTGGAAACTTGTTTTTAATAATTTGTGTAGCTTCGATTCCGTTCATTATTGGCATTTCGATATCCATTAGAATTAAATCGATATTATGATTTTTTTCGAGTTTTTCGATGCAATTTTGACCATCAAATGCTGAGAATTTTATATCGAAATCTTCAAAAAATGATAGTTTTTCTTGCGTTGCTTTTATTAAAAATGAGTTGTCGTCGATTATTGCTAGTTTTATCATTATAAGAATTTTTATATTTGTTAAAAATAATGAAAATTAACCATTAATCTAAAATTAAATTAATGGTTGATTAATTTTTTGACTTTAGCTACAAACCAATATTTGCAAAAGTTCCTGAAATAGTAGTTACTCCAACACCTGTTCCTGTTGCGGTGAATGTTCCAGATGCTTTATTATTTGCAAACGAAGTAATTACGACACTACCCGAAGTAGGATTTGTTAAGTTTTCGGTTGCAGAAAAATTGTAATAAAGTGCATTTCCAGAACCTAAAGTATAAGTTCCTGGCGTGCTGCCCGTTAAATTGATTTCGAAAACAGTTCCTGATGGCGTTGCAAACAAATTCATTGCTGTTGCTTGCAAATTGTAATTGGCAGTTAATGTGTTTTTTGGTGTTGTTGCACCATTTATTGTCCAAGTAAATCCATTTCCAGCAACTGGATTTTAAGTTGTTGGCGTTGCAGCTGGCTCGTCATTTTTTGAGCAAGAAATTGAAGTTATTGCTAATAAAGCAATCATTGATAGTGATAAGAATTTTGTTTTCATTTTTATTAAATTTTAAAGATTATTGAATTATTTATAGATTAATTTAGTTTTTTGCGTCAAATTCACCAGATATTGAAATTTCTGTTGCTCCGCTAACAAAAACTCCAGTAAATGTTCCTTTCATTCTTTTGTAGTTTTCCATTATAGAAAGTGTCATTGTACCAGATTTTGGAATGTAAGTAATATCGCCAAGTTTATATGTAATATATCCCGAATAAGCAATTGGTTTGGCTTGACCAATCGGAAAGTTTTCTGGAAAAATTGCCGAACTAAAACTAATGCCGTTTTTTGCAATGGTATAAAAAGCTTGGGTTCCACCAGCAGAAACTTGTGCTAAAACAATTTCGTTTGTTGTAAAATTTTCGCCAGCAATTGTTGCTGTAAAAAGTCCTGTCCCAACTGGCGTAACTGTTGTTGGTGTGTTTGTTGCTGGTTCTTCATCTTTAGAGCAAGAAATTGAAGTTATTGCTAATAAAGCAATTGTTGCTAGGAATAATTTTATTTTCATAATTTTGAAATTTAGAGATTTTGTTATTATTAACATTACAAAGATGTGGCTTTAGTAAATACAAAAAAATACGACAAATGTCGTATTTTTATAAAATTTAGGAATTTAGATTTTTGAATTACGAAACTAAAAAACACCTCTAAATGAGCCTTCGGTTACGGTTTTGGTTTCTGAGCAAGCGCCATCTTTTTTACATACAAAGTTAAAAGTGCCCTCGATTTGGGTTGCAGAAATCGCTGTAATTGTCACACTTCCAGTTGCAGCTTGGCAATCTGCAGCACTTGAATAAGATGTTGATAAACCAGCATTTATATCTGAGTAAATACCTGAATTGCCATTCGTACCTCTAAGCGGATATGTTCCGGGTGTTGTAATATCATTTAATGACAAAGCAATGTTTTTTTGATTTTGAGGATTTGATAAAGAAACACTCGAACCACTTACTAAAATAATATTTAATCCTCCTTGAGCGTTTCTTACAGCCGAACCAGCCGATTGTCCTGCAATAACAGTTGTAAAATCTGCGCCATCAACTTTTGCGGTAATGTAGGTGCCTGTTGCAGGAACAGTTGAAGTAATTGCAGCTTCTTCGTCTTTACTGCATGATGATAAAATTGTTGCAAATGTGATTGCAAACAACAAACTTAATTTTTTAATTGTTTTCATTCTTTAAAGGGTTTTAAAATTTATTTGCTATTATTAACATTACAAATTTGCGAAACATCTAAACACAAAAAAATACGACATTTGTCGTATTTTTAAGGTTGAAAAAAATAAAAATTAGTCCTTAATAAACTTAGAATTCTTTACCGAAAACCCGTCATTAACCTGTACAATATAGATTCCGTTTGCTAGACTCGACACATCGTACTTGAAATTGTTCCCAGAAATACTTAGATTATCAACAACCGTTTGACCAGTTATTGTTATGATTTTTAGAGTTGCGTTTTCGAGATTGTTTTCATAAGTAAAATTAATTTGGTTTGATGTTGGATTTGGAAATACACTAAAATTATTAAGTTGATTTTGAACTAAACCAAGATTTTGTTGGTTTAATTTTAATAAATAAGCATCTGTTTGCATTGTACAAATAACATAATTGGTTGTAGTATTTGGGTCAAAGTCAAAAGCCACTGTAAACCCTCCCGCTAAAATTACATTGTTGTTAGCGTCAATTTCAATGTCATTTATAGAGCAGTCGGTTGATTGTTCGCCAATTTGTCCAGCCCAAACAAAATTTCCTGAATTGTCTAGTTTAGAAATATAACCATTTTCGTTGCTTGACACTGGTGTTAAGTTAAAAACTGTTGTTCCTGGATCAAAATCTACTGTTTGTTTGAAAGTGCCAATTGTATAAACGCTTCCATCGGATCCAATATCTATTCCAGAAGTACGAACTGGCGATGTTCCTTTTAGATTTTTTGCCCAAAGAAAACCACCCGAAGTGTCTAATTTACACACAAAAGTATTTATATTGGTAATATTCGGAATAAAAAATGTTGCAGAACTTGGGTCAAAATCATCGAATGACGAACTAAAAATACCTGTTAAATATACGTTTCCAGTGGCGTCAACTTCCATAAAGTTAGAAACTGCTCCAATTTTTTTTCCCCATATAAAATCGGCATTGGCATTTAGTTTTATTACAAATGTATCTGAACCGTCTGATGAAACTGTAAGTACTGTTGTTCCAGTATCTAAATCGGCACTTGCTCCAAATTGTCCCATTATATAAATATTTTCAGAACTGTCTATTTTTACAGAATAGGCCGCATCAAAATAAATGCTACCCACTCTTTTAGCAAATACAAAATCGCCAGAACTGTTTAGTTTCAAAATAAATGCGTCCGATTTGCTGCCGCCTGTTCCAAATGGTGTAATACTCGAAACTGCAATTGATGGGTCAAAATCGGTTGCATCAGAAAATTTTCCAACTAAAATCACGTTTCCTAAAGCATCAATTGCTATTGACGAACCATATTCGTTACCGGGGCTAGTAGGTTTATTTGCCCATATTAAATCACCCGTAGCACTATATTTTGCAACAAATGCATCTTGATTACCATTAAATTGATCAGCAGGAGCAGTCATGTTGAATGTTGCTGCATTGGGATCAAAATCTATTGTTCCCATAAAATTTCCAGTAATATAAAAATTATTATTACTATCTAAAGTAATTTCAGAAATATTCAAAATTGATGTTGATGTCGTGGCTTCAAATGTTTTAACAAATACAAAAAGTCCAGCGCTATCTAATTTTAAAATATAAGCATCGTTGCCAGATACAGAAGATGTAACATTGTAAATATTGGCACTTAAATCAAAATCGACTGTACCAGAGAACAAGCCAATCGAATAGGTATTTCCTGAATTATCGGTAATTATTTTTAAACAATTAATGCCCTGGGTACTTTCGTATTGTTGCACTGATTGAAACGTGGGGTTTTGAGCATTGGCATTGACAATAATAAATAATAATAGTATAATTTTTTTCATAATAATTTAATTTAAGAAGTTGATTATATGACAGTAAGCCTTAAAAAAAATTAATAATTAAGGCTTACTGAAATTTTATTTAATAAGTAAATACCTGAGTTTTTGATTGTGTTCCGTAAGCATTTGGTTCAACAACTTGACTTGGATAATTGTCGGCATTGTAAGAATAAGTAAAAGTTTTGCCAGGATTAGAACTTGCCACATAAGTTATAGATAATCTAAGATTTCCTTGAGCTAATGTTTGATCGAAACCTAAAACGTTTTTGAAAGCTGGATTTTTGCCATTATCGTTTGTATAATTGGTTACTTGGCCAACTACTCCTCCAGAAATTGATTCGGTTTTTGTTAATAACCCTGAGGCATAAGTATATCGCATTTGACGACCGTTTGCGGTTTCAACTCCAGTAGTTTGATTGATGCTTGAAGATGTTGTTGTGATTGTTCCGTCAGGGTTGTAAGCATAAGTTTCTTTCGTTAAATCTCCGTTATATCCTGCAACTGCAATATCTGTAATTGTTTTAACTTTTCCGTTTTCATAAGTCAAAATTTCTCCGCCAAAAGCATCGAAAGTTGTTCCTGCAAATTTTTCGATTTTGGTAATATTATCACCAATGTAAGTATATTTTATTTTACTAACGTCTTCGGCCGGAAGAATTAATTCTTCGACAATTTTGTTTCCAGAATAAGTAAAATTAGAAGTTGAAACTTGTCCACCACTATATGTCGAAACAATTTTGGTTGGTAATGTTCCGCCCGAAACAACAGGAGTTGTCGATTCGTCGCCTGGCGAACAAGAAGTTAAAGATAAAAATGCAATTGATAATGTTAGGAATAAATTTTTCATTTTAATTTGATTTAGATATTGTTTGTTATTATTAACAATACAAATTTGGGGTTTTTCTAAACACAAAAAAATACGACAATTGTCGTATTTTTAGAAATTTTAGAAATTTGGATTTATTCTTTTATGAATTTAGCTTTAGAAACAGAAAAGCCATCATATAATTCAAGAATATAAATTCCTTTTGCTAAATTGGAAACATCTAAACTTAAATTGTTACCTGATAGATTTTGTTTTTCTAGAACAGTTTGACCTAGAATTGAAATGATTTTTATTGATGCGTTTTCTTGATTATTTTCGAATGATAGATTTAGATTGTTTGAAGTTGGATTTGGATAAATCTTAAAATTCGATAGTTTATTTTCGGAAACCGATAGACTGTTGTTAATTGTTAATTGAGAGATAAAAACATCATTTTGATAAGTTGCATAACTTGGATATAAAGTAGCGAAATTAGGGTCGTTGCCACAAGTTGTTAATGTCATTCCATTGGCATTAATTGTTGGATTGTCTTGCAAATAATAACTTCCAGATACTGCTAATTTATTATTATACAAAGCCATAAAATCATAAGAATTAGTGTTTGTCCCATTAATTTCTGGATGTGCAATAAACTTTGTAAAAGTAAAATTTTCGAAAAATTTCCAAGTTGGTGTGTATTTAGTAGCCGTAAAAGTTTGATTTGGAATTGTAATTGTTTCACCAGGAATCATTCTTGTGCTTGTAACAAAATTCAAATTACCTAATGGAAATAAATTACCAATTGAAACAGTAAATGATCCAGCTGTTTTATTAATAAAATTTCTGTTAGAATCTAAAGCAATTATACCCGCATATTGATAAGTATTGTTTACAGCCAACGGAATTGTATTAAAAGGTGCGGGATTTTGTACATATTGCCCCCATTTTACTAGTACATTTCCTGTGGCTTTTTCGACTGCAATATCACCAATTCCGCCTCTGTGTGTAGAAAAAACTCCGTTTGTTCCGTCATTATTTATAGTAACAATACTCGATGTTGATGGATGTGTTCCAGATGGTGGCGTGAGTACTGTTCCATCAAGAGTTACAACATCTCCTTGAATGCTGTAAATATAGAAAGTTGCTTTTCCTGTGTTATCAAAGAAAAAATTGTTTACCGAAGTTAGTATTTGGGCAGAAAAAGAGCCAGACATTATCCATTCTTTATGCCAAATTTCGGTTCCAGATGGGTTCAATTTAAGCAACCAAAATGGTTTATTTCCATTGGTTGAACGATTGGCGTAGTAAATATCATTGTTTGGTAAAATTCCCAGACCAATATTTTTATTTTCTGAATAAGGCATAGCACCTGTAATTCCATAATCTACTAATTTTACCCATTGGCAAATTCCTTGTGGATTGTATTTTGCGATAAAATTTCCTTTTCCATACAAAGTTATTCCATTTCCAAAATCATAAAATACTGTTGAATTGTAACCGAAAGTTGCACCTGTAACAATAATATTATCATCATTATCGATAACAAAATCTTGAAAAGTTGTGCTCGTAGGATTTGTTGTGCTTTTTTGAATTAAAACAGTCGATGTTCCGCTTTGCGTTCTTTTGCCAATAAAACTTGCTGTCCCAGGAAATTGTCCAAAACCAGGATAAGAAATCGTTGTGCCGCCATAAGTGGTTTGATGACCAACATCGAGTAAAAAAATCAAGTCACCTTGCGAGTTGTATTGCAACCTTTTAGTGGTATTAAAACCACCACCACCATTAAACGACCAATCGAACGATGTTGCATTGTTTTGTGCCAATAAAAATCCACTACAAACGAATGCCATAATAAGTAATATTTTTTTCATTTTTAAAAGTTTTAAAAGTTATAAGGCAAATTTGCGAAACATTTAAACACAAAAAAATACGATAAATGTCGTATTTTTAAAGTTTAATGAATTTGAAAATTATCCCCCTGATCGATAATTTCTATAAAGAATAATGAGTGCATTTTGCTTATCATTCAGATTACTAAGAAGATGCATTTCGTACCTGATGTAAGGCAACATTTTTTCTGGTAAAGTATAAATTAGTTTTAATTTTTGTGATTTGTTTTCGAAAACCGTAAATTGTTCTTGACTTGGGTAATAAACCTCTTTAGGACCGTTATTGACCTCAAAAAAATATTTAGCATATTGTTTTGAATGGTTGGTTGTGTTTTTAATAGCTATATCGACAATCAAGATTACTGAATGTGGTTTCAGGTAAAAGTCATAATTGTTGATTTTGTAATCAACCGAATCGATAGTAAAGTTTTGAGTAACTGTTTTGTTGTGTTTGTAATAATAATCTAAATTAGCAATTTCGTTGTCTGATTTTGGTTTGTTCATGTCTTTGTAAAAATGTACAAAGACAAAGCCAAAGAAAATTATTGCTGCTAAAAAACCAGCAATAACAATAGTAATAAGTGTGTTTTTGAACATTTTTGATGATTTTTTTATAAACAAAATCTACTTTTTATTGTATTCTTCCTGAGAAATTTCTTTATTGTCTTTGTTGTAATATTTTACTTTATCGTCAACATCTTCTTTAAATGTTCCTTTTTTATAATTGCCATTGGCTTTTTTTAAAATACCTTTACCATTTTTTTTGTCATTTTTCCATTCGCCCTCGAACGAATCGCCATCTTTCCATCTCATAATTCCTTTGCCATTGTACTTGCTGTCTTTGAATTCTCCAGTATATACGGTGCCATTTGCATAAGTAAAAACGCCTTGACCAACAAATTCGTCTTGTTGCATTGGTCCAACATAAGTACCTCCGTCAGAATATGTAAAAGTGCCTTGACCCTGCATCATATTATCTACAAACTGTCCTTCGTAAAAGGATTTATTGCTAAATTTTTTTAATCCAAAACCATTTTGTTTATCATTTTTCCAATTTCCAGAATAAATTACGCCATTATTATAATTCATAGTTCCTTGTCCAGAAAAATGGTCGTCAAGAAAATCACCTTCGTAAACATCCTGTTTCTTTGTAGTATATTTTCCTTTACCATTTGGAATATAATTTTCCATATTGCCTTCATAAACAGCACCATTGTCGTATTTTTTTGTACCAAAACCACTTTTGGTTTCGCCTTGAAACTCGTTGATTAAAATTTCTTTGCCTTGTTTGTTATAATATTTTACAGCTACTTCAACTCCTTTTTTGTATTTGCCTTTTTTATAATTGCCACTTATTTCTGTATAAGTGCCTTCGCCGTCATAATAATTGTCTTTCCATTCGCCGCTGTAACTGGTTCCGTCAGTAAATTTTACTATTCCTCGACCAGATCGTTTATCGTCAACAAAAGTTCCTTCAAAAACATCACCATTTTTATAAATCATTTTT
This sequence comes from Bacteroidota bacterium, assembly GCA_031408435.1. Classification (GTDB taxonomy): domain Bacteria; phylum Bacteroidota; class Bacteroidia; order Flavobacteriales; family Flavobacteriaceae; genus Flavobacterium. The sequence continues at coordinate 9,554 of JANNWM010000073.1, forward strand.
GCATTTCCAGCATATTTATCATCAGCAAAATCGCCTTCGTAAACATTACCATTGCTTTCAAAATATTTTCCTTTGCCATTCAACTTCGAGTTTTTCCATTGTCCAATATAGCTGTTGTTATTGATCCAATTCATAGTCCCGATGCCATCAAATTTTCCGTCTTTCATGTTCCCAGAATACAGTGAACCATCATTGCAATAATATTTTCCAAGCCCGTTTGGTTTTCCGTTTTCGAAATTGCCTTCATATCTTTCGCTAATACCAACAAAAACTGACCCTTGCCCAAATAGTGGCCCTTTGTCCAATCCGACACCTTTCATTGCTTGTTTTAGTGCAGCATAACTATTGTCATATTTGTTTTTGTTTTCTCTAAAAACAATCCAAACATAGTAATAATCCATGCCTTGTGCTTTCTGAATTTTTGCCCAATCGGTTGGGGTTAAATTGTCAAAATATTTTGGATAATTTTCTAAAACCCAGTCCACACGTTTGCGTAATCTGTTTTCAAAAAAATCTATCCATCTCTCGTAATCTTTGTTATTTACGGCAACTTTGGGGTTTTCTGAGAAAAAAACATTTTTACAAGCCTCGAAAATTTCTGTTTTGTCTTTGCTCATAAAATCATATTTTGCTTGGGCTTTTAGATTATACGGATTAATAATCGCTCGACAAGAACCAGCCATTTTTAGAGATTGTGCTGGAAATTTTTTGGATAAATAATCAAACCTGTCAAACAAAGTTTTTATTTCCGAATTAGTCATTAATTCAAAAACTGATTTTGGGTAACTGGCACTAGAAACCGAACTTGCAAATGGCTCAGAAGCACCAAAATAATTACTCATCATCAATAATTCTACTTCTTCGAGATAGGCTATTTTGTTGGGGAATTTTTTCTTCAAAAGTTCCAAACATTTGGTTGCAGTTTCTGGGTAACGTTGTCCTTGCCAAACCAATTCGGCTAGATTATCGAAAGTGTCTGAATTAATATTCTTTTTACAATTTTCTAATGATTTTGCCGCATTGTTATACTCGGCATCAGAAAAGTATCCTTGAGTGTTAGCATAAAAATTTTTAATATTCAGTGATTCAATAGCCTCGTTTGTAGTTAATCCTTGATTTGTGAAATATGCAATATTATCACTTACATATTTAGCTTTTTGTTGGAATTTTAAATTTTCTTTGGCTTGTTGTTCCTGTCGGTATTTGTCATTTTCGGCTTGTTGTTTTCGATAATTTTCGGCTTCTGCCAATCGTCTTTTGGCTTGATCGGCATAAAATTTGTCCCAATATCCTTTCTCGAACATATCATAATTGGTTGCCGATCCATCGTATTGAATATTTGTTGACTTGCTACTAGTGCTATTAATGCTGTTGTAATGTGCATCGCTAGTTGCTTGAGCACGTTGGTCTGCAGCACGTTGCACATCTAACGGATTGGCAGAGTGATAAGCGTCGCCATAAAGTTGTGCATTGGCTTTAGCACAGATAATTAAAACCAATAATATAAATAAATTTTTCATTTTTTTCAGGATTAAGGTTTATACAAATTTGTTTTTTTTGATTCTGAAATGTAATATTTTTGTATTTAAAATTTTGCAAAGTTTTTTAAATTTACAGGTATAAAAGAAATTTCTAAAATCCTACAAGATTAAAATAAAAACCTTGTAGGAGATTGATAAAATTATCAAAATTTATTTATAAAAGTAACTTTTTTTTATAAACCTAAGAAAATATTATTTTTAGAATGCTTTTATATAATCTATAGTTTTATCATTATTATTAAATGTTGTCGAAGAGCTATTGGCTAAATTAAAAACATAGGATTTTGTTGGTAGATTGTCATAAGAATCAACTACAACAACCCCACGATTATTGTCGCTGCCAACAGAAACTGTCATGAAAAATGATGTTGACGTGAAACCTGTTGCAATAGTTTTTGTATCTGAAGCTAGTGTGGTCATGTTTACAATTTTTACTTTTATAGATTGATTTTCTACAAATGAATAGTAAGCAAATTTATCATCAAATGATATTACTGCGTTCGAAACATTTGCTGTTGGAGAAGTTAACAGATTTTCTTGAAAGATTACCGTACCCGCACCATTGTCGCCTGTTCTATCAATTACCAGAAATTTTGGAATATTTGGTGCAGATTGCATTGTTGCTAAATACTTACCATTAGATGAAACATCAGAATTATAAACGCTTGATGGTGCTGCATTGTAATTTTCTGCAACCAATCCTGTTCCATCAAAATTGGTCGAATTTAATTTCACAACATTACTTACAGCACCTCCAACAAACGTTTGTGTTGTTGTTGTAAAATAAATTTTAGATGTTCCAAATTTTACAAATCCAATATTGTTAGTTACCGTATTGGTATTTGCCGGAGCAGTATAAATTGCAATATCGCCAGAACCATTGGCAATGGCAACTCGAACAGTTTTTGTATAAGTGCTATTGCCGTTTGTAAAAGAAGATTGATTGTCTACATAAACAAATTTTGACGCATCACTATTTAATGAAAAAGATCCGATATAACTGTTTAAGTTTACTTTACGATTCAAAATTGTAGTTTCGTTGATTCCAGTCATTGTAATAGTGTTGACTTTGGCTGTATCGATAACGAATAATTTTAAATCGCCTGTGTTAGAAACAATTATAGTTGGAGGCGTAACGATTGGCGTTGGCTCAGGGTCAGAAGTTGAACAAGAAATTAATGTTATTGCAAATAATGCAATTGTTGCAAGAGATAAAAGTTTTGATTTCATTTTGTTTATATTTATAAGTTATTATTAACAATACAAATTTGACGTATTTGAAAACACAAAAAAATACGACATTTGTCGTATTTTTAAGATTAAGGTAAACCTGAATTTATTGCTTTATAAACTTTGAATTAAATTTCAATTCGCCATCAGTAACTTCAATAACATACATTCCTTTTGCTAAATTCGCAACATCTAAAATTAAATTGTTGCCTGATAGATTTTGTTTTTCAAGAACGGTTTGACCTAATAATGAAATGATTTTTAGATTAGCGTTTTCGAGATTGTTTTCGAATGAAAGGTTAATTTGTGATGAAGTTGGATTGGGGTATAATTTGAAATTTATTTTAGAAAAATTATTAGTATTTAAAAAACTTGAAATATTATATTTTGCAACAAAACTATCAGTTAAACCAGCACTTGTCAAATTAGTAACACCAGAAGTACAGTCAAAATCTACGACAGAACCGAAATTACCACTAAAATAGATATTGCTGTTTTTTAATTGTAAATCTATCGGAAATGTTATATCTGCCCCTCCAAGATGATTGAATGAAATTAAATTTCCAGCAGGATTCAAAACAGAAATAAAAACATTTCTAATTTGAAACCCAGCGGTTGTAGCAGTTCCAGCACCTGTTGGCGTTGTATAATTTAAAGTGTTTTTAAAATCTCCTAATGTATAAATATTGCCATTGTTGTCAATTTTAACTTTTTTTAAATCGCAACCCCAATCTGTGGTAAAAATTTGTTTTGCCCAGATTATGTTTCCATTTGAATCCATTTTAGAAACGTAAGGTACTTTACGGTATTGGTGAAATAAATATAAAGTATTTGCACTACTATCAAAATCCATTTGACCTTGCAATGTTCCTGTTGTGTAAATATTTCCAGCTGAATCCAAAGTCATATCTTCTGAAACGCTTTCTTGATTTGATTGAAAATATTTTGCCCAAACAAAATTTCCTGTATTGTCAAGTTTCAATGTAAATGGATTTTCTGTGTGTGAGCTTCCGCCTGAAGTGTAAGTTGTATCGCCTGTACTAGGGTCAAAATCGACATCATCAGAAAAAAAACCTGCAACTAAAACATTATTTGATGCATCGATTAAAACTTTTTTACCACCACAATTTCCAAATCCGCTTGTACTTACAGTTGATTTTCCAATAACTTTATTCCAAACAAACGAACCAGCATTGTCTAATTTAGTAATAAATATTGAGTAGCCGTCTAGTGAAGTGAACTGATTGATAACCGATGGACTAGGATCAAAATCTTCTGTCAATTTAAAAATTCCTGTTATAAAAATATTCTGATTAGAATCGATAGCAATCGATGACGGTGTACCTCCAATTTCTTTTGCTAATAAAAAATTACCATCATTATCTAACTTTAAAACAAATTTAAAAACTAAAGATTGAAAATTCACATATCCCAAATTTGAAACGGCAGCACTTGTATCAAAATCTACTTGATTAAAAAATGTACCAACAATATATACATTTCCAAGACTATCAACAGTGATATCTTCTGGTGTTCCGCCAATGTTTTTTGTCCATAATATAGTTCCACTTGTGTCATACTTAATTAGTTGCCCAATGTCTGAAAAAGATATTTTTACCAACGTAAATAAATTGTCATTATTATCTATTGCTACATTACTTGCCTGATCTCGGGACGAAAGACCTTGTTGTTTTACCCAATTAAAAGCTGGAGATTGCCCATTCGCATTAAATGCTAAAACCAATACTAAAATTTGAAAAAATCGTTTATTAATGGTTTTTAATTTTTTAATTTGGAATTCGTGAATCTTCGATTTCATAATAATTGTTGTTTAAAAGTTATTTGACAAATTTGCGGTATTTATAAACACAAAAAAATACGTAATTTGTCGTATTTTTAAACAAAAAAAATGAGCCAGTGATATAAAACCACCGACTCATCCAAAAAAAAACTACTCTTAATTATTCACTTTAATCTTTTCGACTTTTTTACCTTTGAAAGCAAATATGTATTCACCATCTTTAGTAATATCTATTCCGTCGCCAAATTGTGGGTTGCCACCTTTTCCTTTCGATTGCACCGAACCTTTTGTTTCGCCAGTTTCCATATTAATACCGTGAATAATATTTTTGGAATTGCGTTGGTCTCTTAAAAAGAAATTATCTTTAATTTTATACCAACCATCAATGCCTCTTAATTTTTCGGTGGCATAGACACGTTTACCATCTTTTTTGAAATAGGCAGCCAATCCTTTTTCGGAAATTACTACAACTTTATCATCAAAATCGATAACATCTGTTGCTTTTCCGACTTTGGCATCGTTGTGTTTTACATCGAATAATTGGTTGCCAGTTGCAACATCATAACCATAAAACTCGTCGCCATCGCCTACGAAAACAGTTTTATCTTCGTTGATAATTAAATCAGTAATGCGTTTATCGAAACGTTCAGACCGCCACGATGTTGCCCCAGTTGCATCATCAAGTGCTAAAACTCCATTTTTTTGAGCACGATAATCCGAAAACATATAAGGCACCCATTGTTTCGCAGAACCACCGCCACCAAAACCACCAAGACCTGAAATTGCAGAAGCAGTTGCATTGGTAGCTTCTTCATAACGCAATTCTTGCACTTGTACTTTGCCCCCAATTTGCACCATAATTTTATTTCCCGCTTTATAAACATTCGGTATTGCCAACGCACCAGTTATTTTTTCTGAAGTCCAAAGTAATTTACCAGTATTTATTTCGTGTTTTTGTACATATTTTGTTTTGTCACGATTGCCTAGCATAACTAAATAAACAGCATCGTCGGTATAGATTGGATCGGCAATTGTTCTGTAAATTTTAGTTCTTTTTTTACCTCCAAACAAACTGCTACCAGACGATTGTTCAACATCGGTTTCGAAAGTTGCTTGCCAAAGTTCTTTGCCAGATTCATAATCAAAAACCATCAAACCGTTTATATTCAAAAATAATTTGTCTTTTTTGAGCCACATTTCTACAATTGCTCTTCTGGTAACCAATTCTTTCTCGATTGTGCCACGAAAAGTTACATCCCAAACAATATCTCCATTGGCAGCGTTGATTCTAACCAATTGGTTTTTGAATCCTGAAAAAAGTGCACCCAAAGCCGTGGGTTTGAAATTGATCATTATGATTTCGTTTTTCTCGGCACTGTAAATGTATTTTCCAATTCCGCCCTTGAATCTTGTAGTTTCCCAGATTTTGTTTCCGTTATCTGCATTGACAAGAATAACCGAATTGCGTTGCGAGATTAAGAAAGCATTCAATTCGAATATAAATTTCACGGTTTCGAGTTCGCCATCGTCAGCAAACGAGTTGTCTTCGTTTTTCCCTTTCGGGATAAGGTCTTGATATTCTTCAGAATTCCAAAGTTCTTTTCCAGTTTTCATATTCAAGCACGCCACACGATCTTTGCCCAATGTTCTGGAATCGAATAAAAACAGATAACCGCCACCATCTTTAAAAACTGCGAATTGTTTTTCGCACTTGTTGGTTTTGTTGGTTGTCATTTTTTTGTAATCGCCATCCCAAAGTGGTTTTCCGTCACCATCGATTGCAGATGCAGAATTGTCGTCTGTGCCAATAACTATTGTTCCGTCCCAAGAAACCATTGCAATTCTCTCGGCTTTGTTTTCGAATTGTGTTTCCCAAACTGTAGTGAAATTTCCAGATTTTTTCGAGCTTCCTTTCTTTTTGATAGGTTCTTCTTTTTTAGATGAAGTTGCTACTTCTGATTTTTTAGAATCGTCAGTTTTCGATTCTGTTTTTTCGTCACTTTTAACAGCACTAGAAACCTTGTCTTTCATTTTTTTGAAAAATCCGCCAAGTCCAGATTTTTTTTCCTCGGCTTTTGGTTCTTCTGCGACCACTTTTGGCTCTTCGGCTTTTGTTGGTTCTTGCTTAACTTCTGCAACAACTGGTGCGGCAACAACTTCGGTTTTTGCAACAACTAATGGTTTTTTAGCAGTTTTTTTGGTTTGGGCATTCAATGGTATAAAACCCAAAACGCAAACAGATAGGATTAATAGGGATGATTTTTTCATAATATTTAGTTTTAATAATTTCTTATTATTTTATATTACAAATCTGCGGTAATTTTAAACACAAAAAAATACGACATTTGTCGTATTTTTTTGTGTTAGCGATTAAACCTTTTTATACATTTATGGTCTTATAATTAAGTTAACAATTAAAATCAAGATTATGAACAGTAAAAAAATCATTACAGGAATGCTATTAATTGGAGTTTCTGTGTTTTCAAACGCACAAAATCAGGCACAACGTATTAAACAAGGTGTTAAAAGTGGCGAAATTACAAAATCAGAACGAGTGCAAATTGCGAAGCAAAGACAAGATGTTAAACAAGCTACAGCCGTAGCAAAAGCTGATGGTGTTGTAACAAAAGAGGAGAAAAAAATAATTGTTGCTGAAAAAAAGCAAGCTTCAAAAACTATTTATAGAAAAAAACACAATTCTAAAGATAGAAATTAAGTTTCTAAAAAGCGGTCTTAACTATTTTATAAGACCGCTTTTTTTATATCAATATCTCAATCTTTGTTCCGTTTTCGTTAGATTGCAAATCGAATTTTCCGTTAATTTCTAAGATGCGTTTTTTCATATTGTTCAAGCCGTTGCCTTTTTCGATTTCGTCGATGTCAAAACCTTTGCCGTTATCGGAAATTGAAATTTTGGTTTTGTTGTCTTGCTTTTTAATATTTACAGAAACAATTTCGGCTTTTGCATATTTCAATGAATTGTTCACGGCTTCTTGAATGGTTCTATAAATATTCATTCCTTCGACCGAAGTTAGTTTTTGGTTTTTTAAATCGGTATCAATAGCGAAACTAAAACTGATGTTTTCTTGCGAAATCTTGGCTTTTTCGATATAGTTATTGATTCTTGTTTCTAAATCTTCGAACGAAATTTCGTTGCTGTTCATAGCCCAGATTGTATCACGAAGTTCGACAATTGTGTCTTTGGCAAAACCAGAAATATTGGTTAGTTTGTCGTCTAGTTTTTGGTTAGTAATATCAAAACCATATTTGACATTATCTACGCTAGAAATTATAAATGTTAATTGTGCACCAATATTATCGTGCAAATCTCTAGAAATGCTTAATCGTTGTTCTTGCAACTTGTTTTGGTTTTCGATTTCGGCAATTGCAGATTTTAGTTGGTTTTCTTGTGCTTGTTGTTGGTTTTTTTGTTTTTGTTGTTTGTATATTAAAAAACCGATTAGACCTATTAATAATGACAAAACGCCAAGTGCTAGTAAATAGAAGTTTTTTTGTTTGGCTTCGGCTTGTTGTGCAATGATTTGTTTTTCTTTCTTTTCAGATTCATAAATTTCTGCAAATTCTGCACTTGCTGATTCTTTTTTTTCTGAAATTATAGTTTTATAATTTTTAATATATTCATTTTTTATGTTCAAAGCTTCGTTAAATTTTCTTTGCTTTGTATATACTTCTGCAAGACTTTCATAAGAATTTAAAAGATTGGTTTTATTATCAATTTTTTTCAAAATAGAAATACTTTCTAATCCAAATTTTTCTGCTTTAGGAAAATCATTTTGCATTGAACACAAAATTGCTTGATTGCTATAATTATCTGCAATCTGTTTAGGATTTCCAATAAGCTTATCCAAAATCAAACACCTTTCGAAATAGTATTTTGCACTATCTAATCTGTTGCTGTACATAAAGCAATTTGCTTTATTGTCCAAGAATAGTACTTTCATTTCATTAGAATTTATTTTTTCGGCAATTTTGAGACAAGAATTATCAATTTTTAGTGCTTCTTTAAAATTTCCAGACATTCCATAAATGTTAGCCAAAGTATGAAAAGTTACCAACCGTGCATTGCTTTTAGGTCTTTGTTTTAAGACGGTTAATGATTTATTTAAAAATAATATGCTGCTTTTAAAATCATTTTTTGAAAAATAAACGTCAGCAATTTTGTTGAATGCGTTTGCCATTCCGTTTATTCTTTTAGCATCTTCATATATTTTTAAAGCTTTAAAATTATATTTTAAAGCAAAATCTAATTCACCTTTATTATATTTACAAATTCCAAGTACTAAATAAAATTTCCCTTTAATAGTATCGTTTTCAAAACTTGGCAATAATTTTATCGATTCTTTGCAATTTTTATCGACCAAGTTTAAGTAACCCAAATCCACATCGACCACATTTTTTGCAATTTGCGCTATTGTTTTAAATTCGTTGCTTTCATTTTGTGCTAATTGTGTGATTTTTTTTGAAAAATATATTAAAGAATCGAGTTTAAACTCTTTTCTAATAACAATTTTATTGTAATACCTAATAATTTTCTTTTGATTGACGCTTAAGATATCTTCTTTTTTATCACAAGAAAAAGACAAATAAAACAAGATACTTAAAAATAAAATTTTCCTCATAGTTTTCTAAATTAAAACAACAATTTTCGTTCCATCAACTCCTGAAGTCAAACTAAATTTTCCGCCAATTTCTTCGATTCGTTTTTTCATATTATTCAAGCCGTTTCCTTTTTCGATTTCGTCGATGTCAAAACCTTTTCCGTTATCGGCAATTGTAATTTTGGTTTGGTTTTCGACTTTTTTAGCATTGATGGTTATGATATTTGCATTGGCATATTTCAAAGAATTATTCACGGCTTCTTGAATTGTTCTGTAAATATTCATTCCTTCGACCGAAGTTAGTTTTTGGTTTTTTAAATCGGTATCAATAGCGAAACTAAAACTAATATTATCTTGTGCAACTTTGGCTTTTTCGATATAATTGTTAATTCTCGCTTCAAGATCTTCGAACGAAATTTCGTTGCTGTTCATTGCCCAAATCGTGTCACGAAGTTCGACAATTGTGTCTTTGGCAAACCCATAAATATTGGTTAGTTTGTCGTCTAGTTTTTGGTTAGTAATATCAAAACCATATTTGACATTATCTACGCTAGAAATTATGAATGTTAATTGTGCACCAATATTATCGTGCAAATCTCTAGAAATAGACAATCGTTGTTCTTGCAACTTGTTTTGAGATTCGATTTCGGCAATTGCAGATTTTAGCTGATTTTCTTGAACAATTTGTTGGTTTTTTTGTTTTTGTTGTTTATAGATTAAAAAACCGATTATTAAAAAAGCCAACGCTAGAATTGATGCAATTATTAATTGATTGTTTTTTTGTTTGGTTTCGATTTCTTTTTGAACCAATTGTGCTTTCGATTCTAAAAGTTCTTTTTCTTTTTTCTCGACTTGGTATTTGTTTTCGATTTCGGCAACCGATTCTTGGGTTTCTTTGTTTCTTAAAGTATCCGAAATTGATAAAGCTTTTTTAGAAAAACCATAAGCTTCTTTAAAATTATTTTCTAAAACTGCAATTTCTTCTTTTTGCTTAAATATACTTGACAATCCGAGTTTATCGCCAATTTTCGAGTTATAAATAGTTGCCAAATTGTTACTTTCGATAGCTTTTTTAATATCTTTATTTTGGATGTAAACATTTGTAATTCCTATATATGCATATGCTAACAACGAAGTTGCATTGATTTTTTTGGTAATCGCAATCGATTCTAGCAAACATTTTTCGGCTTCAACGTTTTTATCTAAACTTAAATAAGCTTGAGATAAATTATTATTAGCAATTGCAATGCCACGTTGGTCGTTCAAGATTCGTTTGTAACCAATTGCTTTTTTATAATTTATTACAGCTAAATCATAATTTTTAAAATCGTCATACAATGAACCCAAATTGGTATAACTGACCGAAAGACCATAATTATCTTTAATTGCTTTTTTGATTTCTAGAGATTTATATAAGTATTTTTCTGCATTTTTATAATCTTTAAAACTCTGGTACACCAACCCAATGTTGCTCAAAGCTTTAGATTGTCCTTGCTTATCATTAATTTCTTCAAAAATTCTTAAAGCTTTATTATAATATTGAATGGCTTTTAAAAAATTGGCTTTGTTCCAATCCAGCAATCCAAAATTATTGTAAACACTAGCGATTAAAATTTTATCATTGGCTTTTTTGGCATAAACCAATGCTTTTTGATAAGAAACAAATGCACTGTCCAAATTGCCATTTATGTCATAAATAATGCCTCGAACATTATGACTTTTTCCAAAATAAGAATTAGAATTGAGTTTTTTGGCTAATTTAAATTCAAGATTATTATAAAATAAAGCTTTTTTTAAATCTGAATCAAAAAAATGAAAAGCCAATTTATGAAAAGCCATAAACTGAATCGAATCGTTTTTTGGATTTTTAGAAATCTGAATCAAACTATCGATTTCTTGCGAATTTTGCGAAAAACAAAACTGTGAAATAAAAAAGAATAAAACTAAAAAATGGGGAATTTTCATCATAACCTAAAATTAATTTACTAAAATAGTATTTTTAGAGTTACAAATTCTTTTTTGGAAACATTTCTTGAAACATTTCTAAATTCATATCGAAAATTTTGCTCGAAAGTTCATTGTTGGATTGTCTCATATTGAATTTTAAATCATCTGAAAGTTTTAGTTTTTGGTTTTTAAATTCAAGATTTTTGGACAATTCGATAATAATTTTTTCGAGTTTGTTTATTTTTAATTGGTATTCTGATTTGTGTTTTTGGTTAGTTATTACAATGCTTATTATTATCAAAAACAATACAATAATAAGTACAAATGATATATACAACATGGTTTTTTTAGATTTTAATGATACGTGCAAATTTCAAGAAAATCTAAATTATAGACAATACGACAAAATGCGTATTTTTCATTAAAAGCAAAATTTATAGCAAAAAAAAACTCTGTAATTAATAATAAATTACAGAGTTTTTCGTGTCATTAAATTTCTATAATTTAAAAGCTACACCAATATTTAGATTTGCTAATCCATAACCCAATTCTGCAAAACCTCCTATTGAATCAGAAAAATAATATCTTCCGCCTAATTTTGCACCAAAATAAGTTGAGCTTGGAGAAGCACCTAAACCTGCATAATCAAATTTATTGTAACCTAAAAATAATCCAGCATAAGCATCAAATTTATCTTCAGTATAAAAATGATAATTTGCCCCAGCATTAAAAAGAATGTATGTTAAATCAGTTCCACCAAAATCAACACTGGTATATCCAGCACCAACTTGAATACCAATTTTATCAGAAACTCCATATTCAAAAGATCCAGAAAACGGTGTTCCAAAAGTTCCACCAACTCCAACACCAACTTGAACTACTTTAGTTCCTTCTCCAAACGATTGTGCGTTTACTGCACTAACTCCAAGCATAAATGCTACTGCGATAATAATTTTTTTCATTTTAATTTAATTTTTTGGTTAATTACTTGTACAAATATATATTAATGGTTTTTAATACACAATACGACAAAATACGTATTTTTTTGAAAAATATAAAAAAAAAGGGCTGCCAATAAAATATTGACAACCCTAATTAAAAAAACTACTAAATTTTTTCTGATGCAAATATATACTGCTTTTTAAATCTACAAATACGTATAAATACCTGTTTTTTAAAATTTATCTAAAAAATTATTTGCGGAAATCTTGCTTGAAGCTGAATTGTTTTCTCTCGGATTTTGATTAGTAATATCTGATTTTGCTGAGAATTTATATTAATCGGCTTGTGATTAATCATTTTCTGAATCGAACTAACTTCGCTCATTATCAAATTAATTTCAACTGAAATATGTGTTTCGCAAAACCGCTCCCAAACATAATCGATTGCAGTTTGGCTCGGGTGCAACATGTCTGGTTTATAAAAACGATAATCTCGAAGTTCGTCTAGAATTATTTCGTAAGACGGAAAATAGATTTCGGATTTTAATTTGTATTTATCAGTTTGTTGCAATTGATAAACTGATTGTAACAGAATAGATTTACTAACATTATTTTCAATAAATCCATCTTTAATGTGCCGCACTGGCGAAACCGTGAAAATAATTTTTGCTTCCTTATTAATAGAATGAATTAATGCTACAACGTTTTCTAAAGATTTTTGAGTATTTGCTAACGATAATAATTCTTTCGTGAAATGTTTTTGTGGCAATTTATGACAATTGGCAACAATTTTATCGGTTTCGATATTCCTGTAAACCCACGAAGTGCCGTAAGTGATAATGCAATGTGATAATTTAATGATTTGTAAATGTGATAATTGCAATAAATTATTGAGCTTTTCAAGAAACTCATCTTTGCTTGAATGACTCAAACTTGAGTGAACTTCGAAGCAATGCCAAAGTTCGTTGTGATAAAAAATATCTTTTTCGGTAAACAATTCTTGATTGACAATTCGGTTTACAATTCGTTCAATCGAAATTGCATTAAAAATTATTCCAAACGGATTAACAATATTTTGAAATTTAAAATACTCGAATTTATCTGAGATGTTTTCGGCAAAACAAGAACCCAATGACATAATTAGAGAATCATAATCGATTGGAAAATTGCTTTTCGAGATTGGTATTTTGGTTTGAAAATTCATATAATTGCTAAATAACATCAAAAATACAAAATTAGTTTTCATTTAACATTCCAAAATCAATATCAAATTCTAATTTCTTACTTTTGCAATTCTAAAAAAACACTTAATGAACATATTGTATAGCTATTTAAAAAAACATAAAATATTATTGTTTTTTGCATTATTAATGGCGACTATCAACATTTGCTTTAGCTTGTCAGATTCTATTATTACAGGAAAATTAATGCAAGATTGTGGTGTCGGAATTGCAAAATACAAAGGCAACGAAACAGGTTTTATCATATCAGTAGGTTTTTGGTTAATGCTTTCGCTTGGTGCAGCAATGATTTCGAGATTGTCCAAAAATTTTCAGGATTATTTTACCAATATTGTCATTCAACGAACTGGTGCCGAAATGTACACCGACGGCATAAAAAAATCGCTCGATTTGCCATACGAAGATTTCGAAGACCAACGCAGTGGCGAAACTTTAAGCCGATTACAAAAAGTAAGAACCGACTCAGAGAAACTAATAACGTTATCAATTTCGTTGGTTTTTCAGACCATTGTTGGGTTTGTATTTGTAATTATTTATATTTCTAGAATTGATTATCGTATTTCGTTTATTTTCTTGATTGCCGCACCAATTATTGCAATTTTAAGTTCGTTTTTAGGCAAAAAAATAAAAATTATTTCTCGTCGAATAGTTAGTCAAACCACATCGCTCGCTGGTTCGACAACCGAAAGTTTAAGAAATATTGAACTTGTAAAAAGTTTGGGTTTGACACAACAAGAAGAAATTAGATTGAACAACAATACTCAAAAAATTCTTGGTTTAGAATTGCAAAAAATCAGATTCATAAGAAGTTTAAGTTTTATTCAAGGCACAACGGTTCATTTCTTGCGAACTTGTGTTGTTTTTGCTTTGTATTATTTTTTGTTTAGCGATAAAATTTTGGTCGGTGATTTATTGACAATGGTGTTTTTTACGTTCTTTATTTTTGGACCATTGCAAGAATTAAGTTCGTTTATTATTGTTCAGAATGAAACAAAAGTATCCTTAGAAAATTTTCAGAATTTGTTAGAAGCAAAATCCGAATTTCGCCCAAAAAATCCAAAACCAATTTCAAAAATCGAATCTTTGCATTTTGATAACGTGAGTTTCAAACACAAATCTGCGAAACATTCGGCAGTCGAAAATATTAATTTTCATATCAAAAAAGGCGAAACTGTTGCATTTGTAGGACCATCTGGAGCAGGAAAAACAACTTTGGTTAAATTATTGGTTGGGTTGTATCCGCCGGCGCAAGGTCAAGTTTTGTATAATGAAATTAATTCAACCGAGATCGATTTGCTTGATTTGCGACAACAATTGGGATTTGTAACTCAAGATGCACAACTTTTTTCTGGAACAATTCGCGAAAATTTATTGTTTGTAAAACCCAATGCAACCGACGAAGAACTGATTGATGTTTTGCACCGAGCAAGTTGCGAAACGTTATTAAAACGTGCCGAAAATGGATTAAACTCGACTATTGGCGAAGGCGGTATTAAAGTTTCTGGTGGCGAAAAACAACGATTATCGATTGCAAGAGCAATTCTGAGAAATCCAAATTTATTGATTTTCGACGAAGCAACCTCAGCTCTAGATTCTATTACCGAAGAAGAAATTAATTCGACAATTAGAAGCATTTCAGACCAAAACCGAATTACAGTTCTTATTGCGCACCGACTATCGACAATTATGCATGCTGATAAAATATTTGTTCTAGAACAAGGCAAAATTATCGAACAAGGCAAACACGATGATTTGTTGCTAGAAAAAGGTTTGTATTATGCAATGTGGCGACAACAAATTGGAGAGAGAAAATAATGTTGTTTTTAATATAATTGGTTGTATTTTAAAAACCTTTAGATTTTAACTAAATTTAACTGGATTTTGTCATTTCGACGAAGGAGAAATCACAATAGTTGCTCATGTTATTAGATTTCTCCTTTGTCGAAATGACAAACCTAGGTATTTATTAAATAAACTTATATTTTTTAAAATCTATAATTTTCTAAAAAATAAACATATTATTAAATTGGATTTAAACAACACCAATAAATTTTATTTCTTAATGTTAATTGGTGGATATTGCGATAAAATTCGAGTTACAAATTCTTTAATATTTTGATCTTTTCGATCAGTGTTTTTAGTCAAATAACCAATGCCTTCGCCTTGCCAAATAAGTTCTTTTTTGCTAGAATCTATCAAATCTATGAGTAAAGTTCCTTCTGCAAAGGTCGAAACATTGTTCATGCCGCCACCCCAAAACATTGGGTTCCAGCCAAATCCCCAACCGTAACCGAAACCTGCGTTAAACTGGTTTACGTTGACTTGTTCTCTTTCTTTTGTGCTAATATTTATCAGCATATCTGGCGTTTCGCTTTTAACAAAACCTTTCAGTATCATTTGTTCTTCGATAGACCGCATGATTCGTTTTTTGTCTAAATCTGATATTTCGACCTTATCTATTCCGGTTTTATAAAATGCAAATGTTTTGTATTTTGAAAAATCGACCTGCTTGTCATAATCAGAATTAATATGAACGGCTTGGCAAGAAACTAAAAATAGTATTAGTATTAAAGGTATGAATTTTAAGGTTTTCATAATAGTAGGTTTAATTTGTTAAACATCAGTAAAGTTAATCAAAATCTTTGCCAAATATTCTTAATAAATCGCTAAAATCGATTTCGTCTTCGTTTTCTTTTAATTGTTGGTCGTAAACTTTGGTCAAATGTTTTTTAAGGTTAACTGTTTTTTCGAACAAACTGTGATTTTGCGTTGTTTGGTGTGCGTTATCGGTTAAAGTTTTTATGTAATCATCGATTTTTTTTACAGTTGTTTTAGGATTTGGTGCATTAAAATTTTGATAATAAAACGATGTGTCTTTGTAATGAAATTTAACACGATACATTTCGGCTTCTAGTTTAATAATTTTCTCGTTTAGTTGCTTTATAATGTTTTTCTGGTTGGTTTCTGTAATTTCGAGTTCGATTGTGTTTTCTGGATCAACTTCGAGCCAAATCATCAGCAATTCGTAATAGTTTCTTTCTTCCCAAGATTTGGTCAAGCGTTGCATTTGTTCTTTTTTTCGCCAGATTTTTGTTGAAGAATTATTTCAAGTTTGTTGTTCATTTTTGTGTTTTTAGCCTTGATTGAAGGGAAAATCCTTTTGTTTTGATTTGAATTTTTTTCTTGACAAAAAGATTGACCAAAGGAAAATCCTTTTTTGTTTAGAAAAAAAGCAAATTAAAACAAAAGATTTGGAATGAAAGCGAGATAGGCTTCTAAAAATTATTAAATAAATTGGTTGTTTACAAAATATAGGGTTATGATTTGTAAACTTTGATACTGGATTTTGTCAATAAAGTGTAATACTTTTTTTGAATTACAAAAATCTACCTCGAAATTTTATTAATCATTTTCAAGAAATCTTCGGTTTTTTCGTTAGAAAGTGGCAAATCTACATTGTTTGAAAGTGTAATCCAGCCGCCATTGGATTTGTCGTAACGATCTACAAATAAAGTGTTTACTAAATATGATTTGTGAATGCGACAAAAAGAATTAATTAGATTGAGACCTTCTTCAAAATTTTTTATGGACCGACTAACAATCATTTTTGTACCGTTTGTTAAATGAATTTCAGAATAGGTATTATCTGCTTTGATATAAATAATAGTTTCTGGATCTATAAAATGCCATTGATTGCCCTCTGGAACAGCAATTTTGTTTATTTTTTTGTCGTTAATAATACTTTTTAAACTCGAAAAAGATTCTTGGTTTTGAGACTTTATTTTTCTCTCGAAACGCTCTATTGCATCGCCAATATCTTCTTTGTTTAAAGGTTTTAATAAATAATCGACAGCCGAAATTTTTAAAGCATCGATAGCATAATGATTATAGGCTGTTGTGAAGATGATGGAAAAATTGACTTCTTTTTCGTCAAAAAAATCTAATATTTCTAATCCACTAAAATTTGGCATTTCGATGTCTAGAAAAACAAAATCGGGTTTGAGTTTTCTAATTGCTTTTACGCCCGAAGGCAAATCGTCGGCAGTTGCTAAAATTTCGATATTTGGAAAATGATTTTCCAAAATATTTTGCAATAAAATTTGTGCTCTTTTTTCGTCTTCGATAACAATGGTTTTGTATTTATTCATATCGTATATCAATAGTGATTTTTACTTCTGTTCCCGCAGATTGTTTGTTTTTATCAACTATTTCGTTGGTTTCAACGGCAATTTCGCATTCGTTTCTGTTTATAATTTCTAATCTTTCTAGTGTTGCTTTTGTAGCAAAAGAAGTATTTTTAGAAGCATTTTTTTTGTTAATTTTTGTTGCTTTTTCTATTCCAATTCCGTTGTCTTCAATACTGATTATTAATTTATTATTTTCAATTTTGAACTCTAATAATATTTTTTTTGGACCCAATTTGTGAGCCAATCCGTGAATAATGGCGTTTTCGACATAAGGCTGCAATAGCATCGTTGGAATTATAATTTGTTGAAAGTTGATTTGATTAAGTTCTATTTGAAAATCAAAATCTGATAATCGCACCTTTTGCAAATCGAGATATAAAGTTTGCATGCGAAGTTCGTCTTCGATGGTTATCCAATTTTTATCGGTCATTTCAAGAATCATGCGAGTAAGTCTCGAAAATTTGTTTAGATAATTGGTTGCTTCATCGGTTTCGTTGGTCGTAATATAAGATTGAATCGTGTTTAAAGCATTAAAGAAAAAATGCGGATTCATTTGGGCTTTGATTAGTTTTACTCTGCTTTCATTTAAATAATTTTCGAGTTTTAGTTTGTCAATAATTAAATCGTTTTTTGTGGTTATTTGTTTTAATCGGTTGTAGTATATGGCAATAATTAGTGCTGTGATTAAAAATGTAATTAACACAAAAAACCATAGTTTTTCCCAAAATGGTTTCTTGATTTCAAAGGTTACTTTTTGCAAAACAGGACCATTTTTTTGAGTACTAAATTCAATTTGGTATTGATTTGGCGTCAATGAAGAGAGTTCTAAAACATTACCGTTATTAAGAATTTCTTTCCATAATTGATTGTTTATTCGATAGTAAATAGCATGGCACTTTCTAAAATCAATCATAGCCACTTGAATTTCTATGTTGTTTTGAGAATAACTTAAATTTTGTTTGTTATTAAATGTATAATCTTCTTTATTTACCCAAAATTTTTCTAAATATATGCTCGTTTTATTTTGAGTTGGTTTGGTTTTATTTTTGTTAAAACGAACAATATTAGAATTAAATAATACATAATAATAATCATCATCGGTTTGCAAATCTTGTATTTTTTCAGTAATTTTTATGGCTTGAATTTTTTGAACAACATTGTTTTTTAATACATAAACAGCATTTTTTGTTCCTAGATGTAAAGTTTCACTACATTGTTGATGACATTTCATCCCCTTCGGGGTTTTCTTTGAAGGCGTAGCCGAAAAAGAAAACCCCGAAGGGGAAAGATAAAAAAGTTGATTATTTTTGTTTTACGACAAAAAAAAATAATT
>JANNWM010000074.1:0-160483 GCA_031408435.1 Bacteroidota bacterium
TGAAGCGAAAAATTAAGATTTTTGTTTCAGATTTTGGATTTTTTTTATTGGATAGCATCGCTATCGAATAAAAAAAATCTGAAATATGGGGCAAAAAGACAATTTTGCAGCCAATTAAAAAAAGTTTAAACCACTTCATTAATAATCTTAGTTTCAACTTTCAAATTAACGCTTGTTAATAAAGGTTTCAAGGCTTTTCCAGACGAAGAAAGATAAAACCAATCGGGCTTAATTTTAAAATATAATTTACAATAAAAATCATAGAGTACAAATCATATCATTACCCAAAAGATGTAGTTTGGGAAATTTATGAAAAATATAAAACCCAAAATTTTGTAGAATTACATGAATACAACAATTTTTTTAGTGATTTGATTTATTTCAAAAAAACTGTAAAAAACAATCCAATCATTAACAATAAAAAAATAATTTTGGTCAATTTTGGTCAGTTTTATCCTTTTGTAAATATTAAAAATTATCGTAATTATATAAGTTCTGGAAACAATAAATTAATTTTATCTTATGAAAATTGTTCGAAATTCAAGGCTTATCAATTCGAAGGTTACAACATTAAAGAAAGAAAAAACTTAGATAAAATAGATTTAAGAATGAAAGCATATATTAACACCAAACTAACTTTTAATTCAAAATAAATTTTGAAAAACAACGTTTACTAACTACTTTTACACCATAAACAAAATTACTTATGTCAGATTCAGTATTATCACTAAAAGATGTCACGATTTATCAAGAAGAAAAAATCATTTTGGATGATGTAAATCTTGAAATAAAACATGGCGAATTTTTATACATAATCGGAAAAACTGGTTCTGGAAAAAGTAGTTTTATGAAAACTTTATATGGCGATTTGCTTTTGACCAAAGGCGAAGGCAAAATAGTTGATTATGAGTTGAATGGTTTGGCAGAAAAAGATATTCCGTTTTTGAGAAGAAAAATCGGTATTGTTTTTCAAGATTTTAAATTATTGTCAGACAGAACTGTTTATGCCAATATGTTGTTTGTTCTAAAAGCAACTGGCTGGGAGAACCAAAATGATATGGACAATAAAATCGAAGAGGTTTTAGCAAAAGTTGGTCTAAAAGATTTTGCTCAAAAAATGCCACACCAACTCTCGGGTGGCGAACAACAAAGCGTTGCAATTGCTCGAGCATTATTGAACGATCCAGAATTTATTCTTGCTGACGAACCTACGGGAAACCTAGACCCAACAACAAGTGCCGAAGTTCTTGAGGTTTTAAAACGTGTCAATGCCAACGGAAAAACCATAATTATGGCAACTCACGATTATGCTTTATTAATGAAATTTCCTGCAAAAACTTTAAAATGCGAAGACGGAAAAATTTTTGAAGTTGTGCAGAAAATGGTCTAAATTTTATATGATTTTTTAAGAAAGTAAATTATTTTTTATAAACATGAGGGTTTTCTTTCAAACCATTTTTGAAAATTTTCCTAATTGTCATTCTCAAAAATGTATCTACTTGCGAAACAACAGCTGTAAGTTTATTTTCTGGGCGAATTATCCAAATGCAGATTCAAAAACTGTTTGTTTCCCATCATTGAAATTCCGCCTGCATACAGGTTTTCGTCGGGAATTGCTTCATTAATATTGCAAATTTCACCAATTAAATTTACAATAAATTTATCTTGAAAAGCATATATAATCTCTTCGAGAATTGGGTTGTATTTATTCATTTGCGCTGCAATAAACTTGTCTTCGCGAAGGGTTTTTTTATGAAGCATTTCATTAGATTTTGGAAATACTTCTTGAATTTTTGATACAATTTCGATTGGCAATAAATCATCGATAAAAAAATAACCAATGCTGTTTTCAGAATTTTGAAACTGTTTTTTTTTAAAAAGCTTTTTGAGTTTCAATTCGGGCAAAAATAATTTTGGCAATTGCATTTCTAGTAATAATTTCCATTTTTAGAATAAAATATATTTTCTTTGCAAATACATTATAAAAAATACCAAAAATGCTTTCGATTCTAATTCCAATTTACGATTATAATATTTTACCGTTAGTTTCAGAATTGCACAAACAATGCGTTGAAAATGATATCGATTTTGAAATTTTATGTCAAGACGACAACTCTAATTCTGATAAAAACATCGAAAATGAAAAAGTAAATTTGCTAAGTTTTTGCAATTTCATAAGCCTGAAAACAAATATTGCTCACAGAGAAAACAGAAATCAATTGGCTTTAAGAGCAAAATATGATTGCTTGTTATTCATTGACGGTGATTCTAATATATTAAAAAATAATTATATCAAAAATTACTTAAAAAATATTGAAACATTCGATGTGATTTATGGTGGCAGATTGCACCCAGAAAAATGTCCGTCTAAATCGCAAAGTCTAAGATGGAAATATGGCAAATTTATAGAAGATAATCTAGCCGAATATCGAAAAAAAAACAAATATAAGTCGTTGTTGTTTAATAATACAATGATTAAAAAATCAGTATTCGACAAAATTAAATTTGACCAAAAAATGAAAAAATATGGTCACGACGATACGCAACTTTCCTATGGATTAAGTCTTTTAAAAGCCAGAGTCCATCATATTGACAATCAAATTGAGCATGGAGACATTGATTTGAACAAAGTTTATTTGTCAAAAACGAAAAATTCTTTAGAAAATCTTCTGCAATTATATACAGAAAAAAAAATAAATTCAGATTTTGTAAAACTTATCTCATTGTACATTATTTTAAAAAAGTCAAAACTAAGTTTTTTAGCAAAGTTTTTTTACAAAAATTTAGAAAAATTAATATTTAAAAATTTAGAAAGCGATAATCCAAGTCTGTTGGTTTATAATATTTTTCGAATTGGATATTTATGTTCATTAAAACCAAATTAATACCTGTTATTCCTATTTAAAAATAATTGATTCCAGGTTTCTAAAATTGCGTCAATATTAAATTTTCGAATGCTTTTATTAGCATTTTGTCCCATTTTTAGTCTTAAATTTTTGTTTTCTATCAATACTTCGATAGCTTTTGCAAATTCAACATCATTTCCGTTTTCTATCAAAAAACCATTTTCATTGTTATTGATAATCGCTTTCGGTCCAACTGGGCAATCAAAAGCAATACAAGGTAAACCATGTGCCATGGCTTCTATCAAAACCAACGGAAAACCTTCTTGTCGAGATGTCATTAAATACATTGAGGCTTCGAGATATTTATCTTGAATATTAATTACTGGCTCAAATAAAGTTACATTCTTTTCAAGATTATTTTGCAAAATAAAATTTTTAATTTCTAAATTTCCAGCTGATTCGCCATAAATATCTAATTGCCAATCTTGGTGCTTTTGGACAATTTTTTTCCAAATTGGTAACATTCTATCTAAACCTTTTTCATAGGAATGTCTGGCAATAATAATCGCTTTTTTAGAATTTAATTTTGAAATTTCGTTGGTTTGAAAAAAATTTGGATTCGGAATAATTATTGCATTTTCAGCATTCCATTCTTTTAAACTTTCTTGTGACAATACAACAATATTATCGAATTTAGTTGCACAATATCTCTTAAATTTATATTTGAATTTTGAAAAAAATCTATTCGTAAAATTATTTTTTTTATTAAAATCTTCGACAAATCTAGAGCCGTGAACTTCTAAAATAATTGGTATATTAGTTTTTAAAATAAACGGAATTGTAAAGGCTTTTAAACCATTATCGCAAACTAAAATAATATCTGGATTAATAATTTTAATTTTCTGATTCAAATTTTTTCGATATGCATTAAAAAATCGAAAAATATTACCATTTAAAATTATGTCATGAAAATTTATTTTTTCATTAAATGTATAAAACGGCGAAACAAAACCATTGTTTTGAGTTAAAATATCGATTGAAAATTCGAATTTTTCAATTAAATAATTTGTTTTTATTGATAAAATTCGGGCTACACCGCCAGCATTATTTACATCGTTTACGATATATAAAATTTTCATTTTTTAGATTCCAAAAATTCATCATAATCTCGAATATAGTCATCTTCAGAGAAAACTGTCGATGCCAAAACCAAACATACAGCTCCAGACGAAAAATTTTCTAGTTCACGCCAAGTATTATTATTGATCAATAATCCTTTGTCTGGTTTATTTAATGTTATAATTTTTTCGGTTTTTCCATCTTTCAAAACCACATCAAAACTTCCTGAAATAGCTATTAAAACTTGTTGTAAATTTTTGTGTGAATGTCCTCCACGCTTTGCAGAACTTGGAATATCGAACAAATAATAGACTCTTTTTATTTCGAACGGAATTACGCCATTTTCTATAACAGCAATATTACCGAGACTATTTTCTATTTTCGGAATGTTAATAATTTCAATCTCCATATTCTAAATTATTCGTTTATTTGCATCAAATTTAACCATTGTTTTCCAATATTTTCAACAGAAAATTTGTTTATGCTTTCAATTGCATTTTTTTTGCAATTTTTATATAATTTTTCGTCGGTTATAAATCGGTTCATTGCTTGTGACAATTTTTCAATATTCTGATCTTCAACTAATAAACCGTTATTTTCGTTTTTAATAATTTCGGCTGGTCCAGAAAAACAATCAAACGAAACAACTGGAGTTCCAGTCGCCAAACTTTCTACTAATACATTCGGAAAACCTTCGTTTTGACTAGAAAGAACCGTAAAAAGAGCATTTTTAAAATAGGGTTTTGGATTGTTTTGATAATATTTAAAAATTATTTTATCAGAAAAATTTAATTTAGAAACAAGATTAATCAATTCGCCAATCAATAATCCGTCACCAATTATCAATAATTTTATATCATTTTTTGGCAATTCAGACTTTGAATAAGCTTCAATTAACTTATCAAATTGTTTTACCCGCTCATTCATTCTGCCAACAGCTACAATATATTTTTTTTCGTCTGGAACGAATTCTAAACTTAAATCATTTATTAAATCTAATTCAAACGGATTATTAATTGTCTGAATATCAATATTTAATGTTTCTCTAATTTTATTTTCAATTGCTTTACTTACAGTTACAATTTTGTGTTTGCCATAAATAATATTTGCTAAAAAAGTATTTTTAGGAATATAATTTTCTGTAATTCCGCTGTGAACTGTGTAAATTGTTTGAATATTGTAAACGAATCGAGAAATTAAAATTTCGTTAATTGCATTGACTCGATAACGAAAATCAATAATAAAATCGAAATTATTGTCCCTGATATAATTTCGCAAAACATATAATCTTTTTAATTTATCAAATGTGTTTTTGGTAGATAATAAACCTAGATTTAATAATTTTCCTGAATATTCATAGGAAACAATATCCAAAAAAATGATATTATGAATATCGATATTTTGATTTTCGAAATAAACAGACAATCTTGCATGCACTTTTTCGGCTCCACCAAGTGCCAAACAATCGCCAACAAGAGCAATCTTACAATTATTTTTCTTAATCATTTATTAAATTCGTATTTTTACAACAAATATATAGTTTATAACTCGATTTATGCAAGAAAAACCACTGGTAAGCGTTATTTGTTTGTGTTATAACCACGAAAAATTTGTTATTGAAGCCCTAAATTCAGTAATAAATCAAACATATAAAAATTTTGAATTAATAATTGTAGACGATTGCAGTACTGATAATTCGGTATCGATTATCGAAAAATGGCTTATTGACAAACCAAAAATCAAATTTATTGCCAATAAAAAAAATTTTGGAAACACAAAATCTTTCAATCTGGCATTTAAATTGTCTAAAGGCGAATTTATAATCGATTTTGCCGCTGATGATATTTTGTATCCTAATTTTATTAATTTTTTATCATATAAGTTTGAAAATAGTACTTTTAAAGACCTTGCAATTGTTTACGGAAATCTTGAATTGATTGATGAAAACAAAAAACATATTGCCTATTATTTTCCAGTTAACGAAAATTTAAAAAGATTAAACCCTGAACCAATTGGCGATATTTATATTGGCTTATTGAATTTAGATAACAATGTTTGTTCGGTCTCGTCGATGTTTAAAAGATCGATTTACGAGGAATTTAATGGTTATGACGAAAGTTTAGCATACGAAGATTATGATTTTTGGATAAAAGTTTCTCGAAAATACAATTTCGATTTTGTTGACGAAATCATCATGCAAAAACGTGAATTATTAACCTCACTAAGTGCTCATAGGTACAAACGTTTTAATAAAAAAACACGCAATTTTAATTTGACGACCTATAGAATAGTTTTAAATATTTTAAAATTAAACCAAAACAAGGTCGAAAACAAAGCCGTTTTAAAAAGAATTCATCATGAAATGAATATTGTTTTTCGAACGTTAAATGCTAAATTATATTTAAAATATTTAATTTTATTGTTAAAAATGAAATTTACTACAAAACAATCTCATTTCTAAAACCCACGTTGTCGTTTGGCTTCAAAAATTAAAATTGCAGCCGCAACAGATACATTCATAGAATCGATTTCGCCATTCATCGGAATAATAATATTTTGAGTTGCATTTTCTCGCCATTCTTGGGTCAAACCTGTAGCCTCGGTTCCAACAACAAGTGCTGTTGACAAAGTATAATTTTGTGTATGATAAGAAGTTGAATTTTGCAAAGTTGCACAATAAAAATTAATATTATTTGATTTTAAAAAAGCAATAATTTCTGAGGTAGAACCAGTTGCAATTTGTCTTGTGAACAAACAACCCACGCTTGACCGCACAATATTTGGATTATATATATCAGATTTCGGGTTGGCAATAATTACTGCATCGAGGTTAGCGGCATCTGCGGTTCGTAAAATTGCACCTATATTTCCTGGTTTTTCTGGGCTTTCGGCAACTAAAATCAATGGGTTTTTAGATAATTTTAAATCTGATAATTGCAATGATTTGGTTTTTGCAATTGCAAGAATTCCTTCTGTGGTATCTCGATAAGCTAGTTTTTGGTAAACTTCTTTAGATATTTCGATAAATTCGACTTCTTGATTTTTTGAGAATTCGAGAATTTGATTTTCTGAAATTAAATCTGGCAAAAACAAAATTGTTTCTATTTCGTAATTTCCTTTCAATGCCAATTCGATTTCTCGTTTTCCTTCGATTAAAAATGTTCCAGATTGTTTGCGTGCTTTTGCTTTTTCTTGCAATAACACCAACGATTTTATGAATGGATTTTGTATTGATGTGATTTGTTTCAATTGATTATTTTTCAGCAAAGTTAATTAGATATTTTAGAAATCTGAAATCAAAAATCGTTAATCGATATTCAAAAATCAAAGAATTCCTCTCGCTTTTATCTCTAAATATTTATTAATTGTATCTAAAGTCAAGCTTTCGGGTTGTGTTAAAACAGAATATATTCCGTATTTTTTTAATTCATTGACAATCAATCTTTTCTCGAACATAAACTTTTCTGCGATTACTTTGTCGTAAACTTCTTGAATAGTTTCGGTTTTTTTGTTGATTAATTCATTCAATTCTGTATTGTTAAAAAACACTACAACAAGCAAATGGCTTTTTGCAATTGCTTTTAAATAAGGCAATTGTCGCTGCAAACCATCAATTGTTTCGAAATTGGTGTACAGAATTATCAAACTTCGTTGGTTGATGTTTTTCTTGATATCGACATACAATCTACTATAATCGCTTTCGAAAAAATCGGTCTTGATGTTGTATAAAGTGTCTAGAATTTTTTGCATTTGCGATGCACGTTTCTCGGCAAAAACCCTATTTTCTACTTTTTTAGAAAAAGCAAACATTCCAGCTTTGTCTTGTTTTTTCAAGATAACATTCGATAAAACTAGGGTTGCATTTATGGCATAATCCATTAAACTCAATCCGTTAAATGGCATTTTCATAACACGACCTTTGTCAATAACCATATAAACCGATTGCGATTTTTCGTCTTGAAATTGGTTTATCATCAAAGCATTTTTCTTGGCTGTTGCTTTCCAATTCAAGGTTCGAATGTCGTCGCCAGCAACATATTCTTTTATTTGTTCGAATTCCATTGAATGTCCAATTCTTCGAATTATTTTTATTCCATATTGAAATAAATTATTCGAAAACGCAATCAAGTCATATTTTCTAAGTTGAATATATGATGGATAAGTCGGAACCATATTGCCATTATCGAATGTAAATCTTCGAGAAATTATTTGTAATGGAGAGGCAACATATATATTTAAATTTCCAAAATAATATTCACCACGTTCGGTTGGTCGCAATTCATAATTAAATTCGTCTTGCGATGACGCTTTTATTTTACGTTTAATTTCAAAATCTCTAACTTGAAATTGAAACGGAATTTCATCAATAATTTTGACATTTATAGGGAAAGTAAAATAGTTTCTTATGCTTACGTTTATCAAATTTTGATCACCGTTAGATAATTTTTCTGGAGTAGTTCTCTTGCCTTCTATACCGTTTCTGGCAACAAACAAAATAAAAATATCCAAAAACAAAAAAACTATCAAAATTAAGAAAACATAGGTCACGGCATTAAACAAAAATGGTAAAAAGAAAGATACAACAAACAACACCATTATGCCTAACAGCAAATAGAAAAAGAAATTATTGAGGTATAGGTTTTTTATATATTTCATTTTTTTTTAGTTTTCAGTCGCAGTTTTCAGTCTCAGTTGTAACAGTAATAAACTGAAAACTGTGACTGAAAACTGAATACTATCTCGGAATCTCGACAGTATCTAAAATTTGTTTAATGATTTCGGTGCTAGAAATTCCTTCCATTTCGCGTTCTGGAGTTACAATAACTCGGTGTTGCAAAACCGGAATAGCAGCGTCTTTAATATCTTCTGGAGTTACAAAATCACGACCACGAATTGCGGCATAACCTTTGGCAGCATTTAAAATAGCTATCGATGCTCTAGGAGAAGCACCCAAATATAAAAAAGCATTTTCTCGTGTATTGATAACGATTTTCGCAATGAATTCTAGCAAATTTTGTTCGACAACAATTTGTTTTACAACACTTTGGTATTTTTTTATTTCTTCGCCAGAAAGTATTGTTTTGATGTTTTCGAGTTTGCCTTTATTTTCTAATAAATGTTCCCGTTGGATGATCGTGATTTCTTCGTCTAATTTTGGATAATCGATAGTTATTTTGAACAAAAATCGGTCTAATTGTGCCTCTGGCAATCTGTATGTTCCTTCTTGCTCGATTGGATTTTGGGTTGCAATTACCAAAAATGGCGTTTCTAGAATAAAAACTTTTCCGTCGATTGTTATTTGACGTTCTTCCATAACTTCAAAAAGTGCGGCTTGGGTTTTTGCTGGTGCACGATTTATTTCGTCTATTAGGATTAAATTAGAAAAAATAGGTCCTTTTTTGAATTCGAATTCAGATTTTTTTAGGTCAAAAATCGATGTTCCAAGAATGTCAGATGGCATTAAATCTGGTGTAAACTGAATTCTGCTGAAACCAATATCCATTGTTTTTGCCAATAATTTTGCAGTAATTGTTTTGGCAACTCCAGGAACACCTTCAAGCAAAACGTGACCATTTGATAATATTGCGACCAGCATTTGATCGATCATTTTGGTTTGACCCACAATAACAGTTGCCAATTCTTGTCGGATTAAATTGATGCTTTCTAGCAATGGCTCAAGATTGATTCTTGATTGAAAATTCACGTTTTCGTTTTGTAACTCTAGGTTGTTTGTATCTTCCATATTTATTGACTTTTCTGTGTATATTATTAATTTGACTTTAAAAAAATATTATGAAGTAGTCAAATTTGACCAATTTGAAATTTAATTTCAAACGTATTTATTAAAAAATTTGAATCAATTAACCTTCTCAATTGCTTTATTCATTTGAACTAAATCTTCTTCGATACTTGTGTGTGGGCTTTTTCGATAGGTATTTATTAAAAAAACTACTTTTTGAATATCAACTAGATTTTTACTTGATTTCTGATGTAATTTTTTTATAAAATCATCATTTAAAAATGTTGTGTCAATTAAATATTCATTTCTGATTTTTTCTAGAAAATAAATTATTTTTTTGTTAATAATATCATCATGATTTCCTTCTTGATGGTACAAATTGCCAATTGTTTTTGTAAAATCGATTGTTGTATTTCGAAGCGGTTCGATAATTGGAACAATTCTTTGTTTGCGTTTGGCATTGAAAATCATAAAAACTATAATTCCAATAATTCCAATATACCAAGCCCATTTTAATGCTGGTTTGCTGAAAATAAATCGCAATGGCGACTCATCGATTACTTCGCCAGTTTGATTTTTTATATGCCAAAAAACATCTCCTTTTGGCAAATATGACAATACTTTTTGGGCATAATCAGAGTGATTGTCTTTTAATAAATAATAATTTGTGAATGCAGTTGGTTGAATATGTAAATAAAAATTGCCATTAACCCAAGGAACTTTCACAAAATTTATTCGAGTTGTATCGCTTTTTTGAAACCCTAAAACGGTCGTTTTTAAAGTATCAATTTTCGAAAAATAATTGTCACCAACATTGGTAGAAAACTTGAATTTTTGGTTTCCTAATTTTTTATTTGCAACCCAATTCAATATTGTATCTTTTATTTTATACTCAGAATTCATTTTTAGTTTCAAGCTGTCTAATAACGAATTAGGAATGATTTTGGAACTTATGAATGCTGAATTTCCGTGACTTACAAAATTGCATAATTCAGAAATTGATTGATCATCAATATCTGAAAATTCCGAAATGCTCAAGAAAGTTCCTTTAATTTTATAAGTATTTACCAAAGTATCTTCATCGTATTGATTGTAAAAATATTCGTAAGGCGAAACATTTACTTTCTCGATTTTTTGATTTTTTAAAAGTGATTTTATCTCATTATCAAAGACATACAATCCTAATGGATTTTTGTCTGTTACAGAATAAGTTGGCGTCCAATCGATTGGTTTTGGTTTTGTCGCATCAAAATAAATTATTGCAATAAGCAATGCGACCAAAAGTGCAATATATATTTTTACAGATTTAGACATTTGGCAAAGATTTTATTGCTTTTTCGAAAGCGGTTTTGGCTTTATTGAAAGTTTCTTGATCAAGTTCGAATTCTCCATACCAAATGTAATTGTACAAATAGGACAAATATGCAAATTCATCTTTGGTTGATTGATTTTTTATTTCGTATAAATAATCCGAATTGGTTTTTTCTAAATCCCAAACAATAATTTCGTTGGCTGACATTTTTTTGAGTAGCCACAAGTAATAATATCGAATCGTTAATCGTTTTTCGCCAGAAAGCATCGTTTTTTTTATCAAATTTTCGAAATCGACTAATTGAAGATTTTTTTCGATATCAGAATAATTAATGATTTTTTTATCTGAATTTTTACCGAAAATCCATTTTCCTTCTTTGTTAAGAATGGCTTTGACTATTAAATAAACTACAAATCCAACGACTAATATTGCTAGAAATTTAAACAAAAGTACTATAAATTTCATTGATGCTTCGTTATTTGTAAAACCAAAAAGATTTTGAACGATTCCAGACAACCATTCTTTAAATCTGTCCCAAGCATTTTTTTCTTTAGTTTTTTCTTCATAAATAAATTCAGAATCTTTGTAATTTTCTTTGAAGTTTTTCTTGAAATTTTTTGGTTGAATTGTGTTGTCATCTTCATAAATATCTTTTTCAGAAAAAATTGATTTTTCAGTTTGAATTGAATTATTTATGACAATAGAATCTTGAGCTCTAAGATTAGAACTTGAAATAAAAAGTAAAATTAAGAGTAATTTATTCACGAATTGCTTTCATTTTTCGGTTAACAATAAATGGATAAATCAAATAATAAAATGAAATAATTGACAAAGTAATCAAAATAATAGAAACGCTTGCCCAATTTGGCATTTCGTCTGAATATCGGGTTACAAAACCTTCAAGAAAACCTGCTGCAATTGTAAACGGAATTGTACTTAAATAAATTTTGAAACTATTTATGAATCCGATTTTAAAAGAATCAATTCTAGAATAAGTTTTAGGAAAAAGAATCGATGCACCCAAAATAAATCCAGCTGCTGTTTCAATAACTATTGCAAAAATTTCCATAGAACCGTGAATCCAAATGCCACGAACGCTTTTCCAGAAAACATTTTCTTGATAAAACATATATTGAAAAGCACCAAGCATAATCCCGTTTTGCAAAGCAATATAAAAAGTACCAATTCCTAAAAATATTCCTGAAATATAAGCCATCATTCCGACTTTCAAGTTATTGACAGTTATTCCGATAAAACTTCCCCAATTGCTCGAATCTCCATAAATTGCAACTGGATTTCCTTCTTTAATATTTTGCAAAGTTAAATTGACATAACCGTCGCCAAGAATTAATCTTATAAAATCGATATCATAGATTGCAGAAATAACTCCAATTGCAACAGTTGCAAAAAACATTGCAAAAGCATACAAAAGATATTGTTTGTATTGGTAAACCAACATTGGAACTTCGGTTTTAAAAAAATAAATCAATCTATTGCTTTCTGTTCGCTTGGTTTTATAAATTTTTTGATAAATTTGTGCAGCCAATTGATTTAAATAAACAACCGTTTTGCTTTTTTTGTAATAAGTTTGCGCATACGCCAAATCATTCATTAGTTGAATGTACAAATTGGCCATTTCGTCAGGCGATTTTTCAGAATTTCCATCAAGAGCTTGTTGGAATTCTAACCATTTTTGTTTATTTTGTTTAATAAATGCAATTTCTCTCATCGACTGTAAAAATATAAAAATATGTCAGAATTATCAATCAACACTACACAAAATGTAAATATTAATTTTACAGCAGCAACAGTTGGCGAGAGAATATCTGCTAGTCTACTAGATTTGCTGATAAAAGTTGCGTATTGCATTGTCATTTATGGTATTTTTTTTTATTGGTTAGGCATTAATGAACTTATGACTTCTCTAGATGGTTGGGCTGCTGGTGCAATTGTAACCTTGTTTTTCTTTCCAGTAATGATTTATTCTGTCACTCTCGAAAGTATTTTTGAGGGACAAACATTTGGCAAAAAAATAATACGAACCAAAGTTGTTAAAATCGATGGTTATCAGGCAAGTTTTATAGATTATTTAATCCGTTGGGTTTTTAGAACAATCGAAGGTTATTCGATTTTTGCTGGAATTGGACTTATTGCAATTTCAACCAGTAAAAAAACACAGCGTTTGGGAGACATGGCGGCTGGAACTGCAGTAATTTCTTTAAAGAAAAAAGTAACTATTAACAACACAATTCTAGAAGAGATTGGCAACGAATATGTCCCAACTTATCCTGCGGTAATAAAGCTTTCTGATAATGACATGCGAATTATTAAAGATACTTTTATTCTTGCAAAATCAAAAAATGATAATGAAACAATTTCTAAACTAAAAATCAAAATCGAATCGGTTTGCGAAATTAAAAACCAATCAGGTAACAATAACGATTTCTTGAAAACTATTTTGAAAGATTATAATTTTTACACCCAAAATATGTAGGTTTATCTTAAAGTTGTGGATTTTCATAATTTGGTTACTATTTTGTCATTTCGACGATAGGAGAAATCTCATTAGTTGATCGATTTATGTGATTTCTCCTATCGTCGAAATGACAAATAAAAGTTTTATTTCAATGAAATAAAGAGTTTGAAATACCAACATTATCATAAAACATAACCTTTTTTTTTATTTAAATATGTTTTTATTTTGAAAAATCTAAAAAGAAAAAGTCATTCCAAATTGTGCTTGCCATTTTGAGTTAATTGGATCAATTTGCCAAGGTTTTCCTTGAGGATTATTGAATTCAAAAACGGGTTGACCAGCAGTAATTTTCTTAAAATCAAGTAAAGCGTATCCAGAATTATTGATGTTTGGTACAAAACTTTGTGCACCCCAATTTTTGTTTAACAAATTCCCGAAATTAAAAATATCTATCGAAAATTCGATTTTGCTTTTGAATATTTTTTGTTCAAAAACTATTTTTGCATCAACTTGATGATTCCAAGGTGTTCTTGCTGCATTTCTTTCGGCATGATTGCCTCGGTTTTGGCTCAAATAGGCATCGTTTTCTATGTAAGTATTTAATTGATTCCATTGTTCGCTTGCCGTAACCAAAACTCCAGCAGTATTTGTGAAATTTTGTAGTTTGGTTTCCGATTCGTTTCTTGGAATATATAGAACGTCGTTTTTTGCCGAGCCATCTTGATTCAAATCGCCTTCATACACAAATGAAAAAGGACTTCCTGATTTTCCGTTATAAATTAATCCTAGTTTTATTTTGCTCGATTTATAGTTAAAATCATAAAAATGATAAGAAACTATTTTATGACGCAAATCAAAATTAGACGCTGTTAACTCCGGAGAATTGGCAATATTTCCTTGATTCCATTCGAAGTTTGCGGCATGCGAATTCCTAACGGTACTCGAAATATCTTTAGAAACACCATAAGTATAACCCAGAAAACCATTGTAGTTTTTTTCGGATTTGGTCAAGCCAAAAGTCAAATTATAACGATAACCTTGATTGGTGTTTATCAATAAAAACACATTTGTGAAGTTAGGGTTTATCTTGATGGCATCGGTTGTCAAATTATAATATTCGCGATTGTCAGCACCGACAAAATTCGATTTCAAATTTTCTTTTCTATTGATGGATTGAAAAAGCAAACCACTCAAAACTTTAGAATAAGTGGCGTCAATATTTAATGCAAAATTATGTTTCAGTTTGATGTCAAATGATAAATTAGATTTCCAGTCTCTTGGCAAATTAAATCCGTTATCGACTAAATTTATTTCGGTTAATTTTATGTTTTGCAACGGTTCTAAAGCACTTACATTTTCGTCTATTGGTAAAATTCCAGTTGGCTTGTAATCAATATTAAAATATTTTGTACCCGAAATGTATTCCGGATAAGCATACCAAACAAATGGCATTCTACCAGTAAATAAACCGCTTCCGCCCTTTAAAACATAATTGTTTTCAGTATCAAAAGTATAATTAAAACCAACTCTTGGATTAATTTGTGGCGAACCATTTATTTTGTTTTCGTACTTCGAAAATTCTGGAGTGTTTCGTAATTCTTGACTAATAGGGAAATCACCAGGAAGTGTTTGAATGTCCATTCGAAGTCCAGCCAAAAGACTAAATTTGTTATTAATTCTAAACTCATCTTGCAAATAAACGCTAGATAAAATGACAGAATAATCTGCTGAAGGTGTTCGTTTGTTATACTCGAAATCGTTATTCACAACATTATAAACACCACGAACTCGACTAGGTTTATCTGCTAAAAAATCGGCAACGGTTTTGTATTGCCAACGACCATTAAAAGCTGTAAGAAATCGATATTCTATATCATTTATTTCTGTCGATGATCCAAAAGTAACAGTATGATTATTTTTCGTATAAGTAACATTGTCAGTAATTTGAGTGGTGTTTAACGTCAATCCATAAATAGATGCTTCGCGATAGGTTCCTGCAAAAATTGTATTTGCAGTATTGTCGATAATTTCTAAATGCGGAAATACTTTGCCATTATAGGTTCTATGATCATTAACCGTTGAATTCGAAATAATTAATTTGTTCAATAAATTTTGACTGAATTTTGATTTTAATTCGGCTGCTAAAGTATTGGTAATCGAATTGTGACGATAGCCTTGATTTCCAAAATTAAAAACATTTGTTGACCATTCTAGATTATCGGCAAAACCAGTTACAAAATTATTTCGAAGCGTAAGTTTATGATTTTCAGACAAATTATAATCAAAACGCAAAAACAGTTTCGTACTTTTTCGTTCTAAATTGGCTTCAGCAGAAGTTCCGGGATCATAATTGTATTTGGTTTTCAAACGATTGGCAATTTGATCTACAACCAATCTAGAAATGTTTGAAGTTGCACTTCCAGGTTCATTTTGAACGGGTTCGTTTCGATATGAAAATTCGGCATTCAAAAAATAAAATAATTTATCTTTAATAATTGGTCCACCAATACTTGCGCCCGCTTGTTGGTCTTTAAATGCAATTGATGGCTGTTTTATTCCATCGGCATATTCGCCAGTAAGCGCTTTACTTCGCAGAAATCCATACATACTTCCAGTTGTTTTATTGGTTCCATATTTGGTAACCGCATTGATACTGGCGCCCGTAAAATTTCCTAAAGTAACATCAAACGGTGCAGTTTTTATAGATAAAGCACTTATTGCACCAAAACCAATGGGTTGTGTTCCTGCCAAACCTCCAGGTGTTCCCGATGCTGTAGAACCACTTGCGCCACTTGCAGGTTCTTGAAAACCAAGCACATCGTTGGTTGAAGAACCATCAATTGATAAATTATTAAATCGGTAATTGGCACCGCCAAATGAATTCAAATTGGCTTCTGGCAACAAGCGAGTTGCATCTTGAATACTTCTGTTTAAAGTTGGTAAACTTGTAACAAAATCAATTTTTAGTCGTTTTTCGTTGCCTTTTTTATTAGAAATAGTAGAATTTACAACCACTTCATTCAATTGTTGCAATGATGAAATTAAAATAACATCAAGATTGTTAGTTTTTCCGAGTTGAATTTGAATGTTATAATCGTAATGATTTTGAAAACCAACCGAACTAACTTCAATTTCATAATCTGATGCGGGTTGCAATTGATTAAAAGTAAAAAAACCATCTTTTTGAGAAATCGTGCTTGACTTGAATCCTGTTGCTTTTTGATAAATTTTAATGGTTGCCGATGAAATAGCATTGTTTTTATCATCGCTTACTTTGCCTTTTAAAATTCCTGATGTTTCTTGTGCGAAGATTAGATTTGAAAATAAGAACGCAATTAATATGTGATGAAATTTCATTAAAGGTAATAATTTTATAAAAATAAGTTTATGCTAGATTTCTAATTTGCATTAATTTACGATAAATAAGATTGTAATTCGGTTTGTTTGCTTGGTCTCCAAATTTTCTGATCTAAATAGAAATGATGACCAATAATTCCAAAAAATAAAATGTATGCCCAATTATTTGCTTGTGCTGTAAAACTTCCGGCGATATCTGGCGAACCACCAACATTCCATACTATAAATCCAAAAACGCAACCTAATACTAAAGCAATTAAAAAATAATTCAACGTTTTTCCGTTTACAAATTTTGCAATACCGTATTTTTTGGTTTCGTCTTTTGCATATCTTGCTTGACCGTAATGCCAAACAATAGCATGATATTGAATGTTGTGAAACAACGAATTCATAATTGCAATTAAAATCAAAACACTTATTCCATCTTTAGAAATAAAATTATCAGTGTGCGCAACATAATAAAACATAACGCTATAAAAAACCAAACAAACAGAAATATAAGAAATAATAGGTAAAATTTTTGATTCGTATTTTTTGTAAAGATTTATTGCATTGTAAGCAAAATAAATTGTTCCTAAAATAGTAAGAATATAAAACATTTTTGTAGCCAGAAAACTTAAAAAAGGAGACCATTGCAGAGGTGAACTTAGAGAAAATGTACCTTGAAGTTTAAAATTTACAAGAAAATAAATTTGAGAAAAAACAATAACAGCATATAATGAGTTTTTCATTTTTGATTTTTCAGAAAATTCTAATTTAATTTTTGCAGCATAAATAGACAAAAAACCATAATGTTGCTTGGCGTTGTGGTATAATGACGAAGTGAAAATAAAAAACCCATAAAACATACTAAATGCAATATCAGTTTGACTTTCAAGAACTAATGCTAATAATGGAAAAACAAAAAACACTAAACTTGTAAATAATACTTTTGAATTTTCTTTTCGGTATTTATCATCAATATAAGTACGGCTGTAAGTAGCCCAAAAATGACTTCCTTCAAAGAAAACAACCCAAATCCAAAAAAATATTGGCACCATTGTTGGAAATTGAAAACTGAGATACGCTATCAAGAGCGTAAAAATTGCGCCGCCCATAATAAAGGAGTAGTCAAAAAAAGGCGTTCTAATCTAAGGATTTGAATTAACTGTTACTTGCATAAATTTTAATTTTAAATTTTTGAATAAAATTATTTAACTAAATTACGTTAATAAGACTATATTAGTTTTGATTACTTACAATTATTTTCAATTTTATTATCGTATATTTGCGATTAATAATATTTATAATTAGCTGTTTTATTAAAACTATCTAAATATGATAATTAATTTAAATTAATTTTATTCATCTATAAATAACGATTAATGATTAATTCTAAAACCAATGATTTTCATTCTTTCGAAACCGAATTATCTGAAATGTCAAAATGTTTGTCACATCCAGCAAGAGTAATGATAATTTCTATTTTATCGAAACACAAAGACCGAACTTGCAAAGAAATAGTTGCCGAATTGCCTTTGAGCCAATCAACAGTTTCAAAACATTTGAAAGACTTGCTAGATGAGAATTTAATTTGCAGAAAAACTGTCGGAACGCAATCTATTTATACTTTAGAATGGAATAAACTAGAACGAGTTTTTAGTTTATTTGGACGTTTTTCTATGAAAATAATGCCAAATCGACCGAAGAGAAATTGTTGTTAGTTGTTTATTAACACTGCTTTTTTTTGAACAAAAATTTAGTAAATTGCACAAAATTAAATTTGAAATTTCCATACTATCAAATTGAAAAATACTGAAAATATTCAGCTTAAATGAAAGACGAAGAAGAAGAAATCAACGAAAATGAAGAAATTCAAGATAATGAATCTACAAACCAAGAAGAAATTCAAGAAGTAGAAACCAAATATTTTGAAGGCGAACATTTTTATGAAACCGAAGAAGATCCAGAAGAAACCATAACCAAGGTTACAGGAATGTACAAAGATTGGTTTTTGGATTATGCATCGTATGTAATTTTGGAACGAGCAGTTCCTGCTATAGAAGACGGATTTAAGCCCGTGCAACGCCGTATTATGCATTCGCTCAAAGAATTAGACGACGGTCGTTACAATAAAGTTGCAAATGTTGTTGGTCATACTATGCAATATCATCCACACGGTGATCAAAGTATTGGCGATGCAATGGTGCAAATTGGTCAGAAAGAATTATTGATTGATTGTCAAGGAAACTGGGGAAATATTCTTACTGGCGATGGCGCAGCAGCATCTAGATATATCGAAGCTCGTTTGTCAAAATTTGCTTTAGAAGTTATTTACAGCCCAAAAATTACCGATTGGGGAGTTTCATATGACGGTCGTCGAGCCGAACCAAACAATTTGCCTGTAAAATTTCCGCTTTTATTAGCTTCTGGTGCCGAAGGAATTGCGGTTGGGCTTTCGACAAAAGTTCTACCACACAATTTCAATGAATTAATCGATGCATCGATAAAAATACTAAAAGGCAAACCATTTACGATTCATCCAGATTTTTTAACGGCTGGAATTGCCGATGTTTCTAATTATAACGACGGTCTTCGTGGCGGTCGTGTTCGTGTTCGTGCCAAAATTGGTCAATACGACAAGAATACTTTGGTCATTACTCAAATTCCGTTTTCGACAAATACTACGACCTTGATTGATAGTATTTTGAAAGCCAACGAAAAAGGCAAAATTAAAATCAAGAAAATAGAAGACAATACGGCTGCCGAAGTCGAAATTTTAATTCATTTGTTTCCAGGAGTTTCGCCTGACAAAACTATCGATGCATTATTTGCATTTACAGCTTGCGAAACATCAATTGCGCCTTTGGGTTGCGTTATCGAAGACAATAAACCACTTTTTGTAGGCGTTTCTGAAATGTTGAAAATTTCGACTGATAGAACTGTCGATTTATTAAAGCAAGAACTCGAAATTCAGTTGCGCGAACTCGAAGAACAATGGCATTTTTTGTCGTTGGAACGCATTTTTATCGAGAACAGGATTTATCGTGATATCGAGGAAAAAACCACTCGCGAAGATGTTATCAAAGCAGTTGACGATGGTTTGAAACCTCATATAAAAAATTTAAAAAGAGAAGTTACCGAAGACGATATTTTGCGTTTGTTGGACATTCGAATCATGCGAATTTCGAAATTTGATAGTAACAAAGCGCAAGATAAAATTGAAGCACTCGAAGGCGATATCGAACAAGTTAAACACGATTTAGAACATTTAATCGATTTTGCAATTGCTTATTTCACTCGTTTGAAAGAGAAATACGGAATAGGTCGTGAACGATTGACCGAATTGCGTTCATTCGAAAATATAGAAGCCACAAAAGTTGTTTTGCGAAATACAAAGTTATACGTTAATCGTGAAGAAGGTTTCGTTGGAACAGGATTAAAGAAAGATGAATATGTTTGCGAATGTTCTGATATTGATGATGTTATAGTTTTCTTGCGTGATGGAAATATGATGATTTGCAAAGTAGATGAAAAGAAATTTGTTGGAAAGGATATTATTCACATTGCAATTTTCGATAAATCAGATAAGCGAACAATATATAATATGATTTATCGTGACGGAAAATCGGGTCCATCGTACATAAAACGTTTTAATGTTTCTGGAGTTACTCGTGACAAATTATACGATTTGACCAATGGAACTGCAGGTTCACAAACATTATATTTTACGGTAAATCCAAATGGCGAAGCCGAAGTTATCACGATAATTTTGCGTCAAATTGGTAGTGTCAAAAAGTTAAAATGGGATTTAGATTTTGCCACAATGGCAATAAAAGGTCGCGTTTCTAAAGGTAATTTGGTTACTAAATACCCTATCAAAAAAATCGAAATTAAAGAAAAAGGAATCTCGACATTATTACCCAGAAAAGTTTGGTTTGACGATACCGTTCAAAGATTAAATACCGATGCTCGAGGCGAATTACTCGGAGAATTCCGCCCAAGCGATAAAATTTTAGTTATTTCTCAAACAGGAAAATTAAAAGTAATTACACCAGAATTATCTACTCATTTTGACGAAGACATGGTTGTTCTCGAAAAGTGGGTTCCGAACAAACCAATATCTGCCATTTATTATGATGGTGAAAAAGAACGTTATTATGTAAAACGATTTTTAGTTGAAGTCGAAAATAAAGAAGAGAGTTTTATTACAGAACACGAAAAATCACAACTTGAAATTGTAGCAACAGATTATCGTCCAGTTGCCGAATTGGTATTCACAAAAGTAAAAGGTGTTCAAAAAGAAAACTTGACTATCGATTTAGAAAATTTTATTGCTGTAAAAGGTATGAAAGCCCTTGGAAATCAATTAACAACCGATAAATTAAAGCAAATTAATATATTAGAACCATTGTTTTATGAAATTCCTGTCGAAATTATTGCCGAAAATTTAGATGTTATCGGCGAAACTGTAGTCGATGATTTAGAAAATATCGAACCAGACGATGACGGTCAGATAACTTTGTTTTAAAAAAACATACCTAGTTTTAAAATTAATCTAGGTATATTTTTTCTTTAAAATTAATTTATTTATTTTTTTGATTAGTATTGGTCCTTCATAAATAAAGCCTGTATAAAGTTGAATCAAGCTTGCACCAGCATCTAATTTTTCGATTGCATCTTCGGCAGAATGAATGCCGCCAACACCAATTATCGGAAATGATTTATTACTGTTTTCAGATAAAAACCTAATTACATCTGTAGCACGCCTAGTTAAAGGTTTACCCGATAAGCCACCAGTTTCGGATTTATTTACTGAAACTAAATTTTCTCTTGAAATTGTTGTGTTGGTTGCAATTACACCATCGATTTTGGTTTCTTGAACGATTTCTATAATATCAGAAAGTTGTTCATTAGTTAAATCTGGTGCAATTTTTAACAAAATCGGCTTCGCTTTATTAATCTGTTTTGGATGATTTTGCAATGAATTCAATAATTTTTTTAATGGTTCTTTTTCTTGTAATTCTCTAAGATTTGGTGTGTTAGGTGAACTTACATTAACAGCAAAATAATCTACATAATCATACAATTCATTGAAACAAATTTCGTAATCATCGATAGCATTATCGTTTGGAGTTATTTTATTTTTACCAATATTTCCACCTATCAAAACATTTTTATTTTGTTTTAATCTCTCGACAGCTTCAATTACACCACCATTATTAAAACCCATTCTGTTAATAATTGCATTGTCGTTTTTTAAACGAAATAATCGTTTTTTAGGATTACCGTCTTGTGATTTTGGGGTTAATGTACCAATTTCTATAAATCCAAAACCAAAATTAGAAAGTTCTTGATACAATTTGGCATCTTTATCGAAACCAGCTGCCAACCCAACTCGATTTTTGAATTTTAAACCAAAAACCTCTACTTCTAGTTTTTTATCTTCAACTTCATATATTGATTTGAAAATAAATTTCATTCCTGGAATACGGAATAAATTTCTAATTAATGAAAACGTAAAATAATGAACTTTTTCTGGATCAAACCAAAAAAGTATTGGGCGAATGATTAATTTGTACATAAATAATAGATTGATTGTAAAATTATAAAATTGAATCGTAATATAGGTTATGATTTTTTATAATCTTATTCATTAATTTTGCAAATAATATTATGGTAAAGAGACAACTTCAAATTTTTGAAACTTTTTGATGAATATAAAACTTTTTTAATTACTTTTGCAAACCATTAGACCAACCTCTGGCGAAATCCGTGAATGTTGCTCTGATTTAAAACCATAATTAAACAATATCATGGCAGATTTAATGAAATTCGTTCAAGACGAGTTTGTAACAAGAAAAGATTTCCCTGTTTTCGGAGCTGGAGATACAATTACAGTATTTTAC
Organism: Bacteroidota bacterium; assembly: GCA_031408435.1. Taxonomy (GTDB): domain Bacteria; phylum Bacteroidota; class Bacteroidia; order Flavobacteriales; family Flavobacteriaceae; genus Flavobacterium. The sequence goes on from JANNWM010000074.1 coordinate 22,739, forward strand.
GAAATTAAAGAGGGCGAAAAAACAAGAACACAGTTTTTTAAAGGGGTTGTAATTCAAAGAAGAGGTTCGTCAAATACCGAAACTTTTACTATCCGTAAAATGTCAGGTTCAGTTGGTGTTGAGCGTATTTTTCCAGTTAATTTACCAGCTTTACAAAAAATTGAAATCAACAAAAAAGGTGCAGTTCGTAGAGCTAGAATTTTCTATTTCAGAGAACTTACTGGTAAAAAAGCAAAAATTAGAGACAAAAGAAGATAATTCTAAAATCTGTAAAATATCAAGAAAACCGAACCATGAAATGTGTTCGGTTTTTTTATTAAAAACAAATCTTTAAAACCTACTGAAAACATTATTTAAGAAACCCAAAATTATCAAATTAGTAATTTGAAGTTCCAATTCTACGAAATTCACAATTCAACCAATATCAATCAATTTGTAATTTATTTGTGAATTGAATTTATTATATTTGCTTTCAAAATATTCAAAAAAATAAACTAACATATATTATAATGACAAAAATTAAAGTAGCCAATCCAATAGTTGAATTAGATGGCGATGAAATGACACGAATTATTTGGGCTTTTATTAAAGAAAAACTAATTCTTCCGTTTTTAGATTTAGACATCAAATATTATGATCTCGGAATGGAAAGTCGTGAAGCAACCAAAGACCAAATCACAATTGATTCTGCCGAAGCAATAAAAAAATACAATGTTGGAATAAAATGTGCCACCATAACGCCAGATGAAGAGCGAGTTAAAGAATTCAACTTGTCTAAAATGTGGAAATCGCCAAACGGAACTATTCGTAACATTGTTGGCGGAACCGTTTTTCGTGAGCCAATAATTATGAAAAATGTTCCAAGATATGTTCAAGGTTGGACCAAACCAATAGTTATTGGTCGTCACGCTTTTGGAGACCAATACAAAGCAACCGATGTTTTAATAAAAGGTCGTGGTAAACTAACAATGACATTTGTTCCAGAAGAAGGAGAAACGCAAACCTGGAATGTCTATGATTATGAAGGCGACGGCGTTGCAATGGCAATGTACAACAACGATGAGTCAATTTATGGATTTGCTCATTCGTCATTTCAAATGGCATTAACCAAAAAATGGCCTTTGTATTTATCGACAAAAAATACAATTTTGAAAGCGTATGATGGTCGTTTTAAAGATATTTTCGAAGAAGTTTATCAATCGACTTACAAAACTGATTTTGACAAAAACGGAATGACATACGAACACCGATTGATTGACGATATGGTTGCATCGGTAATGAAATGGTCTGGTGGGTTTGTTTGGGCTTGCAAGAATTATGATGGCGATGTGCAATCAGACACGGTTGCACAAGGTTTTGGATCTTTAGGATTAATGACTTCTGTTTTGGTTACGCCAGATGGTAAAACTGTCGAAGCCGAAGCAGCACACGGAACCGTAACACGTCATTTCCGTCAACATCAACAAGGAAAAGCAACATCAACCAACCCAATTGCATCAATTTTTGCTTGGACTCGTGGCTTGGAACACAGAGGTAAATTGGACAATAACCAAGAATTAATTAATTTTTGCTTGGCTCTTGAACAAGTTTGTGTCGAAACAGTTGAATCTGGTAAAATGACCAAAGATTTAGCAATGTTAGTTAAACCCGAAGGTTTAACGGCGGCTGATTATCTTACAACTGAAGGTTTCTTGGAAGCAATCAAAGAAAATTTAGAAGCAAAATTGGCTTAATAAATTTTGGTTATGTTTTAGAAAGTTATAGGTATTTCAAACTCTTTATTTCATTGAAATAAAACTTCTATTTGTCATTTCGACAATAGGTAAAATCACCTAAATTGAGTAACTAAAGAGATTTCTTCAATCGTTGAAATGACAAAATAGTAACAAAATTATGAAAATCCACAACTTTCTAAAACATAACCTAAATTTTTAATATTTTTTAATAAAAAAAGCAATCAGAAATGGTTGCTTTTTTTATTGATTTAAACACCGATTAAGCATTTGCAATCTACTCAACTTCATCCGCAGCAGCGGATTCAAGCACTTTATTAATGATTATTTGTTGTTTTTTGGCATTCATCTATCTTCGATGTCTCATTTTTTAAATTTTGAAATATAACATATGTCTTCATTTAAAAAAAATTCCGTGAGCACTTGACTTTATTGAAAAATATTGTTTTCCAAAGATTCCTAATGCGTATTCTGGGTTAAAATAAAAACTAAATTTATATAAAATTATCAATCCAAACATTTGATAATAAAATTATTGCGATTTATTTTGGCACTATAACTTCTAACAAGAAAACAAGAGTTAATGACAATTTTATTACTTAAACATATATAGGATATTTTCAATTAAACTTATAATGAACTGAAACATTCGAATTCAAAAATTTATTGAAAGCAAATGCTGTTTGAAAATAAAATTTATTTAAATTATATGTTGCCGAAACTTCGACTATACTATTAATTTTAGTTTTATAAATGTCTTTTATTTTTTCGTTAAAAAAAGCTTGCGAAGAACCGCCGTCGAATGTAATAATGTTGTCAATTGTTCCTTTTTCTCCTGAAAATTGATATTTAAAATCGCTTTTATTGGTAATAGAAGCAATCATTATTTCAAATTTTCCAAATTCTTTAGAAGCATTTAATTGAAACTGCCAAGAATCGATATCGCCATTTAATGTATTGATTCCAAGTGTACCTAAATTGGTTTGGATATCCAAGAAATCAAAATTTATTTTTTCGATTGAATTTGTGAAAAGAACTGCCAAATTAAGTTTATTTTTTCCTAAATAAGGCATGTATTGACTTATATTATGTTTTAATCCAAAACCATAAACCTGATATTCTCCTTTATTTATTTGAGTTTTTGGTGCAAATTTCAATAACACTTCTGTTCCATTCCAGATAGCTATTGAACCTGATAAGTGTGGATAAAATATAATTTTTTGATTGACTCCTTTTGGTGATTTAATAGGTTTTGCTGGGTCAATAACCCCATAAATATCAATAATATTAACTTGGGTGCCGTCACCTAAAGCCGAAGCTACCGTAGCAGAAGTTGCATTTTGAATTTTTAGAAATTTAAAATCTGAATCTTTCAATAAAAATTCTCTGTCATTATTTGGAACTAAAAATAAATTTGAATGAATACCCAAACTTGAACTCCAAAGTTTTCTTTTTTTTGCCGAATAAGTCCAACCACTTGCCGATTGATAAACTGCTGCATCTGTAGCTGGAGTTATAAACTTATCAGAAAAAATTACAGCATCATCGAAAAATTTTTCAAAATTATTTAAAGCATCAAGATTAATATCCTGAGCAAACGATAAATTAAAAAACATCAAAAATGCTATAATTATTCTATTCATAAATTATGCATCAATATTTGCATAAACTGCATTTTTCTCTATAAATTCTCTACGAGGCGGTACCTCATCGCCCATTAACATTGAGAAAACTTGATCGGCTTCTGCCAGACTATCAATAGTTATTTTACGCAAAGTTCTAAAACTTGGATCCATTGTAGTTTCCCACAATTGTTCGGCATTCATTTCTCCAAGACCTTTATAACGTTGAATTGCAGCACTTCCACCCATTCTTTCATTGGCAGCATCACGCTCGACATCATTCCAAGCATATTCTTTTTTGTTTCCTTTTTTAACTAAATACAAAGGTGGTGCAGCAATATAAACGTGTCCTTCTTCGATTAATTCTTTCATAAATCTAAAAAAGAAAGTCAAAATTAATGTAGAAATGTGAGAACCATCGACATCGGCATCACACATAATAATTACTTTATGGTAACGTAATTTTTCAAGATTCAATGCTTTACTGTCTTCGGCTGTACCAATGGTTACACCAAGTGCTGTGAAAATATTTCGAATCTCTTCGTTTTCGAAAACTTTGTGGTGCATTGCTTTTTCGACATTCAGTATTTTACCACGCAATGGCAAAATTGCTTGAAATGCACGGTCACGACCTTGTTTTGCTGTTCCACCAGCCGAATCTCCCTCGACCAGGTAAACTTCGCAACGTGCAGGATCTTGCTCGGAACAATCAGATAATTTTCCTGGTAATCCACCGCCACCAAGAACGGTTTTTCTTTGCACCATTTCACGAGCTTTTTTGGCAGCGTGTCGGGCTTGTGCAGCAAGAATTACTTTTTGAACGATTATTCGGGCATCATTTGGATTTTCTTCCAAATAATTTTCGATCATATCGCCAACTGCTTGAGAAACTGGCGAAACAACTTCACGGTTACCTAATTTGGTTTTGGTTTGACCTTCGAATTGTGGTTCAGCAACTTTTACTGAAATAATTGCAGTTAATCCTTCACGGAAATCGTCTCCAGAAATTTCGAATTTCAGTTTATCTAGCATTCCAGACGAATCTGCATATTTTTTCAAAGAACGAGTCAAACCTGTTCTAAAACCTTGCAAGTGCGTTCCTCCTTCGTGGGTATTAATGTTGTTAACATAAGAAAAAATATTCTCTGTATAACTTGTGTTGTATATCAAGGCAACCTCAACAGGAATTTCTCCTTTATCGTGATCCATCGAAATTACGTGTGCAATAATTGGCTCACGGTTTCCGTCCAAATAACGAATGTATTCTTTTAAGCCCTCTGTTGAATGAAAAACTTCTGAAACAAATTTTCCGTCTTTATCAAGTTCTCTTTTATCTGTAAAAGTAATTGTAATTCCTTTGTTCAAATAAGACAATTCACGCATTCTGGCCGATAAAGTTTCGTAAGAAAATTCGGTTGTTTGAGTAAAAATAGTATCATCTGGATAAAACGTAACTATTGTTCCGCGTTTTGTGGTTTCGCCAATTTGTTTAACTGGATAAAGTGCTTTTCCTTTTTCGTATTCTTGTTCGTAAATTTTACCATCGCTAGAATGAACTGTTGCCCGCAAATGATTAGAAAGTGCGTTTACAACCGAAACTCCAACACCGTGCAAACCACCAGAAACTTTATATGAATCTTTATCGAACTTCCCTCCTGCTCCGATTTTGGTCATTACAACTTCAAGAGCAGAAACGCCTTCTTTTTTATGAATTCCAACCGGAATACCTCGACCATTGTCCTCAACAGAAACTGATCCATCTTCGTTTATATCAACAATAATATTGTCGCAATGACCGCCCATTGCCTCATCGATTGAGTTATCGACAACTTCATAAACCAAATGGTGTAAACCTCGAACACCAACATCACCAATATACATCGATGGACGCATTCTTACATGCTCCATTCCTTCTAATGCCTGAATACTATCTGCTGAATAATTGTCTTTCTTAATCTCGTCGCTCATTATATAGGTGTAAAATTTTAATTATTGTCTAACACGCAAATATATAAAATTGATAATTAAATCGGTGTTTATTTGATTTTAATCTTTCGAAGTTATCAACAATTATGTTCTGTTTTTTCTAAAAAAATCAAATAATATTATTTTAATTTCTAATTAATTTGGCTTTGATATAGTTAATATATGATATTTTTTTAGCCACAGATTACACAGTTTATCACAGATTTTTTTATTTTTGAATAGTAAAAACCTTTTAAATCTGTGGCAGAAAGTTTTTACTTAAATATATTTTCTAGACCAGAGTCATTAATTTTTAATATTTGGGCGTTTCTCGTCTCGTCCGAAAAGGACGAGACGAGATCGGACTTTTCTCTACAATCTTTTCTCATCTCGTCCAAAAAGACGAGATGAGAAAAGGATTTTCGTTTCAATTCCTAACGCAAAAAAACCTTGCATTTTTACAAATTTAAATAAACAAAAAAGCCTTCTGTGATAGAAGACTTTCTTGATAAATATTTATCTTTTTAATGAGAAATGTGATCTAAACTGTTTTTGTAAATTTTGTTCTGTATAATCAACTGTAAACCAATAATCTGTTGATGGCAACAAGTATCCGTTTCGTGTTCCGTCCCAACCTTGGCCATCTGGTGCTACTTGCTTGATTAATTTTCCTTCACGGTCAAAAATATAAATTTTTGAGTCGGTTTGTTTCTTTAATCCAACAATGTTCCAAGTGTCGTTTATTCCGTCGCCATTTGGTGTGAAATAATGCGGATAATCGATTGTCGAAACATTTTCTATTATCAACTCATCGCAACTATTGCCGTTGCCCTCGTTGTCCCAAACTGTAATTATATGGTCTTCTAAACTTACGTTTTCGAAAATAGGACTTTCTTGTCTGTCGCCTGCATCAAGGCTGTATTCATAAGTGCCGTAACCTTCGACGGTAACAGTTATGGTTTGGTTACTCTCGAATGCATTGGTAACAAAATAACCTATTGTTCCAGCTTTTTTAACCGCTGGACCCGATTGAAAAACATCGAATATTGTCGTCTCGACTGGGCAACCCAACGACGGAACAATATTGGTCATTTCTAACTTAAATCGTCTAGTTGCACCGTTAACCGCAGCTGTATTTATTTCGTAGGTTTGGTCTGTTCCAACCAAATTAAATGTGCCAGTTGCATCTTCTAGAAACCATTTGTAACTGTTTGCTACTCCTGAAATTGGTTTGTTATTTTTGGCTCTTAACGTTAATCCTCGTTCTAAATTTTCTGTAAGAAATTCGACACATATTGTGTTGTAATCGTTATCGGTTTCTATTACAGGTTCTGGAATAATTTCAACTATTTGTTTCGATTCGCCAATAGTATTACATTTGGTATTGTTGTTTTCTAACCTTATCCATAACGAACCAGTTTCGGCCTGATGGTCTGCCAAATTGGTTATATTATTTGTGCCGTTTTCTGCATTATTTTTATCATTATAAAATGTAACCGTGTAATTACTAGGTACATCTGGCGAAACCAATGTTCCTATGATTGATAATTTCAAAGTATTGTCTAATGGAAAAGATACCAATCCATCATTGGTGCCATCACGATCACAAACTTCTAGAGGTGTTGGCAAGTTAATTGTTGGTTTTACATCGACAATAATTTCAAATTGTCCATAAGGATTTACACAATTTGTTTTACTATTTGTAATACTGTAATAAATAGTTTGCTTAAAACCAACTGCTGCTGTCGTTTCATACAAACTCGGATTGGTTATTGATGGTGTTCCTGCTTCTGCAAATGCTGCCGAAGTATAAAATTTATATGAAAAAGTAGTTGCTGGAAATGTTGCTGGCAAAGCTGCATTTGATGCATTCAACTCAGCTTCTAAGCCCGACAAATTAAATGTTGTTAATCCTGGCGGTGTGTTTTGACATTCTCTATATAAATTTCCTGGGTGTGTTGCTGCATTTAGATTATTCAATAATGGCAACGGATTTACTTTTAATGGTTGTTCGATTAATTGATAGCAAAAAACGCCTTCCGAATTGGCAACATTGCTTCGAACTTGAATCCAAACACTTGTTGTTTGAGTATTATAGGCTGTAGGAGTCAATATTTCGTTAGTTGCTGGTGTAGCGTCTGCATCAGGTTTAGTCGGATAATAATGTAAAGTAACATTTACATTATTACTTAAAATTGCTGCACTATTGAGTGTCAAATCAAAAACTTCTTTCAAGTCACCTATTGGCAATGTATCATCGCATTTTTCTGGCAATGTTGGTGCTATGTTAGCTTGAGGTGTAAATGGCACTTGTTGTTTGGGTATTTCGAGAACTTCTATCGTTAGGGACGTATAACTCTTGCAACCAGTTAAATTATTAGTTACAATTACTCCCAAAGTTTGTGGACTTGATGTATTTAAATAACTTGTTGGGTTGGCAATAAGTCCAGAAAACGTTGTGGCATTGGTTATTGTTGTGTAATAAGCTACAGTAAAATTTGCTGGTAAAGCACTACCAAGTATTTCGGTGTTGCGGTATCTAACTAAGTCAAATGTTGTCATGAGTGGCAATGTCGATGGAAATGTGTCGCACAATCGTAACGGTGTTATTCCTGCAACTGGCAATAACAATGGTTTATTCACTTTCAGATTAAACGATGTAAATTGATAACATTTCGTGATATTATTTTCGATTCTGACCCAAATTATTTCGCCATCTGAACCATCATATTGAGTTGGGTTAATAATTGCTCCTACTCCAATTGTTGCCGATGCATCTGCTTTTAATTGGTGATAGGTTACATCAAAATTGCTGTTTGGTGTATTCAATGTGCCTAGTAATAAATTGTTTTGTTGTGTCAAATCTATTTGGGTTTTGCCATCTTGATTATTGACTAAATCGTCGTCGCATTCTGTCAAATCTGGCAATACAGGATTCAGTGGTACTTTTGGTGCTGGATCTATCTTTATGGTAATCATAATAACGCTAAAACAACCTGTTACACTATTAGTAGCACGAACATATATGTTTTGCGAAAAAGCATTGCTGTTGTTATACAACAATGGCAATTGATTGGCAGATAAACCGCCTTTGGCATCAAATTCTGTGCTATAAAATGTTATAATTGTCGGCTCGATTATGTTTGGTCCATTAATTATATCTGGAATTATGGCTCCTAAATCAAATGTTGACAAACCATCGAAATCGCTGTCGCAAATTACTAATTTATTGGCTGGTGGGAAAGTAGCCACTGGCAAAGGCAATACTATTAATGTCATTGTCGAAACCGTATAACATTTTGTAACGTTATTGGTAAGTCTAACGCCAATGGTTTCTGGACCAACAACCGTGTTGGGGTAACTAATTGTGTTTGTAATAATATCTGCTGTTAACCCTGTAACTGCCTTGTCATAAGTAGGATAAAAAGTAACTGTAACACCACTTTGACCATTCAATAGTCTTGGTATTTCTCCTTGCAAATCAAATGCTTCAAAGTTCATTGGTGCTAAATCATCGCATTTAGAATAAGCAGTAAAAGATGCTGGTGCCAATGGAATTGGGTTTACTTTAAGTTCTAATTCTTTGGTAGTAGTACAACCTGTTACTGTATTGGTTATTGTGTAATAAATTTTTTGAGAATATGCTGTTGTGTTTGTGTAACTGTTTGGCAAATCTGTACCTGAAACATTGGCTTCGGCCAGTGGTTCATCAAAATAATAACGAACTGTAGCTCCAGATTGACCGTTTAGAATCTCGGCGTTTTTATCGCTAAGCGTAAAAGTCTCAAATCCGTCGTTTAATAATGGTCCAGTTACATCGCAAATGTTAAATGGTTTAAGTAATGGATTAATTGTTGGTCGTGGGTTTACTATTAAATCTAGGGACACGGTACTGTAACAAGTTGGGGAACTAGGGTCGAAAACACGTGCATAAACCGTTTGAGAAAATGGAACTGTGTTTATGTACAAAGGATTCAAAGCAGTCGAAATTGGTATTGCCGTTCCTAATTGGGCTTCAACTAATGTTGAATAATAAGTAATTTGAATGCCAACTGCTGTAGAAATTTCTGCATTTTTGGTTTGTAAATTAAATGCTGCTTTTCCGTCTGCTGTAATATTATCATCGCAAATTTTAAAAGGAGAAGGAGGTAAAACCACTGGACTATCTAAAACATCGACTGTTTTACAAATTTGTGTAGTCAATAAATTGGTACAATTGGCGTCTACTACTTTGGTAATGCAATAATTTAGTTGTCCCAGAGTACCAGTAGGAACTGGCAATGTTACTTGGTTGCCAGTAATAGTAGTTATATCAGTTTGAGGAAAAGCGTTTAAGGTATAACTAAATACATAAGGAGCTGTGCCACCAAGACCAATAAATGTTAATATTGGCGATGCAAATGTGCGACAAACCGTTGTTTTGTTGACTTGCAAATCTGCGGTTGGAACGGTTGTAAATTGCACTGTTACTAAACTAGTATCGCTTGGGCAAGCTCCGTTACCGAGTAACGAATACGAAAATGTTCGGGTTGTGTTTACAACGCCTGGTGAATAAATTCCGGTTATAGCATCGAAAGTACCTCCTGAACCTGATACGTCTAACCCTAACCATGTTCCACCAAATTGTTCATCTGTTAAAACTGTGTTCAAATCGATTGGAGTAGCATCGTTACCACAGACTATTTTAGTTCTATCTGTTCCTGCGTTAACAATACTACTTACGGTTACAGTTACTGTTCTTACTGGTGAATATATTTGCTCGCAAAGTGTTGCGCTGTCTGTAATTTGTGATATTTCATAGGTTGTATCTGCGACTAAATTGCCAGTTGGTACTGTCAAAGTTCCTGATGCTGGTATTCGTTTTGTAGTTGTTGTGGTGCCATCTTTAAAAACTATATCAGCATTTGCTTTACCTTCAATAACAATATTTGTCTCTGTACCTGAACAAACTGCTGCGGGACTAGCACTAAAAGAATTGATCAATGGTAATGCATTAATAATTGGAGTTGTAAAAGAAGTAACTTGTGCAACCCCATTTACAAAAGGCGTTACAAAATAATCGCCTGCACTATTGCCATTAACATCAATAATAACAGGTTCTCTTACAGATGATGTAAAACCATTTGGTCCTGTCCAAGAATAAGTTGCGGTTCCTAAAGAGCTCAAATCAGGAGTGCTCAATGTAAATGTACCACCTGCACAAATTGGTCCATTGTTAGTGGCATCTGTTTTTATTAATAAAAACGATTTAAACCGAACACAACTTGTAGCATTGTTTTTTATAACAACAGCTACAACTTGTCCATTAAATCCAACATAAGTTGATAGGTTGGTTATTTGCCCAATGGACGCTATCGCTTGATTCAAACTTGGGTAGAATTTTATTGTATGGCTATTTAAAGGTAATGCACCCAAAATAATAGCTTTGTTGGAAGCAATATTATAGTTATTTGTATTTGGAATATTATTAACAGGCAACGGAGAATTTGTAGCGTCAGGACTCACTGTAATTATTACATCTCTTTTAAATTCTATTGGTGTGCATTGAGGCAATGTATTACAAGGGTTATAAATTACTCTTGCGGTATATGTAGTAGTTGCAGTTGGACAGACTTTAAAAGACCTATTTGTACTTAAAACTACACTTGGGTTTGCTTTATCAACCCATTCGAAAGTTGTTGCTATTGCACCGTTTGGTGTGAACCTCCAAGACTCCTCGGTTGCTTCCCATGGTCCAGTATTTCTGTCAAGAGGAACAGTTGCTAGTGTACCATTAGCATTATGCAAACCAAGAACGCCACTACCATTACTATTCCAAGTTGTACAAGGTTTTCTTTTTTTTATATTTACATCAATAATATTAGTGTTTTGATACAAAACCAATTGACTTTCTTGAAAACCAGATGTTTGAACACATTCAAAAGAAGAAGAATAATTAGACAATTTTAAAACTGTAAAAACTTCTTTCTTATTTTCTATTAAGCCATCTGTATTCCTTACCATTGAAAAATCTGGAGAAATTGGAATATCTTGTTCCAAAGCTTCTTGAGCTGGCGAATCATCGTCTTTGACATCAGAGTCTGGACTTGGGTCGGTATCTTGCATCGGGAAATAGATTGAATTTCTCCACTCATTATTTAGTGTTGTACTTGGTATTGTTTGATTAAATGCCCAACCACTATCATTATTATTAGGAATATTTCCAGTACCATTAAAAAACTTAAAAAAAACATTAGTACCAAGTTGTGCTGTAGTAAAACTGTTGTTGTAAAAACTAAACTTGAAAATTGATTGAATATCGGAGTAAGAATCATCAAGTGGTTTTATATTGAATCCTGTTCCAGATGCAAAAGTCAAAAAATTATATGGGACAGAGTTTACTGCATAAGATGTTGTTGCATAAATATCTAAAAAACTAGCATCGAGAATAGTACAAGAATCTGCATCGCATGACGATAGATTTAAAGGATCAGGACCTGAATATCCATTAATTGTAATTTCACTAACATTACTTACAACACCATCTACACCATATGTATAAGTTCCAGGTTTTATTTCACTTTCGCAATTTGTTAGAGTACTTTTAACTTTTACAGAAAAAACATAGGTACCTGCAGCCAATGTGCCCACAAAACTTGAGGGAGGAAAATCAAAACTAGATACATTTCCGGGATTAGCAAAACCAGCTGGAACTGTCCAGGTGTACAGATAAGTATCGACTAAATTAACCGTAGCCGTGATTGTAGTGTTTGGATTACCAAAAGAATGAACTGGATTATTTACTAAGACAACAACATCTGGACTAAGAATAATCTTAAAAATCATACTACAATCGGATAATACTAAAGTGTTTTTGTTTCTAATAAATACTGAAATTGTCGCGATTAAGTCAACGTTTGTATTATTAGATGATGAAGTAAATGGCAGAATATTTCCTGTTCCAGATGGAGGTAAACCAACCAAAAGTTCATCGTTTGTCCAAAAAAACTCTTCGTTGGCGGCAAGCGGAATTATACTCGTAAAATTTATTGCAGGCTGAGAAATTCTATTACAAATAGGCACATCTGCCAACTGAACAATTGCCAATGGTTTTACAATTATTGTATAAGTCTGAGAAGGACTTGTACAACCAGCCAAGGTTCCGTTGGCGTTAACAACAATTGTAGCGGTTATGGGTAATGTTGTTGCATTAGTAAAAGTAAAATTACTAATATTACCTGTTCCCAATGCTGCCAAACCAATTGAAGGGTTGCTGTTGGTCCAAGAAAAAGTTGCTGCACTAAAGTTGCTACCAAAAGTGGTTGCTATATTTTTAGCACCAGAGCAAACAGTAAAATCAGTTGGAACATTTGTTAATGTTAATGTACTAACATTGACTGTAACAGTGTTGCTAAGATTACAAACTGTTGGATTTGTGTTTATAAAAGAAACATCATCAATAGCAAAATCGTTTCCTGTTGTTTGAGTATTTCTATCATAAATACATATTTGTGCCGTTGTGCTTGTTGTTGAATTCCAAACATAACTTATTAATGTCCAATTATTACAAGCAGTCGAAACTGGAGCAATAGTTGGCAAACCAAGTGATATTCCGTTTATAGTTGTTTCTAAACTAGCAGGATTATTAATTGCTACTGTTTGGATAAAAAAACTAAATGTGTAATTTTGACCAGTATTAACTGGAATAGTCTGATACCAAAGTTTATCGTTCCCTGCGTTATTAATTGACCCATCGACCACCATCATATTTCCTGTTCCGTTCGTATGATCGCCACAACTAGAAAACGAGGAAACCCAACTACTTGGATTATTAACTATACCGTATTTACCTTGAGCGACAGCCGTGTTTGTTGGATTCAAATATTGATAATCGGTCGTGAAACCAACATTCCCTTTAGAAAAATCACCGTTATAAATTAATTCTTTGGTTGCAGGTGTAGAAGATGTAACCGAATAAACCGTGCTAACTAATGGTGTTACAACTGGATTAAAAATGTTATTTTGGGTTGTTAAAGTTACATCAATTGGGTTAGAAGTCCACGCATAACTTGTGCCACCAGAAACAGTAAGGTTAGCACTTTGTGTCGGACAAAACAAATTATCAGTCGGCGAAACAAGTAATTTTGGTTCGACAATTGTTATTGGTGTGCCATTTACGGTTGTAGCAGCAGCGTCGGTGATTGACGTATTATAAATCCCCGGAGCTAAATTAGTAAAAATTCCATTTGAGTTTGACAACGTTGCAGCTCCTGTCAAATTAAAGGTAAAAGGTGTTTGACCACTAACTGCATACAAAACAATAGAACCATCGTTAGTAGTTGTGCAAGTCGGATTTATAAATGAAGATGCCAAAGACAATGGCGGAACTGGTGCCAAAACTTGTAAATCGTCGATTGCAAAATCGTTGCCTGTGGCTCCTGTTCCACCATTTGACAATTCGATTTTAACGCAAGTACTTGTTGGAACAAATGTATATTCTACTCGCAACCAATTGTTACCAGTAGCAATATAAGATGGAACATTTTGGATTTGAGCAGTTAAAAAATTTGTATTAGTAAAATTGGTTGCAATTTGAGCATTCGTAAAAGTTGATGTTGATGTTGATGTTGTCGAAATTGTTTTTATCCAATAACTAAATTTGTAAGTAACGCCAACAGTTAAACCACAAAGTCCGCTAACAGCATTACCAGCTATCCAAAATCTTGAACCTGAAACAGATGAACCATCGACAAACATCATATTTCCTGTTCCAGTTGTATGGTCGCCAGTTGTTACAAAAACAGAATTAAAAGGAGCAGGATTGGTAGTAAATCCAAAATTTCCTTGAATTGTAGAACCAGTAGGAACTGTTATCAACGAATATCCCGCACCAACCTCAAACCCATTTCCGACTTGAGTTGCTGCTTCAAAATCGCCATTTGTCAATAAATTTTGAGCATTGACAAATGATGAGAAAGAAAGTAATACTATAAAAAATTTAAGAAATTTATTAATATGTAATATATGTTTCATATATATTTAATTTTAGTTCGGAAATAAACGTTAAAAAGTTAAACAATTATAAATTAATTTTGCAAATTACAAAAAAAAACAATATGCAAACATTTTTTTTTTAATTTTAAAATTATGCATTATTTAGCATTATTTGTAGATTATTTTTTAACTTTGTAAGTTGAAATTTATAGTAATAATTAATGAAAAACAACGACGAATCTCAAGACTTAATCGGAGATAATCACATTGCAACAGCTGCACAAAACCCAATTCGAAAAGATGCTTTTGACATGTCTGATGCCGATAAAATAGCATCAATCAATAAAGATGTGTATAATATTTTGCAAACTTTAGGGCTAGACATGACCGATGACAGCATTCAAGGCACACCCAATCGTGTTGCCAAAATGTTTGTTAACGAAATTTTTGGCGGTCTAAATCCTGCCAAAAAACCAAAAGCCAATACTTTCGAAAACAATTACAAATACAACGAAATGTTAGTCGAAAAAAACATTATTGTTTATTCGACCTGCGAACACCACATGCTGCCAATAATCGGTCGAGCACACATTGGTTACATCTCGAATGGTCGTGTAATTGGTTTATCAAAAATGAACAGAATTGTAGAATTTTATTCTAAAAGACCACAAGTTCAAGAAAGATTAACCATGCAAATTGTTCAAGAATTGCAAATCGCTCTAGGAACAGATGATGTTGCTTGTGTTATTGATGCAAAACATTTGTGCGTAAATTCTCGTGGAATAAAAGATATTGAAAGCAGCACCGTAACATCTGAATTTGGTGGTAAATTCAAAAATCTTGAAACTCGCAGAGAGTTTTTGGATTATATTAAATTAGAAACTAAGTTTTAAAAAAGATTTTATTACGCAGACTATAATGAGAGATTTTTAAAGTATTATTTTAAAGGTGTAATAAAACAAAAGCCCTATCCTTTATGGATGGGAAAACATTTTTTGGTTTCGTTTTTCTTCAGAACCAAAAAATTTTAAGAATGCCTGCCTGTCGGAAGTCAGAACAGCAGGATTAAGCTTCAAATCACAAAAATAAATAAATGTCAAAATACAAAGAACACTCTATAAAAATATACAATTCGCTTTCGGGCGAGAAAGAAAATTTTGTTCCAATTCACGATGGAAATGTTGGTATGTATGTTTGTGGACCAACAGTTTATAGCAATGTTCATCTAGGTAATGTTCGAACTTTTATGTCGTTTGATATTATTTACAGGTATTTTTTGCATTTAGGTTATAAAGTTAGATATGTACGAAACATTACAGATGTTGGTCATATTGTTGACGATGTAGATGATGGCGAAGACAAAATTGCAAAAAAAGCCAAACTAGAACAGCTAGAGCCAATGGAAATTGTGCAAAGATATACAGTCGATTTTCATCAGGTTTTAACTGCTTTTAATTTTTTGCCACCCAATATTGAGCCAACTGCTACCGGTCATATAATAGAACAAATCGAAATTGTAAAACAAATTATTGACAATGGCTTGGCTTACGAAGCCAACGGATCGGTGTATTTTGACGTTATTAAATACAACAAAACCAATAATTACGGAATATTGAGTGGTCGAAATATCGAAGACATGCAAAATAATTCTCGTGATTTGGACGGTCAAACCGACAAAAAAAATGCACAAGATTTTGCACTCTGGAAAAAAGCCGAACCAGAACATATCATGCGTTGGCCTTCGCCTTGGGGCGATGGTTTTCCAGGCTGGCATTTAGAATGTACAGCAATGAGTACCAAATATTTAGGCAAACATTTTGACATTCATGGCGGCGGAATGGATTTAAAATTCCCACATCATGAGTGCGAGATTGCTCAAAATCAAGCTTGTACTGGTCAAACGCCAGTTAATTTTTGGATGCACGCCAATATGCTAACACTAAACGGCAAAAAAATGTCCAAATCTACTGGAAATAACATTTTGCCTGGCGAGATTTTGACAGGCGAGAATCCGTTTTTGAGCAAAGCATTTTCGGCAGGAGTTGCAAGATTTTTTATGCTACAAGCACATTATCGCAGTAATCTAGATTTTTCTGACGATGCAATTTTGGCAGCCGAAAAAGGTTTTAACCGATTAATGGAAGCCGTAAATAGTTTGTCTAATTTATCGGTTTCAAATACATCAAGTCTAGATATAAAATCTTGGCAACAAAATTGTTACGCAGCAATGAACGACGATTTTAATGCTCCGATTTTGATTTCGCAATTGTTTGAGGGAGTAAAATTTATTAATTTATTGAAAGAAAATTCGGCAACTTTAACCAAAGATGATTTAGATGATTTCTCGAAATCAATGAACGAATTTGTATTTGATGTGCTTGGTTTAGAAAACGAAAATTCAAAAGTCAATAAAAACAATAAACTCGACGATGTTGTCAATTTATTAATCAATTTAAGAAAACAAGCACGAGACAATAAAGATTTTGCAATGTCGGATCAAATTCGAGACCAATTATTAGCAATAGGAATTCAACTGAAAGACGGGAAAGACGCAACTGTTTTTAGTGTTCAGTAATTAGTATTCGGTTAGCAATTTTAATATTACAGATTCCTTAATTTGGTTGATTGGTAACTCTATTTATACAAAAAATGAAAATAACAAGTCCGTTTATATTCTTGATAAGTTTTTATAAATCAGCAATTTCGCCTTTCACGATGGCAACCTGCAGATATGAGCCAACTTGTTCAACATACACAATCGAAGCTTTACAAAAATACGGTTTATTTAAAGGCAGTTATTTAGGTATAAAAAGAATTTTGAGTTGCAATCCATGGGGCGGAAAAGGTTATGATCCTGTTCCATAGACTTTGAGATATTAGACTTTTAAGCATTAGATTTCAAATAATTTGATTTTAGAATTAAATATTTTAAATCACAACTGTATTTTTAAGTAAAACTTACATAACACATTATACATTATTCAACTTCACAAAATACAATTTTAAAAAAATGATACAAACACTTGGCATAACTTGGAATCCGTCTGAAGGCATTGATCTAGGATTTTTTATGATTAGATATTATAGCTTAATGTGGGTAACAGCCTTTGGATTAGGTTGGTACATAACCAAATATATTTTTATTCGTGAAGGCGAATCTTTAGAAAAACTCGATTCTTTGTTTATTTGGACTGTTGTTGCAACAATGCTAGGTGCAAGATTGGGTCACGTAATTTTCTATCAGTCTGAACTTTTTGTTGATGATCCGTTAAGTATTTTGCTGCCAATTCAAACAGTTCCTGAATTCAAATTTACAGGTTTTGCGGGTTTGGCAAGTCATGGTGCAGCAATCGGAATAGTAATTTCGATGATTTATTACAGCAAAAAAATCATTCAACGACCATTATTGTGGGTTTTAGACCGAGTTGTAATTCCCGTGGCAAGTGGCGCAGTAATAATTAGATTAGGTAATTTTTTTAATTCAGAAATTTATGGAAACCCAACTTCTGGCGATAATTTTTATGCTGTAAAGTTTGTAAGAGACGATGAGTTTTGTGGTCCAAATACTGCAAGACAAATTACAGGTTTAACCAATACTAATGATGCATATAACTTAATTCAAAACGACCCTAAATTTATAGATACACTAAATGCAATCCCCTATCGTCATCCATCTCAAATGTACGAAGCAGTTTGTTATATTTTTGTATTTGCAATTTTATTTTTCCTTTATTGGAAAACCGATGCAAGAAAAAAACAAGGTTTTTTATTCGGAATGTTCATGATTTTGCTTTGGTCAGTTCGATTTGTTGTAGAATATACTAAAGCCAGCCAAGGCGGTTTTGAAACCTCGCTACACATTTTCTCGACAGGACAATGGTTAAGTATTCCGATGATTTTTATAGGTTTGTATTATGTTTTTACAGCCAAAAACAAAGAATTGGTTTAGTCTTTTTCAGGAACACAACTTTAATTTTCACGACAACGTTTGTCCCGCTATTTGCAGTAATTTTTTGGTCTCGTCAAAAAAAACGAGACCAAAAAAGTTACTTGCGTCTATCGGGGTTAGTTTACAAATTTATCTTTCTAAAAACTTTTTTTTAAACTTGATAACAAAATCAAGATACCTTTAACAACCACAAATTCAGTTCCAATAGCTATCAGAATTTTATAACTTTTCAAAAAAAGTCTAAAAAATTTTCTGTCTTAAAAAAAAATTTTGAAACATTAGAATTTGTTTAAAAAACTAATCCCAATTTCAAAATTCTAGATTCTAAAATCTTACCTTTGCTTTTTAATATTTTATGCTAGATTCAGACAACAATATCGAGGTTCAAGGCGCTCGCGTTCACAACCTCAAAAACATAGACATTTCAATTCCTCGCGAAAAATTGGTTGTAATCACTGGACTTTCTGGCTCAGGAAAATCATCATTGGCGTTCGATACAATTTATGCTGAAGGACAACGTCGTTACATAGAGACTTTTTCGGCTTATGCGAGACAATTTCTAGGCGGACTAGAACGCCCAGATGTTGATAAAATTGACGGATTGTCGCCAGTTATTGCAATCGAGCAAAAAACTACTTCAAAATCTCCACGCTCTACTGTTGGAACAATTACAGAAATTTATGATTTCTTGCGTTTGCTTTTTGCTCGTGCTGGCGATGCATACAGTTATAACACTGGCGAAAAAATGGTTTCGTACAACGACGAACAAATTAAAAATCTGATTACTAGTAACTTTATTGGTAAGCGAATTAATGTTTTGGCACCAGTTATTCGAGCCAGAAAAGGTCATTATGCCGAATTATTCCAACAAATTGCAAAACAAGGTTTCTTGAAAGTTCGAGTAAACGGCGATGTAAAAGACATAACTGTCGGTATGAAACTCGACCGATACAAAACCCACGATATCGAAATTGTAGTTGATAGAATTGCTGTTGATGAAACAGAAGAAACCGCCAAAAGATTATCAGAAAGCATTAAAACAGCAATGTATCACGGCGAAAATGTTTTAATGATTTTAGATCAAGATTCGAATGAAATTCGATTTTTTTCTAGAAATTTAATGTGTCCAACAACGGGAATTTCCTACCAAAATCCTGAACCGAATTTGTTTTCGTTCAATTCGCCAAAAGGTGCTTGTCCAGATTGTAACGGTTTGGGAATGATTAATGAAATTAATATAAAAAAAATAATTCCGAATCCGAAATTATCCATAAAAGCGGGAGGATTTGTGCCATTAGGCGAATATAAAACAACTTGGATTTTCAAGCAAATTGAAACGATTGGAGAAAAATTTGGTTTCAAAATTACCGATGCTATCGAAACCATTTCTAATGAAGCTATGGAAATGATTCTAAATGGTGGAAAAGAAAAATTTTCTATTACTTCAAAAACTGCAGGAGTTTCGAAAGAATACAAAATTGAGTTCGAAGGCATTTCGCATTTCATAAAATCGCAACACGACGATTCGGGTTCATCGACCTTAAAACGTTGGGCAAAAGAATTTATGGACGAAGTAAATTGTCCTGTTTGCAATGGTTCACGACTCAAAAAAGAATCACTTTATTTCAAAATAAACGAACAAAATATCGCTGATTTATCCAATATGGATATTTCTGATTTGACAGCTTGGTTTCACGATTTAGACAATCATTTGTCAGACAAACAAAAATTAATTGCCAGCGAAGTTGTCAAGGAAATCAAAGACAGATTGAACTTTTTGATGAATGTTGGCTTAGAATATTTAGCAATTTCTCGAAGTTCGAAATCTCTTTCTGGTGGCGAAGCGCAACGTATTAGATTGGCTACGCAAATTGGTTCGCAATTGGTTGGTGTTTTGTACATTCTCGACGAACCGAGTATTGGTTTGCACCAACGCGATAACGAAAAACTAATTCATTCGTTAGAACAATTGCGAGATATTGGCAACTCTGTAATTGTTGTTGAACATGACAAAGACATGATTGAACGTGCCGATTATGTAATTGATATTGGTCCAAAAGCTGGGAAATATGGTGGCGAAATAATCAGCAAAGGCACACCAACCGAAATTTTGAAACACGACACAATTACCGCTCAATATATGAACGGTAAAATGAAACTCGAAATTCCAAAAAAACGTCGAGAAGGAAACGGAAAATTCTTGAAATTATCTGGAGCAACAGGCAATAATCTGAAAAACGTATCTATTGAATTACCATTGGGACAATTGATTTGTGTTACTGGCGTTTCGGGTTCGGGAAAATCTACTTTGATAAACGAAACTTTATATCCAATTTTAAATGAATTTTATTTTAACGGTGTTAAAAAACCAAAACCCTACAAAAAAATTGAAGGTTTAGAACATATTGATAAAGTTATTGATATTGACCAAAGTCCAATCGGACGAACACCACGATCAAATCCAGCAACTTACACAGAAGTTTTTACCGAAATTAGAAATATGTTCACAATGACTTCCGAAAGTATGATTCGTGGTTACAAAGCTGGTCGATTTAGTTTCAACGTAAAAGGCGGAAGATGCGAAACCTGTGAAGGCTCTGGTGTTAGAACAATAGAAATGAGTTTTTTACCGGATGTTTATGTAGAATGCGAAACCTGTCAAGGCAAACGTTTTAACAGAGAAACCTTGGAAATTCGGTTCAAAGGAAAATCAATTTCTGATGTTTTGAATATGACAATTGACGAAGCGGTGCCGTTTTTTGAAGCTATTCCGAAAATTTACCGAAAAGTTAAAACCCTACAAGATGTTGGTTTGGGTTATATCACTTTGGGGCAACAATCTACAACACTTTCAGGTGGCGAAGCACAACGTATTAAATTGGCGGGCGAACTAGCTAAAAAAGATACTGGAAACACATTTTATATTCTTGACGAACCTACAACTGGTTTGCATTTTGAAGACATTCGGGTTTTGATGGAGGTTATAAATAAATTAGTCAATAAAGGCAACACGATTTTGATTATCGAACACAATATGGATGTTATAAAACTCGCAGATTATATTATTGATATTGGTCCAGAAGGCGGAAAAGGTGGCGGTACAGTTGTTGCAAAAGGAACACCAGAAGAAGTTGCCAAAAATAAAAAAAGTTTTACCGCGCAGTTTTTGAAAAAAGAGTTAAATTAACAAATGAGCAACAGCGAAATAATTATTTACAGCACCGAAGATGGTTTGACCAAAATTCAAACTCGGCTTGAAAACGAAACGGTTTGGCTCACCCAAGCCCAAATGGCAGAACTTTTCGGGAAAGAAAGATCGGTGATAACAAAGCATATCAATAATGTATTTATTGAAAATGAGTTAGATGTAAAAAGTAATGTGCAAATTTTGCACATTACTAATTCAGACAAGCCTGTTAAATTCTATAACCTTGATGTTATTATTTCGGTGGGTTATCGTGTGAAAAGCATACAAGGCACAAGATTTCGACAATGGGCAACAGCAAGACTTCGAGAATACATTGTAAAAGGTTTTACAATGAATGACGAAATGTTGAAACAATCTGGCGGCGGAAATTATTTTGAAGAATTATTAGCTAGAATTCGAGACATTCGAAGTTCTGAAAAAGTTTTTTGGCGAAAAGTACTAGATATTTATGCAACGAGTGTTGATTATAATCCGAAATCTGGAAATTCTATTGTGTTTTTTCAAACGGTACAAAATAAAATGCATTGGGCTGCACATGGACATACTGCTGCAGAAATAATTTATCAAAGAATTGATGCTGAAAAATTACATTTAGGGTTGACAAATTTTAAAGGAGTCAAACCAACCAAACAAGAAACAGAAATAGCTAAGAATTATTTGAATCAAGAGGAACTGAATATTTTGAATCGAATGGTAACCGCTTATTTAGATCTCGCAGAAATTCAAGCTATGAACAGAAATCCTATGTATATGAAAACTTGGATAGAAAAATTAGACGAATTTATAAAAATTACTGGAAATGACTTGTTGCAACATTCAGGAAAAATAAGTCACAATCAAGCTATTGAAAAAACTAACATTGAATTTGAAAAATATAAAATCAAAACTATAAATGATTTGAGTCAAGTAGAAAATCATTTTATTGAAAATTTAGAAAATCATTATAAAACATTAAAGTCTGGTGACAAAAAACCATAAACTAGATTGAATATTTTAAACAAAAAGTTATTTTAGCAAAAAGTTTGTTAGATAAACAAACTTTGAATTAAACCCGAATGCCTTAGCCCTGATTGAAGTGAAAATCCTTTTGTCTCGTTTTTTAGAACGAGACAAAAGATTGTAACGGAAAGCAGGAAATAGCTCCAAATAAAAATTAAAATAAAAAAGTATATGAAATTAGAAGATTTTGACAACGACGAAGACAAAGTAATTCAAGACAGCTTGAAGCAAAAAACCTGGAATGAGATTCGCTCGAACGATTCTTGGGCGATTTTTAAAATTATGTCGGAGTTTGTAAATGGTTACGAAAGTATGGCGAGAATTGGGCCTTGTGTTTCGATTTTTGGCTCGGCGAGAACCAAACCAGACGATAAATATTACATTTTAGCCGAAAGTGTAGCTTACAAAATTAGTCAGGCTGGTTATGGCGTGATTACTGGCGGTGGCCCAGGAATAATGGAAGCTGGTAACAAAGGTGCGCACCGAAGTGGCGGAACATCGGTTGGCTTGAATATTGTTTTGCCGTTTGAGCAACACTACAATCCATATATTGACAAGGACAAAAACCTGAATTTTGATTACTTTTTTGTGCGAAAAGTAATTTTTGTAAAATATTCGCAAGGATTTGTGGTTATGCCTGGAGGATTTGGAACTCTTGACGAATTATTTGAAGCAATAACATTAATTCAGACTAAAAAAATTGGTAAATTTCCTATTATTCTGGTGGGTTCTAGCTTTTGGAATGGTTTGATGGATTGGGTTCTAGAGGTTATGATTGGTCGAGAAAAAACTGTTTCGCCAGATGATATGAAACTGATACAAATTGTCGATACAGAAGAAGAGGTTGTAAATGCTTTGGATAAATTCTATAAAAAATACGATTTAAGTCCGAATTTTTAAAAATAATGTCATTTTTTTGCCACGAAT
The DNA here is from genome assembly GCA_031408435.1 of Bacteroidota bacterium. Taxonomy (GTDB): domain Bacteria; phylum Bacteroidota; class Bacteroidia; order Flavobacteriales; family Flavobacteriaceae; genus Flavobacterium. The sequence continues at coordinate 46,115 of JANNWM010000074.1, forward strand.
TCACAAATTTATTTTTTAATAATTTGTGAATTTTTGGTTTAAATTAATTGACTATCAATTTTTTAATAACCGATTTATTTTCCGAAGTAATTTTCACTAAATAAATTCCGTTTGCTAAGTTTAATTTTAATTTGTCATTGTTAAAATAAATTTTTGAATAAACATTTTCGCCCATTGAATTAAAAATTTCTATGTTCGCAACGTTTATCAAACCCTCAATTTTAATAAAATCATTGGCGGGATTCGGAAACATTTTTACAGACAAAAATTCAAAATTATTAGCTAAAGAAAGATTGTTAGACCAAGGTTGGCCTGCATTATTTCCAAAAACATAGCTTGCAAGATTTGGCATATCTATAAACGGATTTCTGTTTTTTTGCCAATTATAAATAATATTATTTCTATTCATTTCGAAATCGTCTGCAGGATCTAAGCTATTCCAAGTCAATAAAGTAGCTAAATCGCCAATAAAACCATCTGGAGTTTCAGCTGGATTTCCATTTACAACATTCAAACCGTTGTACCTTACCGCCATATAAAACAGAGCTCGAGCAACATCACCTTTCCAAGTATTAGAGGTTGAACCAGTTGGTCCGTTATAATCTATTCCAAAATTTCGGTTGTTTCTTGAGGAATTTTCTTGACCGTCAACAGCACGAATGTGGTGTGCATCGGCATGACCTGTCAAAATATCGTTTGGTCCAGTTGGCAACCAATTGTTTATTCCGTCAGCAAAACTGCTTGTACCATCGCTAAAACCGCCACGAGATTGTGCATAAATATGCTCACGATTCCATTTTCCAACAATACTATTTCCTGTTTGAATATCGATTTTAGATCGTGGTTGTTCTGTGTAAATTAACCAAACCTGATTATTATTGGCTGGATTTTGGTCGGCATCTTTCAAAATATCATAAATATCGCCATAGTTTTGAGCTTGCACAACTGCTGGATTTGCAATTATATTCTGAATTTCTTGTTTTAACGCAGTACCCGAGAGTCCGTTTAACGAATCATAATATCCTAATGGTTTTAAGTTCAAAACTGTTCCATAACTAGGATTAGCTGGAGTTCCAAAAGACAAACTAGTAAAATTTAAATCGTTTATTCTGACAATTAAGTTGTTATTATTCAAATTATAAGACACATTTGGCGAGGTTAAAACCAATTTTGCTTCTTCATCGCCTTCATTAATTCCGTCATTCAAAATCATGACTGTTGTTGAGCCAATAGTATTTCCGACAGGAATTGTAACATTAGAAATACCAGAAAAATCACTATTATTAAAATTTCCGTTGTTTAGTGTAAACGATAAAACCAAATCATTTGTTGAAATTGCTTGACTAGACGAACAGGTTATTGTTAAAGTTTGCCCCTCGTTTAATGTCGATAAATTAACTGATGTTGAAACATAAATCAATACTATTCCTGAACCATCGTTGTTGATACTTGGTGTTGGGGGTTTTACCTCAAACGTTCCGTCGGATTTTCTTTGCATTGATTCTGTGCCAGCAATTGCATGTATTCCTTCGTTCACAAATGTTGTAGTTCCAAAATTTGTCATCAACAAGGTCGGAATAGATAACGGTGCGAAAGAATAAGACAAAGAATCAATTAAATTAACTGAAGAAGCTGGTGTTCCAATTGGAAAATCCGAAGCGTTTCCGAGATATAACCCAATGCCGTCTGGACCATTTTGAATCGAATTATTAATAATTACTAACGCTGGTGAAGGCGATACAAGTGCGTTACCTATTAATATGTTGCTATTAACATCAGTAGTTAATCCATCTAAATCTAAAGAAGAATAACTTAAATTACTGTCGCCACCCGAGGTTCCATTAAAAAAAACCAATACATATCCGTTTAATGAAAAATTTGGTACAGCAGATTTTAATTCGATAAATTCTTTCGTATCGGTTCCAACAGTATCTGCATCTACTTCATTTATAACAACTTGACTGAAAGTGAAAATCGAAAATAAAATAAATATTATAAGGTAAAACTTTTTCATTGAGAATCTCGTATGTTATTTGCAAAGATAAACATTTAGACAAACTATAATTTAAATTTTAGTTAAGTTAAAAACATATTAAAAATAAAAAACTAAATTGCATGCCGATTGATAATCCTAAAAAAACAAGTTGAAAACATTAAAAATTTTATTCTTTTTATTTTATTCTATAAATTTATTTTCTCAACATGCTATAAAAATGGATGTTGTTTTGGATAATGAAAAGAAAACTTTATCTGTAAATCAAGAAATTAGTTATTTCAATCAAACTATTGATACCATAAATTCAATTGTTTTAAATGATTGGAATAATGCTTATTCTGATAAAAATTCGTTGCTCGGAAAAAGGTTTTCTGACGAATTTATTCGAAGTTTTCATATTGCAAATGATACTGAACGAGGAAAAACAATAATTCTTGGTGTTTTAGATGAAAATAATTTGGTCTTAAATTACAATCGACCCGAAAATAACATCGATTTGTTAGAAATAATACTTCCAAACAAATTATTGCCGAATCAAAAAATCAAGTTACAATTAAATTATACAATTAAAATTCCAAATGATAAATTCACCGATTACGGATTTAACGAAAACGGAAAAATAACACTTAAAGATTGGTTTTTGGCTCCAGCAAGATTCGAAAACCATCAGTTTGTTAAAAAAAGCAATGGCAATCTTGACGATATTTCGAATGCGATTTCTGATTATGAAATTGAGATTACAATTCCCGAAAACCTTTCGATTTCATCCGATTTAAATGTTACAGAAAATTCAAAAACATTTTATAAATTTTCTGGTCAAAAAAGAAATTCTTTTAGTTTATATATCTATCAAAATTCAGATTTTTTAAGCTTTAAATCATCTAATATAGAAGTCGTTACAGATCTAAAAAACGACAAATTAGACACTATTCAAAAAGCAATAATTATTGATAAAATTGTAAATTTTACAAACAATAATTTAGGTATTTATCCCTTCGAAAAAATCACGATTTCTCAGGTAGAATACGGCAAAAATCCTTTTTATGGATTGAACCAATTGCCCAATTTCTTAAATCCGTTTCCGAATGATTTTCTTTATGAATTGAAATTTCTAAAAACCTATTTGAACAATTATCTGCACAACACATTGCGATTGAATCCAAGAAAAGACAACTGGATTTACGATGGAATTCAGATTTATTCCATGATGAAATACATGGACCAATATTATCCAGATGCCAAAATGATGGGAAATATTGCTAAATATAAAATACTAAAAAGTTTTAATCTTGTTAATTTAGACTTCAATGAGCAATACAGTTATTTTTATATGCTAATGGCTCGAAAAAATTTAGACCAACCAATAGGCGATTCAAAAGAAACATTTATAAAATTCAACGAAAAAATAGCAGGAAAATATAGAGCTGGTCTAAGTCTAAAATATCTTGATAGTTATTTATCTGATAATAAAGTTTCTAAAAGCATTCAAGAATTCATAAAACAAAACACTGATAATCAAACCGATGCTAAAGATTTTGAAAATATCCTAAAATCAAATTCTGATAAAAATATAGATTGGTTTTTTGATAAAATTATCAATTCACGTGATTTAATAGATTTCAAAATCACTAATTATACAAAAACCGACCAAAATGTAACATTTACTGTCAAAAACAAAACCCAAACCAATGTACCAATAACTGTTTATGGCATAAAAGACAAACAAATAGTTTTTAAACATTGGCTCGAAAACATCAAAAACGATAGTACTTTTACTTTCAAAAATGAAGGTGCCGAAAAATTGGTTCTTAATTACAACAACGAAGTTCCCGAATTTAATAACCGAAACAATTGGAAAAAAACACAAGGTTTTTTCCCGAACAATCGACCATTGAAATTCGTTTTCATGAAAGATTTAGAACAACCAAATTACAACCAAATTCTATATGTGCCAGCTTTTAATTACAATTTATATGATGGTTTAACGCTCGGAATGCGTTTTCACAACGGTGCAATTCTCAACAAACCCTTTAATTACGACATTCAACCGTTGTATGCTAGCGAAACAAAATCGTTGGTTGGCAGTTTTTCACTAACAGTAAATCAACAATTTCGAGACAGCAAATTATACAACATTCGTTACGGTTTTTATGGTTCGACATCGCATTTTGCACCCAATGCATCTTATTACAAACTCAATCCAGTATTGGCTTTTAGCTTTCGTGAAAAAAATTTCCGAAGCAATAAATTTTCTGGATTAACCTTTCGACATATTCTAGTGAGTCGCGAAAAAACCAATTTTAAATCTGCCACAGCAACCACTATTGACAATCAAGATTATTCAGTATTTGACTCCCGATATGGCAGTTCGATTAACGAATTGACCAAAAAATTCAGTTACGGCAGCAACCTTCAAATTGCCGATAAATTCGGAAAAATATCAAGCACTTTAGAATATCGAAAATTGTTCGACAACAACCGACAACTCAACTTCAGGTTTTATGCAGGGGCATTTCTATATCGAAACACAACAACCGATTTTTTTAGTTTTGCACTCGATCGACCAACCGATTATTTGTTCGATTATGACTATATTGGTCGTTCAGAGCAAACTGGTTTTTTTAGTCAACAACTTATTATTGCCGAAGCAGGTTTTAAAACAAAAGTAACTAATTCATTTGCAAATCAATGGATTACATCAATAAATGCAAGTACAAATATTTGGAATTGGGTCGAAGTTTATGGTGATGCAGCTTTGTTCAAAAATAAATTCAGTCAACCTAAATTCTTGTTCGATTCTGGATTGCGACTCAATTTAGTACCCGATTATTTCGAACTTTATTTACCCGTTTATTCTTCAAATGGTTGGGATATTTCAAGAAATTATACCCAAAAAATCAGATTTGTAGTCACAGTTTCTACAAATACACTAATAAGCTTGTTTACCCGAAAATGGTTTTAATTTTTTTCTGAAACACACAATCTTTATTCATCAAAAAATTAGTCCCGCTATTTGCAGTAGTTTTTTGGTTTCGTTAAAAAAAAAACGAAACCAAAAAAGCTACTTGCGACTATCGGGGTTAGTTTAAAACTATTATTTTTCTTAAAACTTTTTCGAAATAAATTATTTAACACAAAAATAATTCAAATTTATTATGCATGCATAGTATTTTTTGTTTATCTTTGATTTATCAAAATGAAAATGAAAGAAAAAACAATCGATTACGTATTAAGAGCAACTTGGCAAGCAGTTTCAAGAATGTACAACGAAGAAGCTTCTAAATACGATGGATCAATGTCAGTGGGATTTACACTTTTAAGCATCGAGAAAGAAGGCGGAACACCATCTACAACTCTAGGTCCAAAAATGGGAATGGAAGCAACCTCTCTAACCAGAACCTTAAAATCCATGGAAGAAAAAGGTTTGATTTATCGTGAACCAAATCCAAACGATGGTCGAGGTGTTTTAATTTTCTTGACAGAATTTGGTAAAGAAAAAAGAGAATTGTCAAAAAATACAGTTTTAAAATTTAATGAAACCATAAGAAACAATGTTTCTACCGAAAAATTGCAAAACTTTATGGAAGTTTCCGAAACAATAACCGAACTCATTTCTGAAAAACAAATATTCAATACATTAGAATTGAACTTCTAAAACTATAACTATTATATGAAAAGAATTATTAAAAAAGTTGCCGTTATTGGATCCGGAATTATGGGTTCAGGAATTGCCTGTCATTTTGCCAACATTGGCGTAGAAGTTTTACTTCTGGACATTGTTCCAAAAGAACCTAACGAAGCCGAAACCAAAAAAGGTTTAACAATCGACAGTAAAATTGTTAGAAACCGTTTGGTAAACGACAGCTTGGCAGCAGCGTTGAAGTCAAAACCTTCACCTATATATAATGCCAAATTTGCAAACCGCATTACTACTGGAAATACTACTGACGATATGGCAAAAATTGCCAATGTCGATTGGATTATTGAAGTTGTTGTAGAACGTTTGGATATCAAGAAATTAGTTTTCGAACAAGTAGAAAAATTCCGCAAACCTGGAACATTAATTACTTCAAATACTTCAGGAATTCCGATTAAATTTATGTCAGAAGGAAGAAGCGAAGATTTTCAGAAACATTTCTGTGGAACACACTTTTTCAATCCAGCACGTTATTTGAAATTATTCGAAATCATTCCTGGTCCACAAACATCATCAGAAGTTTTAGATTTCTTGACTGTATATGGAGAAAAATTCTTAGGTAAAACTTCGGTTGTAGCCAAAGATACTCCAGCATTTATAGGAAACAGAGTTGGAATCTACGGAATTCAATCTTTATTTCATTTGGTTAAAGAATTAGGATTAACAATTGAAGAGGTCGATAAATTAACTGGTCCAGTAATTGGTCGTCCAAAATCGGCTACTTTCCGAACGGTAGATGTTGTTGGATTGGATACTTTGGTTCACGTTGCCAACGGAATTTTCGAAAATTGTCCAACCGACGAACAACACGAATTGTTCAAATTGCCAGATTTCGTCAATAAAATGATGGAAAACAAATGGTTGGGAAGCAAAACCAATCAAGGTTTTTATAAAAAAGAAGGAAAAGATATACTTTCATTAGATTTAGATACTTTAGAATATCGTGCTGCAAAACGTGCTTCTTTCACTACTTTAGAATTAACAAAAACTATTGATAAACCTATCGATCGTTTCAAAGTTTTGGTAAAAGGAAAAGACAAGGCAGGCGAATTTTATAGAAAAAGTTTCTCTGGAATGTTTGCTTATGTTTCAAACCGTATTCCTGAAATTTCTGACGAATTATACAAAATCGACGATGCTATGAAAGCTGGTTTCGGTTGGGAAAATGGTCCATTCGAAATTTGGGATGCCATTGGTGTCGAAAAAGGTATCGAAATAATGAAATCCGAAGGTTTAACACCTGCAACTTGGGTTACCGAAATGTTGGCTGCTGGAAATACTAGTTTTTATTCTGTAAAAGAAGGAGCTACATATTTCTACAATATTCCAACAAACCTGCCTGCCGGACAAGCAGGATCGCAAACTAAAGTTCCTGGACAAGATAGTTTTATCATCTTGAACAACATACGCGAAAGCAAAAAAGTGTGGAGCAATAGCGGAGCAATTATACAAGATTTAGGAGACGGAATTCTTAATTTAGAATTTCAATCAAAAATGAATACTATTGGTGGTGACGTTTTAGTAGCAATCAATAAAGCTATCGACTTAGCAGAAACACAATATCAAGGTTTGGTTATAGGTAATCAAGCGGCAAATTTCTCTGTTGGTGCCAATCTTGGAATGATATTTATGATGGCTGTTGAGCAAGAATATGACGAATTGAATATGGCTATCAAAATGTTTCAAGACACTATGATGCGCGTTCGTTACTCTGGAATTCCAGTTGTAGTTGCTCCTCACGGAATGACTTTTGGTGGTGGTTGCGAAATGAGTTTGCACGCCGATAAAGTAGTTGCTGCGGCAGAAACCTATATGGGATTAGTGGAATTTGGTGTTGGGGTTATTCCTGGCGGTGGTGGTTCGAAAGAATTAGCATTGAGAGCAGCTGATTTATTCCGTAAAAACGATGTCGAATTGAATGTTCTACAAGAATATTTTATGACAATTGCAATGGCAAAAGTTTCGACTTCGGCCTATGAAGCATTCGATTTAGGATTATTGCAACACGGAAAAGATATAGTCGTGGTAAACAAAGACCGTCAAATTGCTGAAGCCAAAAAACACGCATTGCTCATGGCAGAATCTGGTTACACGCAACCAACTCGCAGAACAGATGTTAAGGTTTTGGGTAAACAAGCACTTGGAATGTTCTTAGTTGGTACAAACCAAATGGTAGCTGGAAAATACATATCTGAACACGATTTAAAAATTGCAAATAAACTGGCTTATGTTATGGCTGGTGGTGATTTATCGGAACATACATTGGTTTCTGAACAATATTTATTAGACATCGAACGGGAAGCTTTCCTTTCATTATGTACCGAAAGAAAAACGTTAGAAAGAATACAGTTTATGTTAACAAAAGGGAAACCGCTTCGTAATTAGAAAATAGAAGAAAGAAACAAGATGCAAGAATTACAAAGTTTTGTCTCTTGCTTCTTGCCTCTCTTCACTTTAAAAGAAAAAAAATGAAAACAGCATATATAGTAAAAGCATACAGAACAGCCGTTGGTAAAGCACCAAAAGGATTATTCCGTTTCAAAAGACCTGATGAATTAGCAGCGGAAACCATCGAATTTATGATGGCTGAATTGCCAAATTTCGACAAAACTCGTATTGACGACGTGATGGTTGGAAACGCAATGCCAGAAGCTGAACAAGGACTAAACGTTGGTCGTTTAATTTCGTTAATGGGATTAAAAGTTGATGATGTTCCGGGTGTAACTGTCAATAGATATTGCGCTTCGGGATTAGAAACTATCGGAATGGCAACTGCCAAAATACAATCAGGAATGGCACATTGCATTATTGCTGGTGGAGCCGAAAGTATGAGTTATATTCCAATGGGAGGTTACAAACCAACTCCAGATTATAAAATGGCTGCAGCTGGGCACGAAGATTACTATTGGGGAATGGGTTTAACATCGGAAGCGGTGGCAAAACAATTCAACATTTCTCGTGTCGATCAAGATGAATTTGCTTTTAATTCTCATAACAAAGCCTTGAAAGCACAAGCAGACGGTAAATTTGACAAACAAATAGTTCCAATTACGGTTGATCAAACTTTTATCAATGAAAATGGTAAAAAAGAAACTAAATCGTATGTTGTAAATAAAGATGAAGGTCCAAGATTTGGAACTTCCCTTGAAGGTTTAGCAGGTTTACGACCAGTTTTTGCTGCCGATGGTTCTGTAACCGCTGGAAACTCTTCGCAAATGAGTGATGGAGCAGCATTTGTATTAGTAATGAGCGAAGAAATGGTGAAAGAATTAAACTTGGAACCTATCGCTAGATTAGTAAATTTCGCATCTGCAGGAGTTGAGCCTAGAATTATGGGAATTGGACCAGTAAAAGCCATACCGAAAGCATTAAAACAAGCAGGTTTGACTTTAAAAGATATCGATTTAATCGAATTAAACGAAGCATTTGCAAGTCAAGCATTAGCAGTTACTCGTGAATTGGGTTTAAATCCAGATATTATCAATGTAAATGGTGGCGCAATTGCACTCGGACATCCACTAGGTTGTACTGGAGCAAAATTATCAGTGCAACTTTTCGAAGAAATGAGATTAAGAAAAGCCAAATACGGAATTGTAAGTATGTGTGTAGGAACTGGTCAAGGTTCTGCTGGTATATATGAATTGATGTAAATGTTAAGCGAAGTCTCAGACTTCGTGATTGTGATAAAAGGTCTCTGACCGAAAAAAAATTAAAAATATTAAATCAAAAAATTATGGACGTTTTAGACATCGTTGAAGCAAAAAAAGACATTACAAGAGGAGGACAATTCCTCGTTAAAGAAACAAAATCAGAAAACATTTTTACTGTAGACGATTTTACCGAAGAACAAATTATGATGCGTGATTCTGTAAAAGAATTTGCAGATAAAGAATTATGGGCACACAAAGACAAATTCGAGAAAAAGGATTATGCTTATACCGAAGCTTGTATGAAAAAAGCAGGAGAAATGGGGCTTCTTGGAGTTGCTGTTCCTGAAGAATATGGTGGATTAGGCATGGGATTTGTATCAACGATGTTGGTTTGTGAATATATTTCGGGTGCAACAGGTTCGTTTTCAACGGCTTTTGGAGCACACACTGGAATTGGAACTATGCCAATTACTTTGTATGGAAACGAAGAGCAAAAGAAAAAATACGTACCTAAATTGGCTTCTGGCGAATGGTTTGGTGCCTATTGTTTGACTGAACCTGGTGCAGGATCTGATGCCAATTCTGGAAAAACAAAAGCAATTTTATCAGAAGACGGAAAAACATATTCTATAACTGGGCAAAAAATGTGGATTTCGAATGCTGGATTTTGCTCGGTATTTATAGTTTTTGCAAGAATTGGAGACGATAAAAATATTACAGGTTTTATCGTAGAAAATGATGCGTCAAACGGAATCACGATGAACGAAGAAGAGCACAAACTCGGAATTCGTGCCTCATCTACACGCCAAGTATTTTTTAATGAAACAAAAGTGCCTGTCGAAAATATGTTGTCAGAAAGACAAAATGGTTTCAAAATAGCAATGAATTCCTTGAATGTTGGACGAATTAAATTGGCAGTTGCTTGTTTAGATGCACAACGAAGAGTAATTTCTGGAGCTGTAAAATATGCTAACGAAAGAATGCAGTTTAACGTACCAATTTCAAGTTTTGGAGCTATTCGCTCGAAATTGGCTGAAATGGCAACTAGCTGTTATGCTGGCGAAAGCGCTTCTTATAGAGCAGCAAAAGATATTGAAAATAGAGTAAATGCTCGTGTTGCAGAAGGAACTTCTCACCAAGAAGCAGAACTAAAAGGTGTTGAAGAGTTTGCTATTGAATGTTCTATCTTGAAAGTAGCAGTTTCTGAAGATGTGCAAAATTGTGCTGATGAAGGAATTCAAATTTTTGGAGGTATGGGATTTTCTGAAGATACTCCAATGGAATCGGCTTGGCGTGATGCACGTATTGCACGTATTTACGAAGGTACCAATGAAATTAACAGAATGCTTTCGGTTGGAATGTTAATCAAAAAAGCAATGAAAGGCCACATTGACTTACTTGGTCCAGCCTCTAAAGTTCAAGAAGAATTAATGGGAATCCCATCTTTCGAAACTCCTGATTATTCTGTGTTGTTCGCAGAAGAAAAATCAATCATAGCAAATCTTAAGAAATCGTTCCTGATGGTTGCTGGAGGTGCAGTTCAAAAATTTGGTCCAGATTTAGATTCTCATCAAATGCTTTTGATGGCTGCTGCAGATATGCTAATCGAAATTTATATGGCTGAAAGTACAATTTTACGTACTGAAAAACTTGTGAACTCTAAAGGCGAAGACAAAGCTGTTGAACAAATTGCAATGGCAAAACTATATTTATATCACGCAGTTGATATTTGTGCACAAAAAGGTAAAGAAAGTATTATTTCATTTGCCGAAGGTGACGAACAACGCATGATGCTAATGGGTTTACGTCGTTTTACTAAATATGTAAACATGCCAAATGTAGTAGGTTTGAGAGAAACTATTACAAGCAAATTGGTTGCCGAAAACGAATATTGTTTTTAGTAAAATCCAAACAAATATAAAAAACCGCTAATTCTTAATTGAATTAGCGGTTTTTTCTTTTTAATTTTATAGAATTATTCTATAACTAACTTTTTAGAGGCAATTTTGCCATCGCTTTCTACATTAATCAAATATATTCCTTTTGACAAATTACTAAAATTTATGTTCTTTTTGAAAACTGAATCAGAATTTTCGAAAATTTCATTAAAAATAATTCTTCCAGAAATATCGTTTAAACTAACTTTAACATCAGTATTTGAAGTTAGAGAAATAGAAACTGAACCATTTGACGGATTTGGATAAATTGCGAAAATTTCAAAGTCATTTTTATTTGTTGCTAAATTTGTTTCAGAAATCTGAAAATTATCGATAATAACTCCATCATTGTTTGAAGCATCATCGGTTTGCATTACGAACCTTAAAATCGTATTTGAATTTTGAACTAAATTATAAGAATAATGTTTTATGGTTGCGTCTTTTCCAGTCCATTGCCCGCCAATACAGTTTTGACAATCTACGGTATTTGGCAATTTTGCGCTATTGTACCAATTATTAATAACTCCGGTTCCTAGATTATTCCAAGATGTCCCGCCGTCTATAGATGTTTGAACGTATAATAAATCATAATCTTGTTCTAGATCAAATGCCATATCGAATTCGACTTTTGGATTAGAAATTGTTGTTAAATCATAACATTTAGAAAAAAGATAAGATTTTGTTTTGTCTGGATAATTCCCTGATAATTTAGTTGCATAAACAGTAGATGAACTCGACAAATTTACTTTTGTTCCTAAAATTCCTCTTTGCCACATTATATTAGAATTGCCACCATCTTCAATTGAAATTAAATTATCTGTAGTATTTTCAAAAGTATTTGTAGTATTATTTGCCCCAGCATTATTAACTAAAATAATAGATGATTTAGTATTATTAGTAACATTTCCATCGTTTAATGTAGATATTGTTACATTCAAGATATGATTTCCAACAGATAATATCCCAACAGGAATTTCAAAATTTTGGGTTTCGCAAACAGCTAGACTTCCTGTCCAAGATGTGTTAATTGCAGTTCCACCATCAATATTATACGAGATTGAAACATTTGTTATTGCACTTGTACCCGAATTTCCAAAAACAATCAATGGTAAAATTAAAGTTCCACAAGAAATATTTATTGATTTAGAGACTGTTTTTAATGCAACATCTTTAGGATAAGAAACAAATTGTTCTCCAACATTTACAGCATACCAAGCATTGGTAACAGCAATAAATTCTGGGCTTAACGGACAATACAAATTGCTTGCTACTTCTAGTGTGGCTACTCTAGCATCTGCATAAGTAGAATTTGCAGTCAAGTAATCTCTTTCTGCAAAATAGGCAATTTCGGCAGCTTTTAACATACCAATTCCAGTAACATTATAAGTATCTGGGGTTGGCGCATTGTTTGTGCTTGCTTCTCCAACTGTCAAAATATAAAACCATTTGTTTAAAACACCACTGTTTGTGTGAACTCCACAATAATCATTTGCACCTGGTTCACCTGTTCCTGCAGGAATGCACGAACTTTCATCGCCAGTTGCAACCCAATTGGTTCCTAAATAAGTACTAGGATCTCCTTTTGAGTTTGGATTAGACATTGATCGCAAACCGCTTGATGAGAAATCTTCGCCAACAATCCAAACAGCTGGAAGAATTGCCCCTGATAATGAACCCGTTCGTCCATATTGTTCGATACAAGCTCCCCAAATATCAGAGTATCCTTCGTTCATTCCGCCCGATTGATTTTGATATGCTAAACCCGCTGTATAGGTACAAATTGCATGACCAATTTCGTGTCCGCAAACATCTATCGAAGTAAATGGATTTGAACTTCCATCGCCATAACTCATTACCGAACCATTCCAAAATGCATTACTTAAACTTGTAGAAGCTGTTTTTCTGTAATGAACATAACTTTTTATTTGTGAACCTAGCCCATCAAAACTATTTCTATTGAAGGTATTCATCCAAAAATCATAAGTTTTTTCTGCTCCCCAGTGTGCATCTAGAGCAGCATTGTCTTTATTAGTATTTGCAAATTCTGCTGCAGTCCAATCATTATCAACATCTGTAAAATTGGTCGATGGATAACCTGTTGTTCTGGCTGAATTATAGGTAAAAATTCCTGTACCTCGAGAAAAATCTTTCAAAACGTGATTGGTACCAATCAAACTTGTTTCGATTGCTCTCGAACCGCTGTAACGTGTTGCAGCATTACCCGTTATTAGTGTCGAAAAATCTTTTAAATTAATTTGAGTCTTCTCATTCGAAACCAAATCGTTAGCATGTTTTATTATTGGATTTTTATATAAAATATCTCCAGAATTAGCATCGACATAAACTTCGATTCTTGCAATTGGTTCGGTCGCGTAAATATCATATCTGTAGGCTAATCTTACTTCTCCTTTTTTGACTAAAGGAAAAATCAATAAATCGCCAACAGGTTTTTTATAATCCATAGCCAATGCTTCTTCTAAATTGTCCCAAAGAAACTTTGTAGCTTTCATTGAAGCAATTGCTAAAGCTAAACCTTGAGGTTTTGTTAAAGTTGGCGATAAATTCAAATTTTCTGAATTGTATAATTCTCCGTTAATAGATTGTACATCATTGTTTAACGAATGCACAATCATTGTTCCGAACTCAACTTTCAATCCTTTATAAAATTGTTGATGTCTAACATGTTTTACGCCATTGTTATCAATATTAACATATTTCTCTTCGAATGAATTTGATTTTCCTAAATTAAATTGCTTAGAAAATTCAATAATTGCCTGTTTATAATCGACAACTTCGTTAAATTTTAAAGATTTTTGAAAAGGTTGATTGTCTTTTAATTTCTCATTTTTTTGAGCAATTGAAATTCCAGTTATCAAGAATAATACAAGAATTTGAATTGATTTAATAGTTTTCATTATATAATTGGTATTTGGTTTATATACTTACAAATATATTACATATAAAGTAATTTTGTGTTAATATTAATTTGATTTTAATACAAACCAAAAAAAACAATTATTTAAATAAATAAATGCTTAATTTTATAAAAAAATATTATGAAAAAAATAATTGTATCATTAACAATTGCTTTCGCCTTTTTTATTGGATGTAAAACAATAAATTCTAACGAAAACATTAACAAATTAGTTGTTAATTTAGAATCAAAAAGCAAAAGTTCGGTTACTGGAACAGCAACTTTTATCGAAAAAAACGGCAAAGTTAACTTCGAAGCAAAAATTAGTGGTTTATCTCCGGGCGTTCACGCAATTCATATTCACGAAAAAGCCGATTGTACAGCAGAAGATGGAAGTTCGGCTGGTGGACATTGGAATCCTACTTTCAAAAAACACGGAAAATGGGGCGAGTCTGAACACCACAAAGGCGATATTGGCAATTTTACCGCCGACGAAAACGGTAACGGAAACATTACTATGACTACCGATCAATGGTGTATTGGTTGCGCCGACGAAACCAAAAATATTATTGGTAAAGGGCTAATTGTTCACGCTGGAACAGACGATTTTACAACCCAACCCTCAGGAAATGCTGGTGCAAGACAAGCTTGTTCTGCTTTAATTAAATAAAACTATTCATTCAAATAAAGAAGTGTTTCATCTTATATAAACCTATTTATTTAAAAAAAATCATAGATTTGTATTCAAAAAAGTGATATGATAAATCCGTCAATTCCTGGTTGGATCGATAAATTTCTTGTCGATTTCGATTCAAAAAATAAAATTAATATTGATGATGAATCTTATTATAACAATCTAAGAGCCTCAGGATTTTTGTATGGAAACATAATCGTATTAGATTCTGAAAATGATTTATTGACAGTAGAAATTACAAAATTTGCGTTTTTAAAAGCTTTATTTGGTATTTATTTATTGAATAATAGTAATAATATTGAAAATTTTATTGAGAATAGCAATCTGTTTTTTGAGCTAATAAATCCGCACAAATCATCTATACTAGAAAAGATTTTACCAAAAAATTCAGATTCGTCAACTTTAGAAAAAAATATCGAAAATCGTATCTTTTTTAATGAAAATATCATAAGCAAAAATTTCTCACAACTCGAAACCAATGCTTTTTTGTTTATTGATGTTCTTGCTTTTCAGAAGTTTTTGAACGAAGGTACAATTCCAGATAATTATCCTAAAAAAATCGAAGAATCAATCATTTCTGTACTTACTTTAGCATTAAAAACCAAAATCACAAAATCTGCAAATGATGATTTGATGATAAAATTTTTTGAAAGTTCTATCAAATACAGCAAATTATCCGAAATTAACATTTCGAATATTGATGACTTAAAATTAGATTATTTTACAAATACTCTTGAAAAAAAATATCTTATAGATTTGGCAAGTTTGATTTTTTGGTCAGATCGAAAAATGGAAAATTCTGAAATTTATTTTCTACATAAATTAACCGATTTTTTGAGTATCGATGAGTCATTTGTTTATGAAAGTATCGCACAAACAGACGATTTTATAACTAAACATATGCAACAAATTGCGTATTTTAATAATTCGAATCCATTTAAGAATTTTTATTCGCAAACAACAAACAAAGTAACTACATTAATACTCCGAAACAAAAAAAGATTAATCAAAGAGTTGATTCAAAGCAAAGAGTTAATTCGATTATTGGCTCTTTCAACCCAAAGAGATTTGGATGAAGCCGAAAAGAAAAAAGTCAGAAATCAATTACTTGATATTTGCAAAACAATTCCGTCTTTGACCATTTTCTTGATTCCTGGCGGCAGTTTGCTGTTGCCAATTCTCATAAAATTCATACCACAATTATTGCCATCAGCATTTAACGAGAATTTAGATTCTGAAAAATAAGTTTTAAAATCTAAATTGACAATCCAAACCAAAAACGTGGTTATACTTGAAAACATTCGTTGGATAAGTTTGCAAAATTGTTGGTCGATAATTCAAACCAACGTAAAAACATTTGAACAATTGGTAATAACTTGTAAAAATAAAACCGAGATTGTAGTTAACTTTTGTTTTATAAATTGATTTTGTAAAGGTTTCAAATTTTTCATGTTTTTCATAATCCCAAGAATTCTTTGAAAAATTTATTCCATAGCCTAATGAGAATCTCTTTATTTTAAAATTATCTGTTAAACTAATATTCGATGAATATAATTTTTCAGAATCTTCAGTATTATCAACAGCTCCACCATCGGGAGTAAAAGAATCGGCAAATCCAGACAAATTTAATGATAAATATTTATTTTTTTTGTAATAATAATCTGTACCAACCGAAATCCCGAAACCTACACTTTTTTTGATTCCTTCGTTTGATGGTTGCATTTCGAAATTACTGGCAATCGGAATAGAAAACGTAAAATCAAATTTGCCTTTTTTAGTTGGATATTCTTTGGTTAAATGGTTTGCAATATTTTTACCAATTTGTTTTGGTGAATCAAAAAGTGGTTCTCGAATGACTTTTACAGAATCTTTTGGGTTGATAATAAGTGTTTTTCCATAATAAAATCGTTTTGGATTCAGCAAATCAATTGGATAACCATAACCGTAAAAAAGAATATTTCCATATATGAAATTTGGATGTAGAATGCGTTTTACTTCAATTTTTCTTTTTACGGAATCTGTAATATAAACCAATTTCAAAGGTTGTTTAGATCGATAAACTTCGATTTCAGCAGGTAAAATATAGGTCGAATCTTGGTATTTAATTTTAGAAACTTTATCGGATTTAACTTCCAGCTTATAGGTTTCGTGTAGACTAATTGATGCGCAAGAAGAGAGTAAAATCAGTAATAATAAAATTGAAATTTTATGAATCATAAATTATTTTTAGAATTTCAAAAATAAGAAAAATATTTATAAAAAAAATAGAATTACAACCATAAGTTAAATTGATTGTTTTTATATTTGTATCAAAATTAACTATCAAATGACAATTACACAACTTAGATATGTTTTGGCTGTTGCCGAATACAGAAATTTTACGGTCGCAGCCGATAAATGCTTCGTGACGCAACCAACATTAAGCATGCAAATTCAAAAAATTGAAGAAGAACTTTCGATTCAGATTTTTGATAGATCAAAAAAACCAATCCAAGTTACAGATATTGGTCAAAAAATAATCAATCAAGCCAAAAATATTGTCAACGAAGCCGATAGAATTCAAGACATTGTCGAGCAGCAAAAAGGTTTTATTGGTGGCGAATTTAGATTAGGAATAATTCCGACGGTTATGCCAACGCTTTTGCCAATGTTTTTGTCCAATTTTGTACATAAATATCCTAAAGTCAAACTTATAATCGAAGAATTAAATACCGACGAAATCATTACTAGATTGAACAACGGCAAACTCGATGCAGCAATTGCGGCAACACCATTAAATGAAGAAAAAATAAAAGAAATTGTACTTTATTTTGAACCATTTGTTGCGTATATTCCAGAAAATCATCAAAATTATTCCAAAAATGAATTAGAAGTTGCCGACCTAAATGTTGATGAGATTTTGTTATTGCAAGATGGACATTGTTTTCGAAACAGCATTTTGAACATCTGCAAAATTGATGGTTTTTCGGATAAAAACAACTTCAAAATCGAAAGCGGTAGCTTCGAAACATTAATAAAACTAGCAGATGAAGGTTTAGGAATCACGCTTCTGCCCTATCTACATACTTTAGATTTAAAAGAACTAGACAAACTGAAACTGAAACAATTCAAAACACCAAAACCTGCTCGAGAGGTAAGTTTGATTTACCCGAAAAGCGAACTCAAAATTCAGATTATTGATGCATTGCGCAATGTAATTTCTGGGGTAGTAAAAGGTGCAATTGTTTTTCAAGACGTTCAAATCATTAGTCCTGTTGGTAAAAAATAAGATTTTAGCTAATTAGAGGCTATAATTTTATATTTTAGAATAACTTAACTGCACAATCACAAATAGGAATTCGTAAAAAAAGAAGCCTTTTAAGCTTCTTTTAGTTTTATTTGTTAATAAGAATTAAGCATTGTCTTAATTCGGGTTTTTCTTTTGTAAAACTCATTAACCAAATTGTTAACTGTTCGATTTCGTAGGGTAAAAGTACTTTTATTGCTTTTTCTAATTCTTTGCAAAAAAGTATCGCATCAAAGCTTACGCTTTCTAGGACTTTTTTTGAATAATTAAACATTGCTTTTGACATATAATGTGAGATTAGTTTTTCATAATTGGTTGTGTCAAATTTAAATAAATTTTAATTATGAATTGTTTAATTAACTAAATAATAACGATTTTTAACTTTTCTAAAAATCAATTTATTGGTTTAGAGTTTTCTAGCACGAAACATCTCTCGTTTTCCAGGGGCACCAGGCAATTTCTCGACTGTAAAACCAACTTCTATCATACTGCGTTTTACAACGCCACGTGCTGCATATGTTACTAAAACTCCATTTAATTTAAGCGCATTATACATTTTTTGAAAAATTTCTGTGCTCCATAATTCTGGTTGTACTCTATAACCAAAAGCATCAAAATAAATCAAATCAAATGCATTAATGTCATCAATATCGTTAAAAAACTGTTGTCTTTTAGTTAAACAAAAATTTTCTGATATTTGATGCTTTTCTTCCCAGTTGGTTTCGTGCATTTTATCGAAAAAATGTTGTTTTTCGCTATTTATTTCTTTAGGGTAATTCATTAATGCAACTTCGTCTGTAGAAACTGGATAGGCTTCGACTCCAACATAATCTATGTTTTGACTGCTTTTTTCGGCTTCTAAAAAAGTAATAAATGCATTTAAACCAGTTCCGAAACCAATTTCTAATATCGAAATGTTTTGATTTCTAAACAAGTCAAATCCCGCTTTTATGAAAACGTGATAAGCTTCTTGAATTGCACCATGTTTAGAATGATAATGTTCGTCCCAATCGGGTAAAAATATGGTTGTCGAACCGTCTTGGGTTTGAATTATTTCTCGTTTCATTTAAAATATTTTCTTAAAATGTATTGTGCTATGATTTAAATTTTTTGTTTTTCAGGTGTGTATAAATCACAAGATACGAGCAAACAACAAATTACTCCTAAGTCTTAATGACGAGCTAAATAACAAAAACGATTTTCAACAAATGCTAATATGAATATAATTAGTCACTTATAAATTAAATCTTAATCAAAACACCATCGGCAGTGAAGGATAATGTTTTTTTGGTTGTAGTAATTTTATCAATTTCTGCTTGAGATTTTCCAGCATCGCCAGCATAATGTTTTTGATCAGCAACAGATTCTTCACTCACAAAAGCTTTTCCGTTAACAATTATTTCTTTTTCTTTAGAATTTATTGGCATAAAAAAAGCATAATCTTTAAATTTTACGAATGTTTCTTTGCCGTCTGTCAAATCAGCTTTCATCCAGCAACCTTTGTTTTGGCAAACAGTATTTATCTTAGAAGCAAATTTTACAGTAATAGTGTCTCCAGCTTTAAGATTTTGATATTTTTTGGATAATTCATCTTTAGAAATTGCATTTTCGGCAGAGATTTTTGTACCAAACGAAGCATATTCGTCTTTCGATTTAGTTTCAGTTTGGCTTTTGCAACTAATTGCAAAAATTGTCAAACAAGCAAGTAAAAATATTTTTTTCATAATGAAATATTTATATTAATTATCAAATACAAAAATAGCTAGTTTGAACAAACATCAATATATAATTATAAAATTTTTAATATTTATTATCAAATTCTTATTAAATTAAGACATTAAAAAGTAATTATTAAAAAATAACAAATAACTTAATAGAATATGTGAAAGATAATCAATTTTAATTATTTTTGTTAAATAATATTTAATATAAAAACTATCATTAACTTAACGATAAGTTGTTGAAAATTAAATATTTATAAATTAATTATAATTTCTAAATTATTACAAAATATGAATGAAATAGCTGTAAACGAAATCGATATAGTAAAAGTAGCCGTTTCTAAAATTGATTCAGTCGATTTTGAAACACTTTCTTTCGGAACAACTTTTACCGACCACATGTTAACTTGCGATTTTAGAGACGGAAAATGGCAAACACCAACAATTACTGCTTATGCCCCGTTTTTATTAGATCCATCTGCAAAAGTTTTTCATTATGGACAAGCTATTTTCGAGGGAATGAAGGCTTACAAGGATGACCAAGATGATGTTTGGTTGTTTCGTCCAGAACAAAATATGTTGCGATTTAATAAATCTGCAAAACGTATGGCAATGCCCGAAGTTCCCGAAGATATTTTTATGAATGGATTAAATCAATTGGTTGATTTAGAACGAAATTGGGTTAAAAAAGGGCTTGGAAACACTTTGTATATTCGACCATTTATGATTGCAATTGGAACAGGTGTAATTGCTGCTCCATCGTCTCAATATCGATTTATGATTATTCTATCGCCAGCAAAGTCATATTATTCAGGTGAAGTAAAAGTTATTATTGCAGAACACTATAGCCGTGCGGCAAATGGCGGAATTGGTGCAGCAAAAGCCGCCGGAAATTATTCTGCTCAGTTTTATCCAACTAAATTAGCTAATGAAAAAGGTTTTCAACAAATAATTTGGACAGACGATGCGACGCATACAAAATTAGAAGAAGCTGGAACCATGAATGTTTTTTTTAGAATTAACGATACTTTGTTTACAGCCCCAACTTCTGAAAGAATTTTGGATGGTGTGACCAGAAAAAGTTTAATTGATATTGCAAAACGAGATGGAATTGATGTAGAAGTTCGTTCGGTTTTAGTATCTGAACTTGTAGAAGCGGCAAAAGATGGTTCATTAAAAGAAGTTTTTGGAGCAGGAACCGCAGCAGTTGTCAATCCAATTGTTGGTTTTTCTTACCAAGGCGAATATTATGAACTACCAAAAATAGAAAATTCAATTGCAATACAATTAAAAGATAAACTAACCAATATTCAATATAATCTTGCCGAAGATACTTTTGGTTGGACAGTTAAAATTTAGTAGTCACTATTCAGTAGTCAAAAAAATCCAATTTCTTTCGAAATTGGATTTTTTATAAACACTATCTAATTGGTATTATATATCAAAAAATCTGATATAAAATATATCAATGATAACGACATTAAAATTGCCAAAAGGAAAGTACTAAGTGCCAATTTCTTCAATTCTGGATCTAGCAATTTTGGCTCAGTATTTTTTGCAACTCTATCTAAATGCAAAATTATTGGTATATACGCAATAATAAAAAAATAGATATCGAAATTGAATGTTTCAGGATTAGGATCACGATAACTAAAATCGAAAATAATAGCAAATAGCAATACCAAAACCATGGCTGTGCTTATAATTGCAAAATGATATTTTTTAGCCCATCTTCCACCATTCTTTACTACAATAGTATTTTTATTGGATTTTCTGTCTGACTCTTCGTCTCGCATGTTGTTTAGATTTAAAACCCCAACACTTAGTAATCCAATAGCTGTTGCTGGCAAAAACAACAACCAATCTAAATGTTTAGCGAACATAAAATAAACACCAATTGTACTAACCAATCCAAAGAAAATAAACACAAATAAATCTCCTAAACCACGGTAACCATAGGCATTTTTACCAACCGTATAATAAATTGCAGAAGCAATCGCTAGAATACCAAGTACAAAAAATGCAAACGAATAAATTAAATACTTGCCCTTAAAAGAGCTATAAATAAGTAACATTGCAGAAATTAAGGTCAAAAAAGCGGTAATAAAAATAGCATATCGCATTGCTGCTGGTGAAATATTTCCAGATTGAATTGCTCTTTTTGGCCCAACTCTATCTTCGTTGTCTGTTCCTTTTATTCCATCGCCATAATCGTTGGCGAAATTAGATAAAACTTGCAGACCTAAAGTTGTTGTAATTGCAAAAACGACAATTTTCCAGTTGAAAAATCCTTGTGACATGGCATAAAAACAGCCCAGAAAAATTCCAGAAACTGATAATGGCAAAGTACGTAATCGGGCAGCTTGTATCCAGTGTTTCATTATTAAATTAGATTTTTAGATATTAGATTTTAGACGATAGATTTAAAACCTTTAGAATACTAGAAAAGGTTTTTATGGTAACCATTTATTTTCTCCAAAATTAGGTTTTCTTTTTTCTAAAAATGCGTTTCTGCCTTCTTTAGCTTCCTCGGTCATATAAGCTAGTCTTGTGGCTTCGCCAGCAAATACTTGTTGACCAACCATTCCATCGTCTGTTAAATTCATTGAGAATTTTAGCATTTTGATTGATGTTGGCGATTTTTGAAGGATTTCTTGAGCCCATTCGTAAGCTGTGTTTTCCAGTTCGTCGTGCGGAATTACAGCATTGACCATTCCCATATCCAAAGCATCTTTTGCGGAATAATTTCTGCCTAGAAAGAAGATTTCTCTGGCTTTTTTCTGACCAACCATTTTGGCTAAATATGCCGATCCATATCCACCATCAAAACTTGTAACATCGGCATCGGTTTGTTTAAAAATGGCGTGTTCTTTGCTTGCCAATGTTAAATCGCAAACCACGTGCAAACTGTGTCCGCCACCAACAGCCCAACCTGGAACTACTGCAATGACTACTTTTGGCATGAACCTGATTAATCGTTGTACTTCAAGAATATTCAATCGATGTTGACCATCTTCGCCAACATATCCTTGATGACCACGTGCATTTTGGTCGCCACCACTGCAAAAAGACCAAATTCCATCTTTGGTTGATGGTCCTTCGCCCGACAGAAGCACTACTCCTATTGATGTATCTTCTTGAGCATCATAAAATGCTTGGTATAATTCTGATGTTGTTTTTGGTCGAAATGCATTGCGAACATTGGGTCTATTGAATGCAATTCTGGCAACTCCATTGCATTTTTTATAGGTTATATCTTCGAATTCTTTGGCGGTTTTCCAGTCGATCATTATTTAAATTTTTTATTATTAATTTTTTTGGCTCTGGTCTAAAAAGTATATTCAAATAAAAACTTTTTGCCACAGATTTAAAAGATTTAAAGGATTTTTAATATTCGATAATAAATAAATCTGAAATAATCGGTGAAATATGTGGCTAAAATAAAAATCATTTATTAACTATACTACAGCCATTTTATTTTAAATTATAAGATTTCTAATGCGAAAATTACTCTTTAACCAAATAAATTCCGTCGTCTTTAATTTCGATTAATTTTTCACGATATAAAGATCCAACCGCTTTTTTGAAAGTTTTTTTACTCATTTTCAGAACAGTTTTTATATCCTCAGGGTTCGAATTATCATTTAATCGCAAGAAACCTCGATTGGCTCGAAGTTCGTCTAAAATTTTTTCGGCATTTGGCTCAATGCTTTCATAACCTTGAATTTGAAGTGCAACATCGATTTTATTATCAGGTCGAATAGTTTTTATATAGCCACGCATTCTGTCTCCAGTTCGAATTGCATCGTCATAAACCTCATCTTTGTAAAGAAGACCTTTGTGTTTTTCGTTAATAATAACGTTAATTCCCAATTCGGTAATATGCGAAACTATTAAATCGACTTCTTCATTTTTTTCGACCGAAATAGTATCATTTTTCAAAAACTGATTGGTTTTGCTTGATGCAACCAATCGATTTGTTTTTTCGTCCATATAGAGGTAAACCAAATATCGTTTGCCTTTTTCCATTGGTCGGGCTTGTTCTTTGAACGGAACTAGAATGTCTTTTTCCATTCCCCAATCCATAAATGCGCCAATTTGATTGGTATAATTTACTCTCAAAAGTGCAAATTCGTTCAATAAAATATAAGGTTCTAGGGTTGTTGCAACTGGTCGCTCTTCGTGATCTAGATAAACGAAAACTGTGAACTCCTCGCCTATTTCGAATTCGTTTGGAACATATTTATTGGGTAATAAAATATCGTGAATTCCTTCTGGATCTTTTTCTGGATTACCTAAAAATAATCCAACTTTGGTATCTCTAAGAATTTGTAATGTATTGTATTTTCCTATTTCGATCATTTTATTTTTAATTTAATGCAAATATACGAATAAAAAAACGCTTCAATTTTAAGATACGTTTTTTATAAAATGATTTTTTAAACAGTTGTGAGTGCGTGCGTGATTACTTCGACAGTTAGCACTTTTCAGGCTCGAGTGAAGGGAAAATCCTTTTAATAATTGCTTTTTTTTGCAATTATTAAAAGATTGGAATGAAAGCACGACCTCGTTTTTTGGAACGAGGTCACGCCCAAATATTCAAAATTTTAATTTCTCTCTAACAAAACATTACTCTTTTCAAATCCAAATAAATGATGTTCTTTAATCAAGTCCGAAATTCCGCTTGGCAACATTTCTTCCCAGCCGTCTTGACCTTTGCTTATCATTTTTAGCACTTCACGAGAAAATATTTTTAGGTTGTTACGGTCATAATCAACAATATCAATTACTTTGCCGTTGTATGCGAAAAATTTGTATAATTCTTTCATTCTCGGATGGACTTTAAGATTCTGAGAATCAATAACATTGCCTTCTTCGTCTTCCATTGGGTACAAGAAAACTTTTAAATCTCTATAAAACAATTTACCAAATGCTTCTAGAATTCCGCCTGACATGTGACGGTAATATTTCTCGTCGAAAATATCGATAAGGTTATTTACGCCCATTGCCAAGCCCATTCTGGCTTTGGTATAATCAGAAAAATATTCGACGACTTTGTAATATTCTTGAAAATTAGAAATCATAACTGTCTGACCAAGAGTACAAAGCAATTCGGCTCTGTCCATAAAATCGCGTTCATCGATTTCGCCTTCTGAACGAAGATTTGATAATGTAATTTCGAAAATTACCAATGTATTTTTTTCGTCGACTTTGCTTTCTTGAAGAAACATTTTCAACGAGCGTTCATACATGTCCATATTGACATTGGTTACAGGACGAAAACTGCCACGAAGTGCCAAAATATTTTTTTTATATAGTATTGCTGCTGGCAAAATATTGTTGCCTTGCGGATCGAACATTACGGCATCGGTCATGCCGTTTTTGACCAATTGCAGACTCATTAATCGGTTGTCAACATCGGCGAAACGTGGTCCAGAAAAATTGATTGTATCAATTTCTAATTGGTCTTTGTCAAGATGGTCGTATAAATATCGAAGTAATTTTTTGGGATCGTTGTATTTGTAATAGGCACCATAAATAAGGTTTACGCCAAGAATTCCAAGGGTTTCTTGCTGCAAACGTGCATCGGTTTCTTTGAACCTGATGTGCAAAATAATTTCGTTGTAATCTTCGTCTGGCTCAATTTGATATTTTATTCCGACCCAACCGTGACCTTTGAATTTCTTAGCAAAATCGATAGTTGCGACTGTATTGGCAAAACTAAAAAACATTTTGTTTGGATGTTTGTCACGCCCAAGTCGGCTTTCAATTAGATTTACTTCTTTGGTAATCATTTTTTTAAGGCGGCTTTCGGTTACATACCGACCGTCTTCTTCGATTCCGTAAATGGCATCGCTAAAATCTTTATCGTAAGCAGACATTGCTTTTGCAATCGTTCCAGACGAACCTCCAGAGCGAAAAAAGTGTCGAACAGTTTCTTGACCAGCACCAATTTCGGCGAAAGTTCCGTATATATTTTCATTTAAATTAATGCGCAATGCCTTGTCTTTTATAGACGGAATTTGTTCTATAACCTTGTCGCCTTTTAACTTTATTGAGGTATCCATTGATGTGTTTTCGAAATTTTTAACAAAGTTAGTAAAATAGGTTATCAATCAAAGATTTTAATCTTATTTTTGCATTTAATATCAAATATCGTGCTAAAATGAAAATTTATTTTCTCGGAACCGGAACATCTCAGGGTATTCCTATTATTGGCAATAAAAATCCTGTTTGTTTATCTAATGATAAAAAAGACAAACGCTTACGTGTTGCGATATGGATTTACGATAAAAATTTTTCGTTTGTAATAGATTGTGGACCAGATTTTAGACAACAAATGTTGACTTCGAAATGCCAAAAACTCGATGCTATTTTGTTTACTCACGAACATTCTGATCACACGGCTGGTTTGGACGATATTCGTCCTTTCAATTTTATGCAACAACAAGCCATTCCAGTATTCGCCCACGAGCGTGTAATTAAAAATCTTGAAAAAAGGTTTGATTATATATTCGAAACAGAAAATAAATATCCAGGTGCACCGAGTGTTGCAGTTAACGAAATTAGGAATAATCAATCGTTTCAAATAAAAAATAAAACCGTAACTCCGATTGATGCTTTACATGGAAATTTGCAAGTTTTTGGGTTTAGAATCGATAATTTTGCTTACTTAACAGATATAAAAACAATCGAAAATGTCGAAATCGAAAAATTAAAAGGAATTAAAATATTGGTTGTAAGTTGTTTGCATGAAACCGAACACCATTCGCACTTTAATTTGAAAGAAGCATTAGATTTTATAACTTTGGTGCAACCCGAAAAAACTTATCTGACACATATTAGTTATACATTTGGATTTCATGAAGAGATTCAAAAAAAACTTCCTAAAAATGTTTTTTTGGCCTATGATAATTTAGAAATTATAATTTAATACTTACAAATATGAAACAATCGCTTTTGCTTTACGGATTAATTACTGCCGTTTTATTGAACTTATTTACTTTTATGTTTTATCGAGGTCAAGTTAATCACGAGCAAGAAAAATACGCCAAACTAGATAAAAAGTTAACCGAAGTTCAAACTAAATTAGCCGAATCTGATTATTTCTCATTATCAAATGATTTAAATGCTCAAGAATATTTTGATAATGATGATGTTTCTAAAATTATTGATTACAAGCAATTAATTCCAGATGTAACCAACAAATTAATGGATTTTAATGTTGACCCAAAAGGAAACAAATATACTGGACAAGATAAATTAGGTGCCAATAAATTCATTATCAATAAAATAAAAATAATAAATCACCGCTGGATTGTAGCCGATTTTTCTGATGGAAATATTTGGGGCGAATGCTTAATAAAATATTTCGTAAACGAAGATAAAACTATCGACTTCGAAAATTTTCAGAGTTTGATTTACCAGAAGAAGTAATTTCAATGTTCAATATTCACTGTTCAAAAAAAAATCATTTGTTACACACAAATGATTTTTTTTTGAAAATTTTAATTAATTGCTATAGTTTATTATATGTTAAAATTGCATTTTTCAAAATTTCTACTGATTTTATTAAATCTTCTTTTTTAAGAACATAAGCAATTCGAACTTCGGTCAAACCAACTCCTTTTGTAGAATAAAAACCTGCGGCTGGAGCAACCATAACCGTTTCGCCATTATAATCATAAGATTCCAAAAGCCATTGTGCGAACTTGTCTGCATTGTCAATTGGCAATTTTGCGATGCAATAAAATGCACCTTTTGGGTTAGCAACAATAACTCCATCGATTTTATTCAATTCTTGAACCAAAATATTTCTTCGTTCTATATATTCCTCAATAACCTCATCAAAATAAGATTGTTGTGTATCAAGAGCACCCTCACTAGCAATTTGAGCGAAAGTTGGCGGACTCAATCTGGCTTGAGCAAATTTCATAGCAGTTGCCATCAATTCTTTGTTTTTCGAAACAATACAACCAATTCTTGCGCCACACATCGAAAATCTTTTCGAAACAGAGTCAATCATTATGGCGTGTTGCTCTAATCCAGCAACATTCATAACCGAATAATGTTTGTGACCGTCGTATGCAAATTCTCGGTAAACTTCGTCTGCAATCAAAAACAAATCGTGTTTTTTTACTAAATCGGCTAATTGTAATATTTCTTCGTGAGAATACAAATATCCAGTTGGGTTTCCTGGATTGCAAATAACAATAGCTTTGGTTTTTGAAGTTACTAATTTCTCGAAATCAGCAATTGGTGGCAACGCAAAACCAGTTTCGATTGTCGATATAACTGGCACAACTGAAACTCCAGAAGCTGTTGCAAAACCATTATAATTGGCATAAAATGGTTCTGGAATAATCACTTCGTCGCCATTATCGCAAACGCTGCCCATTGCAAACATTAATGCTTCTGATCCACCAGTTGTGATAATTATATCTTCAAGATTTATTGGCAAACCGTGGTTGATATAATATTGAGATAATTTTTTTCTATAGCTTTCGAAACCAGCAGAATGACTGTATTCTAAAACCGATATATCAGCATTTTTAACAGCGTCAAGTGCGCATTGTGGCGTTTTAATATCTGGTTGACCAATATTTAAATGATATACTTTATTGCCTTTTTTCTTAGCAATATCTGCATAAGGAACCAATTTTCTGATTGGCGATTCGGGCATATTCATCCCTTTATTTGATACTTTCGGCATATTTAAATTGTTTTATGTCGCAAATTTCAGTAATTTATTTGTCAAAGACAATTCTTTTTGACTTAAATATGTTTAATTTGTGTAAATTAGTTTTATGAACCTCAAATCCTTGATTGTAATATTTTTCTTATGTAGTATTTTTTGTAATGCACAAGATGGTTTTGAATTCAATTCAAATAAAAACAAAATAACGATTCCTTTCAAATTCATTAATAATTTAATTTTTATACCTATTAATGTCAATGGTTTGGAATTGAATTTTCTGTTAGATACAGGCGTCGAAGAAACTGTTTTGTTTGGTCTCGAAGATTCAGAACAAAATAGTTTTGCAAATACCGAAAAAATTCAACTCAAAGGTTTTGGTAATAATGATTATGTTGATGGTTTAAAATCGACAAACAATCTATTGATTTGTAAAGATTTCATCGATAAATCACATGAGTTGTATATAATCTTAGACCAAAACTTTAATTTTTCTGCACAAGTTGGTATTCCTGTTAATGGAATTATTGGTTACAAATTTTTCAAAAATTATTTAATCGAAACAAATTATAGCAATCATAAAATTATTATTCATAAAGAAAATCTAAAAATCAGAAAGAAAATAAATACCAAATATTCAACTTCTGATATTTTAGTTGAAAAAAACAAACCTTATTTATTGACCAAAATAAATTTAAATCAACAAGAAATAGAAACCAAAATGCTAATAGATTCAGGTTCTGGAGATGCATTATGGCTATTCGAAAATCAATTAAAGAACAATATCAAAGTTCCTAATCAAAATTTCGAAGATTTTTTGGGTCGTGGTTTTTCAGGCGAAATATATGGCAAAAGAGCTAGAATTAACAATCTTACAATCAATAAATTCGATTTCGAAAAGCCATTAACCTCTTTCCCAGATTCTTTATCAATAACCTATTCTCGGTTGGTTCAAGACCGAGAAGGTTCGATTGGTGGCGAAATTTTAAAGCGTTTTGATGTGATTTATGACTATTCAAACCAGAAAATTCATTTCAAGAAAAACGGCAATTTAAATTTGCCTTTCAATTTTAATATGTCAGGAATCGAGATAGAACACGATGGTTTGCAATGGATTGCAGAAAGTAGCGAATTTAAAACACAACAAAGCACCAAAATTTCATTCAGTGACACAACACCAAAAATCAACGATGTAAAATACAGTTTTTCGCTAAAACCACTTTTTAAAATTGCCAATCTTCGCAAAAATTCTCCTGCCGAAATTTGTGGACTAAGAAAAGGCGATTTGATATTAGAAATAAACAACAACAAAGTTTTTAATTATACTTTACAAGAAATCAACGAGTTGCTAAAATCTGAAGAAGGTAAAATCATAAATATCAAAATCAATCGAGACAATATTGACTACGATTTCAAATTTACGTTAAAGTCATTATTATAAAAATAACCTTTTTTTATCAACATCAAATAATTACTTTTGCAATTATTGACTTATAATTATTGACCAAAATTTATTTTTTGGAGCTAATTCCCGCTATTCACTTCAATCTTTTCTTTTGAAAAAAAAGAAAAGGATTTTCGTTTCTATCGGGGCTAAAATCAAATACTGAAACAAAGATGACAATTCCAGCACAATTCAACGCCAAAGCAACCGAACAAAAATGGTACGACTATTGGATGAAAAATGACTATTTTTCATCGAAACCTGACCATCGCACACCATACACTATAGTAATTCCGCCACCAAATGTTACTGGCGTTTTGCATATGGGTCACATGATGAACAATACAATTCAAGATGTATTAATTCGTCGTGCACGACTAAAGGGTTTTAATGCTTGTTGGGTTCCTGGAACAGATCACGCATCAATTGCCACCGAAGCCAAAGTTGTAGCCAAACTAAAATCCGAAGGAATTAATAAAAGCGATTTGACTCGAGAAGCATTTTTGGTTCACGCTTTCGAATGGACCGAAAAATACGGCGGAACAATTCTTGAACAACTCAAACAATTAGGCTGTTCGTGCGATTGGAACCGAACCAAATTCACAATGGATCCAGATATGTCGGCATCGGTTATAAAATCGTTTGTAGATTTATACAACAAAGGACAAATTTATCGTGGCTACAGAATGGTAAACTGGGATCCAGAAGCCAAAACAACACTTTCTGATGAAGAAGTAATTTTTGAAGAACAACAAGGGAAATTATTTTACATCAAATACAAAATCCAAGATTCTGATGAGTTTTTGACAGTTGCAACAACTCGTCCAGAGACAATTTTTGGTGATACTGCAATTTGTATCAATCCAAACGATGACCGATTTACCCATTTGAAAGGTAAAAAAGCTATTGTGCCAATTTGCGGTAAAATAATTCCGATTATCGAAGACGAATATGTAGATATTGAATTCGGGACGGGTTGTCTGAAAGTAACGCCAGCCCACGATATGAATGATAAAACGCTTGGCGAAAAACACAATCTAGAAATTATTGATATTCTAAATGACGATGCTTCATTAAATAGTTTTGGATTGCATTATCAAGGGAAAGATAGATTCCTAGTTCGTACCGAAATAGCATTAGAACTCGAAAAAAATGGACAATTATTAAAAACTGAAACTCATTTAAACAAAGTTGGAACATCAGAAAGAACCAAAGCCGTAATCGAGCCAAGATTGTCTGACCAATGGTTTTTGAGAATGGAAGATTTGGTAAAACCAGCATTAAAATCGGTTCTTGAATCAGATGAGATTGTTTTGCACCCAAAACGTTTCGAAAATACTTACAGACATTGGTTAGAAAATATTCGCGATTGGAATATTTCACGTCAATTGTGGTGGGGACAACAAATTCCAGCTTATTTTTATGGCGACGGAAAAGAAGATTTTGTTGTAGCAGAAAATATTAATGATGCTTTAGAATTGGCTAAAACAAAAACCAATAACCAACTACTAACAATCAATAACTTGAAGCAAGATCCAGATGCTCTCGATACTTGGTTTTCGTCTTGGTTGTGGCCAATGTCCGTTTTTGGTGGCATAATGGATCCTGAAAACGAAGATTTCAAATATTATTATCCAACCAATGATTTAGTTACTGGTCCAGATATTTTGTTTTTCTGGGTTGCCAGAATGATTATTGCTGGTTACGAATATACTGGTGAAAAACCATTCAAAAATGTTTATTTAACAGGTTTAGTGCGCGACAAACAACGTCGAAAAATGTCTAAATCTCTGGGGAATTCTCCAGAACCACTAGAATTAATCGAAAAATTCGGAGCCGATGGTGTTCGTGTCGGTTTGCTTTTGAGTGCATCGGCTGGAAACGACATTATGTTCGACGAAGAAATGTGCAATACTGGAAAAGCATTTACTAATAAAATATGGAATGCGTTCAAATTAATAAAAGGCTGGGAAGTTTCGACAACAATTTCGCAACCAGAATCAAGCAAAGTTGCCATTGAATGGTATGAAAATAAATTACAAAAAACACTTTTAGAAATTGACGATAATTTCGAGAAATACCGTTTGTCTGATGCTTTAATGGCAACATACAAATTGGTTTGGGACGATTTTTGTTCTTGGTTTCTAGAGATGATAAAACCAGCATATCAGCAACCAATTGATAGTTTGACATTTGCAAAAGCAATCGAAATTCTGGAAGTTAACCTGAAATTATTGAATCCGTTTATGCCATTTCTAACTGAAGAAATTTGGCATTTGATAAAAGAAAGAACACCAGCAGAAGCATTGATTATTGCAGAATATCCAAAAATGACCAGTTTCGACAATTCAATTATTGAAAATTTTGAATTCACTTCTGAAGTTATTTCAGGAATTAGAACCATCAGAAAAGAAAAAAATATTGCTCAAAAAGATGCTATTGAACTTAAAATAATCAACAACGAAAAAACTTCAAGTTATTTTGATTCTGTAATTACAAAACTTGGAAATATTTCAAGTTTAGAGTATATTACTGAAAAAATAGATGGTTCGCTAACTTTTAGAACAAAATCAAACGAATATTTCATTCCGATTTCAGGAAATATAGATGTAGAAGTCGAAATCGCAAAACTAACAACCGAATTGGTTTATGCTCAAGGATTTTTAAATTCTGTTAGAATAAAATTGTCTAATGAAAAATTTGTTGCAAACGCTAAACCAGAAATCATAGAAAATGAACGTAAAAAAGAAGCCGATGCTTTAGCAAATATTGCCACAATTGAACAAAGTTTGGCTAGTTTGAAATAAAAAACAAGTCCTTTTCAGTCGCAAATTTCGAATAAATAAAAATTGCGACTGAAAACTATTTACCAAGCCACTCTTTAAAATCATGAAAATTTTGTGGAGAAATTCCGTGACCAATAGGGTATTCTTTATAAACATTTTCGATACCTAAATTATCTAAAAACGATTTTGCTTTCCTGCCCCATTCTACTGGAACAACTTGATCTACAGTTCCATGCGACGTAAAAACTTGCAGGTTTGATAAATTGATTTTTAAATAATCCTGATGCAACATTTCTGGATTCAAATAACCGCTCATTGCAACTACTCGTTTTATTTTTTCTGGATATGAAAGTGCAATAGCATAACTCAAAATACAACCTTGACTGAAACCTATTAATGTTATATTTTCAGTATCAATAGGATATTTTGCAGCTAATTCATCAATAAAGTTGGCTACTAAATCTCTTGAAGTTTTGGCTTGTTCGACATCCGAAAATTTATTTTCGTCAGCATCAAAATTGATTGCATACCAAGCATAACTGCCGTATTGAATGTCATAAGGTGCACGAGCCGAAACCACATAATAATTTTCTGGCAACTCGTTGGCAAACGAAAATAAATCTTCTTCGTTACTGCCATAACCGTGCAAAAGCAACAATAATGGATTCTTGTCAAGTTTTATTTTTGGTTCTTTAATTTTGTAATGTAAATTCATTTGAAAGTTTAAAAGGTTAGAATGTTCAAAAGTTTAGCGTGAAATTAAGAAACTGCACTCAAAAATTTCTGATATAATTTTCCGACCAATGGCAATGGAATTATACTTCCTTTTGCTGCCGAAAAAATGCCATAACTCATCAAAACAAGAATAAAAATCCACATTGGTGCAGCAATATTGATGTTGTTGAAATTAGAAATAATTACTCCTAATGAAATAAATGTTAAAGTCAGTCCCAATCCTTGACGGATATGAAAACTGGCATATTTGTTTTTATTTTCTGAATTCATTGACATTGCAATCAAAACGCCAACTATTAATATGTAACTAATAATTGCGATTGTTTTTCCTTCTTCGATTTCTTTTTGTTCCATTTTTTTATTACCACAAAGTTCACTAAGATTTTCACAAAGTTCACTAAGATTTTTTAATTTATATTTTTTTATGACTACTAAATACACAAAGATTTCCACAAAGTTCACAAATTTTAATTTAACTTGTGTTCTTAGTGCTAACTTTGTGTACTTTGTGGTTAGATTATCAATTTTGAATTATTAAAAATTCCGTAAACTTTTCCTGTCATTTTTTCGCCAATAAATGCCGAATTTTTTGATTTTGATTTTATGTTTTCTTTTGTAAAAATCCAATTTTCATTTATAGTAAACAATGAAATGTTGGCAATTTGATTTTCGTTTACAGAACGTTCTTGAACTCCAAAAATAGATTTTCCAAAATTTAATTTTTCGATTATTTTTTCTAAAGGTAAAACTGTTATTAAACTACCAAATGCAGATTCTAGCCCAATTGTGCCGTTTTTCGCCAAATCAAATTCCATTTTTTTATGTTCAATATCAATCGGATTATGGTCGGAAGTAATGCAATCTATAGTATTATCCAAAATTCCTGCAATTAATGCTTTTCTGTCAATTTCGGTTCTTAAAGGCGGCGAAACCTTGAATCTCGTATCAAAATTATCAAGTTTTTCGTCTGTCATAACCAAATGATGAACCGAAACCGAACAAGTTACTTGTAAACCTTTGGCTTTGGCTTCTCGAATCAAATATACCGATTTTGAAGTAGTTATGGTTGGAATATGCAATTTTCCGCCTGTATATTCTAATAAAAACAAGTTTCTTGCAATTTGCAATTCCTCCGCTAAATTCGGAATTCCTTTTAATCCTAGTCTTGTCGAAACGATTCCCTCATTGGCAATTCCGTTTCCTTTTAAGTTTTCGTCTTGCGAAAAAGCAATTATTAATCCGTCGAAATCTTGAACATATTGCAAAGCAATTTTCATTAAATTGGGGTTTTCGATACTTTTGTTATAATCGCCAAATGCAATTGCACCAGCATTTTTCATATCAAAAAGTTCTGCCATATCTTTTCCTTCGCTGTTTTTGGTCAATGCACCAATAGGAAATAAATCGGTTGCGAAACCCAAAGATTTGTTTTTTACAAAATTTATTTGCGATTGATTATCGATTATCGGGAACGAATTGGGTTGCAAACAAACGCTTGTAAATCCTGATTTTGCAGCAACATTTAGACCGTTTGCAATTGTTTCACGATCTTCGAAACCTGGTTCTCCAAAACAAACGCTTGTATCAAACCAACCTTGAGAAACGTGAAGATTTTCAAATTTTATTTCATCAAGATTTTCAGAATTTGAGAGATTTGAACCAATTTTTTTAAATTTTCCATCTACAATTTTTAAATCCACAACTTTATTGTGAAAATTGCTTTTCGGGTCGATAATTTTGGCTTGACGGATAATTAAGTTCATAATTAAGATTACATTTAAAAATTTTTTTTGCCACAAAGGATCAAAGACACGAAGCAATTTAAAATAAAATTTATTAAAACAACCTTTGAGCCTTAGCGTCTTTGTGGCAAATGATTATTTCACGAATTTTTGAATTAGCATTTCGAATATTAAAAATAATAATGCCAAAAATAAGAAAATTTTCCAAACATTGTTATCTGTTCTATCAGTATGAATTTTATCAAAAACACTTGATATTGAATCAATAATTTTAAAATCAGAAACTGCATCTTCATTGGCTAAACTCAAATCACTTTCGGTTCTGGCATAATTAAAACTTATTTTTTTTAATAATTTATCTTTTGTAAATGCTCCAAAATTTCCTGCAACCTCTGGGTTATCATTAAATGTCATTTTGACTTTTGAATTCAGAATTTGTTGCGTAGGCACGAATTTCGAATCTGCATTTTTGATTGCTACAATTTCGTCTTTACCTAATAATGCATCAATCAAAAATGGATTTTCTGAACCAATGATTAATGCATTTATTCCAGATTTTTGACTGTTTTGAGCCATTTTATAAAAAACTGGAACAATTAAAGGCGAATTCTGAAAATTAGAATTGGTTTTATTAATCGCTGCCGAAAAAACATAAACCGAAGATAGAGCATTTTGTATCGATACTAAAAACGGACTTTGATCTTCATAACTTAAAATTGCGCCCGAATTATTTTTTAAAATAAATGAATTTCGAGTATTTGGATATTGAAAGTTATCGATTTTTTTCTCAAAAACCGATGTGAAAATCGGATGACTAAAATTGATTATTGTTATTAGTTTTTCAGTATTTATGGAATTCAAATATTGAACAGAACCAAAGTTTGACAACAAACTATTCATGTTTGATGTTGAGGCTTCTTGTGAAGGAATCACAATAACGCTTCCGCCTTTTTCTACAAATGATTTGAGAGTAGTTTGCAAAGCCTGTGGAATTTCTTTGAGTTCATTCAAAACAATTGCATCTTGTTTTTCAATCGAATTATAGTCTAAACTATTGATTTCGAAATTATTGAAATTAAATTCATCATTAGTATAAATTCTTGATAAAAATCCAGATTTTACTGTTTCTCCAATTCCAAAAACATTGGTTTTTTCGGGTTTAGATATACTGAAATACAACGAATTGTCATACTCTAAACCTTTGTCTTGAATGTTTACATAACCGTGAAAATCGGCTTTTGGAATCGTGAAATTAACGGTTTTAGTTTTTTCTTCGAAATTAACTAAAGTCTTGGCAACCAATTTGTTTTGATTATACAAAGCAATCGGAATATTTTTAGAATTGTCTCCATAATCAGATAATTTTACGCCAATTTCATAAAAATTTTCAAGATTTTGACTGATATAAACACTATCAATCGAAACATTATTTTTTTGCTCGGCTTTCGGAATAATAAAATAAGTATTAAAATCTTTATTGATCGATTTTGTTTGTTTATCTTCCAAACCAACAGCATCGGTTATGACAACAATATCTTTGTTAAACGCTGATTTTCTGGCTTTTATTTTCGCCATTAAATTATCTAAAACGAATGGTGTTGCTGAGTATTTTAGGTTTTGTAAATCTTTTTGAAGCGATTTGATATCAGAATTCCAGAAAGTTTCGTTGTTTGTAATTAATGAAAACTGCATGTTTTCTGGAGTTTCCTCCAAAAGTTCTTGAACGGCTCGTTTTAATAATTCACCTTTTTGACCTTTGGCTTGCATCGAAAACGAATTGTCTAGAATAATAAACATTTCGTTATTGGCATTTTTGCTGTCTTTCGATTTAAAAAACGGTTGTGCAAATGCTAAAATCAAAAATGCTAAAAGTAATAATCGTGTTGCTAGTAGCAACCACTTTTTGATTTTAGAACTTTTTCGGGTTTGAATTGATAATTCATTCAAGAATTGAACATTAGTAAAATATTCTTTCTTGAATCGGCGCAATTGAAACAAATGCACGATGACCGGAATTATTAATAAAAATAAAAAATAAAGAATTTCGGGATTTTTGAATTGCATTATTTTAGTCTAAATTTTTAAGTTTTTCAGGATTTTGACGCGTGTCGAAAACCGAAACTATTCTGATAATTTCATCATCAATCCAATAAATGATTTTATAATTGCCTTCGACTAAATATCTGAAATTTTCTTTTCTAAAATTTAATAATTCTTCAGTTTGCCCTAGAAAAGGAAAATTTAAAAGCGATTTCGCTCGTGAATAAATAATTAAAATAGTGTTGAAAGAAGTGTCTTTTCTAATTTTTGAAACTTGCTTTTTAGCAAAAATTGACCATTTTATTATCATTTTAAAGATTCTATAAATGCGTCCATTTCCTCTTCATCTAAAACTTCTCCATTAATGTGTTGCTGATGCGAAATATCAATCATTTCATAAAAACTTTCCAAAGACATTGGCTTCATTTCTTCGGTTTTATTTTTATTGAAATCTATTTTGATGATTTTTTCAAGTTTTTCAATAACATCGACATCATTAATATGAATAAATGACTCAATAAAATTCAATTTTCTGTGTTCTAAATTCATCATTTGTATAAATTTTAAATCGAATAACAAATATAATCAATAAATCCTAAATCTAAAATCCTAAATCCTTATTTTTTATCCTTTCGTTTTTTATCACGCG
Organism: Bacteroidota bacterium; assembly: GCA_031408435.1. Taxonomy (GTDB): domain Bacteria; phylum Bacteroidota; class Bacteroidia; order Flavobacteriales; family Flavobacteriaceae; genus Flavobacterium. The sequence goes on from JANNWM010000074.1 coordinate 84,101, forward strand.
TTTTCAAAATATTTCTGTTCACAGAACTCGAAACTTTTTTCTTAGTTTTTGATGGTCCACCAAGATTGACTTTTTTGTTTTTGGCAGATTTTTCGTGAAATGCGCCATCGCCATCTAGTTTTTTATTTTTCAATAAAAACTTAACGACTTGTTTTTCTTTTTCTGGACCAATCAAGACTAACGAAATTTCAACATCTGATGGTCTTTCAATAATTTCGATTTCGGTTTCCATCAAGGCTTCGACTTCAAATTTCATTTCTTCTTCGCGTGGTGTGATAAAACTTATTGCTGTTCCAGTTGCATCGGCTCGACCTGTTCGACCAATTCGGTGCATGTATTGTTCGGGCATTTCGGGCATTTCGAAATTAACAACGTGTGTAATATTCGAAATATCCAGTCCACGTGCCATAATATCCGAAGTTATTATTCCACGAAGTTGACCATCTTGAAAATTAGCCATTGTTGTCAATCGATAATTCTGAGATTTATTAGAGTGAATTACCCCAAATTCATCTGGAAAATCAGCTTCAATGCGTTCGTGAAGCATATCGGCAATTTTTTTATTATTAACAAATACCAAAATTCTTGACATGTCGTTATTGGTTTGTAACAAATGTTTTAATAAATTTATTTTGGTATTGAAATTTGGCAAATGATACGACAATTGCTTGATTTGTTCTAATGGTGTTCCAGATGGTGATAATGTTACTTCTTCTGGAAAATCAAAAAAATCATTCAAAACAGCATCAACCTCATCGGTCATTGTTGCCGAAAATAGTATGTTTTGACGTTTGGCACGCATCATCGAAAAAATAGAAGTCAATTGAATTCTAAAACCTAGATTCAACATTTCGTCGAATTCGTCAATGACTAATTTTTGAGTTTCATCGAATCTAATATAGGCATCTAGTGCCAAATCCATAACTCGTCCTGGTGTTCCAACCAAAATATCGATTCCTTCGAAAACTGCTTTCTTTTGAGTATTGATATTCACGCCACCATAAACACCTAGTGTTCTGATTGACATGTATTTGGCTAATTTTTCGACTTCTTCGACAACTTGCACAACTAATTCACGTGTTGGAACCAAAATTACAATTTTTGGTGTATTAGTAGGTGTAAATTTGTATAATTTAAGTAACGGCAACAAGTATGCAAAGGTTTTACCTGTTCCGGTTTGTGCGATTCCCATCATGTCTCGACCAGACATTATTACAGAAAAAGATTTTTCTTGGATTGGTGTTGGATTAACAAATCCTAAATCATCGATTGCTTTTTGTAATGACTTAGGAAGATTAAATTGCTCGAAAGTATTCATTTTTAATATAATTTTTGCAAATATAGGTTTTTTAAATTTGGTGAATTTTAATTTTATTGCATTCCGTCAAGTTGAACAATTATTAAAAATAAAATTAACGGCTACAAGAATAATTGTATTAAACAAAATATCATTTTATCTATAAAAAAACATTATTATGTTAAATTATTAATGAAAATTAAATTAAGAGGAAATTTAGTTTGGTATTTTCAAAAAATTAATTTAAATTTATGAAATCTTAAAAAAGAATTATTTAAAAATAGATGGAAAAAAGTAAAATTAGTAAAAATCTATTATTTACACAAAGACATTTTGAATTGATTTTGAAATTAAACAAAACATCATTTGTAGAAAAAAATTCTTTAAATGATATTTTTAATGTTATTACAGAATCGATTGTAGAAGGATTGGATATTGATAGGGCAAGTTATTGGAAATTTAAAGAAAATAAATTAAAATGTATCAATTTATACGACAATCAAGCAAAAGCACATTTGACCCATAATGATATACAACAAAGAGACTTACCTGTATATTTTCAAGCATTATCAGACGGAATTGCAATTGTTGCAGATGATGTTATGACCAATGAATATACTCATGAATTAAAAGAAAACTATTTAATTCCGTTAGGAATAACAGATATGTTAGATTTGCCGATTCGTGAAAACGGAAAAGTTACTGGCGTTTTGTGCTGTGAACATAGAGATAGTCCAAGAATTTGGAATGAATCTGACTTAGCGTTTGCAAAATCAGTAGCAGATATTTTGGCATTGATGTTAGAACATTATTACTCAAACAAAATTGAACGTAAATTAATTGAAAGCGAAAAAAAACTCAGTCTTATTACAGAAAATTCTTTGGATGGATTTTTAATCATTGAAAATAAAAAAGTCAGTTACGCATCTCCATCGTTTTATAATATATTAGGATATAATAATGAAGAAATGTTGCGTTTTGATGTCGAAGCTATTTACAACAACATGCACCCTGACGACGTGGTTCGAGTGCGAAACTTTATTAATGAAAATTTAAAGAATCAAGAAAAAACATTCAAATGTGAATTTAGAACTAAAATCAAAAATGGTGGGTATTCTTGGCGAGAAGATACTTCGTCGGTTGTATATGACGAAAATGGGATTAATTCAAAATACATATTAATCTCTAGAGATATTAATCAGTCAAAAGCTTCTTCCGAAGAAATAAAGCGTTTGTACGAAATTTCGCAAGTTCAAAACAAAAAATTATTAGATTTTACTTATATTGTTTCACATAATATTAGATCTAATTCTTGCAACATTTCGATGCTTTTAGATTTAATTGAAGAAACTGTAGACCCAGTTGAAAATCAATTTTATTTCAAATTATTGAAAGATAGCAATGAAAAACTAACCGAAACATTACATTATTTAAACGAGACAATCAATATCGGAAACAATAATGAGGACTCAAAAATAGCTATCAATGTAAAAAAAGAAGTCGCAAAAGTGCTAGAAGCACTCAATTTATTGACAAAAAAAGACAATATAAAAATCATTGTTAACATTCAAGATGATTTATTGATCGAAACAATTCCGACATATTTTGAAAGTATATTATTTAATTTGGTTTCGAATTCAATAAAATACAAATCGAATATTAATGAACCATCAATAAAAATTTCTGCCGAAAAAATAGGGTCAATATTTACAATTTCTGTAAAAGATAATGGTTTAGGAATTGATTTAGAAAAAAACAAAGAAAAATTATTTGGAATGTATAAAACATTTCATAATAACGATGACGCAATTGGAATAGGATTATTTATGACCAAAAACCATGTCGAAAAAATTGGTGGAAAAATAGAAGTTACTAGTAAAGTTAACGAAGGATCTGAATTTAAAGTCTCCCTATATGAACAAATTTGAATTTACCTACATAATCGACGATGATGCAATTTTCGTCATGGTTTTTAAAAAAATATTATCAAATATTGAAAATTTTAATAAAATTGATAATGTTAAAAATGGTTTCGAAGCATTAGAAGGTTTAAAAGCACTTGATGCCAATAACGAAAAATTTCCTGATATTATTTTTTTAGATTTGAACATGCCCGTACTCGACGGTTGGCAATTTCTTGAAGCATTAGAAAATTTGCCATTCAAAGATAAATTGAATATTCATGTTATTTCGTCGACAATCGACAAAACAGAAATAGAACGTTCTCAATCCTTTAAAGTGGTAAAAAGTTTTATTCAAAAACCAACAAGTGCCAAACAATTAATTCAAAGTTTAGGTGTATTGTCGGCTTAGTAAAACCTAAAAATTTTCGAAAACGCCTAACCCAAAAAGTGCAAAATCATATTTGACTGGATCATTTATATCTAGTTTTCTGAGTTCAGAATCAAGTTCTGATAATGCTTTTGCGTCGTTTTGTTTTCGTGACAAAAGATTTAATTTTCGAGCAACGTTTCCCGAATGAACATCAAGTGGACAAGACAATTTGCTTGGCGAAATTGATTTCCAGATTCCTAAATCGACGCCTTTATTATCGTTTCTAATCATCCAGCGCAAAAACATATTAATGCGTTTGGCTGCCGAATTATTCATTGGGTCAGAAACATGTTTTTGAGTTCGAGAAAAATGATTTATCTCGAAAAAAACTTTCTTAAATTCAGAAATGCTTTTTTGCAAACTTTCTTTTTCTTGGTGTTTTGCAAAAACCGATTCCAGACCATTGTGGTTTGTATAAATGTTTTGCAAAGCATAAATAAAAGTAGAAAAATCAATATTATTAAAAGTTCTGTGGACAAAATTTTCGAATTTTTCTAAATTATTATCATTATGAGACATTACAAAATCATAAGGCGAATTGCCCATGATTTGTATCATTTTATGTGAATTTTGAATAATCATCTTGCGGTTTCCCCAAGATATTGTCGCAGCCAAAAAACCTGCTATTTCAATATCTTCTTTTAATGTGAACAAATGTGGAATCTGAATCGGGTCTGATTCTATGAATTTTGGATTGTTATATAAAACGACTTTTTCGTCAAGAAATTCTTTTAATTCTAATTTATTCATTTTTTTTGATTGTAATTTTAGAATAAAATCCGTCTTTAAAATTGTTAGTTCGCAATTGTGGTTTTATGAAATAATATTTTTCGAAATATTCAATTTGAAATTTATTTACACAAGGCAATTTTCCATCAGCTGTTCCAAAAAAGAAAAAATTAGTTTTTGGTGAATAATAATCAAGATTTCCGTTTTTGACTTTTTCGAATTCTAAATAATCATATTTAGAATTGCTCATTGGAACAAAGCAATTTATCAAATTAAAACTTGATTGTTTTTGCATTAATTTATTGTCTGTTATTAATTTATAATCCAAAAATTCTATAAAAATCAAAGCAAAAATTAAAAATAAAATCATTAAGTTTTCAAAAATTTGCAATTTAATTTTAAAATGATTTATGCATTTATTAATTATAAAAACCGCAAAAAAGACAAATTCTGGTAAGAAAAACCTAAATTGTGGTGAAGTAAATATTAAAATTAAGAAATGAATTAAAAGCGAAAGATACAAGATTTTAAATTTTTTGCTTTTTTGAAAATCAATTGTAAATATAACAAAAACAAAAAGCAAAATCATTCCCAAATTAAAAAAACGATTCAAACCAGAAAGATGCAACCAAGATATAATTTTTTGATAAAATGTTGCATTCAAAATTACTTCGTTTTCAAAATATCCAGCATTTTTTGTAGATTCTGTTATAAATAAAAATAAATTATTGGGTATTTTCCAATCAAAATTCGTTGCAAAAAATTCAAATGGATAAAAAGGATAACCTGATATAATTGTGTTTTTACAAACTAAAATCAAAGTAATTAAAATCCCTAAAACCAAAAATAAACCAGAAAATTTCTTTTGGATATAAATCCAAAATAAAATTAATATTGTCAATGGAATAATAGTGATTTTTATGAAGAACAAAAACAAAAATAAATTAATCGAAATTTTCAAAGCATCGATATTATCATTTTCTTCTAAAAACAAATAAAAAATAATCTGTGAAACCAAAATTATTATCAAATCTGGCGAAGGTTGACTAATGAATTGAAAAAACAAAACGTTAAAAATCGGTAACAATCCAATCCAATGAAATTTGTTCGTTTCAAAATATTTTTTATTGAATTTATGAATGAAAAAATAACTCGAAATCAAAAGAATAAACCCGTTAATATCGTTCAAATTATCAGTTAAAAAACTAAAATTAAAACCCGCTTGCAAAACATGAAATGGAGAATTTTGTGCCAAAAAAATATGCAAATTTGCCAGACCTTTTACAAACCCAAATTCGTTAATCCATTTTATAGTTTGAATGTAGTAACTTTCGTTATCGATAAGAAATGGAGATTGTGAACATTTATAAAGGCTTGCTAATAAAATTATTAATAAAATCAATTTAGAACAAACCGAAAAACTTTTAAAATTCGAAAATAATTCTAAACCATTTTTTTTGATTTCATTAATTTGAAGAAAAGTTAGAGTAGAAATAAAAATAGAATTCACAATAAAAACTTCGATTCCAATATTGATAAAAAAACTACAAATACTCAATAAAAAAGTTTGCAAAAACATGCCTAGAAAAATAATAATCGAAAAATTCAAATTTTTAAGATGCAATTTATTGCTTACAAAAATTCCAGTTGGAATAAAAAAAAGCAACATTAAAAACCAACTTAAAAGTATTAAAATCATGAGTTTAAATAATTTTTCCGTCGGACATTATTAATTTTCTATCAGCCATATTTGCCAAATCTTCGTTGTGAGTAACAATTACAAACGTCTGACCAAATTCGTCTCGTAATTTAAAAAAAAGTTGGTGTAAATTTTCTGCCGAAATTGAATCTAAATTTCCTGAAGGTTCATCTGCAAAAACAATAGCAGGCTTGTTAATTAAAGATCTTGCGACAGCAACACGTTGTTGTTCGCCTCCTGAAAGTTCGTTTGGTTTGTGGTTAATTCTGTGAGATAATCCTAGATAAGCAAGTAACTTTTTCGCCTCGATTTCGGTTTGTTTTTTGTCTTTATTGGCAATAAAAGCAGGAATACAAACGTTTTCTAAAGCAGTAAATTCTGGTAATAGTTGATGAAACTGAAAAATAAAACCAAGATTCAAATTTCTGAATTTAGACATTTCTTTGTCGTTCATTTTCAGAATATCCATTCCATTTATAAAAAGTTGTATTTCGTTTTCTTTAGACGGCAAATCTAAAGTTCCCAAAATTTGCAATAATGTTGTTTTTCCAGCACCAGATGCTCCAACGATTGAGACAATTTCTCCTTTTTTAATATGTAAATCAACACCTTTCAAAACCTGAAGATTATCGTATGATTTGTAAATGTTTTTTGCTTGAATCATTAATTAAATGTTTTCACAAAGAAACAATTTTTAATTCAAAAAATCTGACATGAAAATTCAAATATTCGCAAAATTAATATTTGGCATTAGTTTTGTATATTAATTTTGTGAATTAAAATTTATAACAAAAAAAGAATGACAAATCAAATACAAATTGAAAACAGAACAAGCTCGACTACAAACAAAATGTTGAAACTTTTTTTGGGAATAATTTTCGATTTTATCGGAATGATATCTTACATATTTCCTGGAGTTGCAGAATCGATAGATATTATTTGGGCTCCAATTTCAGGTTTATTACTTGCAAAAATGTACAGCGGATTGACTGGTAAAGTTGCAGCCGTTTTTGGAACTTTAGAAGAGATAATTCCTTTTACAGACATAATTCCTACATTTACATTGACTTGGATATATGTTTATGTAATAAAAAAAGAAAAATAAAATTTAATGTTTTAAAAAAAATCTCGATTTATTCGGGATTTTTTTTATCCAAAAATAAATCCAAGTCCAATTTTTTGAAGCATATTTTTGGCAAATTTAAAAAAAAAATCAAATTGTCCGAAAATTGAACCAATTGCAATTATTAAAAAAGGATAAATGATTGTAATAATAAATGTTGCCATCAGATAATAAAAAATTACTATAAGATTTTGTTTCGTAAAACCGATTAAATCCATAAAACAAAAAACAATTTTTGATGACAAAGAACCATTAATAGCAAAAACAATAAAAATAACTGCTAATTGAAAATTAGATTTTATTTGCCATTTTTGTTTGAATTTTTCTAATATCATAATTATGCAAAATTAAATTCTAATTCGGTAACTACAAAATAAAAGACAATAAATAACTTTGAAATAATATTAAAGTTTTCAACCAAAAGCTTACATATGTTTATTGTTATAGTTAAAAAACCTAAAAAAGAAAGTGTTTTGAAAATTATTGTGTAAAATTTGTTAAATCTTTTGTTAAAATTTGGATATTAAAAAATAAATAAGCAATATTTGGTAAATAATTAACAACAAAAAACCACATTTAGCCTATAACAGAAAATTACTTTTAGAAAATCGATTACTACTTAAAACTAAATTTAATTTTCATGGAAAATGTATACACCTCAGACACTGTATTGGTTACTGAATATGTTGCTGGAAACGAAGCCGCATTATCTATATTAATCAACAAACATCAATCAAAAATATACGGATTTATTTATTCTAAAATTCAAGATAGAGATATTTGCGACGATGTTTTTCAAGATACTTTTATTAAAGTTATTAAGACTTTAAAATCAAATTCTTACAACGAAGAAGGAAAATTCTTGCCATGGGTCATGCGAATTGCACACAATCTTGTAATCGATAATTATCGAAAAAAAGCCAAAATGCCAATGGTTCGAGAATCGGAAGAGTTTTCTATTTTCGAAAAAATAAATTTTGACGATAAATCAATCGAAAATCAATTAATATCTGATCAAATAAAAATTGATTTAAATAAAGTTATCGATAAATTGCCAAAAGAGCAAAAAGAAGTTTTGGTAATGAGGTATTTTAATGATTTAAGTTTCAAAGAAATTGCCGAAGAAACTGGCGTTAGCCTTAATACTGCGTTGGGCAGAATGAGATATGCAATTTTAAATTTAAAGAAATTGATTGTCAAACATGATATTGTTTTAATTGACAATACAATATAAAAGTAGTTATTGCGTTATTAATTGAAACAAACAAAATCAATATATAATGGCAAAAATCTACTTTAAAAAAAATGTTACATCAACCAAAATGAAACCAAAAAAAGAAACAATTTCTTTTTTATTGAATTATTCCAAAGCACTTACTTTTGTAAAAGCTGGAAATATGGTTATTGAAACAATAGCAAATTAAACTAAAAAACGCTTCTATTTCGAAGCGTTTTTTTTATGATAATCTCTCAAAACCGATGGTTTGCCTACGGTTTTAGTGATTATATCGTTTTCTAAAACCCAACCTCGTGCTGGAGAATATTCTCGACCGTACCAAATAATTTGCAAATGCAAATCGTTCCAAATAGATTCTGGAAACAATCTTTTTGCATCTTTTTCGGTTTGATTTACATTTTTTCCGTTGGTCAAACCCCAACGAATCATTAATCTGTGAATGTGAGTATCGACGGGAAAAGCAGGCACACCAAACGCTTGGCTCATGACAACACTTGCAGTTTTATGACCAACTGCTGGCATTGCTTCAAGGGCTTCAAAACTTTGCGGAACTTGACCGTTGTGTTCATTAACAATCATTTGGGACAAGCCATAAATTCCTTTAGATTTCATTGGCGATAAGCCGCACGGGCGAATGATTGCTTTGATTTCTTCGACAGACATTTTAATCATATCATACGGATTATCTGCTTTAGCAAACAAAATAGGTGTAATTTGGTTTACACGAACATCGGTGCATTGTGCAGAAAGCAAAACTGCAATCAATAAAGTATATGGGTCTTTGTGGTCAAGCGGAATCGGAATCGTAGGATACAAATCTTTTAACGTATTTATAACAAACTGTACACGTTCTTTTTTATTCATTTTTTATTAAATTTGAAATGTAAAGAAAAGAAATTTCGATATCAATTGCAATGTCAAATTTCAATTTCGATTTTATTAATTAGTCAATAATTTTAAATTTAATATAAAATGACAACATTAAAAAAAGGAGACAAAGCTCCTGATTTTTCTCAATTTGACCAAGATGGAAAAAAGCATCAATTAACCGATTATTCCGGAAAAAAATTAGTTGTTTTCTTTTATCCAAAAGCGAATACACCTGGTTGCACAGCAGAAGCATGCGATTTAAGTAACAATAACTCCCGATTCGAAGCGCAAAATTATGCGATTCTTGGTGTAAGTGCCGATTCTGCAAAAGCACAATTAAAATTCAAAGAAAAATTTGATTTTCCGTTTCCGTTATTAGCAGATGAAGACAAATCGGTTATTGAAGCATTTGGAGTTTGGGGACCAAAAAAATTCATGGGCAAAGAATATGATGGCATTCACAGAACAACATTCATGATCGACGAAAAAGGTTTTATTGAAGAAGTAATTTCTGATGTAAAAACCAAGGCGCATGCAGCTCAGATTTTGGGTTAGTGTTCAGTTTCCCGTTTCCATTAAAAAAAAAATCCAATTTCTGACGAAATTGGATTTTTTTATAAAATATTCTAATTGACAAATTATCTAATTATTTGTTATAAACGCTCTCTTTTTTGAAATGAACGGCTAACATGTAATAAACAACTGCTCTGTGTTTAGATTTATTAGATTTTCCATAAGTTTCTAAAACTGAATCAATTGCTTTGTCTAATTCTGGACTATCTGATAAACCTAATTTTTTAATCAAGAAATTATTCTTAACAGTATCAAGCTCAGATTGTTGGGTGCCTGCAACAGTTGCTGCATCTTTATTATAAATCGATGGTCCACAACCAATAGTTACTTTTGTTAGTAAATCCATATTGGCAGTAATTCCACATTTGTCTTTTAAATCGGCAGCATAAACTGCAATTAATTCGTCTCTTTGGCTCATTTTGGGTTAATTTTAAAATATTAATAGAACTCAAATTTAGGAAATAAAATTAAATAATTTCATTTTTTAAAAGTAAACTTTAAAACAAATTAGATTAAATGATTAAAATAATCGAGTAAATACTCGTTATTGATTTTTGTAGGTGTAAAAACTTCTAATATTGCAGGTTTGTCAATTAAATAGAAATCTTTTAATTGAATTTCTAAATTCTCAACCGAACTTGCTATTTGATAATCAAAATTATACATTTTTGCTAAATGTTCTGCTGTCAGACAATGAGAAGTTTCGAAAAAAGTATTAAAAACTGTTGTTTCGTCATGACCTGGCAAAATTCTAAATATGCCACCACCACCGTTATTTAATAAAATGATTTTAAAATTTTTTGGTATATAATTGTTCCATAGTGCATTACTGTCATATAAAAAACTAATGTCACCAGTTATAAAAACCGTTTGCTTTTTATTTGCAACAGCAGCACCAATTGCTGTCGAAGTGCAACCATCGATGCCGCTTGTGCCTCGATTACAGAAAATTTCTATAGATTTATCGATATCAAATAATTGCGCATATCGAATCGTCGAACTGTTTCCTAATTGTAGCATTGAATTTTTAGGTAAACTTGGCAAAATATATTCGAATGCTTTAAAGTCTGTAAATGGAATTGTTTTTAAATATTCAAGATGTTTTTTAAATCGAACTGTCTTAATTTCTTGTGATAACTGATTGTAATTACTTTCAATTATATTAGTTAAAGGTAAAAATTTACTAAAAAAAGCATTTGGACAACATTCAAAATGATGTGTCAAACAATCAAAAACATTATAAGCACGCAACTCATCAATGTGCCAATGGTGTTTTGGTTTGTATTTTCGGAGCATAGCTTTTATTCGCTTAGAAACAATCATTCCACCAAAAGTAACTAGAATTTCGGGCTGAAAATCAATATAATCTTGTTCAGAAAAAGGCGAAATTATAGCATCGATATTATTGATAAAACTTTCGTGGTGCCAATTCGAAATTGTTTCGGTCATGACTACAATCGAATTGTCATTGGCAATTGTGTTTGTAAGTTCATTTTTTACAAAATTCGGAAAACATTCTCCAACTAAAATCATTTTTTTGGAAGAATTATTCCAAATGTTGGCAAATTTGTCTAAATTTTCAAGTTTTTTAGTTTGAATATTTTCGTTTGTATAAAGCGGAGATACATCTAATTGATTTGTAGTTTCGTACAAAGGTTCTTCAAATGGAACATTAATATGAACTGGACCTTTTTTAGAAATAGAAAAATGAATCGCCTCTTGAATTTTCAAATCATTTTCTTGTGAAACATTTTCTGTAAGATTGGCGTTGTATAAAGAATGATTTTCGAAAACATTTTGTTGACGAATGGTTTGACCATCACCAATATCGATTTTGTTTTGCGGTCGATCAGCAGAAAGAACTATAAACGGAATTTGATTATAAAAAGCTTCTGCAAATGCTGGATAATAATTCAATAAAGCTGAGCCAGATGTGCAAACAACCGCGACTGGTTCTTGAAGTTGTTGCGCAATACCGATTGCAAAAAATGCTGCACATCGTTCGTCTGCAATGCTGTAACACTTAAAAAAAGGATTGTTTACAAAGCCAATTGTTAAAGGTGCATTTCGAGAACCAGGCGAAATTACAATGTTTTTGATTCCTTTTATTCGAAAAATTTCAATAATTAATTGGGCTAAAGGTATTTTTGGATAAATCATTTTTTTGTATCAAAAAGTGTGAAATTAAAGAAGTTTAATCCTGTAAAATCTTAAACAAAGTTACAAATTAGTTGGTTAATTTCGTCAATTTTTTCTTATTTTTGAGGCAAATATTTTTATATAAATGAAAATTAAAATCAGAAATTACAAAGTTCAAGATGCAGAAGCAATTTTAAAAATTATAAATTATAATATTCTAAATTCGACTTCGCTTTATGATTATGATATTCGAACTTTAGAACAACAAAAAGCTATTTTAGTTGAAAAATTAAAAAAAGGTTTTCCGGTAGTTGTTGCTGAAATTAATGATAAATGTGTTGGATTTGGCATGTATTCTGAATTTCGTTTTCGACAAGCTTATCGATTCACAGTTGAACATTCGGTATATGTTTCGAAAGATTATAACGGAAAAGGAATCGGAAAATTATTGCTTGCAGAATTAATTTCATTGGCCAAAAAACAAAAATTACACACTATGATTGGTGTCATTGATGCAGAAAATGTTTCAAGTATAGAATTTCACAAAAAATTTGGTTTTGAAATTGCAGGAACAATCAAAGATTCGGGTTTTAAGTTTGATCGTTGGTTGCATTCTGTTTTTATGCAATTGATTTTGGAGTAAAAAAAAATCTCAAAGTCTAATTTGAGATTTTTTTAAAACTAAAAATTATTTTGTAATCCAACCAACAACTTCTTCATCTGTTGGCAATGTTCTTGGTGAAACAACTTTTTCAAGTTCGCCATTGGTTCCAATTAAATATTTCTGAAAATTCCATTCAATTTGAATTTTTTATAAGTTAAATTTATCGTAAGATATTTTTATCGTAAGATTAATTTGTCGTACATTTACACTTTAAATCAAATTAACCATGAAGCCATTTCCGTTAAACCCAACAATAGGTACAATTCCAGACCATCAAATTATAGGTCGCGAACAAGAAATAATAAAGATTTTAAGACTAATGAAAGGTCAGAGTATTTCTATAGAACAAATACGAAGAATGGGGAAATCTCTTTTGTTAAAAAAATTAGCGTACTTATGTAATGAAAATAAATTACCAAAAGAGTTTGAAAATGAAAAAATCAAAGCAAAATACTTTTCATTTCAAGGAAAAGAAAATCTTGGAGAAGTAATTGATGTACTCATAAAAGAATTAGAAACGCTAAAAGAATGGTATCAAATAGATTTTTCTAAAACTTATGATTTTGTTAGAAAAATAGTTGGCGCTCCAACTATTGATGTAAACGATGTAAAATTCACTTTTAATTTACCTGAATACAAAAAAAGTTGGAAAGAAATTTTCTTTAAAACATTAGATGATATTGCCGATAGTCAAGAAAATTCAGATAGTAAATTAATCCTAATATTTGACGAATTACCTATAATGCTATGGGATTGGTACAAAGCAAGTAAACATGATGAAGCAATAGAATTACTTGATATATTAAGAGAACGAAGACAAAAATTAGAAAGTAAAGGAATTCGTTTTATTTATTGTGGCTCAATAGGAATAAAAGTAGTTTTAAAAACGTTCAAAGAAGAGTTTGGATATACTGGTGAAGCTACTAATGATATGGAAGAATTTGGATTAGATGCTTTAATTAAATCAGAATCTGATTTGCTCTGCGAATGTTATACTTTGTCTGGAATGAAAATTATTGAAAATAATAAACCTGCAATATGGAATTTAGTATATAAATTAACAAACGGTTTGCCTTTTTACATTTCAAAAATGTTTAATATAATTCAAACGGAATTTGATTTAATACTAAATGAAGAAAATATTAATAAATCATATGATTTATTGATGAATAGCACTTTAAACCATCAAGCATTTAATCAACTAAAAGATAGAATTTCTATATATTATCCAGCCGACCAAAAAGAAATATCTATAGAAATTTTAAAGGTTTTATCTAAAGAAGATGATTTTATTTTAGAAGAAGTATTGCAAACAAAATTAAAATATGAAAGTAAAGAAATATCAGAAGTTTTATATCAATTATTCAGCGATCATTATCTCGTTAGAGAAATAAAAGATGATAAAAGAGCATTCAAATTTAAATACGAAATATTCAAAAAATGGTGGAGAATCAACATAGCATAAACACAATTCTATCTTTTGGTGCCAAAAGTGTCAATCCAGAAATTCTTGAAAAATTATTAATTGGTAGAGAAAAAACTGCCGATTATCTTTTTAATGCTGTAAAATCAATCGCAGAAGATGGCAATAATAACCAACAATTAATTATTGGTCAACGTGGTATGGGGAAAACCCATTTGTTTAGAATTTTGTTTCATAGAATTCAGAAATACATAATTGACAAAAAATTAGTTGTTGCCTATTTCTCTGAAGAAGAATATGGAGTTGCAAATTATTTTGATTTCTTAACCCGAATTATTAATGCAATTATAAAATGGAATGATGCAGATAAAGAAGAATTAGAATTAAAAATTGAAGAATTACAAGAGACACAACAAAAAGCGCAAGCAAACGTTGCTGAAAAAATCATTGAAGACTATATTGGCACAAGACCATTATTGATCTTAGCTGAAAATTTTAGTGATATTTTAGATTCAATAAAACCAGCCGAACAGTCTAAACTAAGAGCTTGGTTATACAAAGTCAATCAAATAAGTATTATTGCATCAAGTCAATCTATAAGCAAAGATTTTGATAGCGAAGACCGACCTTTTTATGGTTTTTTTAATTTGTACTATTTAAAAAGTCTTGATTTTGAAGGCTCATTAGAGTTTCTGATTTCGTTGGCAAAATTAGACAAACGAGAAGATGTAGTTGAGCATCTTGAAAACAAAGGACGTGGACAAGTAAAGGCCATTCATCAATTAGTTAAAGGGAATCATAGATTATTAGTTACTTTTTATGAGTTTTTAAAAACAGATACACTAGCAAAACTATCAAGTCATTTTATAAAAACTATAAACGATTTGAAACCTTATTATGAAACCTACATTAGATATTTGCCAGCACAACAGCAAAAAATATTGCGGTATGTTGCCTTGTCCAGAAAACCACAACAAGGAACGGATATTAGTAAAAACTGTTTTATTGACCAAAAGTCATTGAGCAAGCAAATGAGTGAATTAAGTCGAAAAAACTTAATAGAAATTCTTGTTGATACTAATGACAAACGCAATAAACTATACGATATTCTAGAACCATTATTAAGAATTAGCATAGAAGTTGGAGAACATCGAGAAGGAATAACTTCAATATTTATAGATTTTTTAGCGATTTACTACAACGAAAATGAACTTTCTGATAGAAAAAGCAAGTTTAATAACTTATTAATAACTTGCGAAAATTTTCATGAAAAATTAGAATTCAATTATGAAATTCAAGCAATTGACAGAGCTTTGGAATTGAAGAAAACGGTTTATAAAGATGTTGATGTAGATGAGCAAAAAATTATTGATAAAATTTATGATTACTTCGAAGAAAAGGATTGGATAAATGCAGAGAAATATTTGAATAATAATAAGGATTTACTGCAAAAGGTAAATTTTTATAATTTATTTGGTCAATTTTTTTCAGAACAAAATAGATTATTAGAAGCAATCGAAATTTATGAAAAAGCTGAAAATGAAAAAACAATTAATGAATCAATTTATGTAGGTTGGGGTATTGTATTGTCTAATTTAGGTTATACTAATCGTGATGGGAATTTTTTTGAATTAAGTATTGAAAAATATAAAAATGCATTAGCTCTTAATCCAAATGAATATATTCCTTATTATAATATAGGATTAAGTCTCATTCATCTTGGAGCTTTAAACAATGATATAAGTAAAATTTATGAAAGTATTGAAATCTATAAAAAAGCATATGAGATAAATACAGAAGACTCAAAAGTGTTAAATAATTGGGGAAATAGTTTATTAAATTTATATTCAAGAAACTTAGATCAAAATATTCTTTTTGAAAGTTTTACAAAATGCTTTAACGCAATAAAACTAAATCCAAAAATTCTAGAGGCTTATATAAATATTAGTTTTGGAATCAAATTTGGTGTGTTTTATTACTATGATTTAACTTCAACTTTTAAAAATTTTAAAAATGCATTAATAAATAATTTAACAAAAGAAGAAAGATTTAAAATTTATGAATTCATATCATCAGATAAGTGCTTTTATTTATTAGAAAACTTATTTCCAATAGTTGAAAAAGATATAAAATATTTAATTAAACAAGAAAGTGAACTTTTAGTATCTTGGATTATAAATATTCTTATAGAAAAAAGAAACAATCTAAATTCAGAAAATATTGCTTTTCTAAAAACAATTACTAGTAAATATAAAAAAGATTTTCCAGAACTATTAATAGTCGAAAAATATTTAGAAGTTTTCGAAGAATATGTAATAAAAGGTAATAAAAAATCATTATTCGATTTACCCAAAGAACAAAGAATGTTTTTTAAAGAAAATATTTTGAATGCATAAAAAAATGCGGTTTTCATTTCAAAAACCGCATTATTTATTAAAACTTAAATTTATTTATTTCGCAATCCAACCAACAATCGATTCATCCGTTGGAAGCACTTGCGGTGCAATAACTTTTTCAAGTTTGCCATTAGTTCCAATTAAATATTTCTGAAAATTCCATTCTACTTCAGAATCTTGCAAACCGTTTTTTGATTTTTGAGTCAAAAACTGATACAATACGTGCATATCAGATCCTTTTACAGAAATTTTGCTCATCATCGGAAAAGTTACACCATAATTCATTTGGCAAAAACCTTCTATTTCTTTGTCTGTTCCTGGTTCTTGTTTTCCAAAATTGTTTGCTGGAAATCCAATTACGACAAAGTCCTTAGATTTATATTTTTCGTAAATTGTTTCTAAATCTTTGTATTGTGGCGTTAATCCACATTTTGAAGCTGTGTTTACAATCAATATTTTTTTGCCTTTTAGGGTTGCAAAATCAAATTCTTTGCCTGATAAATCTGTTACTTTAAATTGATAGATGTTTTGTTTTTCCATTTTATTTGATTTTAAATTTGTTAAATCAACTGTGTTTATTGTTGATACTGAAACTTCTTGTGCTTGGTTTTTGCAACTAAAAAAAGCTGTAAATGCAATTAATAAGAGTGTGTTTTTCATTAGATAATTATTTATTTTAAGTAATTGAATTGTTAATTTTTTTGATTCTGCTAAATTTTTGTTTTAAATTCTTAGAAGTTTGCGTTAGTGATTGAAGTGTAGCTCTTTTAAAAAATCTTTTTTCAAGATTTTTTAAAAAGCGGGAACGTAAAGCACGACCTCGTATCGTCTTTTTCGGACGAGACGAGGTAACGCCCAAATTAAAATTATTTTTTGAAATATATTCGATAGTTAAACCAAGAAATCAATCCTAGAAACAAAATTGCACTAGCCGATTGCCAAATCCATGCCAATGAGCTTGCTTCGCCACTTGCATAGGAATGTAAGCCTGTTAAATGAAAATTCACGCCATAATAAGTAAATAATATCGAAATAAATGCCAACATACTCATTACTGCAAATAGCCAACGACTTCGCAATGCTGGCACAAATCGTGCATGAATTACAAATGCATAAACCATAATACTGATTAACGCCCAAGTTTCTTTTGGATCCCAACCCCAATATCGACCCCAACTTTCGTTGGCCCATTGTCCACCCAGAAAATTCCCAATTGTTAACATTACAAGTCCAATTGTCAATGCCATTTCGTTGATGTAGGTTATTTCTTGAATGTTCAAATTCATTTTGGCTTTATTTTTTTCGTTGGTCAAAATCATTAAAACCAAAGTTACAAAACCTAAAATCATTCCTAATGCCAATGGCCCATAACTGCCAACAATTACTGCAACGTGAATCATTAACCAATAGGAATTTAAAACTGGTACAAGGTTTGCAATTTCTGGATCGACCCAGTTTTGATAAGCTGCGAATAATATCATTGCAGTAACAAATGCAGCTGCTGCGACAGTTAATTTCGATTTGCGATCAAATGCCAAACCAAAAAACATTGTTGACCAAGCCACAAAAACAATGGCTTCGTATGCGTTGCTCCAAGGTGAATGACCCGAAATATACCATCTGGCAATTAATGTAATTGTATGCAATACAAATAAAATTAAGACAATAATGTGCATTCCATTTATCAAATAATTAATGGTTTTGCTTTCTTTGAATATCTTTAAAACAACAAAAAACATCATTAAAATTCCTGATAATAAATACCACAAAAGCAATTTTTGAAGTAAGTCATATTTATTATACAAAATTTCTAAATCAACTTTTCGTTGGCTTGGCATTACTGTAGAGCCGTATTTGTTTTGAAATTTCGTAATTCCATTCAAATAAAAATCGGGTTCTTTGTAAGTTTTGACATTGATTGTGTTTTCTAACGAATTCAAGTAAATTGGCAAAATTTGTTTGGCGAAAACCGAATCCATTCCTTTCAGACCAGCTTGACCCAATTCTGGATAAGAAACCCATTTGTTGTTTTTGTTATTCGGAATCGGGAAAATTTTAAGAATTCCGCCACCAAGAGCACTTTCTAACAAAACTACTTTTTTATCAGTTTCAATAAAATCTTTTTCGAAACTAGTTGGATTTCCAGATTTGAATGCTTTATCAAGATATTTTGTTAATTTGTAACTTCCGTCGGCATTAAAAAAATTAATAAATTTTGCATATTTTGTTTTTGCAGGAATACCAATAATTTCACGAATACTATCATTTTCGATTTTGATGTAAACAATTGGAATTTCGTACCAAGCTTCAGGAAATTGAGTTATTGACAAGAAAACTTGATCAGCATTCATTTTCTTGTAAGTGTTAGAATGACTAACTTTTCTCAACAATTCTGATGAAAATGTATTAATAGGTTTCATTCTTCCGCCAGCATCTTGAATGATTATTTTTCCAAATTTTGCGGCGTGTTCTTCGTTAACGGTATATTTGCTAATTAACGAATCGAGTTCTTTTTGGGTGGGTTGTCGGCGTTGGTGTTGTTCTTCTTGCTGTGAAAAACCATTTAATGAAAATAATAAAACCAAAATCATTAATAATTTTTCTTTCTTGGCTTTCACATTTTCTAATTTTCGTTTTAAATCATCAAAACGAGTATTTTTGGTAAACAAAATCGCCATCATTGCAAAAAACAACATAAAATAACCACAATAAGTAATTGCAGTTCCCCAAAAATCATGGTTTACTGACAATATTGTTCCTTTTTCATCTTCATCAAATGACGATTGAAAAAATCGATAACCTTTGTGATCCAAAATATTGTTCATAAAAATTCTAGCATCATAGCTTTCGGGTTTGTCAATAACTGTTACTTGACTTTCGAATGAAGCATAACTTTTTTCGGTTCCTGGATATTTTTTAGCAATAAAATCATTTACTTTAATAGAAAATGGCAATTTGTAAACCTTGCTTCCAAAAGACAAATTAAATTCTAATGCTCCGATTTTTACAGTTTTTGGTTCGCCTTCTTTTCCTTTTGAGCCAATAAGTGTAACTTCTTTTTCTTGATTTTGAGATTTTACTATTAATACAACAGCATCTTCTTCTTTGGTTGCTTTGTAATCATTTGATGATTTGTAGGAAATTACACCTTTTTTTGCAGGATCAGGAAAAACGAACTGCGCATTTCCTACATTATATAGCGAACGCATCATTAATTTTTGGGTTTCATCTTTCGTTACTTTTCCTTTTAACTTATCTGCCATTCTCATGAATTCTCCTTCAAAAGGCATGTTCACGGTGTATTCTGAACCTAAAGTATTGATGTTTATTGCGCCTTGAGTAACTTTGTTTAAAGAAAATAATAGATTATGAATGTTTTGAACTTCGCCAGATTTCAAGAAATGTTCGTGACGTGTTCCGCCACTAGATTCGACTAATTTTAAGTAAACTTCGCCATTTTTATCTTCTTTTATGAATTCTTTTGCACCCATTACAAACTCTTTTTTAATGATTTCGAATGGAATAGAATCAAACTTATTAGCGTAAGAAAAATTATTTTGAATGCGTTGTGAGAACAAAACTGGTTTCTCGAATTTCAGTTGTTGCATTCTGCCATCGTGTTGTCCAAAAACCGTAAAATTCAGAAAAGTTTTATCAGAATAAAATCGATTTTCAGTAGCTTTTTCCCGAATTGGCATCATTCCTTCGAATGAAATGTATCTTGTAATTGCTGCTCCTATCAAAATAAAAATAAAAGACAAATGCAATAACAATGTAGCCCATTTTTCACGCTTTAATAATTGATAACGTTGTATATTTCCGAAAAAATTTATCAAGAAAAATAAATGAATTGCTTCGAACCACCAAGCATTATAAATCCAAATTTTTGCTGTATCGGTGTTGTATTTGCTTTCTATAAATGTTCCAGTAGCCATTGCAACTGCATAACCAATAAACAAAACAGCCATCATTCTGGTTGAAAATAAGACCGAGAGTATTTTTTTATACATTATATATACTTTTTTAAAGTGATGCAAAAGTAAAGAAAATTGTTTAGTTTAAAATTAGTTTAAGTTGGTTTTTAAGTGTTTTTTATGAGATGTTTTTTACATACAAAAGTTTTAAATTTCTTTGAGAAACTAATCAATAAAAAAGGTTTTCATTTTGAAAATGAAAACCTTTTTTATTGATTAAACTTTATCTTGAATAATTAGGAGCTTCTTTGGTAATTGTCACATTATGCGGATGACTTTCGTTAATTCCGCTAGCAGTAATTCTAACAAATCTGCTAGTTTCTTGCAGGGTTTGAATGTTTTTAGAACCACAATATCCCATTCCAGCTCTAAGTCCACCGATGAACTGTTGCATGCTTTCGTTCAATTCGCCTTTGTATGGAACACGACCTACAATTCCTTCGGGTACTAATTTTTTAACATCGTCTTCAACATCTTGAAAATATCGATCTTTTGAACCTTCTTGCATTGCTTCAACAGAACCCATTCCACGATAAGATTTGAATTTTCGTCCTTCAAAAATTATAGTTTCACCGGGAGATTCTTTGGTTCCTGCTAATAATGAGCCTAACATTACGCAATCTGCGCCTGCAGCTATTGCTTTTGGAATATCGCCAGTGTAACGAATTCCGCCATCGGCAATGACTGGAACACCAGTTCCTTTTAATGCAGCTGCTACTTCAAGTACGGCAGAAAATTGAGGAAAACCAACTCCTGCAACAATTCTGGTTGTGCAAATAGAACCTGGACCAATGCCAACTTTTACGCCATCAGCACCGTGTTCAACTAAAAATAAAGCTGCTTCGGGCGTTGCAATATTTCCGACAATAACATCAAGATTTGGAAATTTGGTTTTAATTAATTTCAGAACATCGACAACGCCCTGAGTATGACCGTGAGCTGTGTCTATAATTACAGCATCGACACCAGCATTGACAAGTGCTTCGGTTCTTTGAACAGCATCGGCAGTAACACCAATTGCTGCTGCAACACGCAATCGCCCATAAGAATCTTTGTTTGCAATTGGTTTTTGAGTTAATTTTGTAATGTCTCGAAAAGTAATTAATCCTACAAGTTTATAATCTGAATTGACAACTGGCAATTTCTCGATTTTATGACCTTGCAAGATGACTTCGGCTTCTTCGAGCGATGTTCCTTCGGCAACTGTAACTAGGTTTTGACTTGTCATAACCTCGATAATTGGTCGAGTATTGTTTTTTTCGAAACGTAAGTCTCGGTTGGTAACTATTCCTTTTAAGGTTATATTTTCGTCTACAATCGGAATACCGCCTATTCCAAATTCTTTCATTACTGCTTTTGCATCGGCTACAGTTGCTGATAATGGTAATGTTACTGGATCGATAATCATTCCAGATTCTGCTCGTTTTACTTTTCTAACTTTTGCGGCTTGTTGCTCGATTGTCATGTTTTTATGCAAAACACCAATTCCGCCTTCTTGCGCCATAGCGATTGCCATTGCAGATTCTGTAACTGTATCCATTGCTGCTGAAACAATTGGAACGTTTAAAGTTATATTTCGTGAAAATTTTGATTGAATATTGACTTCGCGAGGCAATACATTAGAATAGTTTGGAATTAATAATACGTCGTCGTATGTTAATCCTTCGCCGATAATTTTGGAGTTGTGTGCAATCATTACAATTTTTTGTTTACACCGATGATTTTCGGTTTGTGTTTAAATTGCGTGCAAATATAATGCTTAAATTCCAGAATTAAATTTTAGTTAAGAGATTTTTTGAAATCATTTTGATAAATTTCAAAAAAAACAAATATTTTGATTTATTTGACTCTTGCCTATTTAATTATATGATATTTTTTTTAGCCACAGTTTACTCTTATTTTCACAGATTTTATTATTATAGAGTAGTAAAAATACTTTAAATCTTTTGCACAAAATTTTTGTATGAATATACTTTATTAGACCAAAGTCGTTTATTTTAAAAAAAATGGTTGTTTTATAGAAAATTCTAAGTTTGACTAAATTTAGCTGGATTTAGAAAACTCAGAATTTTCTAGACAAAACCAAAAAAAAATGAGATATACAATTTCATTTAAAATTGGTTTTAATAAATTTATGTTTTGAGTTTTTAACAAAAAATATTTATAATTGGGAGTCCTAGCCCAGATTGAAATGTAAAGCCCACAGCGAAAAACGATTAATTTTTCTTGACAAAAAACAACGACCAACGGAAGTTCGTTTTTTGTCAAGAAAAATAATTGGTTTTGCGAGGACTTGAAATTGAAAGCTGGAAATAGCTATTAATGAAATTCAGAAAACAACCTAGACGCTTCGTTATAAGCGCTTTCGAAACTCATTGGACTTGTATTTGTGTTTTGTTTTTGAGTTGTAAAATAAGACAATAATTTTTCGGTTGGCATGTTGCCTGTTAAATTATCGGTCGCCATTGGGCAACCACCAAAGCCTTGTATTGCTCCATCATATCGGCGGCAACCAGCGTTAAATGCTGCATTTATTTTCTCGAACCATTTGTCTGGAGTGGTGTGCAGGTGGGCTCCGAACTCAATATTTGGGTATTTTGGTATAAGGTTTTTGAACAGATAATCGATTACTTCGGGGGTTGATGTGCCAACTGTGTCGGAAAGCGAAAGGATTTTGACTCCCATATTTGAAAGTTTTTCGGTCCAATTTCCGACAATTTCGAAATTCCAAGGATCGCCATAGGGGTTTCCAAAACCCATAGATAAATAAGCAACTACCTCTTTATTAGTTGCATTGGCAATTTCAAGAATTTCTTGCAAAACAATTAGACTTTCGGCAATTGTTTTGTGTGTATTTCGCATTTGAAAATTTTCTGAAATCGAAAATGGATAGCCTAAATACTGAATTTCTTTGTGTTTAGAGAGTATTTCTGCACCTTGCGTGTTGGCTATTATTGCTAATAATTTGGTTTTTGTTTGAGACAAATCGAGTTTTGACAGTACCTCAGCGGTGTCTTGCATCTGTGGAATTGCTTTTGGCGAAA
Organism: Bacteroidota bacterium; assembly: GCA_031408435.1. GTDB lineage: Bacteria > Bacteroidota > Bacteroidia > Flavobacteriales > Flavobacteriaceae > Flavobacterium. Next base: position 107,603 of record JANNWM010000074.1, read on the forward strand.
CAAAACTTCCAAAATCAAGTGTGTCGAAACCTACACGCAATAAAGATTGAATATAGGCGGCTTTTTGGTCGGTTGGAATGAATGGTTTTATGCCTTGCATGGCATCTCTTGGGCATTCAATAATTTTTATATCAGTATTCAATTTGCTGATTTATAATTTTTTGTTACTGATTTTAATTCATTAAATCTGAATCTTGTAATTTTTCGTCAATTTTATTGTTGTGCAATATTACTGGATTTTTGGATTTTTTCATTTTTAAATTCAAAAATTCAACGAATAATGAAAAGAAAATAGAGAAATAAAGATAACCTTTCGGGATACTATGCGCTTCGGTTCCGCCAAAGAATCTAAAACCTGCAAGATGCGAACCTTCGGCAAGTAACATTACGCCTATTAAAATTAAAAATGACAAACCAAGAATCTGAATTGTAGGATGTTGATTAACAAATTTGCTTACCGGCCCTGCAAAAATCATCATTATAATAATCGATATTATAATTGCCATAATCATAATTTCTAATGCTCCGGCTGGACCAAAACCTTTTGGAGGCAACTCGGCACTTACTAAACCTATTGCTGTTAAAATACTATCGAACGAAAAAACAATGTTTAACAATGCTATTTGTACAATTGCCGAAGTTAAGCTATTGCTGGCTTTTCCAGTGGTTGATTCTTCTTCTCCTTCTAATTTATGATGAATTTCGGTAACCGATTTGTATAACAAAAATAATCCACCTCCGAAAATGATAACGCTTTGACCAGTTAATCCACCTGATAAAAATCCGAAATCAAAATCGTAAAAAGATTTTTTAAGACCCATAACCCAAGTTATGCCAAATAACAAAATTATTCTAAATGCCATGGCCAGTAAAAGTCCTATTCTTCGGGCTTTTGGTTGGTCTTCTTCTTTTAATTTCCCTGAAACTATTGACAAAAAAACAATATTATCTATTCCGAGAATTATTTCTAAAAATGTTAAAGTCAATAAAGCTATCCAAGCGCTAGAATTCGATAAAAGTTCAATCATTTTGGGTTTTTAGGTTAATTGTTATTCAGTTTAAAATAGTTTGTGCGTTGACAAATGTTATTAAGTTACAAAAATATTGAAAAATCATTGTCAATGTGAATTTATGATTGGAAAAATCCGAAATCTAAATTTTATTAACTGTTCCTTTTTCTTTTTTTTCGCTTCCTACGAACGAATATTCAAAGATATAAGAATTTTTGGTAGTAGAAAGAATTCTCATAGAAATTGATTTTCTTTCCATCATGTTTTTTGGATGTAATTTTTGCAATACAAATTCGCAATCGTTTACCCAACGCACTGATGCGGTGTCGGTTTTACCTTCGAAGGTTTCGATTTGTAGAGTTTCTGTTCGTTCAAAAATGGTTGTTTTTTTTGTGCCATCAATTTCTTGAATGAATTCGAATTTTCCGGTTTTGTATAATTCGCAATTGCATTCTTGTTCGTAACATGAAAATAAGATTAAAATAATTGGTAATATTAAGTATTTTTTCATTTAAATTTTTTTGTAAACTTTTCTGATTTAAGATTTCTTTGATTTATTTTTCGGAATCGATAAACTTTCCCAATCAGATGATTTTAACATTTTAGCATAAAACACAATTTGGCCAATGTGATATGGGTAATGTGCTAATTGTCTGTTAATTGCATCTAAAACGGTATAACCTTCTTTTCTGATATATATTAAGGTAGAAAGCTGATTGGGTTCTAGAGAATTTATTGCATCAAAAAAACAATTCCAACCTTTTTGCCAAGTTGCCAAAAGTTCCAATTTTGTTGATATTGTTTCTTCAAATTCTAAATCTCGATTGCGCCAAGCTTTTTCGCCATCGGTTGTTAAAAAATCTGTCCAACGCGAAAGCATATTTCCAGATAAATGTTTTATGATTGTTGCAATCGAATTAGTGTCGTCATTAAAACTAATAAACAACTGATTTTCATTGAGTTGATTGATTGCTTTTTCGGCAATTGTTTTGTAATACAACATTTGCTTTTTTACACTTTCAAGATAATTTATTTCCATAAAAAAATTGATTGTATTAATTTATTAAAATATCGAATTTATCTAGTAATCCTAATATTCCAGTTGTTGAAAATTTTGCTTTTTTCATTGGATTAAATTCTGGATCAATTTTATAATTAAATGCTGTTGTAAAATCGGCTCCTGTCAATATTGTTTCATTAAAAATAGCATTATCAAGATTACAATTTTCAAAAACAGAACTTGTTAAATTGGCTCCAATAAATGAAACTTCTTTTATTGAACAAGAATTAAAATTTGTTTTTATCATTTTTTTATTGGCAAATGATGCGTAGTCCAAAACGCAATCTTGAAAATTGACTTGAAACAAAAAATCATCGCAATTGTGAAATAAAATTCCAAGTAATTTGCAGTTTTTAAAAAGAACGGTTTTTAAACTCACGTTTGTCATTTGCAACATCGATAAATTGCAATCTATAAATTCGCAGTCTATAAATGAACTATATGAAAAATCGGCATTCGAGAAATCGCAATTCTTAAAAATACAATCTTCGAATTCTCGATTATTAAGTTTAGAATTAATAAGATTTACTTTTTCGTAGGTTTCGTTTATATTTATTAGATTTTCCATTATTTATCAAACATACTTTTCATTATTGTTTTTATTCCCAAAAACATCAAAAACATTGCACCAAGACAACAAACAATTCCAATAATTAATACAATCAGATAATAATCGCTAGTTTTGTTCATGTTGGAGTTATAAATTACAGATGGCCCTATGAAAAACAATGGCAAAGCACCAGATAAATATTGAACTCCTTTAGAAAGTATTTTTTTGTTGGTAGGCATGTTTAATTTTGATTTTTAGAATTAGAAATAAAATTATCGACAGCATTTCGAACGCTTCCAAATTTTTGAAGCAAGACTGCTCCTTTTTCATAAGAAACTTCAATTTCCGACATAATCATTTTGACGCCACGATCGACAAGTTTATCGTTAGTAAGTTGCATATCGACCATTTTATTACCTTTAACTTTGCCAAGTTGAATCATTGTTGTAGTAGAAATCATGTTTAAAACCATTTTTTGGGCTGTTCCAGCTTTCATTCTTGAACTTCCGGTTAGAAATTCTGGACCAACAATAACTTCTATCGGATAATTGGCAGTTTTGGATAATGGCGAACCTTCATTACAGGTAATACAACCTGTTAAAATATTATTTTGGTTGCATTTTTCTAATCCGGCTATTACATAAGGCGTTGTTCCAGAAGCAGCAATTCCGATAACAACATCATTTTTATTAATTGTATGTTCAGACAAGTCAATCCAAGCATTTTCAATATTATCTTCGGCGTTTTCGACCGCTTTTCTAATTGCAAAATCGCCACCAGCTATTATTCCGTTTACTAAATCGTGTGACACTCCAAATGTTGGCGGACATTCTGATGCATCTAAAATTCCTAATCTGCCCGAAGTTCCGGCACCTATATAAAAAATTCTTCCACCAAGTTTTATTCTAGAAACGATTTCGTTAACTAATTTTTCTATTTGTGGCAATGATTTTTCGACTGCAAATGCAACTATTTTATCTTCGTTATTGATATTCGAAAGTAATTCTAGAACCGACATTTTTTCTAAATGATTGTATTTTGATGTTTGCTCGGTTGTTTTTATAAAAGCCATTTTGGAATTTTTATATGTTATCAAAAATAATGTTTTAAACTTAAATACTTGATATTTTTTTGAATAAAATTTCTTAATTAAAATCTAAAGTTTAATTTTACATCAAATGCAATAGCAGTAACAAAAGGGATTTCGTTTTTTTAACTAAAGGAATGTTGGAAAGAAATTGCTTTAAAAAAAACATATTAATGACAAAAATACTTTTACTTTCAGATACGCACAGCCACATTGATGATGTTATATTAAAATATGTAAATCTTGCCGATGAAGTTTGGCACGCTGGCGATATTGGCGATTTGAAAGTGACCGATTCTATAAAAAAATTAAAACCTTTGCGTTGTGTTTTTGGCAATATTGATGACGATAAAGCCAGATTAGAATTTCCGTTGCACAACCGATTTATGTGTGAAAATGTAGCTGTTTGGATAACACATATTGGAGGATATCCGGGAAAATACAATGCAAATATTAATGAAGAATTAACGAAAAACCCACCAAAATTATTTATTTGTGGACATTCGCATATTCTGAAAGTAATTTTCGATAAAAAAAATAATTTTTTGCACATGAATCCAGGTGCAGCTGGAATAAGTGGTTTTCATTCAATTAGAACCATGTTGAGATTTATTATTGATGGTGATAAAATTAAAGACTTAGAAATTATTGAATTGGGATTAAAATAAAATAAATATGATTACAAAAGCAACATTAAATGATGTTTCAGAATTGAAAACATTAGTAAACTCAGCATACAGAGGCGAATCTTCAAAAAAAGGTTGGACAACAGAAGCCAATATTTTAGAAGGCATTCGAATTGATGAAAATGAGTTAATTGATTTGATTAATGACTCGAAATCTAATGTTTTTAAATATGTCGAAGACAATAAAAAATTAGGATGTGTTTTACTAGTCGAAAAAGAAAACAATCTGTATTTAGGAATGTTGTGTGTTAATCCTGAATTGCAAAATAGCGGAATTGGTAAAAAAATATTGCTTTTTGCAAATAATTATGCCGTAGATAAAAGTTTGCCAAAAATTGTTATGACGGTTATTTCGTCAAGAATTGAATTGATAAATTGGTACAAACGTCACGGATATTTAGATAATGGCAAACGAGAACCATTTCCAGAAAACCATTCAGAAGACGTAATTTCTGGAAAAAAGTTAGAGTTTGTTGTACTAGAAAAAAATACATTTTAATTTTTTGATATTTAATTTCTTAAAGTTATTGTAATTTTATTGATAAAAAATTACAACAAAATAATAATTACATTAATATTTATTTATATTTGTAAGCTATACATCAACAGCAATACTACTATTTAATAAAATATGAGTTTTTTTAAAAAATTTTTTGGGACTTCTAACGATACTGAAACAGACGACAATCAAACGATTTCTGGCGATTTAGCAAATAGTAATCTATCAGTAGATGAGCGTTTTACGGTCGAATTTAAAAAAAATGGAGGTAAATTTATTTATTGTGATAATCTTGACGATGTTCAAGAACAATTTTTGAATATTCTAGAAGAAAATGATTGGTTTGAATGCGAAACATTGTGTTTTGAAGAAAAACTTTTTAGTATGTTAGATGAAAATAAATTAACTTACGATAAATCATCAAAACCAAAATTTTTATTTGCATCCTGCGAAAACTTAATTGCAGAAGAAGGTTCAGTTTTGTTCTCATCCAAACAAATTAAACAAAACAAACCAAACGAGTTGCCATCTAATATTGTGATTTTTGCGACTACAAATCAGATTATGGATACAAAAAGTGACGGTTTAAGAGACATTAAAAGAAAATACAACACCGATTATCCAACAAATATTACCACAATTAAATATTTCAAAGAATCTAAACCCGATGACTTTTTGCATTATGGAAGTTTGCCAAAAAACCTTTATTTATTGCTTTTAGAAGATCAATAAAAATGAGCGAAAGTGTAACAAGAGCAATATCTGGTGCAGTTTATGTAATTTTATTAATTACAGCAACTATATACTCACAAATTAGTTTTTTGATATTATTTGGTGCATTTTTGTTTATAAGCATAATAGAATTTTGTGATTTAGTTAATCTGAAAAAAATTAATGCCATTTTAATTGGGTTTATTTTATATTTTTTATTTTCTTTTTTTGAAATTACTAATACAACCAAAAACTTATTGATTCTAGGAACATTATTTGTCTCAGTAAAGTTAATTTATTTGTTATTTTCAAAATCTAATCTAAAATTAGACAATATCGCAAAATTTGTATATTTAATTGGATATATAATTTTACCAATAATAATTTTAACAAAAATTCCAACAAATATTTTTGGTGAATTTTTCAAACCACAAATGATAATTAGTATCTTTATACTTATTTGGGTAAATGATACATTTGCTTATATAACAGGAAAATCAATCGGAAAAAATAAATTATTCGAAAGCATTTCTCCGAAAAAAACGATTGAAGGTTTTATTGGAGGCATTTTTTTTGCAGGAATTACTGGAGTTTTGATTGCTAAATATTTCCTTCAAATGCCAATTTATTTTTGGTTAATCATTGCAATTTTAGTTGGCGTTTTTGGTACAATTGGCGATTTAATCGAATCGAAATTCAAGCGAAATGCTAACGTAAAAGACAGCGGAACTATTATGCCAGGACACGGCGGCATTCTGGACAGACTTGATAGTGTTATTTTTGTAGCACCATTTATATTTTTATTTTTACAAATTATCCAACATTTTAACCATGATTAAATTTCACAAAGAAGGCGCAAAAATAATTCTAATTTCAACATTTTTAGTAACCGTTGCCATTTTGGCATGCGATAAATTAATAGATATTGTTTGGTTAAGAATGGTAGTTCAATTGTTTGCATTATTTTTCTTAATTATAATTTTGCAGTTTTTTAGAAATCCGAATAGAGAATTAATTATTGACGAAAACGTATTAATTGCACCTGTTGATGGTAAAGTTGTCGTTATTGAAGAAGTTTTTGAAGGCGAATATTTCAAAGATAAAAGAATTCAAGTTTCGATTTTCATGTCTCCAATCAATGTTCATGTAACCAGATATACTTGCTCAGGGAAAATTAATTTCTCAAAATACCATCCAGGAAAATTTTTAGTGGCTTGGCATCCAAAAGCTTCCGAAGAAAACGAACGAACAACCGTAGTTATAGAAAATCAAACTTTCGGAGAAATTTTATACAGACAAATTGCAGGCGCATTAGCCAGAAGAATTGTAAATTATGCCGAATCTGGAATGCAAGTAAAGCAAGGAGATGATGCTGGATTTATTAAATTTGGATCGCGTGTAGATTTGTTTTTTCCAATCGGAACTACAATTAATGTAAAACTGAACGAAAAAGCAATAGGAAACCGAACCATAATTGCAACCAAAAGCTAAATGCAAGAAAAAGATTTAGATACAAGATTTTTAGAAGCAGTAGCAATTGCTGAGCAAATTCCGCAAGCTTCTTTGCCACAAGATGTACAATTGCGTTGTTATGCTTATTACAAACAAGCTACTTCTGGAAATACAAGTCAAATATCTTCAAGTTTTGATTTACGAAATGCATTCAAAACCAATGCTTGGATGCAAATAAGTCATCTTTCGATTAATGAGGCCAAAGAATTATATATCGAAGCAATTTTATCATTAAAATAAAAATTTCATGAAAATAAAATTACTGTTTTGTTTAACAATTCTAATTGTATTGCAATCTTGCCAAGGCAAAAAGTTTACAGAAGTTGTAGAAGTTCCATTGCCTAGCTCTGGCGAAAAAATAAACATCGGAATGCCCGAAGATGTAACTGCAAATAAAGGAACCTTCGAATTGATAAAACTATCTTACAAATACGATGCATTGTTACCAAATTTAAGTGCATTGACACTAGAAAATCATTATTCAAAACATTATTTAACACATCTTAATAATTTTAATAAAGCAATTGCTGAAACAGATTTAGTGTCCAAAAATATTGAGGAAATTTTGCTAAAACTTGACATTTCAAACGAATCTCTAAAAAATAATGCTGGTGGCTATTATAACCACAATATTTATTTTGAAAGTTTAGGTGCAAAAAAAACCGAACAACCAAAAGATACTTTGTTAAGCACAATTAATAGAGACTTTGGCTCGTATGAAAATTTTAAAACAGCATTCAAAACCTCGGCAGAAAAACAAATTGGCTCTGGTTGGACATGGCTAATTGTTGATAAAAATGGCATATTACAAGTTACAAATACAAATAACAACGAAAATCCATTAATGCCCAAACAAGTCATAAAAGGAACACCTATTTTAGCAATAGATTTATGGGAACACGCTTATTATTTAGATTTTCAATACAAACGAAGAAAGTATATTGACGCTTTTTTTAATGTAATCGACTGGAAAGTTGTTGAAAAAAAATATGAAATCACTCTGAAATAATCACAAAAAAAACTCCAATCTTTTAAAATTGGAGTTTTTTTTGTGATTTAAATTAACTAGTCTTTTGTAAATACTAAGCTTTGACCATTTTGAATCAATGTCAATTCAGTTTTTGTTTCGTTGAAAACAAATTCAACAGGTGCTCCTTCTATTTTAAATTTATTTTCACCACTAGAAACTAACGGAAATTTTCCTTGACCAATAGCTTCACCAATTAAAGTACCGTTTTCTTCGGTAAATATAAATTTGACTGGAGCAACTTTACTGGAAAAAGTACCTAAATAGGCATCGAGAAGAACAACTTTTTCCATTGTATCTGTAATTGTTGACCAAACATTATTTAGAGAATTAATATCCGGAAAAGCATTTTCAGGATCTAAAGTAATGGTGTCAATTTCTTCGGTAGTGTTCGAATTGAAAGTCCACGATTTGTTGCGTTCCCAAATTTCTACAGGCAATTTTATTGTAGAAATCTTTCCAGATTTAGTTTTTATTTCCAAAACAACTGGCATTGCCATTTTTTCAAGATTTTCGATTGTAATAATCGCGCCTAATTTAGCATCATTTTTTACATAATTTACTTTAGAAATACCTTGATCTAACTGCCAATTATTCAAAAACCAACCTCTCCAAAACCAATTCAAGTCATCTCCTGAAGCATTTTCTATAGTTCTAAAAAAATCATCTGGAGTAGGGTGTTTGTATGCCCAACGCTCAATATAAGTTCTAAAAGCAAAGTCAAAACGCTCTTTTCCAAGTATTTGCTCTCTCAACATTGTCAAACCTGCACCTGGTTTTGAATAGGCTAATAGTCCTAAATTAGCTTCTTTTAATCCGTCTGGTGCGGTATAAATTGGCTCGATTTCTGGATTTGTCATGAAGCTTGACATACTATGCAAGTTTTCTTTTGGGCTTTTGTATTCGCCATTATTAAAATCTACCGAACTTAATGAATTGATAAAAGTATTAAAACCTTCGTCCATCCAAGCGAATAATCGTTCGTTAGAGCCAACAATCATCGGGAACCAAATATGTCCAAACTCGTGATCAGTTACTCCCCAAAGCGATTCATTTTTATCGGTCCAACTGCAAAAAACAATTCCCGGATATTCCATACCTCCAACTACTGATGCAACATTTACTGCGTTTGGATAAGGATATTCGAACCATCTTTTCGAATAATTTTCGATGCTTGTTTTAGTATATTCTGTCGATCTGCCCCAAGCATCATTGCCATTACTTTCGACTGGATAAGCCGAAATAGCCAATGTTTTTTTGCCAGAAGGCAAATTAATTCTTGAAGCATCGATAATAAAAGCAGCCGAAGATGCAAATGCAACATCACGAGAATTTTTAATATTAAATTTCCATGTTAAAGTTGGTTTTCCTGATGGACGTGAATTTGCAGAAGTTATCTCTTCGGCTGTTCTAATCATTACAGTTTTGTCGCTTGATTTAGCTAAATTCCATCTTTTTACTTGTTCTGCAGTATAAACTTCTGAGGGATTTTGCAATTCTCCAGAACATACCACAATATGATTTGAAGGTGCAGTAATGGCTACATCAAAATCGCCATATTCTAAATAAAATTCTCCTGCTCCCATATAAGGCAATGTATTCCAACCTTTTACATCGTCATAAACACACATTCTTGGATACCATTGTGCTACCGAATACATTTTTCCGTTTTTGGTTTCTTGAATTCCCATTCTATCTGAACCATAAATAGGAGAAATAAATGAAAAATCGATTTTTAATTTTAATGAAGTTCCGTTTCCGTTGAGTTCTTGAGGCAAAAGAATTTGCATTCTAGTATCAGTGATTATAAATTTCGCATCTTTTTCGACTAATTTTCCAGCAATATTCGAAATTACTTTAACAGATTTAATAATGTGTCCACCGTCAAATTTTTCGCCTTTTGCTCCATTTCTACTTCCACCTAATGGTATAATTGCGTTTCCACGAGAATCGGCTTTGAATAAATTTTGATCCACATTCAGCCATAAAAAAGCTAATTTATCTGGACTATTATTAGTGTAAGTCAAAATTTCTGAGCCTGAAATTTCGTTGGTTTTATCGTTTAAGTTAGCAGTAATATTGTAATCGGCTCGGTTTTGCCAATATTTCGCTCCTGGTTGACCACTTGCAGAACGGGTTTCTGTACCATTTTTTTGATAAAAACCAGGTTTAAATAATTCACGGTAATCATATTTTGAATTAGTGGTTTGTTGAGCATTTACTGAAAAAAAAACAGAAAATAATGCTAAAAAAGTTATTTTTTGAATGGTCAAATTTTTCATTTGAAAATTTTAGGATGGTTAAATAGATAATAAGTACAAAGAAATTAAAATTTGTTACAAAAAAAACATTTTTAGATTTAATTTAAGATTTGATACACTTGAAATTCTTATTTTTGATGCAAATAAAAAAAATGAATGCAACAATATCTAATGAATTTCTAACAGCTTCTATAAATACAAAAGGTGCAGAATTGTACTCATTAAAAGCAAAAGAAAAACAATTCATGTGGAATGGAAATCTAGAGTTTTGGGGCAAACATTCACCGATATTATTCCCAATAGTTGGCACATTAAAAAACAATTCGTATTTTATTGATCAACAAGAATTTAAATTGTCAAGACACGGTTTTGCTCGTGATTTAGAATTTAATTTACTTGAAATCAAATCAGACTCAATACTTTTTTCGCTTAAAGCGAATGATGAAACGCTAAAAAATTATCCATTTAATTTCGAATTGCAAATAAGATACATCATTCACGATAAAACCTTGACTATTCAATACAAGGTCATCAATAATTCGAACGGAAAAATTCCATTTTCGATTGGTGCTCATCCTGCTTTTTCATTACTTAATGGTTTCGAGTATTATAGTTTTGAGTTTTCTGATGATGAAATTCTAAATTATCATTTACTTGAAAACGGACTTATTACTGATTATACTGAAAAATTAGTTTTGAACAACAAACAACTAAATTTAAAATACAAAACATTCGAAAACGATGCTTTGGTTTTTAAATCATTGAAATCTAAATCAATAACTATTCTCGAGAATTCATCACCATATATAAAGGTTAATTTTGAAAGTTTTCCTAATCTTGGAATTTGGACTGTCAAAAACTCAGGATTTATTTGTATTGAACCTTGGTTTGGTTATTCTGACACGACCGAAAGTAAAGGGAATTTATTCGAAAAAGAAGGAATAATTGTTTTAGATAAAAATCAACAATTCAAAACAGAATATTCAATCGAAATAATGTAGTTTTATTTTTTTATTAAGACACAGATTTCGCATTTAAATCAAATAAAATGCTCAACATAAACTTCAATCCATTTCCTGATTTACAAACCGAAAGATTAACTCTTCGACGTTTGAACAATAACGATGTTAACGAAATTTTAGAACTTCGTGGCAATCCAGAAACAATGAAATTCATTCCGAGACCATTAGCAAAAAATACCGAAGATGCCTTGGCGCATATTAAATTAATTAATGACAAAATTGATAGCAATGAAGGAATAAATTGGGCGATTTGCTTAAAAGATAATTCTAAATTTATTGGATTAATTGGGCTTTATAGAGTTCACATAGAAAATTTCAGAGCAGAAATTGGTTATATGATTTTGCCAGAATATAATAATCAAGGAATAGTATCTGAAGCAATTCTAGCAGTAAACAATTACGGTTTCGATGTTATGAATTTACACTCGATTGAAGGTATAATAGATCCAGATAACAAAGCATCTGAAAAAGTGTTATTGAAAAACGGTTTCGTAAAAGAAGCACATTTAATTGAAAATGAATTTGCTGAAGGTAAATTTTGGGACACAGTTATATATTCATTATTAAAAAGAAATAGATTAAAATAGATTTAATATATTTGTAAAAATTCATTTTGAAAAAAATTAAAAAACCAGCTTTTGTAACTATCATTTCAATTTATTTTATTGGATTGGTTTTGACATTTTCTGGTAGTTTAATTGAACAAATTCAGTTTGTTAGACATCAAAATCAAATAGAAAAAATTGCAAATGCTGAAATTTTAGAATTTACATTAAATGATTGGAACAATTTTTCTGAGTCAAACGAAATAAAGTTTCAAAATAATTATTATGATGTTATTTCATTTGAAAACATCAATTCTAGAATTTTCGCGAAAGTTATAAAAGACGATTTTGAAAATGAAACAAGAATTACATTATCAAAAATATTAAGCAAAACCAAATCTCCATTTTCTGAAAAGAAAAAATCAAATTCATTTTCAAAACATATATTGTACATTAATGAATTTGTTGGTAATAAAAACATACATTTTCAATTAAACAAACCTCTAAATCTTAATGAAATTTTGATTTCGAAAACTTCAAATTATATTAATTTCTTAGAAAAACCACCGTGTTAAATTAATTTTTTATTCTGTTTTAAAATAAAAATTAATTTAAGAAAAGCAATCAATCAGGTTGTTAGTTCTTGAATATACACAAAAATGAAAAAAAAATTTGCACTTATTGCTTGTGGAATTTCCCTATTTGGATTTTCGCAGGTAGAAGAAGACAGTTTAAAATCTATAAAACTTGATGCAATTGTTGTTAATTCGCAGCGTTTTGCAAAATCAAAAAGTACAATTACACAACAAAACGAAAGCATTTCTAAAAAAGAAATTGAGTTCGAAAATGTTCAAAATACAGCCGATGTTTTCGCAAATCTTGGAACGTTATCAATTCAAAAATCGCAACAAGGTGGCGGAAGTCCCGTAATTAGAGGTTTCGAATCAAGCAGAATTTTGCTTGTTGTTGACGGAATTAGAATGAACAACTTGATTTACAGAGCAGGACATTTGCAAAATAGTATTACTGTCGATAAAAATTTGCTCGAAAATATCGATGTGCTTTTTGGACCATCATCGACAATTTTTGGAAGCGATGCACTTGGCGGAGCAGTTTATTTGCAAACTAAAGACCCAAAATTATCATCAGAAAACAGCAATAAAGCCTTTTCTGGAAATCTAATTTCGAATTACAGCACGGTTAACGAAGGAAAATCTGGTCATTTTGATCTGAATTATGCCAGTTCAAAATTTGCATCATTAACATCATTCTCTTATAATGATTATGGAGATTTAAAAATGGGTAAACAAAAAAACGGCAAATATGATTTTTTTGGTGAACGAAATTTTTATGTCGAAACCAAAAACGGAATTGATTATAAAGTTAAAAACGACAACAAATACATTCAAAAATTTTCGGGTTACAAACAATACGATTTTATGCAAAAACTTGTATACCAACCAAATGCAATGACTAAGCACAATATCAATTTGCAATATTCGACTTCATCAGACATTCCAAGATATGATAGATTAACAGATGTAACAAATTCAGGAAAACTCAGAAATGCAGTTTGGAATTATGGTCCACAAAAACGATTTTTAGGGTCTTATAGTTTGAATAAACAAAAAGTTTTTTTGAATAGCGATTTGAAATTAATTTTGAGTTATCAAGACATCGAAGAAAGTAGAATTAATCGAAAATTTGATGATCCAAACCTTGAAAATCGAACCGAAAATGTATCAGTTTTTGCTTTAAATTCTGATTTAAAAACAAAAATTGGGAAAGCAGATTTTGTGTATGGTTTAGATTTTGCCTTCGATGATTTGAAATCAAAAGCGTTCTCAAAAAATATTTTAAATAATTCAGAAAGCCAAATAAACACGCGTTATCCAGACGGAAAAAACAATACTTTTTCTGCTGAAGGATTTGCATATTTGAATAATAATTACAATTCAAAATCTTCTTACAATATTAGTTTTCGAGCTGGATACAAAACATTGAATTCCGAAATTAAAACTAATTTTCTAAATTTACCATTCACAAAATTCAATCAAGAAAATTTTACTTATTCTGGTGCAATTGGTTTTGTAAACAATCCTGGAAAGAATGTAAAAATAGTTGTCAATCTGGCTTCGGCTTTTCGAGTTCCAAATATTGACGATCTAGCAAAAATTTTTGACACAAATTCCGAAAAATTAATTGTTCCAAATGATAATATAAAGCCAGAAAAATCAGTTACTGCCGATTTAGGTATCACTTTTTGGGACGGAAATAAAATTCAATTCGAAAATACTTTTTATCTGACCAAATTATATGATCCAATTTTTTTAGACAGTTTTACTTTCGATAACCAAAGTCAAGTTGTTTATAATGGTGTTCTTACTCCAGTTCTAGCCAATCAAAATCAAGGAATTGGCACAATTGCAGGTTTATCGAGCAATTTAACTTTTATAATCTTTAAAAATTTAACTTTTCATGGGTCTTTTAATTTCACTCATGGACGAATACAAACAAATTCAGGTAATTTTCCGCTAGATCATATTGCACCAGTTTATGGGAAAACAGGTTTCAAATTTGATAATAAAATAATGAACCTAGAATTAAATTTGACTTACAACGGCAATAAAAACCTTAGAGATTATTCTCCATCTCTCGAAGATAATTTGGTTTATGCACCAGCAAATGGATTGCCGTCTTGGCAAACCTATAACCTGAAAACTGCATTTAATTTAATAAAAAATACAACAATTTTTACGGGAATAGATAATATTTTGGACACACAATATCGAACTTTTGCTTCTGGAATCAATGCTGGCGGAAGAAATATTTATTTTGGAGCTAAATATAATTTTTAATCTAAATAGAAATTGAAGTGGTTTTTACATACAAATCTTCGACTTTTTTTCGAGCCCAATCGGTTTTTCTTAGAAAAGTTAAACTTGATTTTATTGACGGATTATCAGAAAAACATTTTATTTTAATTAATTCAGATAAAGTATCAAATCCATAAAATTCGACTAATTTTTCAAGAATCATTTGCAAAGTAATACCATGATGCGGATTATTTTTTTGATTATTTTCCATTTTACAAATATAAAAATCAATTTCTAAAAACTATTGTCAATTCATCAATTTGTTACTACATTTGCATTCTATGTTAAAAATTGTCAATATACTCAATAAAAAAGCACGTTTCGACTACGAAATTCTCGAAACTTACACCGCAGGAATCGTTTTGGCTGGAACCGAAATAAAATCTATTCGACTTGGCAAAGCAAATATTACCGAAAGTTTTTGCGAATTTAATGCTAATAATGAATTGTTTGCAATAAACACCAACATAGAAGAATATGCTTTCGGAAACCAATTCAATCACAAAGCCCGAAGCGAACGAAAATTATTGCTAAATAAGCGAGAATTAAAAACGCTAGCCAAAAATGTTCAAGCCAAAGGTCTAACAATTGTTCCCTTGAAATTGCATACTACCGAAAAAGGATTAGCAAAACTCGATATTGGACTTTGTCGTGGCAAAAAAACCTACGACAAGAGAGAATCATTAAAAGAACAAGATACAAAACGAGATTTAGATAGAATTAAGAAAGCTTTTTAGAAACGAATGATTAGGCAATTTTGGAAATATCGTTCCTGCTGCCTTTCCAAAAGTTTTTTATCATTTGAAAAAAAATGATAAAAAACGTTTTTCCCTAACACCTGTCTGCCAACGGGCAGGTCAAAGTTATATCAGAATGTTCTAGCATTTTCAGGAATTTTTCATAAAAATAAAAAAAATAAATGAGTATTTTCAAAAACCTTTTCGGAAATCAAGAAACCGAAACTCCAAAATCTAGCAATATAAACTGGGTACAATTAACCGATTTAGGTCAATTAAACGAAATTCAAGAAATTTCTAATCAAAAACCTGTAATTATTTTCAAACACAGCACAACCTGCAGTATCAGTCGAATGGCATTAAAAAATTTCGAAAAAGAATTTGATTTGCAAAACAAAATCGAAGCGTATTTTCTAGATTTATTGAATTTTAGAGCAATATCCAATGAAGTTGCCACCAAATTTGAAGTTGTTCATCAATCGCCACAATTGTTGCTAATCAAAAACGAAAAATCTGTATATGATGTTTCTCATGATAGAATTGATGCTTATGAACTAAAGAATAAGATTTAATTAAAACAATATATAAAAAAAGCCAATCCCGAAGAAATCGGGATTGGCTTTTTTTTATTGAAATCTAAAATCTAACGGCGAATTCTGTTCCCCGAAATAATTGCTTTTAACTTGGCTTTTAAATCTTCTCCAGAATCAAAAATCATCTGTTCATTGCTTGGAAATTGTACCGCTCGACGATCAAAAAACCTCATATAATCGGCTTCGCAAGCATTACGATCACCATTGAAAGTTGAATAAATATTCTCGAAAGTATATTCGCTGGCCAACGGATAAGTATCTATTAACTGATTGGTTTTAAAGTCAATATAATCAACTTTTGCAGTAACCTGAACGGTTTTGAATTGTCGAAATTCATAAATGCTTACCCGAATATTTTTCATGTTATCAACATTCAACGGATTTCCTTTATCATCTCGAACTTGTTTTCCGTTAGCATCCAAAAGTGGTTTGGTTCCATCTTTTATTTGTTTTTCTTTAACAAATTCTTTTTCTTTTGTTTGCTCTGGCGAAATATTTATTTGACGAAAGTTGACAATTAATCCATAATCATATTTTAAATCTTTTACTTTATTACTATGATAAACGGTCCATTTATCATTCAAACCAAAAGTACTAAAGTCTAATAAATCGTTTTGCAAACGATTCGGAATAACCATATTAGTTTCGTTTTTGGTATAAACATTCACATAATCAGTACCTTTAAGTCTAGCGTCTGACATTATTTTAACGACATCTTTGTAGTTTGGATTTATTTTATTTAAATATTCTAAATCATCGTGAGCGCGACGAATAATCATTTTGTCTTTGGTAACCAAAAGTGATTTTGAATTGTCATATAAAAATTTTGACAAAGCATTTTTAGAATTTATTATTTGATCTGTATAATTATCAAATGGAAATTTAGCATCTCGATTTTCTTTCATCAAAAACAATGGCAAAAGAGGACGAATTTGTTCTTGGCGAGCATTCAATTGATTATAAAGATTAAAAACTTTTTCTAAATTACTTGGGTTTTTATCTTTAGTAAAAGCATCAATCGAACTTAAATCTCGTTCTTTGGCTTTTGCAAATGCTTCCTCAAGCAAATAAATATAATCTTGTTTTCGTTTCTTGTCTTTGTTGTTTTGCAAATTCGAAACTGCATTTGTAATAGCGTCATCATAATTGCCAGAACTTATTGCACCCTGAATTTGTTTAGTTGAGCAAGATGCAATAAATATAAATACCGATAATAAAAGTAAAATTTTCTTCATAAGTTAAGTCTTTTGGATTGATTAAGTTTGTTGATTATATTCTAAACAAAATTCAAGCCAAAGTTTTTTTGTTTAAATATTAATAATTAATTAAATATTAAATTCTGCAATCTAAAATCATTAATCAAGATTTTAAATTGATTATTTTCTGACAAATGGTGGCAATAGTTTGCTAGAAACTTCTCCGAAACCAATTCTAACTTCTTTGTTTTTACAAAAACCAGTCATTATAACAGTATCATTATCATTTATAAATTTACGTTCGGTACCATCGTTCAATTTAATCGGATTTTTGCCTGACCAAGTCAATTCTAGCATCGACCCGAAACTATCAGGTTTTATTCCAGAAATTGTTCCCGAACCCATCATATCGCCAGAATTCACTCGGCAACCATTGCTGGTATGATGTGCCAACTGCTGTGACATAGACCAATATAAATATTTAAAATTCGATTTTGAAACAACAGTTGGAACCGAATTTTCTGGAGTAATTGCAACTTCGAGATTAATATCGAAAGTATGTTTTCCTTTTTGTTGTAAGTAAGGCAATGGCGTTGGGTCTTGGTTTGGTCCTTTTGTTCGAAAAGGTTCGAGCGCATCCATGGTTACAATCCAAGGCGAAATTGAGGTCGCAAAATTCTTGCCTAAAAATGGACCAAGTGGCACATATTCCCATTTTTGAATGTCACGCGCACTCCAATCGTTCAATAAAACCATTCCGAAAATATAATCTTCGGCTTCGTGAACTGGCACATTTTCGCCCATTACATTAGCATCTGTTGTTATAAAAGCGGTTTCCAATTCAAAATCTATTAGTCTTGAAGGACCAAAAACTGGCGAGGCTGCTCCGTCGGTCATTAATTGACCCATTGGTCGGTGAACCGGAATTCCAGAAGGAACAATAGTCGAACTGCGCCCATGATAACCAACTGGAATGTGCAACCAGTTTGGCAAAAGTGCATTTTCTGGATCACGAAACATTTTTCCTACATTGGTTGCGTGTTCTTTACTTGAATAAAAATCGGTGTAATCACCAATTAAAACTGGCAATTGCATTTCAACTTCATTAATATTAAATATAACAATTTGACGTTGTTTTTTATCATCACGAAGTTTCGAATTTTCGACATCAAAAATATCGGCAATTCTATTTCTGACCAAACGCCATGTTTTTTTTCCGTCGGATATAAAATCGTTTAATGTGTCTTGCATGAACATATCGTCTGTAAGTTCAATGCCTTCGAAGTAATTCAATTGTTGCAAAGCCCCTAAATCAATAGCGAAATCTCCAATTCGAGTTCCAACGGTTACAACGTTTTCTTTGGTTAAAAAAACTCCGAATGGTATATTTTGAATAGGAAAATCAGAATTTGTAGCGACTTCTAACCACGATTTTCGAGAGGTATTATTGGCAGATATTGGCATTTAGATGTTGATTATTTTGTTGAAAATTCATTTATCAAATATATTATAATCTGCTTATTATCCAAACGATTTTTTGTATTTTTGTATTCGAATTTTAAAATTTATCAAAATGCAACACGACTCAATAATTTTTGACCTTATTAATGAAGAACAAGACCGTCAAATTCACGGAATTGAACTCATCGCATCAGAAAACTTTGTAAGCGACCAAGTTATGGAAGCTGCTGGTTCTTGTTTGACAAATAAATACGCCGAAGGTTATCCCGGAAAACGTTATTATGGTGGTTGCGAAGTAGTTGATGTCGTAGAACAAATTGCTATTGACCGTGCCAAAGAATTGTTTGGTGCTGCTTATGCAAATGTACAGCCACATTCAGGTTCTCAAGCAAATACAGCAGTTTATCACGCTTGTTTGAAAGTTGGTGATAAAATTCTAGGATTCGATTTATCGCACGGTGGACATTTGACTCACGGTTCGCCAGTTAATTTTTCTGGACGTTTGTACAATCCTGTTTTTTATGGAGTTGAAAAAGAAACTGGTCGTTTTGACTACGATAAAATTCAAGAAATTGCAACTCGCGAAATGCCAAAAATGATTATTGCTGGAGCATCTGCTTATTGTCGTGACATGGATTTTGAGCGTTTCAGAAAAATAGCCGATTCGGTTGGTGCGTTGCTTTTAGCAGATATTTCTCATCCATCTGGATTGATTGCCAAAGGTTTAATGAATGATCCATTACCTCATTGTCATATAGTTACAACGACAACACACAAAACTTTGCGTGGTCCTCGTGGCGGATTGATTATGATGGGCAAGGATTTCGAAAATCCGTTTGGTTTGAAAACTCCAAAAGGCGAAATCAGAATGATGTCTTCTTTATTAGATTTAGCAGTTTTTCCTGGAAATCAAGGTGGACCATTAATGCACATTATTGCTGCAAAGGCAGTAGCATTTGGCGAATGTTTGAGCGATGAATTTTTTCATTATTCGATGCAAGTTCAAAAAAATGCCAAGGCAATGGCAAAAGCATTTATGGATCGTGGATATGATTTAATTTCTGGCGGAACCGACAATCACATGATGTTGATTGACTTGAGAAACAAAGGAATTACTGGCAAAGAAGCAGAAAACGCATTAGTAAAAGCCGAAATTACAGTTAATAAAAATATGGTTCCATTTGATGATAAATCACCATTTGTAACCTCAGGAATTAGAATTGGAACGCCAGCAATAACGACTCGTGGATTAATTGAAACCGATATGGAAGCCATCGTAATTATGATAGATAAAGTTTTAATGAACCACACAAACGAAGCCGTAATCGAAGCTGTCGCAGATGAAGTTAACGAAATGATGGGAGAACGAGCGATGTTTGTTTTTTAGAGAAAAGTTTCAAGTCTCAGGTTTCAGGTTTTAAGTTATATAACGTGAAACCTGAAACTTGAAACTAAATTAGAAAAAAATATGTCAACATTTAGATTACAACTTCCAACCGATCCAAGATGGGTAAATATTGTCGAAAATAAAATCGAAGATATTCTTTCGGATCATGCTTGGTGCGAACAAAAAGCAGCATCGAATGCGATTACAATTATTACAATCAATTCAGAATATCCTGATTTGGTGGCTGATATGCTAGATATTGCACGAGAAGAAATCGAGCATTTCAAGATGGTACATGATATTATTGTAAAACGAGGTTTAACGATGGCACGTGAACGCAAAGACGAATATGTTGGCGAATTAGCGCAATACATGAAAAAAAGCAACAACGGAAGTCGAGTTTCTGGATTTGTCGAAAGACTACTCTTTTCTGCGATGATTGAAGCCAGAAGTTGCGAACGATTTAAGGTTTTATCAGAAAATATTCAAGACTCAGAACTATCAATATTTTATAGAGAATTGATGGAAAGCGAAGCGGGACATCACACAACTTTTCTAAATTATGCAAGAAAATATGGTCACGGAATTGACGTAGAAAACCGTTGGAAAGAATGGCTAGATTTCGAGGCTGGTGTGATTGCAAAATACGGAAAATCGGAAAGTATTCATGGTTAAACAACATTCGGTTTTCGATTGTTATAGTTGTGTTTATTTAATAATCAAATCGTGTTTAAACAACAAACCTTTAACTTCTTTTAAAGAAAAAACAGCTCTTTTTAATTTTGTTTTAGATGGGTCAATAGTGTAGTTATAGCTCGTTTTGAAATTGGCTTTGTTGGCGATTACTTTATCAAATTCACTTCGGTACAAATCGCAATTATCAAAAATCACTTCGGTTAAATCAGCAGCCATAAAATCGACAGCAACCAAACTGCAATCTACAAAATTTGTTCCTTTTAATTTTAAGGTATAAAATTTAGAAAAATCAAGAATACATTCATTAAATGTAATTGCGAAAATAAACTTATCACACATTGCAAAATTGACTTCTCGAATTTGACAATTATTAAAAACTGCGTTTCGAAAAGCTACATTGCCTATTTTAGAATTGTCGAGAACACAATTATTGAAAACACAATCTACAAACGCAACACCAATAAATAAACATTCCGAAAAATTGCAATCGTTAAAGGTGCAACATTCAAATTCTTTGAGATTGAAAAATTTCTCTTCGAAAATTTGATTATTATACTCAATGTCAACGAAATATTCTTGCATTTTTGATTGATGGTTTAATAGAAAACAAAAACGCAATTATCTATATTTTCGATAATTGCGTTTTTTTGTGACCGCGGCTGGATTCAAACCAGCAACCTCTTGAGCCGTAATCAAGTGCGCTATTCAGTTGCGCCACGTGGCCTTTTTTGTGAGTGCAAAGATAGTTATAAAAACCATATTTGCAAATAACTTTTAAAAAAAATGAAATTTAATTTTGAATGCTAGTTTTGGTTAGTTTTAAAATTAATTTAGATTACCAATAATTTTTAAAGATTCAATGATTCTAACGTTTGTCATTAAGTTTTTGATTCCGATTTTATCACTTTTGGACAATGATTCATTTTTATTTGGTTTGTCGGCATCGAAACCAGAATTTAAAATATTTATATTATTTTCGGTTTTTACAAATTTATTAACTTCATCCCAAAGCACATTATAATCATTCAAGTAATTGAAAACGCTATTAAAATTCAAAGAAATTGCTGGTAAATTATCTCCAAATAACTTATTAACCCTTTTTTTAAGTTGCAAGATTTTTTTAATCGTAGGATTTTTTTCTGCCTGAATCTTGTATTGTTTTATAACTTTTTTTTGATTTTCGTTTAACGGAAAACTATTTCCCTCGATGTAACCTTTTATATTTTCGTTTTTCAAAGCCCTCTCAGAATTATTTTCGCTTTCGAGTTGTTCTTCAAAAATAGTCGGAATTGTAATAGTTGGAGTAATTCCAATTCTTTGATGACTTTTGCCAGTAACTCTATAAAAAGTTCCAGTTGTAATTTTCAGAAAGTCATTGTCTTCGTTTTCTATTTCAAAAATTTCTTGAACACTGGCTTTTCCAAATGATTTTGATCCAACCACAATTGCCATATTGTAATCTTGCATTGCATTGGTAAACAATTCGCTTGCAGATGCAGAATAACCGTTTATTAAAATAATTATTGACCCAATAAAAATTGGTTTTATGCTATTATTTCCAAGCAAATATTGTTGATTATTTGAATTTTTTTGAATCCCTATTCCCTGAGATGCAATAAAAAAACCACAAAGAGTCATAGCTTCTTGCATTGATCCGCCAGAATTATTCTCGAGATCTATGATCAAGTTTGTTATTTTTTCGTTTTTAAGTTTCAACATTTCTTTTTTGAAATCATCACTCATATTAGTTTTGCCGTTTTCGAATTTCGAATAAAAACTTGGAATTTTAATATAACCAGTTCGTTTATTTTCATATTCAAGAATGTAACTATAAACGCTATTTTGGTAGTCTCGCATTAATTGTTTTAACAATTCGACAGAATAAATTTCACCGTTTTTTTTCCTTAAAGTAAAAATCGCTTTTTTGGTATCATTAGAATTCAAAATACCATCTGTTTCTTGATAATTGTTACAGTTCATACTGTATTCTTTATCATTAACTTTTATTTTTTGAATAACATCATCTATTTCTATTTTATTAGAAAAATAAGCGGCCCCATAAGGAACAATTTCGGAAATTATTAAGTCATTTTTTTCATTTATTTCAACTTGAATTCCAAACGAATAGTTAGTAGAACTTAATCCTGATAAGAAATTTGATTTTTCTGTATTCGAAAAATATACCGTGTGCGGATCAAAATAAGAACAAAATGAGTTTATAAAAATAGAATTAAATTGCTCTTTCGAAAGAATTTTATTTTTGGTTTCGCAGTTGTAATTATCAATAATTTTATTTTTCGAAGCTTCTGCAATTTGCATAAATGACGAAATTATAGAATCTTTATTTTTGCTGGTTTGAGCTATTTCGTTTAATATCTCGAATAGCAATCCTTTTTTAAAACGTTTTTTTAATTCTAATTCGTTTTTGTTATAAGGCAAACTTTTTTTGAAAAACTGAATATTTTCATTGCTCAAATAAACAATTGGTTCCTTTATGATTGATTCGATAATTTTCTGATTTCTTAGAATTGCTTTTGTATAGGTTTTATAAAAATCTTCTAAAAAATCACAGTTTTCTATTTTGATGTAGTTATCGATTTTGAATTTATGCTTTTTTAAATTGCTAATTTCAGCATTTAAAAATAAAGAATTATCGATATCAAGATTTTTTAAGAATAAATTAAAAACATAAACCGACAAACTATCATTTAAAGGTTTTGGCTCGTAATGTTTTTCTTGAATAATTTTGTTAATTTGGATTATAGTTGCACAAATGTTTGAGTTACTTTGAGCAAAAGTAAAGAAAGGAATTAATATTAGAAATAATGTTTTTTTCAATTTATATTTAGAAAATTAATGTAAAACATAAAAGTACTACTTTTTGAATGATTTACAAAACAATCAACTAGTCAAAGCTTTTTTAGTAACAAAAAAGCGATAACCTATAATTGCCAATTGCCATTTTTTGGCTTTTGCTAAATCAAGTCTTTGTTTAGTAAAACTTGGTAAAATAATTTTGTTGATTTTGGCTAGGATTTTGTACATTGATTTTTTTTGTAAAAATAGAAAAAAAAAACGCTAATTCGTAAATTTTTGATTTGCGAATTAGCGGTTAAAATATTCTAAACTCGTTAAATTTTTTGCGTTTTCATTTCAGTTTTCGCTTTCTGAAGTTCTTTTTTGGCTTCTTCCATTTCTTTTTTAGCCTTAATCATTTCGTCTTTGGCATCTTTCATTTCTTTTTTCAAATCTTCTTTTTCAGGTTTTGATGGTTTCGTGATTCTAGGACTAACTTCATTTTCAGAATTATTTGGCATCATTTTCTGAATTTGATCTTGCATTTTTTGCATTTGCTCTTTCAGATTTCCCATATCTAAATCGTCACCATTCAAATTGAATCTAAAACTTTTCATTCCATTATTATCATCAGAATTCAATTTATTTTCGTTTTGAATTTTTTCGATTTCTTCTTTAGAATAATCATTTTCGCCTTCGATAACTTTTCCATCTTCAATAACTAATGGTTTTCTGCCATCTTTTTGAATGATTATTTTTGATTTTTTATTGATTTTTGGAGCATTTTCATCATTCAAATCAAAACTAAAACTTTTGTTGTTGCCTAAAGTATCAATTTTGATTCGGTTTGAAAATTGTTTTTGCAAATCATTAAAATCAAAATTACCAAATGACATCTCGTTTCCAAATGAATTATTGTTAGGATTTCCAAAACCAATTTCGCCATTAATTTTATAGAATTTAATTTCTGGAATTGCATTTATGTTGTTGTATTCTTGGCTTCCGGAATTTCCTTCGTTGTCAGCATATTCAATTTTTAGATTTGTAATCTCAGATTTCGAGTTTCGTTTCAGGTTCGAATATTTAATTGTCACACCATTATTTGCCTTGAGCGCCTTGATGTCGTCTTTCATTTCTTGCTCTGGCGTATTTTTATTCCAAGTCATTACAACTGTATTGTCCTTAGTTGTTTGATTAAAATTTTGTGCAAAAACAGATACTTGAAACGAAAAAATTATTATTAATGACGATAGAATAGTTTTCATTTAATTGAATTTATAATTAATATTATTTTCAAAATTAAATAAAACTTGAATTGCAAAAAGTTTAAGAATTGTTAATTAACGAATTTCTAACAAAATTGATTTCGATTTCGAAACTTTAAACTTTTAAACAATTTAAACCATCCTAAACTTTCTCTTTCTCGACCAATTTATAAACCCAAATCATCAGCAAAACGCTAACAATCCCAAGAATTGTCATTAGCAACCAATTTTTTTGATAGCCATAAACATCAACAAAATCTAGTCCTGCTTTCGAACTAAATATGTGTGCACAGCTAAAACTCATTGTGAAAATCGCCATATATCTGCCTTCGTGACCTTTTGGAGCACGACTCAATGCAAACGAATTCGAAAACGGAAACACAAACATTTCGCCAATTGTCATAAAAATCATCATTATTACAAGAATTCCAGCCCAAGCGTTTATCATTAACAACGAAACACTAGTTGTCATTAACAGTAAACCCCAACCGCAAACCTTGACTTTACTGATTTTTTCTCGCTCAATATAACTTACAAATGGCATTTCTAGAAAGAAAATTAAAACACCATTTAATGTCAATAACAATCCAGTTTGGAATTCTGTCAAGTTAAATTGATCGTGATGGTAAAGCGGAATTGTTGTGAATAACTGAAAAAATAACACGCCAGAAATAAAACAAGCCAACAAAAATATCCAAAAAGGTTTGTCTTTAAAAACCGAATTGACTTCTGCAAGCGTTACAGTTTCTGTTTCTGGATCGACAAATTTCTTTTTTTCTTTGACCAAAAATCCAAAAATCACTATCGAGATTATGCAAGTCAATCCATCAATCCAAAAAAGTCCGCTATAACCAATAAACATTATGACCAATCCGCCAAGTGCTGGTCCAGCAGCAAAACCAATATTAATTGCTAGTCGAACCAAAGTCAACGCGCGAGTTCTATTTTCGGGTTTTGCATAAGCACCAATAGCAACAAACATCGCTGGTCGAAACATATCCGCAATAAGCATCAAAACGAATAATCCGAAGCATAGTCCCCAAAAAGAAGTTATAAATTGCAGTAAAATCAAGACAATTCCGCTTACAAAAAGACTAAAAAGCATAATTTTATAGAACCCAATTTTGTCCGATAATTTGCCGCCAAGCCAAGAACCTGCAACCGAGCCAACGCCAAAACCAACCATAATCCAGCCAACTTCTGAATAGGTGTAATGTAAATTTTCTTTTAGATATTTTGACAAAAACGGCACAACCATTACGCCAGCACGATTGATGAAAGTGATGATTGCTAGAATCCAGATTTCTCTTGAAAAACCTTTGAAATTATTGATGTATTTTTGAAAACCTTGAGCAAGCATTTTTTAAATAAGTTTTTATTTTAAGTCAGAAATTTGAATTTCATAAACATTTCCGCCAATTTTTTTAGATTTTTCGTCAGCAATTAGCAATGTTTGGTCATCTTTATAACAAATAGATTCTTTTTGTGTGTTGTGATTTAATTCGAAAATTGAGGTTTTGCCAGAAGTAAAATTATCGTCTGTAAAATTTTCGAAAACCCAGATTTTGCTGTGCGTTAATAGCGCAATTTGTTTTCCGTTTGGACTAATTGCTGCACTTGTTATTGCGCAAGTTTCAAAATCTTCGCAGGTTTTAAAATCGCCAATTTTTTTTGCTTCGTGATTGCCTTCTTGATTCGGAACTTTATAAATAAATACAGCTCCATCACCTTTTTTGCTTCGGTTTTTTGTGAATAAATAAAAATTATTATTCATTTCTATAAAACCTTCAACATCAAAAAATAATTCTTTTTTGTTTGGTGGAAATTCTGTTTGTTCTGGATAATTGAAACTTATTTTTGTTGTTTTTTCAACATTTTCTTTTTGTAAGTCGCTTGCATTTACTTTATAAATTGCTAAATCTTTACGTTCATTGTCATTATTTCCAAAATCGCCAATGTACAAATTGCCTTGTTTGTCTTGCGTTAAATCTTCCCAATCGTTGTTTTTTAAATCATTTAATTTAATGGTTTTTAATATTTTACCATCATTATCCAATGCATAAATTTCATTTTCATTACCACTGTCTTCTAAAGTCCAAATTAAATTATTGGTTGAATCGTAAAAAATACCTGATGTTTCTTTTAAATCTTTTGGAAGTTCAAATAAAAGGTTCAGTTTTTCTGTTTTCTGTTCGCAAGAAATAAATAATATAATTGAAAATATTAAAATGATTTTTTTCATACTGAAATAGTTTTAGTTTTGTAAAAGTAACCTATTTTTGTAAAAAAATCAGATGAAATTTTCACTTTACGTTATATTATTTTTTTGTTCAATTTTTTGTTTTTCTCAATCAGAAACATCTCAAGAATATCAAGATAATCTTAATAAAGAATACGCAAATAAAAAAGAAAGTCCATTAACTGATGAAGATTTTCAAACATTTAAATCATTGAACTTTTATGAGATAAACCCAAAATTTATTGTCGAAGCCAAGTTTATAAAATCAGAAAACGAAAAAGTTTTCGAAATGAAAACTTCAACAACTCGATTGCCTAAATATTTGAAATATGGCGAATTACATTTCAAAATAGATGATTTGGATTATGTTTTAAATGTGTATCAAAACATCGATTTAATCAAAAAAACTGGTTACGAAGATTATCTTTTCTTGCCTTTTTCTGATTTGACTTGTGGAAATGAAAGTTACATTGGCGGTCGATACATCGATTTGCGAATTCCAAAAACCGATAAAATTACAATCGATTTTAATAAATCTTACAATCCATATTGTGCCTATAACCACAAATATTCTTGCCCAATTGTGCCTTTAGAAAACGATTTAAAGATTGATATTCTAGCCGGTGTAAAAAAGTTTCACGACTAATGCAATTTATCAATCTACATACACACAAATATTCAAATCAAGAAAATATTCTAGAAATTGTCAATCAATATCCGCAAGAATTTGATGCGAAAATTCTGAATTTTTCTATTGGAATACATCCTTGGCACATTAACGAAAGTATATTATATACTGATTTACAGATTATTGATAAAAAATTAAACAGTAAAAATTGTCTTGCTCTCGGCGAATGCGGATTAGACAAACGAATCGAAATTCCGCTTGATTTGCAAATTGAAGTTTTTGAAAAGCAGATTTTATTGGCTCAAAAACACAAAAAACCATTAATTTTGCACTGCGTTTCGGCTTTTCAAGAAGTTATCGAAATCAAAAAAAGAATGAAAATTGAAGTTCCAATAATTATTCATGGATTTTCGAAAAATTGGCAAACTGCAAAGCAATTATTAGAAAACGGATTTTATTTATCGTTTGGAAAATATTTAATTCAAAATCCTGAATTAGAAATAGTTTTTCAAAACATTCCAAACAACAGATTCTTTTTAGAAACAGATTCATCAAATTATGAAATTGAAGAAATTTACGCAGTTGCATCAAAATATAAAAAACTAGAAATTGATGAATTGAAAGAAAATATATTTGAAAACTATAAATCCGTTTTTGGAAAATAATAAAATCAAAAGCAATTTTAAATATATTTTGCTCGAAACCTCAAATTCTAAATTCTAAATTCTAATATTAAAATGGCAAAATGGCAAGAAAGAGCCGAACTTTTATTCAAAAAAGAAGGTCTCAATAATTTACAAAATTCAAATGTTTTAGTTGTCGGATTAGGCGGAGTTGGATCATTTGCAGCTGAATTTTTAGTTCGTGCTGGTGTCGGAAAACTAACAATTGTCGATGGCGACACAGTTGATATTACCAACATAAATAGGCAATTACCAGCTTTGCACTCAACAATCGGAATGCCAAAAGTAAATGTAGTTGGCGATAGATTAATGGATATTAACCCAGAATTGAAACTAACCAGAATAGAAGAATTTCTTTCGCCAGAACGAGCTTTAGAAATCGTTTCGGAAGATTTTAATTACGTTTTAGATTGTATTGACAGCGTTACGCCAAAACTCAATTTGATAATTGCAGCCAAACGTAAACGTGTCAAAATCATCTCAAGTATGGGTGCAGGCGGAAAAATGGAAGCCTCGAAGGTGCACGTTTCTTGCATAACCAATGCAACCAATTGTATGTTGGCAAAAACAATCAGAAAAAGATTGAAAGTTGTAAAAATCGATAAGCTAAAAGTGGTTTCTTCGTCAGAAATTCAAGACGAATCAAGCCTAAAAATGACTGATGGAACCAATTTTAAGAAATCTTTTTATGGTACCAATAGCTACATGCCCGGACTTTTTGGTTTGTATATGGCCGAAACTGTGGTTAGGTATTTATTGAAAAAAGAAGTTTAGATTTAAGACTTACGGACGTTAGACTTGAAATAATTGATTTTGATAATTTGTTTTAAAAGGTTATTTTTGATTAATATAAAGTATCAAAAGAATGCGAGTTCCAAATAAAAAATTCATTTCTGAACACGAATATCTTGAACAAGAAAGAAAAGCAATTGAAAAGCACGAATATTTTCAAGGAGAAATATTTGCAATGAGTGGCGCCTCGGAAGAACATAATATTATTTCGATGAATTGTTCTGTTGATTTAGGAACCAAACTTAAAGGAAAAAAATGTCGCCCTTGCGGAAGCGATATGCGAATGAATATTCCTGAAAACACACTTTACACTTACCCCGATTTTAGTGTTTATTGCAATGAAATTGAAACCTTAGATGATAAACGTGATACTGCAAAAAAACCTTCTGTAATTTTTGAAATATTATCAAAATCGACCAGAAATTACGATCAAGGCGAAAAATTTGCTTTATACAGACAAATTCCAGCTTTGAAAGAATATATTTTAATTGATAGTGAAAAAATCAAAGTAATTCACTAAATAAAAATCGATGTTTTGAGTTGGAATTTTACCGAATATATTTCAGTAAATGACTCATTCGAAATTAAATGTCTTGAATTAGAAATGAATCTTCTTGATATTTATGAAGATGTAATATTTGATAAATGATAAAAACAGTTATTTTCGATATGGACGGCGTAATTGTTGATACAGAACCTGTTCATCATTATGCTTATAATGAACATTTTAAGATATTAAATATTGAAGTGTCCGACGAAGTTTATGCTACTTTTACAGGAAATTCTACCAAGAATATATACGAAAAATTGAAATCTAAATTCGATTTATCCGATGATATTGAAACCTTGGTGCTTGCCAAGAGAAATTTATTTAACAATGCATTTGATAAAAAAGAAGATTTATTTTTGCTTGATGGTGTTTTAGATTTAATTCGAAATTTGAACATAAACGGAATGCAATTGGTTTTGGCATCGTCATCGGCAAAAGTTACAATTGAAAAGATTTTTAACCGTTTTGATTTGCATCAATATTTTTCGCACATTGTTTCTGGCGAAGATTTCCCGAAATCAAAACCTGATCCAGCAATTTTTGTTCATGCCGCATTTTTATCAAATACAAATATTGAAAATTGTATTGTTATAGAAGATTCTACTAACGGCATAAAAGCTGCAAAATTAGCTGGAATTTTTTGTGTTGGTTATGACAGTCCAAATTCAAAATTACAAGATTATTCTTTGGCAGATTTGGTAATTTCGGATTTTAATGACTTGAGTTTTGATTTTATTTCGAAGCTATAAACATTTATCCAACTGCTTCTTTATAAACTCTTAAGCAACGTTCTCTGGCAAATTTATGTTCGACAATTGGTTCAGGATAAAATTTGGTTTCGAGTTCTGGAATCCATTTTTTGATGTATTTAAAGTCTTTATCGAATTTTTTTATTTGCTCGGTTGGATTGAATATCCTGAAATATGGTGCAGCATCTACCCCACTTCCAGCTGCCCATTGCCAATTGCCAACATTACTAGATTGCTCATAATCAAGTAGTTTTTGAGCAAAATAGGTTTCGCCCCAACGCCAATCTATCAATAAATGTTTGCACAAAAAACTTGCAACAATCATTCGAACACGGTTGTGCATGTGTCCTGTTTTATTTAGTTCACGCATTCCAGCATCGACAAATGGATAACCTGTTTTGCCATCGCACCATTTTTGAAATAAAACTTCATTATTTTCCCAAACAATTCCGTCGTATTTTGGTCTAAAACTCGATGATTTTGTGTGTGGATAATGCCAAAGAATTTGCATAAAAAATTCTCTCCAAATTAGTTCTTTAAAAAAAGTTTCGTTTTGACTTTCGATGGCTTTTGCAATCATTTTTCGAACAGAAACCGAACCGAACCGCAAATGAACACCAAGTTTTGATGTTTTGTCTTGTGCAGGAAAGTTTCGTGTTGCTTCGTAATTGTCAATTAAATTTTCTGAAATATCGAATTCCGGGATTTTAATTTCTGATGGTTCAAAACCAATTTCTTGTAAACTTAAAAATGGATATTTATGTGTTGTAACATTATCAAGTAATTTCTCTGATTCGAAATGCTCTAGTTTTATTTCTTTGAATTTCGACTTCCATTTGTTCGAATAAGGCGTGTAAACTACATACGGCAAACCATCGTCTTTTGTGACTTCTGATTTTTCGAAAATAACTTGGTCTTTGAAATTTTTAATTTCGATATTGTTGGTTTGCAATAATTCATAAACCATTTTGTCACGTTCGCGAGCATAAGGTTCGTAATCGTGATTAAAGTAAACTTTCTCGATCTTGTTTTCTGATAGAATTTTTTTCCAAATTGTTTCAGGTTCACCGTGAAAAACAGCTAAAGATTTTCCTGTTTTTGATAATTCTGTATTGATTTTTTCTAATCTTGAATGAATGAAATTGACACGAGCATCGTTTTTTGGAAGTTCGCTCAATATTTTATTATCGAAAATAAAGATTGGTAAAACTTCTGAGTTTGATGATAATGCCTCGAAAAAACCTTTGTTGTCGTCGATTCGTAAATCACGACGGAACCAAAATATATTCATTTTTTTTATTTAAAAAGTGTAATTCTAAAATCTGAAATCTTATATCTGCAATCTTTTCTTGCGTTAGGGATAGAAGGGAAAATCCTTTTGGAAATTGCTTTTTCAGCAATTTTTAAAAGATTTGGAATGATAGCCCGATCTCGTTCCGTCTTTTTCGGACGAGACGAGATAACGCCCAAATTATTAACTACTTAAATTCTCCAAAAAGTTCAATTAACTTGGCTTTTCTGAATGCAAAAATTTCTTCGAGTTTGGGTTTTACTAATATTGGGTGCATTATTTGTCCCAGAATTCCGAGCGGAATTTTATAATCGATTAAATCTTCCATTTCTACGCCACCATCGATTTCTTTAACAAAATGTTTGTGGTGCCACATTGAATAAGGTCCAAACAATTGAACATCTACGAAATAATCTTTTTCTTTGATTTGTGTTATTTCTGAAATCCATTTTGCTGGAATTCCGAGTAATGGCGTGACCGAATATTGAATTATTTGCCCAGAAAATAATGGTCGATTGTCTTCGGAAATTTTCTTAAAATTCATGTAAGACGGAGTCATTAAAGACAAATTGGTCGGATTGGTAAGAAACTCCCAAGCTTTGTCTAGAGAAATAGGTACGTTTTGTTTTCTTGAAAAAGTATAAACTTTCATTGATTAATTTTTTTGTAAAAATACAAAAATTTGTTTAAGATTTAAGAATATTTATTAAACAAATTCACAAGGTTTTATCATATTATTAACAATTTGAAACACATTGAATTGCTATCTTTGGAAAAATTTAAAAAAAAATTAAATGAAAAAAATAATCTTTATGTTGGCTATGATGATTGCCAATTTTGTAGTTGAAGCTCAGGTAAAAACTCCTGCACCAAGTCCAAAAGCTAAGTTAGAGCAAGTTGTTGGTTTGACAAATGTCGAAATTGAATATTCTCGACCAAGTTCTAAAGGTAGAAATGTTTTCGGCGATTTGGTTCCTTACGGAAAATTGTGGAGAACTGGTGCAAACAAAAACACAACAGTTTCGTTTAGCGAAGATGTAATGATTGGCGGACAGACTTTGAAAAAAGGAAAATATGCTTTGTACACAACTCCTAAAGCAGATGTTTGGGAAGTTATATTTTACACTGATTCTGAAAATTGGGGAACTCCAGAAAAATTTGATGATACAAAAGTAGCGTTAAAAACTACTGCAACGCCTGAGAATTTAGCTAAGAAAGTTGAAACTTTTACTATGAATATTGGTGCTTTAGATAATGATGCAGCACAAATAGAAATTTCTTGGGAGAAAACGATGATTGCAATTAAAGTTGAAGTTCCGACTAAAAAAACTGCAATGGCTAGCATCGAGAAAACTTTGGCTGGTGCAACTGCGGGAGATTTCTATTCTGCTGGACAATATTACAACCAATCTAATGGAGATTTAAACAAAGCTTTAGAATATGTGAACAAAGCAATAGCAATGACTGCTACTGGAAAAGATATTCCGTTTTGGTACCAAAGACAAAAATCTTTGATTCAAGCAAAATTAAACGATAAAAAAGGTGCAATCGAAACTGCTAAATTATCATTGGCTGGTGCAACTAAAGAAGACAATCAAGATTATGTAAAAATGAATAATGATAGTATTGCTGAATGGAGCAAGAAATAATTATTTGTTTATAATTTACTGAAAAGTCCGCAAAATTTGCGGACTTTTTTTGTTGAAAAAATTCTAAACTCTATGTTTTTTTTGAAAGTCAATAGTTCAATATATTATTAAAATCGATGTAAATTAATCCTTTACATCAAAAACTTTTCTAGAATCAATTGAAAATATCTGAATTAAAACTGACAAACTCAAAGTCATTAAAGCACCAATAAAATTGAGCCACAAAAAACCAACTACATCAAGATAAAATATATAAAAAACAATTAGCTGACTGATGGTTGCACCCCAAAAAATTGCGTTCGCTCGGACATATCTTACATAAAAACCTACTAAAAATATTCCAAGAACAGTTCCATAAAATACCGAACCAACAATGTTTACAAGCTGAATTAAATTTTCGAATAATGTTCCGACACAAGCGAAAAGAATAGCAATTATTCCCCAAAGTAATGTGAAAGCTCGTGTTGCATTGACATAATGCTTGTCTGATTTTTTGGTTTTTTCGTTTCTGCGGTAAATATCAATTGTGGTGGTCGAAGCTAATGCAGTCAATCCTGATGCTGATGATGACATTGCTGCCGATAAAATTACGGCTAATAACAAACCGATTAATCCTTTTGGCAAATAATTCAGAATGAAGTAAATGAACACATAATCTTTGTCATTAGTTTCTGCTTTTTTGTCAACTTTTGTGATGATTTCTTTGGCTTGTTCTCGCAAATCTTTTTCTTTACCTGATAACGAAACAAGTTTTTTTCGAAGAATTGGGTTGTCGTAATTTTGGTTCAAATGATCCATATACAACAAATTGTATTCTTTTTTTTCTTCGGATAAATCGGATAATTTTTTTTCTAAAGTTTTATAATCTTTAGCATATTTAGATTTTTCGACTAAAATTTTATTGGATGGATTAAAATGTAATGGTACCGAATTAAATTGAAAAAACACAAAAACCATTACGCCAATTAACAAAATAAAAAACTGCATTGGCACTTTTAAAAATCCGTTCATTATCAAGCCCATTTGACTTTCTTTGACCGATTTTCCCGATAAATATCGACCAACTTGCGATTGATCGGTTCCGAAATAAGACAACATCAAGAAAAATCCACCAGTTATGCCGCTCCAAAATGTGTACTTTTCTTTTGGATCAAATGAAAAATCAAGAATGTTCATTTTGTCATTTGCTCCAGCAATGTGCATCGCGTTTGACAAAGTCATATCGTTTGGCAACAAGTGTAAAATCAAAAAAAATGTCAAAAACATTCCAAACATAATTATAAACATTTGCTGTTTTTGAGTCACATTCACGGCTTTTGTTCCGCCAGAAACCGTGTAAATAATTACGAGAATTCCGATTATTACATTCAATAAAGTCAAATTCCAACCCAAAATTGTCGATAAAATTATCGATGGTGCATAAATTGTTAAACCAGTACCTAAACCACGCTGGATTAAAAATAAAATCGATGCTAATGATCTGGTTTTTAGATCAAAACGTTGTTCTAAATATTCATAGGCTGTAAAAACTTTTAACCGACTATATATAGGTATAAATGTCACGCAAATAACGACCATTGCAATTGGCAATCCGAAGTAGAATTGTACAAATCCCATTCCGTCTTGATAGGCTTGACCTGGCGTCGATAAAAATGTGATTGCGCTGGCTTGGGTCGCCATAACCGACAAACCAACCGTGTGCCAAGGTGTTTCTTTGCTGCCCAGAATGTAATCTTCTACATTTTTGCTTCCTTTGGATTTATAAACGCCATAAAAAACTATGAAAAGTAAAGTTATTACTAATATTGTCCAGTCAATTTGTTGCATAATATTAGGAATAAATTTGCATTAACATAAAAAATAAAACAATAAACAACGCATTAATTATCAGTAACCAAGTATAACTATTTTGCCAATAAGGTTTTTTATTTTTCATAATCAATATTATTATTTGGGCGTGACCTCGTTGAAAAAAAGAGGTCAGGCTTTTCGTTCCCAATTTTTTTTTCGTTGAAAAAACGAAAAAAAAGATTTCCACTTCAATCCTTCACGCAAAGTAATTCCTTCCAAAAAGAAATTTTATTTCACCGAAATCATATTCGCAATTAACCTAAAAGCACCAGAAACACCTTCTGGCAATTCTCTAAAAAAGCTAATTCCGGTGTAAATATAGTTTCCTTTTCCGTATTTGCAATGCAAGATTGCACCGTTTTTTGGAGTTTCGCCTTTGTCATTTGCCGAAATAATGGCTGTATAATTTTTATCGAATTCATTCGGATAATACAAACCTTGTTCTTGTTTCCAGCCTTCGAAATCTTTAGTTGTTAACTTGTTTGGGTAATTTAAAATAGAATTTTCTGGTGCCAAAAATCTAACTTCGGCATTTTCTTCGGTTACTCGATCTCGACCAATTTTAAAAGGATAAGGACCAATTTTATCAGTAACAAAATCGTCTAAAGTGTTGTATTGCACTATCATAGTTTTGCCATTTTTTACAAAATCTAACAAAATCTCTTGTTTGAATTTCAATTCATTGACCATATTATACGCTCGAATTCCTGTAATGGCAACATCAAATTTCAATAAATTTTCAGGTGTAATGTCGTTTGGTTTCAAAACCGAAACTTCATAACCCATTGCTGCCAAGCTTTTTGGAACTTCGTCGCCAGCGCCCATAATATAAGCGATTTTTTCGTTTTTGGTTTTAATATCCAACTTCAAAACTTTAGCTTCGGCTGGTGCAAGAACGATTTGCTTATAAATATGAGAATAATTAATATCAATTTGATTTTTGTCAAACTTTTTGCCCTCGATTGTAACGATACTTTTAATTATGTTTTCGCTTGTTTCTTTTGATGGTGTTAACGTGAAAATAACAATTTGTTCTTGACCTTTTTTATCGATTTTGAAATTGTTTTCAAGTGGCGAAATTTCCCAGTTTTTTGGGATTTCGAGTTTTATATTTCCTTGTATATTGTCTTTTCCTGATTTTATTTTTACCGCAATAGTTTTCGATTTATTAGAATCGAAAATATAAACTTTCTCTGTAAATGATGATGAAATTTCTGGCACGATATCAAGTGGTTGATAAACTTCGCCTTTTACATCGTCGTTCATTTTATAAATTACATTTTTAGAAAACGGAATTAGAATTCCGTCGATTTCTATATTAAAAGTTACTTTAACAAGTCGAATTACATCAGGAATGCCAATGTTTTTTTGTTCGTCAACACGATACATTCCAACTGTTCCTTGTTCTTTCAAGTAATATGGCGCAGTATATTCGAGATTTTCAGGTAATTGAAATTCAATATTTTGAGAAATATTTTTATTAAAACTTAATTCTTTCGATTCTATTTCTTTAGTTAAATTCGAAATTGTGCTAATAGATTTCAAATTCATTTTTACGTTACTTCTATTAATCGCTTCGAGTTTGACTTTCAAAATTGAATTTGGATTTTTTTCTTGAACATCAGCGACAGCTTCAAGAAAAAGTCCAGAACACGAAACAATTATTTTCTTGATTTCATCGATTTTAATGTATTTCCAATGTTCATCTTCTAGTTTTTGAATCAATTGATAGGCTTTTAATAACTCAGAAATCGATGCTGATGGATTTTTGAAATCGAAGTTTTTTTCTACATTCAACATTATTAATCCGATTTCGTTTCCGCCTTTCAAACGGTTCCAAGTTGTATCAATTCCTTCAAAAATATTCGATTTATCTTTTGGCAAATCGCCTTTTAAAAGTTCAAGATATTCGTCTTCTTCGCCACGAGTTCCAGTCGAACCAAAACCTTGCGATTGATGGCGACTGCGGCTTAAAGCTGCAATTTCTTGATTTGATTTCCCAATAGATTGATAATAAACGCCAGTTTTGAGGTTCATTAAACTAGATTTATCAGCAGCTGCAAATTTTTCTCTTGATCCATAAAACCACCACGAAGTATTAAAATAAATTCGTTTTGGTTGCCAAGTTTTTACCAATTCTAATTGTTTTGGAAAAACATTTGCATCATTTACTTTTTCGAAAGCCTCAAGTCCTAAAATTGCTGACGCAGTATGATGACCGTGCGTGGTTCCTGGCGAACGATGGTCAAAACGGTTGATGATTACGTCTGGTTGAAATTTTCTGATTGTCCAAATAACATCACTAAGTACTTGATTTTTATCCCAAATATTCAATGTTTCGTCTGGATTTTTAGAAAAGCCAAAATCATTAGCACGTGAAAAAAATTGTTCTCCACCATCAATTTTTCTGGCTTCAATAAGTTCTTGAGTTCGAATATCGCCAAGCAATTCACGAAGTTCTGGACCAATTAAATTTTGTCCTCCATCGCCACGTGTTAAAGACAAATAAGCTGTTTGAGCCTTTTTTTCATTCGATAAATAAGAAATTAATCTTGTATTTTCATCATCTGGATGAGCAGCTACATACAAAACTGAACCTAAAAAATTTAGTTTTTGAATTGAATTGAATATTTCGACAGCATTTTGTTTTTGCGGTTGTTGTGCATTTGCTGTAAAGCCTAGAAAAAGTATCGAAATCGAAAGAAATATTTTTTGCATTTTTTATTTTTAATTTTCACATCAAAAGTATAAAAATTAAACTTGAAATTGAATTTCAAAATAAATATTAAGTTTAAATTAAGAATAAAATTGCATAACTTTGTTAAAAATATTCAAAATGCGAACGACAAATTTTCCGCCACCAACTTATACTTATAATGATTATAAAAATTGGAAAGAAGATTGGGAATTGATTGATGGTTATCCTTATCAGTTGTTGCCATCGGCTTCACCCAAACACAGCCGAATTCAAGCAAATTTAATTTTTCAAAGCAAATTATCTTTAAATGATAATAATAATTGTAATTGCGATGTTTTTCCCGAATTAGATTGGAAAATAAATGATGAAACCGTCGTTAGACCAGATATTATGGTCATTTGCGGAAGTATAGATAATGATTTTTTAGAATTTCCGCCCGTTTTAATTTTTGAAATTTTATCGCCATACAATTTAAAAAATGATCGTGTAATAAAATTTGAATTGTATCGAGAACAGGGCGTTAAATACTATATTATGGTTGATTGCAAGAGAGAAAATGTTGAAATATTCGAATTAACTGATAATTTTTATAAAGAAGTAAATAGATCGGAATTTCAAATAGATAAAAATTGCAAAATTACTTTCGACTTCGAAAAACTGTGGAAATAATCTAAAAATTTTTCAAAAATTCATAAACTTTTTCGGTTGGCAAACCCACGACATTGCTGTACGAACCATCGATTTTTGTAATTCCGATTAAGCCAATCCATTCTTGAATTCCGTACGCTCCAGCTTTGTCAAATGGTTTGTAATTTTCTAGATAATAATGAATTTCGTCATCTGATAATGATTTAAAAGTTACCTTGGTTTCATCAAATATTGTTTTTTTAGAAATATTTGTTGCGAAGCAAACCGATGTGAAAACTTGGTGTGTTGCACCAGAAATAGATTTGAGAATTTCGAATGCATCGTTGTAGTCTTTTGGTTTTCCTAACGCTTTTTGGTTCAACCAGACTAAAGTGTCGCTAGTTATTACGATTTCGTTTTCGTCAATTTGTCCATCAAATGCTGTTGATTTTAATTCGGCTAAATAATTTGTAATTTCTTCTGCTTGAAGATTTTTAGGATAAACTTCTTCGATTTCTCTTAGTCGAATTTCGAAATCTAAGTCCAAATCTTTAAAAAATTGCTGTCGTCGTGGCGAACCAGAAGCAAGAATTATTTTATGATTTTTTAGTTTTTCTTTAAGCATTGAATTTGATATTTTGGTCGATTATTACTATTGATAAAATTCCGAAAAATATAATCCATTTTAGTATTGTACTGATTTTTGTGAAGTTTTCTTTAGAATTTGCATTCCATAAATTGACTGCACAAAAAATTAATGGACCAACAACAAGCAATAATCCATAAATTACAGCAATATATAAATTATTAGTCATTAGATAATTATTGATATAAACCAACAAAATTATTACAGGAATTACAATCAAAACCGAAAGTATTTTTGATGTTCGTTTCAATCCAAGAACAATCGGTAAAGTTTTCATTCCTTGATTGTAATCGCCTTTTACGTCTTGCAAGTCTTTGACAATTTCTCGAATTAAATTAATAATGAATGCAAAAATTGCATAATCAAAAATTATTAAAAAAATCGGTCGCATTACATCTCGATTGTCATTTGCAGTAGCAGGAAAAATATCGAAAAAATTAATAATCAATACACTAAAAGATAAAATTAAAGCTACGATAATATTACCTATTAATGCGATTTGTTTTAATGTTGTTGCATATAAGTATAATAATGAAGCCATTAAGATAAATATTATCAAAAACATTGGTCTTTGAATTATATTTGATAAATAATATCCAATGCAAACTCCTGATAATGTTAATGCTACATAAATATTATAAGCCAAAGATTCTGAAATTGATTTTCCAACGATTGCTTTTTTTGGTTTATTTTCGTTATCCGTTTCTTGATCAAAAATATCATTTATAACATATCCGCCTGCTGCTATTAATAATGTTGCCAAAACCAACAGAACAAACTGAAAATCTGCTAACGCTAACGGAATGTTTTGCGATTTTAAAAAGCCATATCTAAAAAGTAGTTGCATAAATGCGATTAGGATAAGGTTTTTGTATCTTAGTAAGTTTAGGAAGTTCATTCAGTAGTTAGGATTTATTTTTAAATTTTTTATCAGAATTTGTAATTGCTTTGATAATTCGTCTTTACAAGTTAATGGTTATATTTGCTAGAAATCACTATTTAGTGAAAAACAAAATTCAGCAACAAATGTGAGATTTCTCCTTCGTCGAAATGACAAATTGTAAGAATGTATAATAAATATTTTTTAAGTTAAATAGTTTATTAATCATAGCAAAATTAACGCTAAAATTGTCCGTTATAATACAAATGCCATTTTCCTTGCACTTTCATTACTTGTTCTATAACGTCTCGAACAGCACCAAGTCCGCCATTTATGTGCGAAATGTAACTTGAAATTACTTTAATTTCTGGAACAGCATCTTGTGGACAACTAGACAAACCAACCAATTTCATTACGTGATAATCTGGAATATCATCGCCCATATACAAGATGTTTTCAGGACTTATATTATATTTTTCGATCAAACTTTTAAAAGTCAAAACCTTGTCTGGTGCAGATAAATGAATTTCTTTAATACCTAAATTTTGAAATCGAATGCGAACTCCAGCGTTGTTTCCGCCAGAAATTATCCAAACGTTATAGCCACTTTCGATTGCTGCTTTCATAGCAAAACCATCACGAATGTGCATTGTTCGAAGCATTTCGCCTGTTTCGGAAACGTTTACAGTCCCATCAGTAAGCACGCCATCAACATCAAAAATAAATGTCGTAATGTCGTTCATTATTTCTTTATAACTTTTTGCCATTATCAATTATTGATTTGGTTAGTAATTTGTATATTTCAATTTGATTTTCGGTTTTCAAGAATTTCAAATGTTCATTTATTGTCTGAGTATCGTTTCGTTTTGCTGGTCCAGTTTGGGCTTCATTTGGATAAATCGACAAAATTTTATTCGCAGTTTCTTGTATTAACGGTTTTAGAATTTCGAAATCAACTTGGTTTTCATCGCAAATTTCGTTTCCAATTTGGTACAAATGATTTACAAAATTGCAAACAAAAACTGCCGAAACGTGCAATGATTTTCGTTGCTGGGAATTAATTTTATAAATTTTATTGGAAATTGAATTGGCAATTTTTTCTAAAATGTGAAAATCTGATTCGATTTGAGTTTCTAAACAAATAGGAATCTCTTGAAAATCAACAGCTTTATTTTTAGAAAAAGTTTGTAAAGGATAAAAAACTGCTTTTCTGTTATTGGAATCTAAATCATCAATCGAAAAATTTCCCGAAGTATGGGCAACGAGTTTATTTTTAAATGGAATTTTTGATGAAACTTCGGCAATTGCATTATCAGAAACTGCTATTAAATACAAATCGGCTTCTAATAAATCATTAAAATCAGAAACAATTTTATTTAAACTGATTGAATGAGAAATTGAGGATTGATTTCTTGCGAAAACCTGAAAAATTTCAATATTTTCTGCAATTGCAAAAGCGTTAATTAAATGTTGAGCCACATTTCCAGAACCGATAATGGTAACTTTTATCATTTGGTAAAAATAATAAAAGCATTTATAAAATTGGTTTTTTTGAGAATATTAATTCTAAAATTATCTAATTGGAACATACCCCCAAAGTCTTTGTTTGTATTTGTTTTGAAAGAAAATCATATAATTATAAATCAAGTAATTAACTTCATATCCGTAATGAATTGTAGGGTCATAATTAATTTGCATTTCGTATAAATTTGGGTCAAATCGTTGCGGTTCTAGCACGCGACGGTTCCATTCGGCAACATATATTTGGTTTTTATTTTCAAGAAAAGATTCAGAATTGTAATTTCTAGCAAAAGCACGACTGTTCAGCCAAGTTGCAAAACCAGCGTCGATAATTGTTACCTCGTATTCGAGTTCTTCGTTAGCAATTTTTATTGTGTCGCCAATGACTGATTTAGAAATATTTTTTTTATCTAAATCTTGCGAAAAACTTGAAATAAAACTTAGTAATAGAATCAAAAATATAAAAGTTGTTTTCATGATTATAGTTTTAAATTCTGTTTGGGTTTGCGTGAGCGATGGTAGTGGAGCTCTTTTTTATCTCGTTTTTGGAACGAGATAAAAAAAGCGGGAACGAACAGCGCGACCTCGTTTTTGGGACGAGGTC
Source organism: Bacteroidota bacterium (assembly GCA_031408435.1). Taxonomy (GTDB): domain Bacteria; phylum Bacteroidota; class Bacteroidia; order Flavobacteriales; family Flavobacteriaceae; genus Flavobacterium. The sequence goes on from JANNWM010000074.1 coordinate 149,988, forward strand.
ACGCCCAAAAAAACATTAAAAAAACCATCAGCCGAAAACTGATGGTTTAGAATGCCTTATTTTCCGAATAATCCTCCAAGTAAACCGCCAATTCCACCTTTTTTAGTGGCTGCAGCAATTGCATCGCTTAGACCAAGTTCGCCATCGCCATCTTGATCTAGCATTGAGGTCAAAATATTTCCGTTACCAGCTTGCGTAGGAGCTGCTTGAGTTTGTGCACCACCCAATAGTCCGCCAAGAATATCTGTCAAACCGCCGCCAGATTGCTCTGCATTGTTTATCAATCCGCCAGACATTGCTTTTTTGGCTAAATATGCCATAATTATTGGAGCTGCAATTTTCATAATCATTGCAATTTTATCTGAACCAATTCCAGTTGATTCGGACAGTTTATTTTGAACATTTTCTTGATTGCCTCCCAAAACATGACCAAGAATATTTCCGCCATCTGTTTGGTCGTCGTTACCTAAAAAACCTGATAAATTATCAAGGATTCCACCATCGTGTTTGCCTCCGGTTAGTGCGCCCAACAATCCAGAAAGTCCTTCATGAGTCGAAGCATTATTTTGCATTGAGCCAACCAAAGTCGGTAATAATGACGCTAATACTGATGAAGTTTCACCTTCGCTAGTACCTACTTTTCCTGAAACTCCCGAAATAATTTGTTTTCCTAAATCGCTGTTTAATAAATCCATTAATCCTGCCATAATTTTGTTTTTGGTTGTTAAAATTTAATTTTTTGGTAAGTAAATTTAAAAATTAATTTTGATTTAATGCGTTAAATAATCTATTTAAAAAAAACTGACACAAATTTCAGTAATTTTTACGAAATTGATTCGTGAAAATCTGTGTAATTTGTGTCAGAAATCTTTAAAAAAAATCAAATCGATTTTTTTTATACCTTCAATAATCCTGCAATTTGTTCTGCCAATTCAGTTCCAATTCTGTCTTGTGCTTCAAGCGTTGCAGCACCAATGTGTGGCGTTAACGAAATTTTTGGGTGCATTAAAATTGTTATTTCTGGTCTAGGTTCATTTTCGAAAACGTCTAGTCCAGCAAACAATATTTTACCCGAATCCAACCCATCAATAAGTGCAACTTCGTTAATAACGCCACCTCGAGAGCAATTAATGATTCCCACATCTTGTTTCATCATTGCAATTTCTTTAGCATCAATCACATAACCATCTTGTGCAGGAACGTGAAGCGTAATAAAATCAGAATGTTTAAAAATATCTTCTGTAGGTTCGGTTTCGATTTCGACATTTATGAATTGACCGTTATAAAAATCGACTTTAACTTCGGCTTTTCCTACAAATTTATCTGTTGCAATAACTTTCATTCCTAATCCTAAAGCCATTTTCGCAACTGCTTGACCAATTCGACCAAAACCAATAATTCCGATTGTTTTTCCGCGCAATTCGATTCCGTTGGCGTATGCTTTTTTCAATCCATCAAAATTAGAATCTCCTTCAAGAGGCATATTTCTGTTGGAATCGTGCAAAAATCTTACTCCCGAAAATAAATGTGCAAAAACCAATTCGGCAACACTTTCACTAGACGAAGCAGGCGTATTAATCACGTGAATTTCTTTCGATCGAGCATATTCAACATCGATATTATCCATTCCAACACCTCCACGACCAATGATTTTCAGGTTCGGACATGCATCAATTAAATCTTTTTTGGCTTTAGTTGCACTTCTAACCAATAACACTGCAATATTATTTTCGTTGATATAATTGGCAACTTGTTCTTGTGCTACTTTGGTTGTAATTACCTTGAAACCAGATTTTTCTAAAGCTAGAATTCCACTTTCCGAAATTCCGTCGTTTGCTAAAACTTTCATATTTTAAAAATTGTATAATGTATATTGTGTAATTGTATTTTTCATTTGAAGCTAAATCTTGCTATCATTGCTCTCGTCCCAAAAGACGAAATTCTCTTCTTTCAGGGCTAGGGCTACTAGTTTCAATTTAGCTTTATTGTTAATCAAACAATTCTATAAGATTTAATAAGCCAAAACTATTAGAATCATCATTTAAAACTATCTTCTAATTCTTTCATAACATCGACCAAAACTTGTACACTTTCAATTGGCAAAGCGTTATACATCGATGCGCGATAACCACCAACAGATCGATGTCCAGACAAACCCGAAATATTGGCTGCTGACCACATTTTGTCGAAAGTTTCGGTGTGATTTACATCATTCAATAAAAAAGTAGCATTCATATAGCTTCTATCTTCTTTGTTTGCTGCACCTCTAAACAATGGGTTTCTATCGATTTCTGCATAAAGTAATTCGGCTTTTGCATTATTAATTTTTTCGATTGCAGCAATTCCGCCCAAATTTTTTAGCCATTGCAAAGTCAATAATGATGCATAAACTGGAAAAACTGCTGGCGTATTGTACATACTTTCTGCCTTGATGTGTTGTGCATAATCGAGCATACTCGGAATGTTACGAGCAGATTTTCCTAAAATCTCTTCTTTTATAACAACCAAAGTTGTTCCAGCTGGACCCATATTTTTTTGAGCACCAGCATAAATCAAATCAAATTTTGAAAAATCTAAAACTCTCGAAAAAATATCAGAGCTCATATCGCAAATCACTGGAATATTAGTTTCTGGAAAAGACTTCATTTGTGTTCCAAAAATAGTATTATTAGAGGTGCAATGAAAATAATTTGCATCAGTTGGAATTTCGAAATCTTTAGGAATATAGGTGTAATTAGCTTCTTTCGATGAACCAACGACAAGTATTTCGCCAAAGTTTTTAGCTTCTTTTATTGCTCCAGCAGCCCAAGTTCCAGTGTCGAGATAAGCAGCTTTTCCGTCGATTTTCATTAAATTATAAGGCACCATTAAAAACTCTAGACTTGCACCACCGTGCAGAAAAAGAGCTTGATAACCTTTGCCTTTCAAATCCAAAAGCTCAAGAACCAATTCTCGAACTTTGTCCATAACAGCAACAAAATCTTTGCTTCGATGCGAAATTTCGAGAATCGAAAGACCAGAATTATTGAAATTCAAAATGGCTTGAGCCGATTTTTCGAAAACTTCTTGTGGCAAAATACAAGGTCCAGCACTATAATTGTGTATTTTCATTTTATTAAAATTGAATTGCAAATTTCGGAAATTGGTTCGTGAAATCCGATTTTAGTTATCAGTAAAATAAGCAAGGTTATTAACAAAATCGATATAGTTACAGTTTTGAAAAATGTTCTAAATTTTACAAAATCAATAAAATAATAATTATATTTGTATAAAATTATAATTAAATGGGATTTCCAGAAAAAAAATATTTTACAGTTGAAGAATATCTTGAATTTGAAAGAAATTCGTCAGAGAAACACGAGTATTATCAAGGTGAAATATTTGCCATGAGTGGCGCTTCATTTATTCATAATAAAATTTTCGCAAATTTTTTTGGAGAATTATCTTCAAGACTGAAAGGAAAAACTTGTCAGCCATTTGGAAGTGATTTAAGAACTAGTGTCCAAGTTGGAAATTTATTTGCTTATCCAGACATGAGTGTTATATGTGGAAATCCAGATTTTACTGATGATAAATTTGATACTGTAAAAAATCCAACAGTAATTATAGAAATTCTATCGCCGTCAACAAGAAATTATGATTTGGGTGGAAAGTTTTTATTGTACAAACAAATCGAATCATTAAAAGAATATATTTTAGTTGATAGCGAATCAATCAAAGTAATAAAATATTCGAAAAATGATGACAATTCGTGGCTAATGACTGAAATAAATTCATTAGACGAATATTTGAAATTAAATTCGATTCAATTAGAATTGCAACTTGTCGATATTTATGACAATGTTAAATTTGTCTGATTTAAATCTTTATCAAAAACTCCAAAGTATCTACATTGTCAGCATAATCCCAAAGATTTGGGATTTGAGTTTGTCCAAAAGCAATAGAATTTGAAATTAAATTATTAGAAACAATACATTGAATTTGCTCTTTTTCTGTTTCTAATCTAGTTTTCAAAGTTTCTAAATTATCGTAATATTCATAAAAAACTGAGGCAATTGGCGATGCATAACCCAAATCTTCTTTGATTGTTAAAAATTCATTGTCCAATAAAGCAAAATTGCTCATCAAGAAAACAGCTTTGTTGTAATCGTAATTATTGGCATATTTCTCGTATTTTATAACATCTTGATAAGGAAACATTCCGTTAAAAAAATGGTCAAAATTGTAGTTTTTAGGAATAAATAATTTAGAAACATTGCGACAACCCAAACCAAAATACCTAAAAATATCTTCACCAAGTGCAATCATTTGTTCTTTGGATTCTGAACCGTTAAGTACTGCAACCGAATTTCGAGATTTACGAATTATTGATGGTTTATCTTTAAAGTAATATTCGAAATATCGAGCAGTATTATTGCTTCCTGTTGCAATTACAGCATCGAAATTTTCAAGTTTACCATCAACGAAAGTGATGTGATTTTTGAAATTTTTATTAACCGAAACAAGATATTTACTTAAAAAAGGCAATAATTTTTGATCGTTTGATGATGTTTTAACTAAAACCTTATGTCCAGAAATCAAAACTGATAAAAAATCGTGAAATCCTACTAATGGAATGTTTCCTGCAAGAATTATTCCAACAGATTTGGTTTTAGAATTATTAAAATCATATTTTCTTAACCAAATACTCAAATTTTCATCAGTTAAAGCATTAGCCCAAGAATTAATTGCAAAAAAAACATTTTCGGGTGTGTACCAACCATTATGCGATTGAGAAAGTTTTATTAAATCCAAAAAATCGTTAAAAAACAAATCGTTATTCAAGACTTGTTCGTTTTTGGTTGATTTATCAAATGAAAATTGACTTAAAAACTTGCCTAATTCTATAAAACCAATTTTTATTTCGTTTTGTAACATTTGTTTATTTGCTTATGAATAGATTTGATTGTAATTTTGCACAAAAATAAAGATTTTAATTGAGGATTTGGTTGTTTATAAAATAATCATAATTTTAAAAAATCTAAAATCTAAAATCAAATTTCTAAAATTTAATAAAATGGCAATAATTATAACAGACGAGTGCATTAATTGCGGAGCATGCGAACCAGAATGCCCCAATACTGCAATATATGAAGGTGCAGACGATTGGAGATATAAAGATGGTACAAAATTAAAAGGAAAAGTAATTTTGCCTGACGGGACCGAAGTCAATTCTGAAGATGCTCAAACGCCATTTTCTGACGATATTTATTATATCGTTCCCGGAAAATGTACCGAATGCAAAGGTTTTCATGACGAACCGCAATGTGCTGCAGTTTGCCCAGTAGATTGTTGTGTTCCAGACGATAATCATGTCGAAAGCGAAGAAACGTTATTGAATAGACAAGCATTTTTGCATAACGAATAGTTTTATAATTATATTAAACACAAAAAATCCTGAATTTCTTCAGGATTTTTTGTGATTAATTATTTCAAAATTAAAGTAGCATTTGAAACTATTTCATTTTTGTCATAAACATTCAAAACATATGTTCCTTTCACAAAATCTTTTCCATTCAAAAATTCAGAAACTTCAATCTGTTTATTTACATATCTAATAGAGGTTAAAAAGCTATACTCAAGAGATTTACCATCAAAATTTGTTGATTTCTTTTCGCCCAAAATGTTGTTCTCAGGGTCAATTATTTGTACATAAAAATCTTTGTAAACTGGTTTAGAAACTTTATTTTCAGCAATATTAAAACTAACTTTTAAAGCATCTGTTTTACTTGCTTTATCAGTCTCTAATTGTTGTCCAGAGCTTTTAATTCTGTACGGAATTGCTTTAAGATTATAAATTAATAATTTTGAACCAGCCTCGATAGTTTTTGCCAATTCAGCATTTTGTCCAGATAAGGTTGCGTTACTTTTCTTTTCTTCGCCCAAAACCGTAATTGTACTATCGCGTTGAGAAGTTAAAACTATATTTTTCTTGGTCAACTCTTCAACTTGAGCAACCATAGTTTTCATTTTATCATTTAAATTAGAGTACTTTTCTTTAAACGGTATTAGTGCAGATAAACTTCCGTTGGATCGTTTTACCTCTTCGATTAATTGTATTACTTTATCTCTTTCTAAAACTAATTCATCTGATAAAGTAGTTTTTTCTGCAATTGCTTGGTCATAATTTTGTTTTAGAGCATTCAAATCTGCAATGACTTTATCTTTATCTGTAAGTATAGAATTAACAGAAACTTTGGATAAATCGACCTGGTTTGATAATTTAAAAACATATGCCATTATACCTATCAATAAAGCAAACATTACTCCTACTAAAATTTTTAAATTTCTTATCGTTAGTTCATTATTTATAGATTTTTCCATATTGAATTTTAAAATTTGGTATAGGGTTTTAATTTTTAATTTAACATTGTTTAATGTTTTCAAAAATAATAAATAATTTAAGAAAAACAAATATAAAATAACATTATGATGAATAATAGAATAAAAACTAAAAAAAATGAAAATAAATTGATAAAACTAGGGTCTTTTTTTATTATTTTTGATTTATTTTATATTTATGCAAAATCTAATTCCTTTTACGATTTCTGACCTAGCCAAAATTACAAACCACAGAAGTGGAGAAGTGAAATTTGGTGAAAAAATGTTAACAATACCTAAAAACGCAGATATTATTCATTACTTAAAAGAATGTGATGCAAAATATGTACTACTTGGGATTCCAGAGGACATTGGAATACGTGCTAATTTCGGTCGACCAGGAGCAGCATCTGCATGGGAAAGTGCAATAAAAAGTATTGCAAACATACAACACAACAGGTTTTGCAAAGGCAATAATTTATTAATTTTGGGTGTACTGGACTTTGTAAACGAAACTAATGAGGCTCAAAATCTAGATTTTAACAACACTAATGACAGAAAAAAACTTAGTTCATTAGTAGAAATAATCGACAAGGAAGTTACACATTTGATTAGTGTAATTGTTAAAGCAGAAAAAATACCAATAATTATTGGAGGTGGACATAACAACGCCTATGGAAACATAAAAGGAACTGCATTAGCAAAAGGCAAACCAATTAATGCGATTAATTTTGATGCTCATTCCGATTTTAGAATACTAGAAGGCCGACACTCTGGAAATGGTTTTTCATACGCTTATGAAGAAGGTTTTTTAAAAAAATACTTTATTTTTGGATTGCATGAAAATTATACTTCAAAAAATGTATTAGATATTTTAAAAAAAATTGAGGATAAAGTTAGATTCAATACTTATGATGAGATAAATATTCGAAAAGAAAAAAGTTTTAATGATGAAATGTTTGTGGCGCTAAATTTTATTAAAAACGATAATTTTGGGATAGAAATTGACTTAGATGCAATTCCAAATATTGCTAGTTCAGCAATGACTTTAAGTGGGTTTTCTGTGGAAGAGTTAAGGCGATTTGTTTCTTATTTCGGGAACCACAAAAACGCAACTTATTTGCACATCTGTGAAGGCGCACCCGATTTAGGTGAAGAGAAAAATAATCACTTGATTGGTAAATTAATTGGCTATTTGATAACCGATTTTATAAAAGCAAAAGTTACAGAAGAAGAAAAGATAGCGAGAATAAAAGTTAGTTTTTAAAAAAAGTATAAATTTATTCTATTTGGCGGATTAGACAAACTATAAAGTTATCTTTGCATCAAAAAAAATATGTTATTCGAAGATTTACCATTATCAAAAAGCATTCAAAGAGCAGTTTTTGAGCAAAATTATATTGAAGCAACTCCAATTCAAGAACAAGCAATTCCAATAGTTTTATCGGGACGAGATTTAATAGGTTGTGCACAAACAGGTACAGGAAAAACTGCAGCGTTTGCAATACCAATTATTCATCAATTACACCGAATAATAGGTTCTTCAAAGAAAGCACATCCAATTCGGGCATTGGTAGTTACTCCAACTCGTGAACTTGCTGTTCAAATTGGTCAAAATTTTGACCAATACGGCAAATATACTAACATAACTCAACTTACAATTTTTGGTGGTGTATCGCAATTACACCAAGTAGACACTTTGCGTAAAGGGGTCGATGTTTTGATTGCTACACCAGGACGATTACTTGATTTAGTTAAACAAGGTTTTATAGATTTAGATCATTTACATACTTTGGTTCTTGATGAGGCCGATCAAATGTTAGATATGGGATTTGTTAACGATGTAAAAAAAATCGTTAAATTAACCCCTAAAAACCGTCAAACTTTATTTTTTTCTGCTACAATGCCCACAGCTATCAGAGAATTGGCAGAATTGTTTTTAAATGATCCAGCAACAGTTTCAGTTTCACCAGTTTCTTCAACCGCAGAAAAAGTAGAGCAACGAGTTTATTTTGTAGACAAAACTGAAAAAAGAAATCTTTTATACAAATTAATTAAAGAAGAAAACATTACCGATGTTTTGGTTTTTTCGAGAACTAAACACGGAGCAGACAATGTAGTTAAAGCATTACGTAAACACGATATTCCAGCAGAAGCAATTCATGGAGATAAATCTCAAAATGCAAGACAACGAGTTCTTGACGCTTTCAAAAAGAAAGAAGTTGGCGTTTTGGTCGCTACAGATATTGCAGCTCGCGGAATAGATATTAATCAGTTGCCGTTCGTAATCAATTTTGATTTGCCTAATATTCCAGAAACTTATGTTCACAGAATTGGGCGAACTGGACGTGCAGGAAATGGTGGTGTAGCAATTTCTTTTTGCAGTCATGACGAAGACCAATACTGGAAAGATATTAAAAAATTAATAAAAGTTGAAGTTGAAATAATTTCTGACCATCCATATCCATGGCATACTGGTACAAGCCCTGATGCAGTTAAAGAAGTTATTAAAAGTTCAAATAGAAGTGGAGAAAAATTTAATTCAAGAAAATCTGAAGCTTCAAAACAAAACAAAAAACGCTGGTATTAACCAGCGTTTTTTTATTTTTAAATATATTTTTATTTTTCAAATCTTTTTAAAGTATTTATAATAATTGAAACACAATCTAACAATTGATTTACATTTATAACTAATGGCGGTGCAAAACGAATAATATTTCCATGTGTTGGTTTAGCTAAAAGCCCATTGTCACGCAAATCCATGCAAATATTCCAAGCAGTTTCACTATCTTCAGAATCATTTATTACAATAGCATTTAATAAACCACGCCCTCGTACTAATTTTGCAATATTAGAAGTTTCTATATATTTATTTAATTCAGAACGAAATAATATACCCAAAATTCTAGCATTTTGAGATAAATTTTCCTCAACAACAACTTCAAGAGCGGCAATTGCTACAGCAGCAGCAATAGGGTTACCTCCAAAAGTCGATCCGTGTTGACCAGGTTTGATAACATTCATAATCTCATCGTTAGCTAAAACGGCTGAAACTGGATAAGCCCCACCAGAAAGAGCTTTTCCTAAAATCAAAATGTCTGGTGTTGCATAAGTTTCTTGCCGTTCACAATGATTTTGACAATCACAATTACCACAAACAGCAAGTAATGAACCAGTTCTTGCTATTCCTGTTTGAATTTCATCAGCTATAAAAAGAACATTATGTTTGTTACATAATTCTTTAACACGCATCATATAATCATTTGCGGGAGTATAAACTCCTGCTTCTCCTTGAATTGGTTCAACTAAAAAGCCTGCAATATTTTTAGAATTGACTAAAATATTTTCTAATGACTCAATAGAATCGTAAGGAATTTTAATAAATCCTTCAGTATAAGGTCCAAAATTCTTGCGTGCATTGTCGTCATTTGAAAATGAAATTATAGTAGTTGTTCTTCCGTGAAAATTACCATCACAAACAATAATTTGAGCTTCATTTTCTGGAATTCCTTTTTTCTCGTAAGCCCATTTTCTGCACAATTTTAAAGCAGTTTCAACTGCTTCTGCACCAGTATTCATAGGTAAAACCTTGTCAAAACAAAAATATTCTGTTAAGAATTTTTCATATGGTCCAAGTTGATCATTAAAAAAGGCACGCGATGTTAAAGTCAGCGTTTGTGCTTGATTAATCATTGCATTTATAATTTTTGGATGACAATGACCTTGATTTACAGCTGAATAAGCTGATAAAAAGTCATAATATTTTTTATCTTCTAAATCCCAAACATAAACTCCCTCCCCTTTTGATAGAACCACTGGTAGAGGATGATAATTATGTGCACCATATTTATTTTCTAAATTAATAATTTCATTAGAACTGATATTTTTTAAAACTGACATTTCATTTATTTTAAAATTTAAGTTAGTCAATTCCTACATTTGGAGAGAAATCATCCGTAAAATACAAATATAATTAATAAAAAGAAATATTAAAAAATTATATTCATAAAAATTGTAATTCAATATTATAATATTTTCTTATAAAAAAAGGTGATAAAATCCCGATTACTATCGTTGACTCCCGAAAATTTTAAACTTTACATACTTTTATAATACAGTATCTATCTACTATTCTT